>CAZJBW010000325.1:0-1513 GCA_964543985.1 uncultured Pirellulaceae bacterium | reverse complement strand
TAGGTGGAAACGCAGAGTAAACGGGCTGTTTTGTTGCTTATTTAAGGAATTTTGACAGGGTAAATTGCTTAGATGATAATTAAAACATGGCGTTTATATTTCCTATACTCCGACCAAACACTAATTGGTCTAGATAAATTTAAGCACTTCGACAAGTGTAATTCTTTAGTGCGAAAGTTTGTATTTAGAAAAGCTATCTTTGATTGCTAACGTTTTACTTAAAGACATTGAAGTTGTAGAGCTTCATAATCCATTTAGTCTACGCCCCTCGCTTGCTCCAAATATGTATATGCTGACTTTTTCGCTTCAGAAGTGCCCTAAAGAGATAATTCGGGACAGACTATAGTTTATGGCTATTTTGGGTGAGAGCGTATATTGATATAAAACGTGGTCTGTCTCTATATGCTAATTCTTGAATTTAATTTGAGCAAGATCTATGTATTCAAATTTATCGTATAGGCCGTTTAAGTTTTTATGATTAACCCTGAATTGGCTTCTCTTTTTAATTTTTGGTTTGCTTGATGACACATTTTCTAATTTGATGCCTGGGTCATAAAACACTGCGCCTGAACTCATTGCCATTAAAAATCTCTGGAACGATGTTCCTGTCCCAAGTTCTATGTCCGCACCATAATGGTATTCTGTAGAATTATTATTCCGATTTTTCTGTTTTAAGCTGGGAACATAAACCGCCTTGGAATGTTTTCGTTTCCAATGGTCCATGATTTTTGTAAACCCCCAACTGGCCGTGATTTTGCCATTAATATCTATGAGTGCTATTTCTCCATTTGCATTTGTAATAGACGCTTTTTCCGTATCGAATCCATGTAATTCAAGCTTCAGACTTGTTAAGTTGTGTTGTTTATCTACTACGTGTTTTCCGCCAAAGTTTAATCTGTCAGGCTTGCCATTTTTGTCTGGGTATCCATAACTTTTAACAAATTCAATTGCTCCTTCAGAGGTATAAAAGCCTCCGTTTGGTTCAGATGTCATGATAGTTGTTGGCTTAGAGCCTATTGTTGGGAATTTTTTGACCCCAAACTGTTTAACTTCCCATCCAAGATAATCTGGTTCAGCGATACCATTGGGTTTAACCCCGAGTGCAGCTTCGAGCGTATAGCCTCCGCCATTTAGAGCTCGATAGGGTTCAGCGATACCTTCTGTATTGAGTTTTTGGCTTTCTATCCAACCCTTATTATGAATTTCTTTTAGGCGTTCTATCAGTAGTTCTCTCGAGGATTTCCCGCCTTGTGACCCTTTAGTAACTAGTGAGTAGAAAATACCGATTTCCTCAGAGAAGCGGAATCTTTCCAATTCGCGATTTAGATTTGCTTTCGGGGTAACCAAATAAGCTAATATTTCTTGGCCACTTGTTACACCAAGAACTAACCATCGCCCGTGTGCTCTACCTTGTTTCTGCGGCGACATCCATTCGCTCAATGCTACATTTGAAGCTCTAAGAAACCCTGAAAATCTTACTTCGGGGTATTGTGGATAATAGATTAGCTTAGAG
>CAZJBW010000324.1:0-1522 GCA_964543985.1 uncultured Pirellulaceae bacterium | reverse complement strand
AGATACGAGTTTTCGTCTTCTGGTGGCCAGTCAACGAACGTACCCCCAACTGGGTCAACGAGCCAGATTGAGATTACGTATGTCTTGTCGGCGATCACTAATCACACAGCGTTTGGATGGCGTTGAAGCGGGATAACGTCCGCGATGACCCAGTCGCAGCAAATAAACTAAACATTAAAATCGACACGAAATGCGACTTGGGTCCATCGCATTGTTATCCACCGCTATCTGGTTCGTCTGAGAACCTTAAATCCCGCAATGCGATGACCTCAGATTCCTCAACGTCAGTCTTTGTATTGAAAAACGTCTGGCCGCCTAGGCAACTCCAAGAGCGGGCTTTGACTAGGATCTTGTTTTTAACGGTAATGGTTAATCCGTGCCCCAAGCCTCCGGGAAAACCATGAGCATATTCTGTGTATTCGCCAAGCACCTGTGTCTCGCAGGGGCTTGCGATGGCAAGATAATCGACCTCCGTCATTCCTGCTGCTATCTGATTGCTATCAATCCTCTCTCGCGTTTCTTCAAGTTCTAGCTGGCGTTCTTCTGATATACGCTCAGCTTCACGGCGATCATATTCATGTTTCGCCACAACTGACACGCATACCGACAAAAGCGTAAAGATTAAGAATGCGATTCGAAGAGAGATTTTTGGTTTCCACATGCATGATGTACGTAAACAAATGGCAATCGGTTCGGTTTGACCCGAAGGTGGATAACGTCCGCGATCACCGAGCCGGAACCAGCGATCTTCCATTTCAAAACGACGCGCAAGTCCGGCTTCGCGTGCATCGCATTGTTATCCCGCACTGTTCTCGTCCGGAGGCCAAAGCTCGTGTTTGTTGAGTGTATCTATCAGGCGTTCAAAGAACAGATTGAATTTGATCCCAACACGTTCCGCAGGTGTGCCCCGCTCATCATTTTGGTATTGCGGGTCGTTTATCCGATCAACCTGTTGCTTTATTGAGTGAAGTGTATGGATATCTAATGTAATCATTGGCGATTCTTCGTCGCCGAGCCATCGAAGCACAGCATTTCGACCGAATCGGCCAAGCAATTCGACCTCAATTTTTTCCACGAAAGGGCCAAATTCAACAAGTTCTGTTTTGGAATCATTGAATTCAAAGCTGTCGATTGCAAACATCGCGCATTCAGCAAGGCCCAGACCTCCGTAGTGGAGTTTGCCGGTTACCGCACCGTTGCCGGAATACAAGATCAAGCTACCAATGTATTGCTGCATATCGTGAGGAACCGAGTGATAAATCCACGAACCTGGGATGTGGATGTACAGTTGCTCGTTTTCAAAATCTCGAAGGCACGCGCCATATCCCGTAACAGAGAGAATTCCTTCGATTCGATGTGACGACCTAAGGAAATCACGGTAGCGAACTCGACAAGCTGAAATTGCCTCAGAAACGGATAATGTTTCAATCGTGTTTTCAGACATAACGATTCAAGCGGGATAACGTCCGCGATCACCGAGTCCGGACGGAAATCTATCCATTTCAAAACCACGCGCAAGCCG
>CAZJBW010000323.1:0-1526 GCA_964543985.1 uncultured Pirellulaceae bacterium | reverse complement strand
GGCCGGAATACTGCTGACGGTTCTGATCCCATTGGCGTTGCTTTTCGTTTTTGCAGCTTTCGAAAGTCAGGAATTGCTGAAGTCGCTCAACAAAACAACTTTTTTACAAGGCATCGAAGATACCCGTGAAAAACTGAAACTCACAATGCCGAAACTGGCTGAAGAATTAAACGTCGTCCAGGTTCGGTTGGTCAACATGACAGAAATCGAACAACTGGAAGACGTCGCGTATCTGGGCGGTCAAATGACCAACACCAGCTTTTACAACGATGATGTTGCAAAAAAAATTGATGAAGACGAGCAGATACAAAAATCTTTTGAAGGGTATCTGAAAGCTTTCGAGGACCTTCGCGATGTTCAATCAGCGATCGCCAGCCCATTGGATATGGAAATTGAAGACGACGAGAACGCATCAGATCAAGATCAGGATCAAGAAGAGCAACCCAAACCGCTACTACACGATTTCCAGCACCAGCTTTCAATGACAATCGATGCGTTTGATGCGTTCAAAGTCCAGGCACTAGGCGGCAGCCGGTTCTGGGTTTGGTTGCGGGAGCTTGCCAACCCGACGCCAGAATTGATCGATGAATATGGGAGCAATATCGTTTCTGTAGCGCGCAGCACCCTGGTCGGGCTGGGAGCATCGACGACTTCGTTTCTCGGTCGCCTTATTCTTGGCGGGGCAGTCATGATCATCAGCCTGTATTTCTTTTTGCTGGATGGTCCTGGAATGTTGCAATCATTGAAACAGCTTTCACCCATCAACGATGATTACGAGGAGGAGTTGATTCACGAATTCAGCCGCGTTAGCCGAGCTGTCGTGATAGCGACCTTGCTGGCCGCACTGGTCCAGACCTTACTGGGCGGCATCGGCTACTATATCGCCGGACTGGAATCAGTATTTTTGTTAACACTTTTGACTGGCTGCCTGGCACTGGTACCGTTTGTTGGCGCCGCTAGTGTTTGGATTCCGTGCTCTTTGTGGTTAGCGTTTGTCGAAAATAACTTGACGGCAGGAATTGGATTGGCGATTTATGGAACGCTGATTATTTCCATGTCTGACAACCTAATCAAACCAATGGTATTACACGGACAATCAAACCTGCACCCGCTGCTGGCATTACTGAGTGTTCTGGGCGGGATTGCAGTGCTGGGACCGATGGGAATATTAATTGGCCCAATGATTGTTGCCTTTCTGCAAACGCTGCTGAAAATTCTGCAACGAGAACTGGCATCCATGGACCGCACGCAAAAATCTACTGCTTCCATGGAAGCTTTTCGCGATTTCTTTGCCAAACATCTGGTGCCAAAACCAAATAGTTGATTGTTGCTCAATTGGCCCGCGCCCATTAGGCTCTATGCAGCAAAACATTGATTATTGGATTCAACAACATGTCTAAGCATTCAGTCTTCGTTGCGATTCTCTTGACGATTGTCGCAACCACATCATCTACGGCTCAACAAACTTACGTCTATGCCGGCAAGCTAATTTCTTGTACCGGCGATGAAGTCAAACAAAACAAAAC
>CAZJBW010000322.1:0-1533 GCA_964543985.1 uncultured Pirellulaceae bacterium | reverse complement strand
ACCTTGGATGAATTTAAAAATGGCGATGTGAAGCTCCTCGTCGCCAGTGATGTGGCCGCCCGTGGTCTTGATATTCCCGATGTGTCGCACGTCTTTAATTATGACGTACCCAACCACGCCGAGGACTATGTCCACCGGATCGGTCGTACAGGTCGCGCAGGTCGGGACGGTGACGCAATCATGTTTGTGACGCGTCTTGATGAAAAAGCCTATGGCAACATACTGAGTCTTATCCAGACCGAAGAAATCGAAGAATTGAAAATCCCAGACCTGGATGAGTTTCCAACAGAACGCGGCAAGCGAAACAGATCGGATAAACGCTCTGACAAGCGCAAGAGCGGAAGTCGAAAACGGTCTGAGGCGCGCGCCAAACCTAAGGACGATCAACCAAAAGATACGTCAGATTCAAAGCCCCGCAAGGATACGTCAAAGAAACCAGCTCAAAAAAAACGTGACACTAACCGGGATAACAAGCCGCGTCGAAACCGCAAAAACGAGCTAGAGCCAAATACATCCAAAGGGTTTGGTGACAACATGCCCGACTTTTTTGGGACAAAGCTTAAGTAGGCTTCCGGGCGGGTGTCGGTGTTTTTTCCCGACGCTTATCAAGAGTTTCGACAAAGCTGTGATTGACGTCACGGTGCTCAGCCTCATCCGCTCTCACGGCAATAACCACATCCCTTAATGTCGCGTTCGCAGGCAGCTGCCAATAGTCGATGGCTATCTGCGGCGCAGGCGAGTTAGGATGATGTCCGGCGTCAATTTCTTCGAGGTATTGCGTGTAGCTAATAACGGCCTCTTCTTCAAAATACCCGACCACGCGGTGAGCTGTGCGCGGCGCAAACAGATAAAGGAAGAAGTACGCATTGTAGAAAAAGAACTGCACAATGATGATCAACATGCGCTCAAACCAGTTAGGCTGAGCAACCTCGATGAATGTCATCAGGTGCATACGTTCGTTTTCGGCTTCGTCGAGAAGCGTTCGTATCCAACCTTCGTCGTCCCGCATTTTCCGTAGGGCTGTCAGATGCTGCCACAAGCCGCCAACCATGCCCGGTACCGCAGCCACGGTTTCAAGAACGACTGCCCTGTGACCATACCGTTTGGCAAAGAACTTATCTGCGAAGAACCTGAGGAATTTGACAAATAAGAAAGCGATTTTGTCACTAAACGTGACTGGCTGTACATGAGAATTAAGAGGTCGATCATAATCGACTTCGCGGGGTGGTATTTGCGTATTCAGCGCCATATCCGTCTCCTTGGTACGGATATGGGAACTGTTTGCCGGCATCCCAGTTGTAAGAGTGTCGCAGGCAGCCCAGCTACGTTACCGTCGTCACCTTGTTGTCTTGCCTCGGTTTAAGCGTAACAATCTCTTCTGCCAGCGTCGGATGAACGGCACAGGTCGCATCAAATTGCGCTTTTGTTACGCCTGCTTTCACGCAAATACCGAGCGCTTGAATAATCTCTGGCGTATCATCGCCAACAAGATGTATCCCAATAACAGTCTCTTCCTTGCCGAGGGTAATTAGC
>CAZJBW010000321.1:0-1392 GCA_964543985.1 uncultured Pirellulaceae bacterium | reverse complement strand
GCAGTTCTTTCTAACGCAGTTCTTTCTAACGCAGTTCTTTCTAACGCAGTTCTTTCTAACGCAGTTCTTTGCTAACGCAGTTCTTTGTGGACGATCGCAATTTCATCCGGGCGAAACACATCAGCACGAGCAATCCGGGCCATGAGACTACTTTCGAAATTGGAATACGGGTCAATTAGTTGCCCAAAAACCTAACAAAACCGCCGCAGATGTCAAAAAGTCGTGTGTCCCCGGCTGACCCCTCCCCCGTTTCTTCCCTCCGCGCGTGTCCCGTCTGGTGCGTTCTAACAGCCCCGTTATTTTCAGGCCTTTTCGAATTCTTCTCAGTTCGCAAATGAGATAAAACAATTGAGTTTTTTCGAAAGCAATTCTGCTTGACTTTCTCCGATTCTTGTGCCAGCCAAATATAGATACTTTAGTTTTTGAAGCTTTACCAATTGTTTTACTGCGTTGTCGTCAATTGATCTTACATGGCTTAGATCGAGTGCTCGCAGGTTTGGAAATTCTTCTACTAGGCGCTGAACACCCAAATTTGAGACGGTCGAGCCAGCAAGACTAATGACTTTGAGGTTTGGGAATTGACTCGCTTGGGGTATGTTTTCATCAGAAGTTAAACTGGTTGCCATTACCAAGACCTCTAAGTTAGGTAACGAAGGCAAGTTGTTGGACCCGATGTTAACGCCACTTACGTCTAGCCATTCAAGATCCCCTAATCTCTTTAGCGCATTGAAGTCTGCATCGACTAGCTTACCATATCTGATCGAGAGCCCACGCAATGCACCCAAACTGGAAAGCCACCGAAGGTCTTCGCTAAGATCGGGCCCTCGCAATCGTATCCAAGAAATCTCTTCTTCAATAATTTTTTCTTTCAGCGCCGTATTTAGCTTTATAGGAATGTCAACAGAATTTTGGATAAACTTTGACTTCTCAATTTCTTCTTGATCGAACCCTGCAAACCATCTCGACAGCACTTCGTTTGGCACCTGCCCGCTTGAAACGCCCAACACACTATCCACACTTTCGAAGGGGCTGGATTGAGTCGCATTTTGATCTTGTGGGGCACTAGTTGATTGCGGAAAGCCACAGCCGACAATTCCCAAAAACAAAAACAGCAACAAGCCAAAAAACTCATTTTGTTGGAACATAAATCTTGGCCCATTTAACACATTCTGAACCGAAATACGTAAAAGACTCGAGGCCAGCAAGACCTGGAAATGTCGGTTTCTGAACAGACCTCCAGTCTAAGCATCTTCCTTTGGATTCGACCCAACCACCGCTTGCCGGAATTGCGCATTCATGAGGCCACCTAACTCTATTCCAATACCCATTTTCTACAACATTAAAGCCAGAACATGGCCTTCCAACTGTGCAGTTGATTTCATTGTTTTTAAG
>CAZJBW010000320.1:0-1542 GCA_964543985.1 uncultured Pirellulaceae bacterium | reverse complement strand
ACGGTGGTGAGATCACAGTCACGGCGAATCCTTACAACAGCAAAACGTTACTGCCAAACACTTTTCGCAATCTAGTCATCAACGACCTCGTTGATCAACTCAGCCTCTCCATTTTGCGAGTTGCTGAAAACGAGAACTTGGCAGTAAGGGCTTTTCGCGCACAGCCCACAAATGCTGAAATCGAAGGACGATTGGAGCAGAAACTCGCTCCGCTTTCTTTTCAAACACTTCCGAGCCACTATGATACTATCGGAATTATAAACTTCGCTGGTAATGGCAGCGACCTAGCAGGGCAACTCGACCGGGATGCAGCAAATGCGTTGTGCGAATACGCAGCAGGATTAAAAGATATTCTCCGAGATTCTAATCAAGTCCAAGCTGCCAACCAGCTTGTTCGAATGGTGGTTCTGCTAAAAACCAGGTACTTTGAAGATGAATGGGAAAAGCTTAACGCGAATAACCGTTTCGCGTTTGAGTCAGACCCGTTCTATATCACGGCTTCATCGGAAATTAAAAGTGCTAAAGATGCTGAAAACAGGTTGAAATCAACTAAACAAAACAAGGTGAATAATGCTCGGAGCATGACGCAAAAAGCTTTCAATAATGCAATTGAGCAAGAAGCAAAACGAACTGATTTTTCAAAACTCAAATCTCTTAACATTACAGATATCGAACCGCTTCGGAATCTGGCAGACTCCAAGCTACCGAAAGACTACACGCTACCCGAAGAAATACGCAGCCTTGGGCAAATCTGGAGCTCGCTCAGTATTGAGGACATTCCGATTGACATACAAAGGCGGTTTGACATAGAGGATATATTCAAAGAAGCAAGTAAAGCAGAAGAACGCAATAATGAATTGGCTGCCGAAGTTATTAATAGAATCAGTTTAAATATAACGAGACTGTTTCAAGAACTTAACAACTCGTCCTTCAACATTGCAACACCATTTGCAAAAAACGTAAGCACTACTCTTCCAGTCCCGCAAATTTTATCAACGGACGTTTTCGGCGAGGGTACGAAATTAACTTTAGCAACAGAGCTAAGAAATAGTTATCTTGGCCGAAACGTCGTTTGGAACGAATCAACTACCTATCCCAGGCAAATTCACTTAATTGATGCACGGAACTTCTTAAGTGCGAATCTAAACTCTGCTTTTGATATTTTCACCAACTCGGATGTCGGCCCCAACGGATACTCATTACGCAGTTTGCTAAGCACCGCCATTGATGAGTGTTTTGGATTAGCTCAATCGTCCAACGAGACGCTTGCTGATCTGATTCAAAAAGGCAACATTGATGCGGTCAGAGCCGTGCGACAGAGCTTTTTGGATGCTGTCGATGGTCACAATGTTGACCGGCGCACGGCCCATTTTGCTTGGTGCATTGTTGTTGAAATGGCGGTTCTAAATAAACGCCTTAACGACGATGCTCGCCAAATTGCGATCACTCGCGGCGATTGCAAGTGTCCGCCGACTGGGCATCCAAAATTCTATTTGCCGTTCCCATCCAGCGATGAAGAATTGGCTGTCGATACTGAATTCA
>CAZJBW010000319.1:0-1543 GCA_964543985.1 uncultured Pirellulaceae bacterium | reverse complement strand
GCTGGCAGGGTCCTCACCGACCAACACAACGGCGAGTGTCGGCTGATAGCCGTGAGTGGCTTGAATCTGCTGAACGGCATTTCCAACCCGGTCTCTCAGGCCAGCGGCATAGGCTTTTCCGTCAATGACTGCTGCGGTCATAGGTCTGTCTCCAAATCTCTTTCGAGCGCCTTATACGGCTTTGTCATTATAGGGAAAATAAATGCGGGTAATGGTGCGCACGGAAAACCATGCGCATCGATTGTTTTGCGTAAAAGAGTGTGAGCTTAGTCGCCAGCCCGGCTTGTGATCTGGTGGTCACGGGTGAGGCGGACGGCCTGTGATTTATGCTCGTCCCACTCTTTGCGGGTCGCGCAGACTTTCTTGGTGCGGAGCCGTGTATGTGTTCGGCTGACTTCTTTGCAAATCACGCGGTTCATGTTGTCTACGGCCTTACGTGAGCTCTCTGCTTCTGGAAGCTCATCAATGTGACGGCCGGCATAACGCTCTGCGAGCTCGGCAGATGAGTTTGCGTAAATAGCCCCTGTAGGTTTGCGGTATTCATATGTCCCGCCCGTTTTCATAACGTCATGAGCGGTTGGGGAATTAGGGTCGACGGTGGAAGATGCGTCCAGTGTCGCCTCGTCAGCGGTGGTTGCACAGCCTGCAAAAATTATCGCCGCGCCAAGCATAGTCAGTGTGAGCTGTTTCATATCTGTCTCCTATCGGCATCAGCTTAGGTCGAATGCGCCAAGCGGTCAATGTACGGGGCTGGTGAAATTAGGGCGCGGTTTCTAATTCCGTGTCCTAAATAGGTATCAAGACAGGCAGAGCAGCCGTCCACAGACAACCATGTTCGTTGAACATATGAAAGGATAGAACCATGGCAAAAACTGAGAACACAGTAAAAGAAGAGATCACAGACGCTGTTGAAGCTGCTGAGACAAATTTGAAAAAAGTAACTGACGCGGTCCGCAAAGGCGCTTTGGCCTATGTTGGTCTGCACGGCGTTGCATATGACCGTTTCCAAGAGCGTAGAAAGCAGCTTCTTGAAGCAACTGACGGATTCTTTGGTGACCTCGTTGAGCGCGGCGAAAAAATTGAAGCTGAAGCTGGCGACATGTTCAAAGAAACACGTACAAAAGTAGAAAACACGTACACTGAAGGCTTTGAAAAAGTTCGGGGTGTTCTTCCAGCATCTGCTGACAACCGCGTTGAAGAGCTAGAAGCTGAGATCGCGTCTCTGAACAAGAAAATTGTTGCTATGGGCAAAAAAGCCAAAGCCACAGTGAAAACAACGACACAAAAAGTCGCTTAAGGCAACTTTTTCTCCCCCCGCGAGGCATGCTTGGATCCAGGCATGCCTCTTTATTTTGCCTGCTTGCCATCACGGCCTGCAGTTATGTAAAAGACCTTCATCGCATTCAGGGTTAAAAGGTTATGGCACAGTCTCCGGAAAAAGGTTGGTGAAAAAGCAGCGGAGGCTACAACGGCCGTCAACTCTCTGGTCGGGGTTCGCCGACAGGACTTCCTCAAATCTATGGGCGTTCTTCTGAAAACGGCG
>CAZJBW010000318.1:0-1545 GCA_964543985.1 uncultured Pirellulaceae bacterium | reverse complement strand
TTGCAGATGTGACCGCCATTGGCGCGCCGCTCGGCCTATTAGCTGTGCGTTTTCTAGGGAACTTTGTGAACCAAGAACTCTATGGCCGCGTGACAGATGTATCCTGGGGTTTTATCTTCAGCACAGCGCCTGACAGTCAACCGCGCCACCCCAGTCAGCTCTATGAAGCTTTCCTCGAAGGCATCGTGATTTTCCTCGTCCTGCGATTCCTATGCATCAAATTCAAAGCCCTTACCAAGCCCGGTATTTGTGCGGGCGCATTCATTCTAATGTATGGGGCATTCCGTTTCTTTGTCGAGTTTTTCCGAGAGCCTGATGCGACCCTGTTCGGCCCTTTAACGCGCGGTATGACCTATTCCCTTCCTATGGTATTTGTTGGTCTTGCTATTGTCCTTTGGGCGTCACGCCGTTCGCCTGTTTCTCCAAAACGATTAGATGATGACAAAACCGCTTAAAGAGCGGCTCATCGCCAAAATCAAAGCCGAAGGCCCGCTCTCTGTGGCCGAATATATGACCATCTGCTTACTCGACCCTGTGCATGGCTATTACCCTACGCGCGACCCGCTGGGTTCTGATGGAGATTTCATTACAGCCCCTGAAATCAGTCAGATGTTTGGCGAAGTCATAGGCCTATGGTGCATTCAAACATGGCAGGACTTAGGAAAGCCAGAAACAGTCCAACTCATTGAACTTGGCCCTGGGCGCGGCATTATGATGAGCGACATCCTCAGAGTCGCGCAATTGGATAAGGACTTCCTCAAAGCCGTCAGCATTACCCTCGTTGAGGCCTCCCCTGCGCTAGAGGCCGTACAAGGGAAAACACTGAGTGATGCGCCCTGCCCGATTGGCTGGGCCCCTAGTCTAGAGACTGCCCCCAAAGGCCCCGCGATTATTATCGGCAATGAATTTTTGGACTGTCTGCCCATTCGGCAGTTCATTCAAAAAGACCGCTTTGCAGGACGTTCGGGTTGGCAGGAACGTATGGTGGCGCTTGATGACGGAGAGCTTCGTTTTGGCGTCTCGCCAGCCATTATATCTGAGACCATACAAGCCACACTCCCTGAAGCGCAAGAAGACGCCAAGAATGATGACCTTTTGGAAGTCTGTCCTGCAAGCGCGCAAATCATTGATCACATCAAAGCACGATTTGAAAAAGACAAAGGCCGCGCGCTCTTCATTGATTATGGCCCCGAAACGACAGAATTTGGCGATACGCTCCAAGCTTTGAAGCGTCATGAAAAAGTCGGCGTTTTTTCTGACCCCGGCAATACCGACTTAACCGCACGGGTGGATTTTGGAGCCTTAGTCGAATTGGCTAAGGTCGTAGACATCTCCGTGACTATTCCCGTCCCGCAGCGCGAGTTTCTCTCAAAGCTGGGTCTTGAAATGCGAGCCGTAGCTTTGTCACGCGCAAAACCAGACTCAAAAGATAAAATCGCGCGGCAGCTCCACCGCCTTACGGCAACAGATGAAATGGGCGAACTTTTTAAAGCCATCTGTTTCCAGTCCGCTGGACTGGACCTGCCCCTTGGCTTTAGGGAGATG
>CAZJBW010000317.1:0-1571 GCA_964543985.1 uncultured Pirellulaceae bacterium | reverse complement strand
GGTTTGAACATCTTTAGGAACCAATACTCCTTGTTCTGGTCATACCAAACGCGACGTAAGCGTTCCTGGGCACCGTTATTGACGCATATCGTAAATTGTTGATTTCCCCTTGGAGGTCACATGCCACGCATTTCCAAATCGGATCGCATTGAGCTTTGGCTCGATCGGCTTCAAAAAAATCAGACGGGGACACACGATTTTTTGACAACTGCGGCGGTTTTGCTAGGTTTTTGGGCAGCTAATTTGATACCACGATTGCTGACAAACGAAATTTTGAGCCAACTCCTAGTGAGTTGGAGATGCTAAAAAAGATGACTAGTGACCCTCGTATTGTATCCACATTGGTTTATTTTTGGATCGACAAACCCGGTTGCGGCAGATGCGGATTCGACTTGGAAAAAGGAAAAAGTTGTATCACGCATTGGGAAGGAATTACCTGGAATCAAATCCGCAGATGATATCCCCGATAAATTTGAGTATTTACGTTACGACAAAGAACAGTGGGCGTTCCCAGACACCCTGCTTCCTATAGACAAATAGGTTAGAAATGTCATTCTTTATTTCTGTCGTTTTTTTACTGCTTCATTTTAGTGATGAAAACCGAGGCAATTTAAACGATGCGTTGCGAGCTAACCGCATGGGAGCGTTTGTTGTTTTTGAGAACACTCTTGATTCGGATGGAGGTGATTTACTCAATAACCAAGTTCTTAGGCTTTGAAGAACAACAACAATTGTTCTTGGAATGAGAAGTGTTGAGGAATTAATATTCCCTCACCGAAGCCTTGACAAAATTGAGCTCCAGAAACTGGCGCAATTCAAAAAAGTCAAAGAATTAGATTTATCTGGTGTAGATCTTACAGAAACAATTTTTCCAATCCTTAAAGAAATGGATGCCTTGGAGTACATAAAACTGGATGGAACCGGTATGACACTTGAGAAATTGGAGTTGGGCAAGCAAAAATTCAGCCTGACATTTGATTCTGATATTGAGGTAGAGTCCCGGGCAAGTGGATTATTCGATGAACTCAATCGAACGATTGTCGATCTATTCCCTCCCCCCTTCAATCAGCCCTCCGACCTTTTCCCAGAGACCACTTCGGGGAGCGTGAAAGAAAAAAATTTAGCGATCCGCTGGGTTGAAAAATTCTATAAGAGGTTCAAGAGGTGAGTTGAACGACGGGGATGAGTTTACGGCCACGGCGACATTCAATCACCGACGGCTTGGGTCGCTCGGTGATGAGTGGCTTAATGACTGGTCCAGCTGCCGACACGCCCAACCAACTGATCAATTGGAACTGTACCCAGCACGATCAAGTCTACAAGTTGACAGGTTTTGGAGACGTCACCCGTGTCAACTCGATCGATCGCGATGGCAATATCAACGCCAGCTTGAGCGATGGTTTTGGCCAAATTGTCGGATTTTTGGACGCCGATGACAATCTGTCCCGTAGCAAATACGACGAAACAGGGTCGATGCGCCAGACAATCGACGCCAATAATGTGACGATGTCCTATACTTACGATGATATGGGTAGACAGGTAGCAACAACGACCGCTTTAGGAACGACGGA
>CAZJBW010000316.1:0-1577 GCA_964543985.1 uncultured Pirellulaceae bacterium | reverse complement strand
CATTTATCACAGCATCATCCGTTTAGTGATGAAGGGTGTTTGATTTATGTGAAGACCGGGCATTTGCCTCAGCTAGAGGCAGCTTAATATATTTGTATTGAATGCAGGAAAGCCCTGCCTATAAGCGGGTATGGAAACAGACCGTTTCAGCGCCTTTCGTCATAGCTCATTTGCTCGTTTTTTCGCAGCACGTTTTCTGACGGCTATGGGGACCCAGATAGTTTCCGTAGCTGTTAGCTGGGATATTTATGTGCAGACAGGAAACCCTTTGCTTTTGGGTTGGATTGGATTGGTACAATTTTTACCTGCTGTTTTGTTAGTTTTAGTAACAGGTTTAGCCTCAGATAAATTTGGACGCAGATTAGTTATGGGCGTGTCCATTCTCTTGGAAATGGCCTGCGCCCTTGCGATATTTGCGCTAGCTTTTGCCAGCCAATTCAATCCCGTATTGATTTTGGGCATTTTGACAGTTTTTGGTGTTGCTAGAGCGTTTTTAACGCCTGCATCCTCTTCGCTTGTCGTAAATGTTGTTCCTAAGGAAGACTTTGCAAATGCTATTGGTTGGGTAACGTCGGCGTGGCAATTAGCGTCAATTGCGGGCCCCGCGATAGGCGGCATTCTTGTCGCAATTTCAAGCCCTGTGGCTTACGGGTTTGCCGCGCTCGTTTTTGCAATTGCTGCGTTTTGTATCTTCTCGATTGCCAAACCTGAACAGCAATTGGAGACTGCGCCGGTGGATTTGCAAACTATAATTGGTGGCTTCAAATATATATGGAACGAAAAAATTGTTCTTGGCGCAATTTCATTGGACTTGTTTGCTGTGCTTTTAGGAGGCGCTGTTGCGCTCATGCCAATATACGCAATCGATATATTAGAAATCGGCGCTATTGGTAACGGCCTATTACGGGCCGCTCCAGGCATTGGCGCGATTGCTATGATTGTTTACTTGGTTAGTTTCCCTATTAAGGATCATGCTGGAGCTATTCTTTTCGTCACCGTTGCGCTTTTCGGATTAGCTACCGCCATCTTTGGTATTTCGACAATAGCATGGGTTTCAATCGTGGCCTTAATGCTCGTTGGGGCTTTTGATATGATATCGGTCTATATCCGCGAAATTCTACTTCAGCTTTGGACGCCGGATAGAGTGAGGGGGCGGGTCAATGCGGTCAATTCTATTTTCCTTGGAGCTTCTAATGAACTTGGAGAGTTTCGTGCTGGATTTATGGCAGCGGTTTATGGAGCTGTCTTGACAGTAACAGGAGGCGGTATTGCGGCAATGGGTGTTGCCGCTTTATGGGCGAAAATGTTTCCAAGTCTTAGAAAAGCCAGATATCTGGAAGCACCCGAAGATTTGGATGGCTAAGGCGTTACAATGGCCAGGCCGTCGCCTTGGCTACTTCCTGACAGGCGGCCCAAAATCTGACCACTTTCAAAGTCTATTTCTGCAATTTTATTGATGCCCGTTTCGGCAACATAGAGTCGTTTTCCATCTGGAGAAAAAATGATTGTAACTTGTGCTGTTTGAGCTGTGCCGCTGACTTTAATTTCGCGTTCAACAGTCCTATTCGCAATATCTA
>CAZJBW010000315.1:0-1577 GCA_964543985.1 uncultured Pirellulaceae bacterium | reverse complement strand
CTACTGGTTAATATCGCGGATTGCCGCTCTTTGGCGAAAACGCTCCTCGGTAAAATAAACCGAACACCGGATGCTGACCCCGAACCAGACGCTGTGGAGCCTGTCACATGAGTGCGCCAAGCTTTCATAAGGTGTTGAGCCCGAACTTCAAAAAGCACACGCCTGTATTGTCCGTGTTGATCCCGTTCTACCGGGACAACCCGGAGGATCTGCTCGTACAACTTTTGTCCCAAGACATTGGCGACAAACATGTGGAAATATTGATCTATGATGACGGAACAGGAGACGCAGACATCAATGCAAGCCTGTCGGCGACCGTAAAATCCGCCTCTCGTGCCGCAGGACTTTTGATTGCAGATGGAAATCGGGGGCGTTCATTTGCCAGAAACACTTTAGTCGAATTCGCACGCGCCGATTGGGTTTTATTTCTGGATGCGGATATGTTGCCAGTGAGCGACGGGTTTCTTGAGCGCTATGTGGAACAGATCGAAACAGACTCATACGATATCTTGTTTGGCGGCTTTAATGTAACCGCCAAGTCAGAAGATCCGGACAGAGAACTTCACCGCGCTTTTTCACAAGTGTCTGATGCTTTGTCCGTCGAAGAGCGACAGGCGTACGGTCCGCAATATGTGTGCACGTCAAACCTATGTGTTCGCAAATCCCTTCTGAAGGCTGAGCCCTTTGATCCGGATTTTAACGGATGGGGATGGGAAGATAGTGAATGGGCCGCCCGGGTGGCTAAATCATATCGTTTGCACCACCTTGATAACCCGGCCCTTCATTTGGGACTTGAATCGACCGAAACCTTGCTAAAGCGGTTTCAAACAAGCGGGCCAAACTATGCCCGGTTTACAACCAAACATCCGGAATTGGCGAAGACGCTCACCCTCTACCGCGTTGTTGAAAAGCTCAGGAAATTTCCAGGCCATCAGGGCCTACGCCCTGTTCTAAAACATATCGTCAGGAGTCATGTCATGCCTATGGGCTTACGGCTCTTTGCGTTAAAGCTCTGGCGTGCCAGCTGGTATGCGGAGGCCCGCCCATGAGGCCCGCCACCGCAGACCCGGGTAAGGTCTACCAGCCGTCCAAGGGATTGGTCGACCGGATAAACCGTCGACTGACGCCTTTTCGCGCCCGGCGCACTATGCCCGTCAACCTTGATCGACCCCTCGTAAGTTTCACATTTGATGATTGCCCTGTGTCAGCTGTCATGGAGGGGGTTACGCGTTTGAATGATATTGGCTGGAAAAGTACCGTTTACGTGTCCGGAAACCTATTGGTGAAAACCAACCACCAAGGCCCGCAAATTGTGCGGTCCGAAGTTCTTAATCTCCACCATTCTGGTCATGAAATTGGCGGACATACGCTCTCGCATATTGATGCCGGAAATGTATCAACACCTGAGTTCCTCAAAGATATTGAAGCCAACCAAGAGCTCCTCGCCGACATTGGCATTCCGCCAAGTGAGACTTTCGCTTATCCGTTTGGCCAAACTCATGCGGAGCTCAAGACCATTTTGGGGCTTAAGTTTAAAGGCATTCGCGGCATTCAACCGGTTGTCCACCATAAGGAAG
>CAZJBW010000314.1:0-1583 GCA_964543985.1 uncultured Pirellulaceae bacterium | reverse complement strand
GACATCATCTCCGCCTCTTCCTGCGCGCGGCCAATATTACCACGGGTGACATTTGGATGGCGTGCGCTGAAATCTTCAAAGACTTCTTCGTTCATGGCCGTGCGGATTTCATCAATACGCTCTGAGGCCACTTCTGCACTGACCACGACGGCCCGCTGGCGCTCACGGCGAAGGATACGGGAGGTTCCCCGTTCAAACCGCAGATCAGCCACTGCTGACAGAGGCACTTCGCGGCCGTCTGCAGTGCGGATTCTGATTTGGCCGAGGAAGTCCAAGGACTGTCGATCTGCGAGAGGGTATCTCACATAGACGCGCACATCTTCGCCGTCCCGAGGCAAGCGCTGCACTTCTTCGCCAAAGAATCCCTGACGGAGCTGTCGGGCTACGTCCGATGTCGTCAGGCCAAGAGCCTCCGCGCCGGGCTTGAGATCGAATTGAACCTCATCAGAGGCGCTCTGGGAGTCGTTCACCACGTTGTAAACACCTTCAAAGCTCCGAAGACGGTTCATGACCTCGGTCGCCGCACGGTCTAACTCCTCCGGGTCCTGCGCGTTTAGCACATATTGGATGGGCGGGCTTGTATTCCCGTCGCGATACTCAACTGAAATCGTCTCAGCATCCGGCACTTCGCCGATAAGCTCTCTCAAACGTTCGGCGGTTTCTTTGGCCGTCAAAGAACGCTCCTCGGTGGGCACTAACTTCACAAGGGCGAGGATCTGGTGGTCGCGGGAGCGTGTGTACCAGTTCTCGATCAGAGCACCATCACGGGCTTTGATCTCTTCTTCGAGTTGTTTCTCAGCCACCTGAATTTGACCCAGCACCTCAAGGGAGCGTGAATAAGGTGTGCCTTCGGGAAGCTCCACAGTGATCGAGATTTGATCAGATTCTGTTTCGGGGAAGAACGTAAACGGGATCAACCCGTTGGTCAGAATACCGATGCAAACAATCATCACTGCGATGAAGGATGCGAGCGTCAGATAGCGCTGCCGAAGCGCCGCCTTAAGCGCCGGATTATAGACTTTGCGCGCCACCCATACGAGGGAGTTGGCAATCCTTGTCTGAAACCGGGTAAACGCATTCTTCGGATCAACGGGCTTCAAGTGTGATAAGTGCGCCGGCAAAATCAGTAGCGCCTCAACCAGGCTGAACGCCAGGATCAAAATCACCACCAACGAGATTGACCGGGTAAATTCGCTCGTCCCGCCCGATAGGAACATAAACGGGGCGAAGAAAATCATAGTGGAAAGAACCGCAAAAATAACCGGCTTGATGACGAGTTTTGTGCCCTCGACAGCTGCTGGAAGGCCTTCCTCCCCTTCTTCGGTTTTACTGTGAATAGCCTCGCCCACGATAATCGCGTCATCCACGATGACCCCAATTACCAAAAGGAAAGCGAAGGTCGACAGAAAATTAAACGACACACCAAACAGCGGCAGAAATGCCAGCCCGCCCGCGAAGGCCGTTGCGATCCCGATCGATACCCAGATGGCCACGCGTATCCGTAAAAAGATCATCAATGTGGCGCAGACCAGCAAAATCCCGATAGCGAAATTGCTGATGATCGTATTCATGCGGCTATGATA
>CAZJBW010000313.1:0-1584 GCA_964543985.1 uncultured Pirellulaceae bacterium | reverse complement strand
GGAGAAAAGTAGACCCTCCAGCTGGTCGTTGCTGGATTTTTGTTAGAGAAAGATGTGATGAACTCGTAGCGGACGGACGAATCTGGTTTGGCGAAGATGGCTCAAACGTTCCGCGACAAAAGAATTTTCTTTCAGAATCTAACAAGGGACTTACTCCGCATACGCTTTGGACAGCTGACGAAATTGGAACTACCGACAGTGCCAAAAAACATTTGATAAAACTCTTCGATGAAGAATCGCTTTACGATACGCCGAAGCCTGTTGAGTTGATCGAACGAATCATTCAGATCGCTACGTCTCCTTCGGGGGATGACATCGTTCTGGATTTTTTCGCTGGTTCAGGAACGACCGGGCACGCTACCGTAAAGGCAAACCTTCAAGACAACGGAAATCGCCGGTTCATTCTTGTTCAATTGCCAGAAAAAACGGCTGAAGACAGTTCTGCCAACCAGCAAGGACTAAAGAGAATTTCCGACATTGGAATCCAAAGATTGAAACGGATTCAAAAGTCTCTGAGCGATGACAACATTCTTTTCAAGGATTCTGAACCCGGAGTTTTGGATTTTGGCTTTCGAGTGTTTGAGCTAAACGAAAGCTGCTTCCTTCCTTGGAGAGCGGTCTCCGCTGATGTGGATAGTGGTGAACTAGCCAGACAGTTGGAACTGCAAATTGATCATGTTGATTCTGACGTAACCGCGACTGAAATTTTATTTGAATTGTTGCTGAAATCAGGATTCAAACTTGACGAGCCGTTCCAAGAAAAAAGCCTAGCGAACCACACAGTGTTCTCCGTTGCCGAATCCGCATTACTAATTTGTCTCGGCGACGAAATCACTCAGGAACTTCTTGACGAAGTCGTCAAACTCGAACCGATTCAATTCATCTGTCTCGACAAAGCCTTCAAAGGAAACGACCAACTTAAAGCCAACGCCGTTCAGACTTTCTCGGCGCACAACCAGGGACGCGACAAAGCCGACCAAATCATTTTCAAAACGGTGTAGCCATGGAAGTCAATTCAAAGCATCCAACTATCCGGAATTTCCGGATAGTTCAACACAAACCCGTGTTGAGCCATTCGGGAGACAGTGTCTCTCGAATTGTGCGGGCGCCGTCCGCACATTTAACCAACAGCATCACGCTTGATTTGCCGGATAATTTTGCCGATAATTCAGTTAACACACCCGCTGCTCCGCTCTTGGAATCGGTCACGTGCCCTTTCAATGACGAGCATAATCGGCGGGTTCTTTCTTTTTGCAAATCGCAATCGAGTGCTTGCTCTACGCACCATCTGCATCTCGTCTTTCCCAATGTGGATAGATTGATGGGAGGTGCTGCGTGAAATTCAAATTCGACGCCAAACTCGACTACCAACTTGACGCAATCAGTGCTGTCGTTGATCTGTTTGAAGGCTTCCCGTCTACCGACAGTCTGACAAACATTGACCTGGGCAGTCATCAGTACATGGGCGTCCAGCAAAATGACCTTGGGATTGGACACGGCGAAATCACCAACCTCGACGCCGTCTACGAGAACTTGCAAAAGATTCAGGAACGAAACTTCATCCCCAAATCGGCTCAACTAATC
>CAZJBW010000312.1:0-1596 GCA_964543985.1 uncultured Pirellulaceae bacterium | reverse complement strand
GGATTGTATAAAAATCCACAATTTAAATTAAAAATACTGGTTTTGGTCACGGTTGGGAGTCACCAATACAGCGACCTCCGATTTTTACCAACTTCTGTTAAGTCATAGGCGTCAAGCAATGAAAATCGAACTGCCCGTATGAGGATGTAGCACAACGTCTAAGCCCAAACAAAAGCGCGGAATCCCTCATAGCTTTCCAAGTTGCCTTGCCTGCGCTAATCGTGCGCTTCAGCTCTGAGATAATTACAATCAACTCAGCTCGAAACCTTCTCAATGCATCGAAGTTTTCTGGTTTACACCCAGTGCTACTGTGGCTAGCAAACACGGATTTGATCTGGCCTTAGGTGTTGTCAGGCGAGGCTAATAGCGTTCGTCTTTGCTCGATATCATCTACTGAACGGTGAATGAAGAGATAGGGTTTTCTGCTCTGGTTGCAACGTTTCCAGCGTTGTCTACTGCCACCATGGAAACGCGGTAATTACCAGTGGTAGTCAGATCGACGTTAGGGACGGACCAGATTGTGCCAGGGACGTTAAGGTTAGCAGTGACAAAGGTAGGTGTTGTTGTCCATACACTTCCATTCCAGTAGACAGCAGGGGAGACGCTTAGGTTTTGAATCAATACGCTTACTCGATCAACACCTGACGCATTATCGGAAGCCGTGCCAGTGATAGGTCGAACAGCCGCCGCAATGGTAGCACCAGCGATAGGGTTGGCGACTTGTGCTATAGGATCGGTGGAGTCTGCTACAGCCACGTTGAAAGTAGATCTTGGATTGGCTAAACGCCCGGCGACATTACCGGCATTGTCCACAGCGAGCAATGATACCCGGTAGCTACCTACATTAGTCAGATCGACATTAGGTAGCGACCAGATAGTGCCTGGTGCATTGAGGTTTGCGTTGACAAAAACGGGTGTCGCAGTCCAAATGCTGCCGTTCCAGTAGAGGGAGGGTGAAGCACCAATGGTTTCTACCAGTACGCTGACTCTGTCAACACCGGAGGCATCGTCAGAAGAGGTACCGGTTATTGGTCTGACAGCAGGTACAATTGTATTGGTGTCGATGGGATTGGCCACTTGTGCTGAAGGAGCAGTGGAATCAGCAACAGCCACAGAGAAGGTAGAGACAGGATTGGAAAATCTGCTGGCCACATTACCAGCATTGTCTACAGCGACTAGCGAAACACGATAGTTGCCAGCGGTGGTCAGATCAACGTTCGGTAGAGCCCAGACGGTACCAGCGACATTGACGTTAGCATCAACGAAGACAGCTGTGGTCGTCCATGTACTGCCGTCCCAGTATTCAGCAGGCGATGCACTAACATTTTGCAAGAGGACACTGACACGATCGACTCCAGAGACATTGTCAGAGGCAATGCCTGTGACAGGTCTCACTGCTGGTGCGATAGTGGAGCCGCTGGTAGGATTGGCCAATTGTGCGGTGGGTGCAGTGGAGTCTGGAGTGGCAACTAAAAATGTTGCTCCGGTGTTGTCGAATCTGCTAGCCACATTACCCGCATTATCTACGGAAACAAGAGAGACACGATAATTAGCTGGAGTAGTTAAATCGACACCGGGAAGTGACCAGACAGTGCC
>CAZJBW010000311.1:0-1622 GCA_964543985.1 uncultured Pirellulaceae bacterium | reverse complement strand
GTGTTGTTCCGCTTCGTTTTGCAGATGGTGAGTCTATAATTGAGCTTTTAAATACTTTATTGCCAGCTTATCAGGTCGAAGGACAGCCAGCACCTACTGTGGCTTATGAGCCGGGAAGCAACACTTTGGTCATCAGTGCCACGGGAGAAACACAGGCCGCTTTGGAACAAATTATCCGCCGCCTTGATGTCCGCCGCCCGCAAGTCTTGGTCGAAGCGATTATCGTTGAGATTTCAGATACAACAGCCAAAGAACTCGGAGTTGAGTTTGCCATAGCAGGACTTAACGGAAATAGCGTGCCTTTACTCTCGTCTAACTTTTCTCGTGCGGCTCCAAATATATTGGGCGTTGCAGCTCTTGCTGCTGGGGGACAAGACGGATTTACAACTGAAGAGCAGGCTAACCTTGTGAGCTCTTTGGTTGGACTTGATGGCGGTATCGCAGGCATTGGCGGCGTGAGTAATGATACGTTGTATTCGGTTGTTGTGAATGCATTGGAAACGGATGAAGATTCTAATATCCTTTCAACGCCCTTTGTCACCACGCTTGATAATGTTCCGGCCACATTTTTGGTAGGCCAAGAAATTCCGATTACGACAGGCGAAAGCTTGGGACTAGGGACCACTAATGTGAATCCGTTCCGTACCTTTGAACGCCAAGAAGTCGGTATTAAGCTCGAAGTTTTGCCGCAAATTTCCGAAGGCGACGTCATCCGCCTCGAGATTAAACAAGAGGTTTCTTCCATAGCTGGGGCCATTACGTCGCTCGCCTCAGACTTTGTGACGAATAAGCGTGAAATTGAGACAACAGTTTTGGCTAATGATGGTGAAATCATCGTGCTTGGTGGTTTGCTCCAAGATGATGAACAAATTGATCTCGCTAAAGTACCGATTTTAGGCGATATCCCTGTGATTGGGAAAGCTTTTCAGTCCAAGGGAAAATCGCGCGCAAAGACAAACCTTATGGTGTTTTTACGGCCTAAAATTATCCGTAATGCGTCTGATGCGCGGCCGTTAACACAGGAGTTTTTGAACCGCGCAAGGATAGAAGAAATACGCCAATCTGGACGGACAACGTCTAAAATTGATGAATATGTGCCTAACCTAAATCCCCCGACCACCCGGATTTATAACGGGCAGTAAATTTCATGCGGAAACGCTATTTTATTTTAGGCTTATTTGGAGCGGCTTTGGCTCTTATATCGCAATTGCCCCTCTCGTGGATTGCGCCTCATGTGATGCCTGCGGGTTCAGGACAAAATATAGCCTATTCAGGTACGATATGGGATGGTCAGGTCAGAGGGCTTGATTTTATCGGCTCTGCCAATTTTAAAGTCAGCCCCAAAGCCTGGATAAGCGGCGGGTTACCCCTTAGTTTCGTCTCTCAATCACCCGCTATGTCGATTTCTGGAAAGGCTTCACAAAAGCAGCTTAAAGATATTCGATTTTCGGGGATTTTGGCAAATCTCCCCACGCGTGATGGCCGTTTAAAGGAATTAGCGGGGCAAGTGAATATTCGGGTCGATGAGCTCCAAATTAAAGATGAGGCGTGTTCTTTTGCGGAAGGTCAAGTTTCAACGGATTTTCTCGCGTTAAATCAAGCGCGTTGGCAATGGAAAGGAC
>CAZJBW010000309.1:0-1629 GCA_964543985.1 uncultured Pirellulaceae bacterium | reverse complement strand
GATCAGAAGTCCTTGATGAAGATAAATCCGGCAAGCGGAGTTTTCGTTTTATCCCCGGTCCTGTTTTCTGCCAGCTGCTTATGGCTGACGAAATCAACCGGGCCAGCCCTCGCACCCAATCCGCCTTACTACAGGCCATGCAGGAAAAATTCGTCACGATTGCTGGCGCGCGGCATGATCTCCCTGCGCCGTTTCATGTCCTAGCCACACAAAACCCCATTGAACAGGAAGGCACCTATCCGCTTCCCGAAGCCCAGCTTGACCGGTTTTTATTCCAGATCGATGTTGGTTTCCCGGACCTTGAAACGGAACGCCAGATTTTAGTGTCCACCACAGGTTCCAAGCAGGCAACTGCCAAGCGGGCTATTACGGCGAAGCAACTCATTGATATGCAGTCCCTCGTCCGCAGCCTCCCTATTGGCGAAAACGTGGTCGAAGCAATCCTGAAGCTGGTACGTCATGCGCGTCCTGATCAGAGCCCACACAAACACGTCCAAGACTCTGTGGCTTGGGGTCCCGGCCCGCGGGCTGGACAGGCCTTAATGCTGGCAAGCCGTGCCCGGGCGCTCCTTGATGGCCGCCTATCTCCGTCCATTGACGACGTCCTCGCGCTTGCGGCACCGGTCTTGACCCACCGTATGGCTCTGACCTTCGCAGCACGGGCCGACGGACGCACCATCGCAGACACAATCAACGACTTGAAGGCGGACATCGCATAAGTGTCACAGCTCGCCCAGACAGACTCTACGGCGGCTCTGCGTCAAGATGCAGAAGCGCTCGCAGCATCCTATCCGGCCCTACTCGCCGAGGCAGAGCGGGTCGCGGCAGTCGTATCTCAGGGCGTTCACGGGCGCAGGCGTCCCGGTCAGGGCGAGACCTTCTGGCAATACCGCCCCTATAATGTCTCTGACACAATCCGGCAGGTAGACTGGCGGCGGTCCGCACGAGGTAATAATCTCTATGTACGTGACAATGAATGGGAAGCTGCCAACACGGTTTATTTTTGGCGCGACGGCCAAGCCGGTATGGACTGGACGTCTGACCGAGGTCGCAACACCAAGCAAACACGAGCTAGTGTCCTTGGGATGGCTCTGGCTATTCTGTTGATGCAAGCGGGTGAACGCTGCGCCGTCATTGGCGAGTCTGAGCGCGCACGCAGCGGCAAGATCGGGCTAGAGCGTGTCACACGCACACTTGCCATGAGTGACGGCAATCCTGAGCAACTAGATGCTGAGCTTCCCCGTCACGCACGCATTATAATTCTTTCTGATTTCCTCGAAGGGTCTGATGTGTGGCGTGCGAGACTAGCGCGGCTTGCGGCAAGGCCCGCACACGGCATCCTCGTTCATCTTGTGGATCCGGCGGAACGTGAGTTCCCTTATAGGGGCCGGATGCGGTTGAGCCTCCCGGGACAGGCAAGCCTCCCGCCTCTGCTCGTGGGTCGCGCGGAAAAAGCCAAAGAGGCCTATCAGAATAAATTCGCCGCCCACTGCGATACGCTGGCGCGCACCGCACGACGATTGAACTGGCCGTTGATCACCCATCAAACGGATCAAAATCCAAATCTGGCGCTCACGTCCATTTATCAAGTCCTCTCAGGTGAGGCCGGATGAGTGGGCTCTTACAGAT
>CAZJBW010000308.1:0-1638 GCA_964543985.1 uncultured Pirellulaceae bacterium | reverse complement strand
CGTACGTGGTGTGTGGGCGTGAATTAGTTTGTAGTCGTTGTCGCGGACTACTTTGGCAACTCGGCTTCCACAGAAAATGTCGAACTTTGATTTCATTCGCGTTTCAAACAATTCACAATTCGAATTCCGGACATTTGGAAACTTGTCCGGCTTGACGCACGCGAATCCAACTTCGTATCCGTAGCGAGGCATCGCCAGAGCGAGCAAGTCCTGTACGCGCTCGGCTCCAGAGAAGTGTTCTCCATTGATCAGATGAAGGACTTTGGCGGTTTCTGTTTTTGTTGGGCTGGCAGGTTCGCCAAGTAGATCGGTTGCTTTGACAATCACAATAAGTTCCGTGGTTAGGCGGGGAAAATTTGCGGCAAACTAGCCAGTGCGCAAACTAGCTATGCGTTTACTGAAACTTAGGTCACCCAGCCCAGCGATGTGTCTTCAATGGCGGGATCGAATCAAGCAATGCCGGGTTGTCTAGATGTACCTAGCACAAACCGGACAATCGTCATATTCGATATTGCAGACGAATGCACGTTACTTGCGATTGCCGCCTTCGGGTCCGATTGCTTTTTCCGTCAGCGCTTTGGCTTCGGCAATTCCGCTTTCTTCTGAAGACGCGAAAGCGTACTTGAATCCCTTGCTGGTTCCTGCGGCCCCAAACTCGCCTTGTTTGTTGAGAGCAATAAAATTGATGTCCAGGTTTCCCATATTTTTGGGGTCCAGTTCAGCGATTCGATTCACCGCTTTCTCGCAGGCCTCGGTTGGTGACGCGCCATTGCGCATCATCTCGACAACGAGAAACGACCCGCAGTGTCGCATTACGTTTTCGCCGAGGCCGGTCGCCCCGGCTGCGCCAACGTTGTTGTCCACGTAGAGTCCGCTGCCAATGATTGGAGAGTCCCCTACCCTGCCCGGGAGCTTGTATCCCCAACCACTGGTGGAACACCCACCAAAAAGGTTTCCGGATTCATCGATTCCCAGCATCGCTATCGTGTCGTGATGATCTTCGTCAACTTTTTGTTTCGTTTTCTGATCTTTTTGCCACGCTTTCCATTTTTCTGATTGTTTGTCTGTCAGCAATTGGGTTGGTTTGATGCCGTGTTCAAGTGCAAACTTTTTCGCGCCGTCTCCAACAAGCATTACGTGCGGCGTTTTCTCCATCACCAATCGAGCAACCGAAATGGGATGGAGAACATCCTGGATGCCGGCCACGCTTCCGGCGTTATGATCGAGACCTGACATAATGCACGCGTCCAGCTCGACGTCACCATCGGCGTTGGGAATTCCACCGATCCCCACGGAAGCATTTTTCACGTCCGACTCAGTAACCCAAATTCCTTTCTCGATTGCGTCAAGCATTGATCCCGATTCACTGGCAATTTTTACAGCAGCTTCACACGAGACCTTTCCGAATGGCCAAGTCGCGATAAACAATGGTTTTTGGGTCTGTCGAAATGGATTAGACGGATGGGGATTGACCGTTGGCGCTCTCATCGCTTGAATGTCACGGGCGCTGCCAGGTAGGGAGGCCATTGCACTGAATGCACCGACTGTTGATAGGCAAGCGGTACGTTTAATGAACTTTCTTCGGTTGATAGTCATACGATGATTCTTTGGAAATGCCAGATTCGAACAGTACCAATT
>CAZJBW010000307.1:0-1640 GCA_964543985.1 uncultured Pirellulaceae bacterium | reverse complement strand
CCTTTGGACTCCACGGCGACACGTCCATTGCGCGCAATGAGGTTGGGTAGCTCTATCGCCTCTTGCGGGGTCAGGCCCCAATCGAGGATACCCATAATGGTCTTGGCCGTATAGGCAATGATGGAATTCCCGCCGGGCGAACCTGTCGAAAAGAGGAATTCTCCTTGCGGATTAAAGACAATGCTCGGCGCCATAGAGGAGCGCGGGCGTTTACCCGCCGCAGGAGCATTAGCAATGGGCAAACCTTGCGCATCCACGGCGCGGAAGGAAAAATCGGTCAGTTGATTATTGAGGATAAAACCCGCCGCCATGCGCTGAGACCCAAAGGGAGCTTCGACCGTCGTGGTCATAGACACAACGAGGCCATCCTTATCGACCACAGTAAAATGAGATGTCCCGGGATTATCGGGCGTGGCATCTTTACCCCGCACAAAGGCAGACGGATTGCCCGCTTTTACGTCTTTTATATTCGTGTCCATAGAGATGAGCGCCGCGCGTGATTTGAGGTAATCCTTATCAAGCATCAACCCCGTTTCGACAGTCACGAAATCGGGGTCGCCAACATATTTATCACGGTCCGCATAGGCGAGGAAACTGGCCTCGGCAAAGACGTGCCACCCTTCCGCGCTTTGTCCTAGAGCGCTCATGTCGAAATTCTCTAATGTGCGCAAAATGGATTGCACCGCCACAGGGCCAGAGCTTGGCGGTTGCGCGCCGCAAATGATATGTTTGCGGTAGGTCGAACACAGCGCCTCGGTTTTTTGCGGTTGATAGGCGGCCATATCTGCGAGGGTTAAGCTACCGGGCAAAGGTTCTTCTTGAACAACGCGGATAATGTCTTCTGCGATAGGCCCTTCGAGGAGCGCTCGGGGGTTTTTCTGTATGGCGCGAAGTGTATTCGCATAAGGCTGATTGTCGCGAATAAAACCTTCGGGAATGGTTGTCTTCCCATCTTCCAGATAAAAATACTCTCGCGCCTCTTTATTATCCTTCAATACGAACCGCCCCATCCTCGCCGTGATACCTGCCATGCGCGGCGAGACCGCAAAACCGTCTTCGGCCACTTTAATCGCAGGCTCCATTTGCGGCCCCCAATCGAGCTTGCCGTAGTCTTCATGCGCTTTGTGAAGCATGACCACCGCCCCCGGAACACCCGTCGAAATCCCCGAGGCAATACCCGCAAAGCGGCGCATGGGCTTGTCTGTCTCGGGGTCAAGAAACATGTCAGGCGTGACAGCGGCAGGCGCCGTTTCCCGTCCATTATAGGCCCAGACTTTTGCTGTCTTAGGGTCGTAAACGACCATAAAGGCGCCCCCGCCGAGGCCTGAGCTTTGCGGCTCGACAAGACCCAACATGGCTTGCACGGCTATCGCAGCATCTACGGCAGAGCCGCCAGCCTTGAGGATATCCACCCCTGCCTGCGTTGCTAACGGATTAGCCGCCGCCACCATGCCAGCGGATTTCGATTGAGTCTTACCAACAGCGAATTCAGGCGCAACCACTGTGTCAGCAGGCGCTACCGTTTTAGAGCAAGCCGAGAGCGTTAAAACGGTACCCAGCAAAAGAGCAGAAAAGAGTTTCATAAAGGGGTCTTTCAAAGCTAAGCTACTACCTTAAGACTGATGCACAAAAGGGCAAGT
>CAZJBW010000306.1:0-1642 GCA_964543985.1 uncultured Pirellulaceae bacterium | reverse complement strand
CTCCGTCACCCGCGATTTGCAAATCACATTAGTCCTCGCGCATAAGACGAGATATGATGGATAGATTGGCCAGTGATATTTTGGGCGGCAATCGCAGGGCTTTATCCCGCGCGATCACTCTTGCCGAAAGCACCCGAGAGGATCACCGCGCCCAGACGCGCGATTTGATGGCGCGACTGACTCGCGAGAAACGTGAGGCGCTGCGCATCGGGCTGTCAGGCACGCCGGGTGTTGGGAAATCGACCTTCATCGAAAGCTTCGGGCTGATGTTGACCGGATTGGGCCTGCGGGTTGCGGTCTTGGCCGTAGATCCCAGCTCGACACGGTCCGGCGGCTCCATCCTTGGGGACAAAACGCGGATGGACCGGCTTGCGCGCGATCCAAATGCCTTTATTCGTCCATCGCCAAGCCAGTCGCATCTGGGCGGGGTCGCCCGGCGTTCACGCGAGGCCATCGCGATTTGTGAGGCTGCCGGGTTTGACGTGATCCTGATTGAAACGGTGGGCGTCGGCCAGTCTGAGACGATGGTCGCCGATATGTCCGACCTCTTCGTGCTGCTTCTTGCGCCTGCGGGTGGCGATGAGCTGCAAGGCGTCAAACGCGGTATCATGGAGATGGCGGATCTGATTATCGTCAACAAATCCGACGGTGATCTGGCCGCCGCCGCCGCGCGCACGCAAGCCGATTATGCAGGCGCCCTGAGGTTGCTGCGCAAGCGCCCGCAAGACCCCAATGGATTTCCCAAAACGGCGCGTGTCTCTGCCTTGCTCGACACTGGCATGGCCGAAGTTTGGCATGATGTCACAATCCTTTCAGACTGGCGCAAGGCCAATGGGTTTTGGGAAGCCGGGCGACAGAAACAGGCCGTCCACTGGTTCGAGCATGAGACGCGCACAAGTCTGTTGGCTCAACTAAGCGCCACTCCTGAGATCCGCGCGCATCACGATGCGCTTGCCGATAAAGTGGCGTGTGGCGAGCTGACCCCCGAGGCCGCGGCTGCCACATTGCTCGCGCATTTGAATACACCAACTTAGGCGTATATTCGACCCGAATACCCAACGACTCGACGGACCAAAGCGCCGAACGTTTGGGCGGCTTAACAGGTCTGCCCGAAAGTAATTTTAATGGGACGCGGCAGCGTCGCCGCGTAATACCAGCATTTCCCCACGCTTCTGTCTTGACCTACAAGGAATCTCCCCTTAATGCAGCGCAACGGAATTCAGCAACCGCAGCTCTTGCGGTGCAAACTCGATCTTAGTCACCCGGAAGGAAACGCAATGTCGCGCGTCTGTGAATTTACTGGCAAAGGCCCGATGAGCGGGAACAATGTCAGCCACGCAAATAACAAGACCAGGCGTCGCTTTCTGCCCAACCTGAACGATGTCACGCTGACGTCTGATGCTCTGTCGCGCTCGTTCAAGTTTCGTATCTCAGCCGCCGCATTGCGCACGGTTGATCATCGCGGCGGATTGGATGCATTCATGGCGAAAGCCAAAGACACAGAGCTGTCGTCAAAGGCGCTCAAGGTCAAAAAAGATATCGATAAGGCTCTGGCCGAGGCTTAAATCCCTCACATTCGACGAGAACGGAGTGCCCGGCTATTGTGCCGGGCTTCTTATTTCTTGATTTGAAAGGGCAGACC
>CAZJBW010000305.1:0-1649 GCA_964543985.1 uncultured Pirellulaceae bacterium | reverse complement strand
ACATGCTTTTATAGATGCCAATCAACCAGAAAATAGTTATTTGAATAGCATTACTTGCATCAATACTGTTTATAATAAAAAATGCTTTAACGATGGATACCACATCGGACACCACCTAAAACCACACATGCATTGGACGGATATGCCCGCAGATTTCCAGAAAAATATTGATAAATACATTGCGCATAAATCCATCGTTTTTGAAGGGATTGATTACTTCGCTATCTGGGCTTTATTGATGGTTCGGGCTTATGGCACCTTGGCTGGATATGTCGTGAATATTGGGGATACCTATAGTTCTAAGGAAGAGATTATTGCGTTGTTGAAGGAACGAGTGAAGAAGATTGAGTAGGCGAGTTGCGAGTTGCGGGTTTGGATAACTGCTTTTGTTTCTTTAATAGAAAATGATTAAATTTGTTAGAAAAGAATAAATATGTCTACTATTCCAAAAGATATTGCTATTGTACCTCAAACTATTTCGGATTCTTATGTTTCGTTAGATGACTTCTTACGACTTTATTCGGATATGGAAGACGGATTTAAGTATGAGTGGAATAATGGAAAAATTGAGAAAACAGCCAATATGAACCAAACACAAATTTCCATTTTTAAAATTTTGTCCCGCTTATTTTTGAAAACAACAGTATTTGAGCAAGAAGGTATATTCATTTCTGAAACGGATATGAAAACGAGCCCCCACCAATTGCGAAGACCCGATTTGTCTATATATTCTAGCCAGCAAGAAGAAAAAATGATAAATGGCGAGAATCAAATTGCTTCTTGGGTAGGAGAAGTAATATCGCCTTCAGATAATGTAAATACCATAAATAAGAAACTAGATGAATATTTTGCAGCAGGTGTTCAAGTAGTATGGCATATCTTTCCTGAATCTAATCAAGTTTATGTTTACACAGCACCAGATGAGGTAACTATTTGTAGAGGTAAAAGAATTTGTAGTGGAAAACCCGCCTTAGATGATTTTGAAATTAGTGCAGGAGCTATTTTTGCTTATAAAAAACATTTAAAAAAGAAAGCCTAATTGGGTACTAAATCGTCTGTTGCACTCCAACAATTCATCCAAAAAAATCACCATAAAAACCTAGCCCAACTAGCCTTTAAAAAGAAACTAGTCGAAGGCTACGACAATCGTTTTGTCCTCAATCAATTATACGGCAAACAAAAGGCAAAAGACAAATTGCCTTACCTGTTTAATAATGACCAAATTCTGTATCCTGTCAAAGTATCCGTCGAACAAAGTTCCTCTGAAAAAACGGCTATTTGGAAAGCAAATCTAGTGGAAGGCGCTACTTTATTGGATATGACAGGTGGTTTTGGCGTCGATACCTACCATTTTTCAAAGCGCATTCAAAGAGTTACTTACCTCGAAAAAAACACCGAATTATTTGAGGTTGTCGCTCATAATTATGCGGTTTTAAACGCCGAAAATATTACCACAATTAATGGCGATTCCTTACATTTTTTAGAAAATACCAAACAAAAATTTGACTGGATTTATTTAGACCCTGCTCGCAGAGATGAAGTGGGCAATCGAAAAATTGGACTGGCAGGTTATTTTCCTAACCTATTAGACATTCAACCCTTATTATTCCAAAAAACAAAAAAAGTACTCATTAAAGTATCGCCCATGT
>CAZJBW010000304.1:0-1657 GCA_964543985.1 uncultured Pirellulaceae bacterium | reverse complement strand
CATATAAAGCGGCGCCGTAACCGAGCCATAAGCGGGGTCAGAGCCAATTTCAGCTTGGATTATTTTTGTACGTTTATCGGTCATTTTTTAGCCCTAAATTGAAGTAATAGATTGCCAACAAATTCAATTAGAAAAACAGTTAGAGTTAAAAAGCCAATCAACATGCCGCACACAAAGACAAAACCCAAAAACCCCACATCATCTGGGTTATTCTTAGAAAACATCCAGCCGATAGGAATTGTGAGACAAAACAGAATAACTGGCCAGCTATAAGGCATGCCTAGAGAAAATTTCTGATTTTCGCCCTCTTCTTCCATTATTTCAAACCCCCACAAAATTCCGCAAGCCTCGGACTCATCGCGTCATATTCTTTTAGGAAAGCATCATGGCCGTAAAGCGAGGTGAAGGTAAAGAGCTCACTCGGCCCGCCGAGACGGTCACGCAACTCACGCATGTCGGTGAGCGGGGCAAGCTGATCTGAAATCGCGCTCATCAAGAGTGTCGGCGTTGTAATCGCTTCGGGTTCGACGCGATGCAGGTCAATGGATTCCGAGAGCGCCAAAAACCGCTCTGCATCCATTAGCTCTGCAAAGGCATCCCCACGTGAGCCGAGATAATCGCAGATGTCAAATTGCGAGGGCGAGGTTGCGGTTTCTTCCAAATCAAAACGATCCGCAAATTCTTCGGCGGTGCGGTAGGTCGTCATGGCAAGTTCCCGCGCGAGCTTCATCCCCTCTTTTGGACGGCCCGCCTCTATCCCCAAACGTACTGCCCGCCTTTGAATCCCGCGCCATGCCACACCAATTGGATAAGGCTTATGCGCCGCGCCAATGATGCAAAGCTGCTCCACGGCTTCAGGATAATCATGGGCGAAAGCGAGGGCTGTCATGCCGCCATAGGAACTACCGATTATGGCGGCGACTTTGGAAATGCCTTGCGCGTCCAAGAGTTTTTTAAGCCGCGCCGCTTGGTCATGAGTCGTGATACAGTCTGGGCGGTTATCGTTTTCAACGGCGGGTGCGAAATCCATACCGAGCACTTGAAATTTCGTAAGATCAATCGGTCCGCCTTCGCGCACCAAGGTTGACCACCAACCGCGATTAAGCTTGCCGCCATCGGCGATGTGACGTGAGGCAGAAATCCCGCCCATCACAACAATAACAGGGCCATCTTCATTACCGTAAAGCCGTCCCATGACGACATCATCCTTCAGCACACATCCGCGCTGCAGCACATTATCGCCGAGTTTGACCTCAATATCGCGCGGCATAGCCACTTCTCCGTTCATGGAGCCAAACTTGCGGTGAAAGATATGATGGCCCTAAGCCTTCGTCATCTTTCGGTCGTAACCGCAGGATTTAGCACCAACTGTTTTGAAACAAGGTTGCTCCAACGTCACAGGGCCTGTCCCTCGGTTGGTCTTGATGAGCTATGGCATATGACTGAGAAGCCGCGCGGCGTCAAGCTTTACGAAGTTGGCGCTTTGGTTGCCCAAATCAGCGCAATGAACAGACCTTTCATACGCGGCAATACGGCAAGGCAAATGCCAACACCCACTAAGACAAGTGCCAAACTCCGCACCCAATCGGGCAAATCCATGCGGAAGGTGATGAAATAGAAAAACGGGGCGAGCACATGCCCGGCTACGAGCATAGAC
>CAZJBW010000303.1:0-1666 GCA_964543985.1 uncultured Pirellulaceae bacterium | reverse complement strand
ATTAAACGTAGATTCAGAGCCGGCTCGCCCGTATGCACGGCTATCAGCATTGGCATATCAGCTTTATAAACCGCTTTTTCAACAACTTCCTTTTTACAGGCTCTCATTTTGCGCGCTACCCCAAGTGGCAAACGGCTAGAGCTGTCCCCACAAATTTTTTCAGCTGCATGCTTAATTTTGCGATAAAGAACCTCGGCCCCGTCTTTTCTAGAGGTGTCGAGATGGGCCGTGTCGATTTTCACCGACATCTCTGTGTTGGACGATTGTGCGAACGTGGTTCCTGATAGGCCAATGGCGGCCACTGCGATGACAGTGGTCGCATATATAGCTTTAGCCCGAAAAAGTAATGTGCGGATAATAATTTTAATAGAGTTAGACATGTTTGTCTCCAGAATGTCTGAAGGCACAACCCCGCCGATAAGACGAGCTTCGGTTAAATATTATGTCCTGATCATTAAGACCGAAATGGGGACTGCGAAACGTTCGAAGGCAGTTCGCAAGACAGACAACTTCTCAGACCCCATTTCATTTTGGAAAAAGCTAGTTGCTGGTTTGCGCCCCAACACTTTCCCAAAACTGAACGCCTCTTTCTCACACAACGACGGCCCACGCGTCCTGACGATTTTCAAAGTAAATTGAAATGATTACCTTACGAAAACCTTATATAAATGTGATGGAGTTGGAAAACCCTAGATATTAGGGCACAAATAAGTATAATTCACTTCTAACGAAGGTAAATTGGGAAGTAACTTGAGCCTATATGCTCCATTACCGACTATAGAACTAAAATAACAAATTGATTAGTTAAATGAGTTAAATAAGAAAGTTGACAGATGGGGCGTACCATTCTGAGTAACAATCAACCCCTCCGGGTTGGCGGAATCAATGTTGATCCTTCGGGTAATGTGATTTTCATGGAGAGCCATGATGTCTTACTCGAGCCTCGCGTAATGGATGTATTGTGCGTTCTCGCGGCATCTGCCAATACCGTTGTTTTGCGCGACAAACTCATAGAACAGGCTTGGGACGTTGAGTACGTTTCCGATGAAAGCGTGACGCGTGTTATCTCCCTTTTGCGCAAGGCTTTTACACAATTCGATCCTCAGACTGAATATATACAGACCGTACCGAAACGCGGTTACCGGCTCTCGGCCAAAGTCGAATATGGGCAAGCGGCGACGGCAAAGACCGCCATATCGGGCAGCGTTAAATCGAACGCCCGCAAAATGCTCGCCTTTTTACCTTTTAAACAAATCGACGAACTTGGCGAACCTCTATATTTGGCAGAATGCGCGATTGAGGAATTATCCTCTCGGCTGAGGGGGAATTCGAGTTTAGGGCTTGTGGGCCAAACCTCTATCGATGCAGTCGTCGGGAACGGGCTTACATTACCTGAAATTGCTTCAAAACTGTGTGTTAGCCATTTAATTGAAGGAACCGTTCACCGCAGAGCCGAGATGGTTACTTTATCTATACGGCTAATCGAGGGCACTACAGGCGAGCAAATTTGGTCAGACCAAGTTGTAGCCCCTGAAATCCGTTTTTTTGAACAACGCGGTGTCATTGGGACAAATATCATTGCCAGCCTGTACCGAATTTTGGAAGTTGAGTATACCCCAGTGCCTATCAGGCGCATGACGCCCAAGCCAGAGGCCTATGCATTATA
>CAZJBW010000302.1:0-1682 GCA_964543985.1 uncultured Pirellulaceae bacterium | reverse complement strand
ACGGTGAAGACGGGAATACCTTTTACGTAGGTTCTCGGCAGTCCGGCCGGTTTCTCAGAATTTACGACAAGAGAGGTTTTACGCGTACGGAGATGGAATTTAAAGAACGCTATGCAGAGCACCTTGGTGAAATGTTGTTGGATTTAGAGTCGTTGTTCCGAGATGCGCTCGGTTTTTTGAGAAGCTACGTTGAATTTACAGTAGACTCAGTTGAAGGGAAGAATAGTTCAAGGGTTGAGGTTGTTTCTTGGTGGTGGCAGCTGGTTGACTCAGTGGATAAGCTTCAGCTTCAGGATGCACCTCAAAGAGAGGAACATTTGAGACAAAGAACTCGAAGGCATTTTGAAAGGCTGTTGCCAACGATGTGTGTGTTTTGTCTTGGTCTAGGGAAAGATTTAAATTTCGAAGTTGCTAGGTATGAGAAATTTCTCGGCGAGAAACATCTAGCGAAAGTTAAGATGCTTAGACATTGTCGTTAGCTCTAGATGAGAATCCTTTTTTATTTAGCATTCGTAGAAAAGTTAGATTTCCAGTAGGCCGCTAGATCTGTACGCATCGATTTTTTCTAGCCGTGAACAAATAGAGAGGCAGATCTTTGTTGCTATTAGCTCGTTTGATGATAAATCGAAAATATCTTCAGAGTAGCGCTTCATTGCGAGTAACGACAGTAGTTCTTCTGAGTGCTTTCTTAGGACTCTTTTGTGCTCTCTAGGCAGAGAGGGCAATTCTTCATACTCGCGCATAGTCGAATAGTTTTTTTCCTTCAAGAATTTTTTTATTTCGGAGGTTTTTAAGGCTACTTTTTCTCGTTTCTTGCCCATGTTGTTAACGATCTCGCTCGCTATCTCTGACACATCGCTAAGTAGCTCTAATTCTATTGTTCCAGGAGAGTTGTAGTTGATGCTTGCTATCTTGGGTTCGTGAAGTGATGGGATTACCGAGTTGAGGCCGTTATAAAAATGCATTGGGCTAAAGTTACCCTTCCATGGGAACTGGGAAAAGAGTCTGCGCGCGCTATCGTTTACAGAAGTTTTTCCAAGATATTTTAGTGCGTAAACAAGTGAATATATTTGTATGAATAGCTTAGGCGCGCGTGACCAATCTTCTAAGAACCAATTGCCGTTTAGATTAAGGCTGTATATGGTTGGCTCCAAAAGAGCTTGGTCTCCGTTAGGGCATAGTGACACGTCGAAAAAAGAGTCGGTGGCAGGTAGATACTCATCCGATAGCTCTTCGCGATCGATCACCCAGCAGTATTTCAGGTTTGCCTCGCCATCAATATCTAATAGGTAGAGGTGTTCTGCCTGTTCTACTAGATCGAGTAGAGAATTTTCTGCGTCTCTATATTTAATGATGGATTCTCTCTCCACAGGAATAGTCAACCAGCGGTTGTAGCGACCACAATCAACAAAGATGTAAATAAAATCTTGGATTGTGCTGCCTTTAAAATACGAAACCAAAGGTCCGTCGAAGTAAACGAGATCTTCAACCCAAACATGTGAAGTAAATAGAGACTTTCTGCAACGCTTTCCTTTGTGGTTTAGCATTAGAGTTGTCCGGCTAATGTGGCATTTTTGTGAATTTCGTTGTTGCGGTATTCGTGAAGGTCTATATGTCCGTCTTTATTTGGTTTTGTAGCTAGACCGTCCGTGCTTTCTATTGATACTGAGTATATATAAGAC
>CAZJBW010000301.1:0-1683 GCA_964543985.1 uncultured Pirellulaceae bacterium | reverse complement strand
CCCAATTTTTGTCTCGATCAAGGAGTTTCAAAGTTTGCGTGTCCCCCTTCTCCCCTTCCCAAAGTTTGCGTGTCCCCCTTCTCCCCTTCCCTCCTTAAGGGAGCACTTGGCTTGGCAATCGAATAGAACCTGGCGAACTCCATTCGCAGCTTGGGTTGTGTCGACTCGAAGCGGCTTTTTCGGTTACCGCTTTTGGTCGAATTGAGTACACTTAGCGACGGTATTCTATCCAGTAGACCCAAGCTTTTATTCGCAAACATACAGCTTTTAGTTTACATTTCGACGAGTCTGAGAGATTAGGCCATGGATCAAGACACGATTGAAAATCATATCAAAGGTTTGGGAAAACGAGATTTCGACGCAGTTGCTCGGCTAGTCCTTGTTGAAGTATTGGGCTTGACCGCTCTCGACGTGGATGGTGCTGGTGATGGCGGTGCTGACATGCTGCCCTTTTCCGATCAATACAGCAACAAGGCCTGGGCTTCGATGGCTGTTCAAAAAACAGTTCAATACGCGCAATGGAAGAAAAAAGCTTTGGAGGACGCAGAAAAGGCAAGGGAACAACTCGGGGCGCAACGATTCGCATTTTTGACTTCAAGAGCGCATCAGAGCACTGCTCTGAGAGAGCTAGAAGGTGAAATCAGCGCCAAACACGGTATGGGTGCCGTCTGCTTGGGCGCGAAAGAAATTGCTGGAATGGTCATGGAACGAGGACTCCTTAAGCAATTTGGGGAGGCAATCGGTCTACAGATGAATGTAGTTGTTTCTGAACGTCCAGATCGCTCAGAAGTACTGCTCCACGCTTACATCGCTCTTGGTAGCGAGCGTGCTGATCTGAAGTCCGAAGTCTACGACGATTCTCTACTTATTGCACTTCATGACGAAGCAAAGCCGATGGGCCGTGGAACGCTCGCTAAAAACGCTGCGGAACTACTTGGAGCGTCTCATGGTGTCGAAGATCGTATCGGTGGTAGAATCGACTCTCTGCTAGGACGCGGCCGTCTTGTTTCAGCAGGTGAAGGAAATGTAGATCTCGCGGATGAGGCAAGAACAGAATTGCAAGCTTCCGATGGAATCTACTTAAAAGAACTCGAATCTCTGGCCGCCGCACAATCGCAAATCTTAAGTGAAACATGCGGACTCGAATGGGACAGCGAGCAATGCAGAACAATTGCTACACTCTTGGCTCGATGGTTCATGCAACGGCAATTGCTTGCAGCGGAACATACATCTACAGCACTCGCTAATACGGGATTGTCCCGTTCTTTTGGCGACCCCCAAACGGAAATGCGTGATGTCCTCCGAGAAGCGGGAGTGACAAATCCGAAACTCACCACGGTTCTTGATCGGTTTGTAGCACTGGCCGCCAACAAACCGCTGATAAAAAAACTTGCCAAAGCAGTAACTTATGTTGCAACGGAAGGACAGGATCTACTTAAGGCGTCGCGCGTTTTAGGTGCGTCACATTGGTCGGAAGTTACAACTACTTTAGATGCGTCAGTCGCGATTCCGTTTTTGTGTTCAACTCTCTTTCGACCAACGACTGGCAGGTTTTCTTTTGGTGCGAACGAGTGTGTTAACCTACTCAAAAAGCAAGGTGCGCCATTAGTGGTTCCATGGGTTTACCTCAATGAAATGTCAGCTCATCTTTTACGTGCTCTCAATTACCCAGAAGACATTGAC
>CAZJBW010000300.1:0-1688 GCA_964543985.1 uncultured Pirellulaceae bacterium | reverse complement strand
CGCGTTCGGTATAGCCCGCAATAAAGCCAAGAAACCCGGCCAGATCAGAGGTATAGGCCTCCACCGTATGCGCCGCCATCCGGCGTTCATCACGAATATGAGCTACAAAAGCAGGTAAAACATCGTTCATAGGCGGCAGTATGGACGAGGCAGGTTAAGGGGAGGTTGTTGGGGCTTTATTCGACATGCTGAGCGAATGCGAAGCATCCAGCTCCAGAACACGCCTCACCACCCATCTTCAGAAAGTTCAGAGGATAAATCCCGCCAGTCCGGATTTGCTTCTTCAATCAGGGCAATCTTTTTCATCCGCTTCCAGCCCTTAATACGCGCCTCCATTTCAAGCGCGCCTGCCATCTGCGGATAGCGCTGATACCAAGCAAGTTTGTGGCAGTTGTACTTGGCGGTAAAGCGACTACCCTTGCCATCCTTGTGTTGGCCAATACGCGCAATGAGGTTGGAAGTTACGCCTGTATAGATCGCGCCCTGCTTGCGATTGACCATGATATAAGTGGCGATGAAGCGATAGCGTGACATGGCACCATTATACGGCATGCTTAGCGAATGCGAAGCATCCATCAATGGCATTTCATCTGTGGTTGAACGATCGGGAGATGGACCCTTCGTTGCGCTCAGGGTGTCGTGACATGTGCCCCTAAACCTTAATCCTCTATCAGAAACCGAGGTCCCGCGCCGGTCTTTGCGGCGGCGTCATCTTCATTATAAAGGCCGCAATCTTGCAGGGAGAGGCACCCGCATCCGATGCAACTACTTAGCTTCTCCTTAAGGCGCGTTAAGGCAGCGATGCGTTCATCAATACCTATACTGAAGTTACGACTGATCTTCTGCCAATCCTTCTTATTCGGCGTGCGCTTATCAGGTAGATTGTCTAATTGTGACCTAATCTGTTTCAAAGTGAAACCCAGTTTCTGCGCAATAATAATGAAAGATATTCGTCGAATATCAGCTGGTGCAAACACACGTTGACCGTTGGAATTTCGACCCGCCGTAATCAAGCCTGCGTCTTCATAAAATCTGATCGCTGAGACAGCTATGCCGGTTCTGGCCGCAACCTTACCGATGGGGATATTCTGTTTTTTAGACTTCATTTTTTCTCTTGTGCTCAAGTTAACTTGAGGTGCTATCCTATTCGAAACTTTAGCCCGACTCAAGGAGATAAGACGTGACGTTTATCGTGAAAGATGCCTGTATTAAGTGCAAGCATATGGATTGCGTGGAGGTTTGCCCGACTGACTGCTTTCATGAGGGAGAAAACATGCTGGTCATAAACCCTGAACCTTGCATCGACTGCGGTGTGTGTGAGCCTGAGTGTCCGGTTGATGCCATTGCTCCAGATACTGAGGACGATCCGGATGGAAAATGGGTTGCGATCAACAAAAAGTACTCAGAGCTCTGGCCTGTTATCACGACAATGGGCGAAGCGCCTGCTGATGCTGAGCAGCATCAGGATGAAACAGGAAAATTTGAAAAGTACTTTAGTGAGGCTCCGGGCAAGGGAGATGAGTGGTGACTCGCAAAGTGAGATACTTGTTTTGCCCCTAAACCTTAATCCCGGCCTTCTTTGCGTCTGCCAGGAATGCGGCGAGCCCTTTGTCCGTTAGCGGATGGTTGGCGAGGGCGCGGATGACGCCGGGCGGGGCGGTCATGACGTCTGCGCCTGCAAGCGCTGA
>CAZJBW010000299.1:0-1699 GCA_964543985.1 uncultured Pirellulaceae bacterium | reverse complement strand
GCTAAAGCCCTCGGTATTTTGGAAGAAACAGGCACACTCGAAGTCGGCAAACGGGCTGACGTCCTAATTTGGTCAGCCGATCCTTTCAGCACTTATGCACGCCCAGAGAAAGTCTTCCTCGATGGCGCATTGCTTTTTGACAAAGAGAGAGGATTAAAACCGAAAAGCGATTTCCGCTTAGGGTATGGGGAGTAAGGACATGACATTGATTAAATCATTCACAGCCGCTCTGCTTCTCTCAACGATAACGTCAACAGCCATAGCGCAAGACTATTTTATTTCTGACGCCAAGCTCGTGACGAACACATCTCAAGGCACAGTCGAAAAAGCGGACGTTATTATCCGTAATGGACAAATTGATCAAATCGGAACGGATCTTGTCGCGCCTGCTAATGCGGAAATGATAAAAGCGGATGGACGCTGGGTGACACCGGGGCTCATCGCGCCTTATTCTCGTCTTGGCTTGATGGATATTGGCGGCGAAGATGACACGAATGACACAAGCTCAGGCGATTCAAAAACGTCCGTTAGTGAATTAGCAAGTGACAGTTATAACCCCAAATCTGTCTTTGTCGCAAATACGCGCCGCCTAGGGGTAACCCATGCGGTTATCTCGCCAAGCGCGGCGGGTGACAGTATTTTTGGCGGAACGGGTGCAGTCGTAAATCTCACTGGCGAATATGACTCTGTTGAAAAATCAGCATCCTTTGTTTTCGTACAGCTTGGTGAAGGCGGCACACGTCGCGCGGGCGGGTCTCGCGCCGCTGCCTTACAACAACTTCGTGCCGCCCTAGATGATGCAGGAGCTTATCCCAGCCGTTTTAAGGGCCCAGAAGATGGAGACGCACTAAGCCGTCAAGATGCAAGTGCCCTTTTCAAGGCTGCGCGCGGACAAATGCCGCTTATGATTGCAGCCAATCGCGGCATTGATATGCTCAATATTATCAAACTCAAGAAGGATTATAGCAGTCTTGATATTATCATTCTTGGCGCCGCCGAAGGCTGGAAAGTAGCTGATGAGCTCGCGGCCGCAAATATCAAAGTCATGGTCGACCCACATGATAACTTACCTAGCAGTTTCGACTCCGTTGAGGCACGGCTGGATAATGTCGTATTACTTGACAAAGCGGGCGTGGATTATGTGATTACCAATGCCTCGGCTCTTGGAATTCAAAGACCAGCAACCCTCGCGCAACATGCGGGTAATGCCGTTGGGAATGGCCTTGAATGGGACAAGGCTTTTGCGGCCATCACGTTGACACCTGCCAAATGGTTCGGCCTCAAGGGTGGTTCGATCGCCAAGGGTTCAGCTGCAACGTTAGTGGTTTGGGACGGCGATCCACTTGACGTCACATCTGCGCCTACAGATATGCTGATTGATGGTGAGCGCCAAAGCCTTAAGTCTCGCCAGACAGCTTTGCGTGATCGTTATAACCCAACGACAGACGATACCCGCCCACATAAATACCGTTAACGACTATAGCCTTCTGTCGTCAGGCGGTCGAGCATTCTAGCGCGTGCATCAGGAAGTGTTTTATTCACGCCCCACTGCACGCGCGTTTCAAGGAAATAACCTGTTAGGCGCATACCTGCCTTGACGTCTTCAGGGGTTACAAAGGGCTGTCCGAGTAAAAATAGCGGCAGCTTTAACAGCTTGTCTTTATAGGGCTCAGCTGCACTCGCGCTAACGGCGCGGCCC
>CAZJBW010000298.1:0-1700 GCA_964543985.1 uncultured Pirellulaceae bacterium | reverse complement strand
CCATAATAATATGAACAAGCATGCACCTCGATCCCCTAATCCTATTGATATTCATGTCGGAACACGGGTTCGACTCCGCCGACAAGTTATGAAAATGAGCCAAGAAAAACTTGGCGATCAGCTTGGGGTTACATTTCAACAAGTCCAAAAATATGAGCGCGGTGCCAATCGCGTTGGGGCTAGCCGTCTGTGGAAAATGTCACAAGTCATGGAGGTCCCTGTGGGTTTCTTCTTTGATGGCCTGGGCGAAGTGGGCGCTGTCACAGAATTTGCCGAAGATGATCAATTGCCAATCGTCTATGATTTCATCAACAGTACAGATGGCGTAAACCTCGCTAAAGCTGTCTCGCAAATAAAGAACAAAGCTGTGCGTCGCCAAATTTTGGAACTTGCGCGTTCACTCGCCAAAGATGCCGTGGTTGAAGAAGACTAAGCTCTCTTTGAATTTATAGCTGGAAAAATAAAGTGTCTCTTTTTATGAGGCACTATGTTCAACCGCGAAACAAATTCATTTCGGACTTTTGGTCGGGCTAAGGGTAAACCCTTAAGCTCGGCTCAAGCAGCCTTGATGGTCACGGAATTTCCCAAATTTGATTTTGGCTCTGCGGTTAAAGCGGGTGAAAACCCTCTTGCGGATATAAGGGGTAAAGTCTGGCTTGAAATCGGATTTGGCGGCGCAGAGCATTTAATTTGGCAAGCTGAACAAAACTCAGACGTGACATTACTGGGCGTTGAACCTTTTCTAAATGGCGTGGCAAAAGCCGTTCGCGGCATAGTCGATAAAGATTTAAAGAATATCAGGCTGCACCGCGGCGATGCGCGTGATGTGCTTAAACTTTTGCCCGATAATAGTCTCGAGCGTGTTTTTGTTCTTTTCCCAGATCCTTGGCACAAAGCCCGTCATAATAAGCGCCGCATCATCAATGAGGATTTTATTGCTGAGCTGCACCGTGTCATTAAACTGGGCGGCACGTTTCGTTTTGGCAGCGATATTATCCATTATGTTGATTGGACTTTGACGCGCTTAAAGCGTCATGGCGGGTTTGACTGGCCGGCGACCTCGCAAGACCAGTGGCGTGAGAGGCCAGATGATTGGCCGTCAACGCGTTATCTTGAAAAAGCCATACGTGAAGGCCGAAGCGGGCATTTTTTCGAGTTTGTGAGGAAATGAGTTTGAGGACTTGCCAAATGCTGAATAGCAGCTTATACGGCACGTAATACATATACCTCTGGCACAGGATGCTAGCAGGGTGACCTTAACGGGTCGCCTTTTTTATTGGCATAACCAGAGACAAAAGGACTGGAATGAAGACAAAGACACATACAGATGAGCGGATTCTCGCCATTGCTGACCCTATTGCCAAAGATATGGGACTGAATATTGTGCGCGTGCGCGTACAATCGGGCCGCCGCAAGACGGTTCAAATTATGGCTGAGCGCGTGTCTGATGGTTTGTTAGGAATAACCGAATGCGAAGCGTTATCGCGCGAATTGACGGCGACGTTGGATGTTGAAGATCCTATCCACGACCCCTTTATTCTTGAAGTGTCTTCGCCGGGACTTGAACGGCCTTTGACGTCGCTCGAAGATTTCAAGCATTATGCAGGATATTCCGCGCGGGTTGATTTGGACCGCATGGTCGAAGGGCGTAAGCGCTTTCGCGGCGTACTTGCGGGGATTGACGGAAATAATATTGATAT
>CAZJBW010000297.1:0-1713 GCA_964543985.1 uncultured Pirellulaceae bacterium | reverse complement strand
CTTGGCGAGTCTCCATTAGCAGCTTGCCGAGCATGTTCTGCCCACCACCAAGTTTCCCGCAGCCCCAGAAATAGTCGGTTGGGGCGTTCTCAACGAGTTCCTCGTCGCCGGTTGCCAGAAGAGCATCGCGCAAGTCCGTGTGAGTCGTGAATTTGGCCATCAGCGCGTTGCGCATAACGTCAACCTTGACGTCCTCCCAGTCAGACCGAAGAGATAGCTTGCGCGTTTGCCCAAGATTCTTGGCTTCTTTCGCACTACGTGAGACGCGAATACGTTCTTCGTGATCGGAGCCAGCAAACTTTTGCGCTTGAAAATAGTGTTCCACCGTAGGCCAGTAACGGTCGTCGAGCGTGAACCCGCGCGCGGAAAAGTTGCACAGGAATCCGTATTCATCGGAGGGGACGTAAAACGAAATCATCGGTCAAGCTCGGAAGAGGGTCAGTACAAGCAAGACACACAATCTGAAGGGAGGTTCGGCGGATAACGGAAGGTTTTTACGGCACCCGCCCTGAACGAAGCGAGCGATGCCTGAACAACGAGAGATTGTACCAAGGCCGGCCCGCATGGCCAAACGCGGAAGGGGTGTGCCTAAGGCATTGCGCAAAAACCATGTTGCCGGACACTGAAGTGGGTTAAAAGTTAGCCTTTTGAACGATATGTCGCTGGCCACAGCGGCGTCATTAGCGAGTTTACGTAGCGAACCAAATGATTCGGCGAGTTGCTGCGGTGTCTCATTGCCCGCTGCGGATTCGCTCAAACGCAGTGGAATCAGCAGTTGCAATCGACTTGAAACCGCGTGATGTCGCAAACCAGCTCTCCCGGCCTCGCCGGAAAAACGCGGTCCACCACGATTAAGCGAGGTGTGAAGTTGCCGGAATCGGAATGGGTTCAGTGATCCATCAGAATACACAAAGGGGCGCGATGCCGGCCGTCCAGCAAACCGCGCTACCGTGTCCTTGTGCGCCTAGAAGCAGCGCAACCCATAAAGCAGCTGGGCCCGCGATCAGAAACCAGAACTTAAGACTTTGGTTTGAAATGTCCTTCACCCCACACCCGATCGTTGTACGCTTGCGAGCCACCACGCGGAATGGAAATCACATGCCAGTCGTCGCCATCGAAATGGGTTCGGGCGATCAACATGATTTGGCCCACGTGGTAGCAGGTATGAGTGATCGATCGTTGAATCGCCAGCGGCACACTATGTGGCTCGCCGCGAATGGTAACCGTCTTGTCGAGATCTTCGACGGTCAAACTCTCCAAAGTATCGAGCAGGCAACTCCAGCCGCTTTCCCAATACTCCATCAGTTGATCGCGGCTGCTAAAGTCATCCACAAATTCTTGATCGCGATCTCGCCACGGCTTTTCACCATCGGTAGTCAGAAAATCCGTCCACCGCGACCGCAGATTCCCGGCGATATGCTTCATAATGATAACGATAGAATTTGTATCTTCGCTCAAAGGCTTATGCATGCTGGCGTTGGACGTTTGCGCGATGGCTTTCTCTGCCCATTCCTTGTTGCGCCGCAATGTTTGCAAGGCACCAATGATGAAGTTTTCAGCAGCCGTTGCCATTTTTGATGTTCCTGAGCAATGTGAGCGGATTTGGATTTTGGGACCGAAAAGAAACCTGTTCGTCAGTATACACCGTTTTCTTTTTTAGTTGCCCGAGAACACTCCTGGCATATACCGCGCAAAACCCCCGGTAAAAATGCT
>CAZJBW010000296.1:0-1741 GCA_964543985.1 uncultured Pirellulaceae bacterium | reverse complement strand
ACCGTGTGGTACATTTAATGCACAACCAAAAGGACGTTCAATGAATTCAAAACAAGCCCAAAATTTGAAAGACATCTCAGCCCTGGCGACCTGTAACCCGTTTTCCACGGCACGGTTTGAGATAGAGCGCAAGATTCTAAAGAAGAATTGTGAGCCTTTCGATTCGATTGCCTGGAACCGAAAAAAGGAAAATCGCGAAGGAGACCGGCCAAACGTTTTACAGCTGAAGGTCATGGCGAATGAAGTCATTGAAGCTGTAAAGAAATCCGGAGCACTTAGTGAGCAACTCAAAGACGACTACTGGAATGTAGGAACTTACTTGCTGTTGTACCGGCACATTACGAATTTGCACCCTGAAGAAATTTGGGGGGCATCAAGCCGCAACCGGAAACAATTGACTAAAACCTGGGAAAATTTCTGGAAGGACTACTGCCACATTTTTGGCATCGACAATCATTTCGACGTACGAAAAGAATCTGCGGCACATTTATTCGCTTGCCTCGCCCAAATCCACAGAGCTTTTTTTAATATCTTCGATAACATTTTGGGCGAATCGCTACCGATAGCGCGGCTACGTGAGAAAGTTTGGGAATCGATATTTACCTGTAACATCAATCGGTACCACGCCAAATTTTTCAGCAAGATGCGAGATTTGTCGACGCTGGTAACCGGGCCGTCAGGGACAGGAAAAGAGTTGGTCGCACGTGCTGTTGGAATGTCTCAATATGCACCTTTCAAACACGAGACCTGCACATTCGAATATGAATCTGATTCTTCATTTCTGCCGCTGAATTTGACTGCTCTTTCGCCGACGCTAATTGAATCGGAGTTGTTCGGTCATCGCAAAGGCGCTTTTACTGGCGCGGTTATCGACCGAATTGGCTGGCTGGAAGCCTGCAGCAGAAACGGTGCCGTATTTCTTGACGAAATTGGCGAGCTGGATCTTGGCCTGCAAGTAAAATTGCTACGCGTACTGCAACAACGAACCTATTGCCGACTTGGGGAAACCACAGAGCGAACCTTTCTGGGAAAAGTAATCGCGGCCACTAACCGCAACCTTGAACGGGAAATTGCAGAATTTCGATTCAGAGAGGATTTCTATTTCCGAATTTGCAGTGATCGAATTCAAACGCCATCTTTGCGCGAACAATTGGAAGACCGTCCGGAAGATCTAAACTGGTTAGTTGAATCGATAACCGAAAAACAACTGGGCGAGGATTCGCCGAAATTTGCGGCCGAAATCAGTAACTGGATTGCCGACAATCTGGGCTTGGATTACCCATGGCACGGCAACATTCGAGAGCTCGAGCAATGCGTACGCAGCTATATTATTCGGCAAAATTACGAGCCAATTCAGTCCGCTCATTCCAATTCCCAATCAGCGCTGCCATCGTGGCTAAATGACGCGGTTTCCGGAACATCTACAGCCGATATGCTGCTGCGAAGATACTGCACGTGGGTATATTCAAAGCAAGGAAGTTACGAAAAGACCGCTCAAATCCTGAACATCGACCGGCGAACCGTCAAAGCAAAACTGGACGAAGAATTGCTTCGAGAACTGACGTCGAATTGATCGTTGGCCTTCCGGCGGCACAGCACAATTGATAGCTTGCTGACATGGCGGACAAAAAATTAAGCAAGCAGCCACTGCTGTTCATTCTGGTTACCATACTAATCGACGCGATTGGTTTTGGTTTAATCATCCCAGTCATGCCTGTGCTGCTTGAAGAGTTGACAGGGC
>CAZJBW010000295.1:0-1749 GCA_964543985.1 uncultured Pirellulaceae bacterium | reverse complement strand
CCCGTTCCCGCGCGAATTTCCAGAACAATAGACGCGTCATCATCTTTGTCCTTCGGCAAGAGCAAAAGCGATACTTCATGCTCAAGATCGGGCAGGCTGTCTTTGAGGGCTTGCAGCTCTTCCTTGGCCATTGGACCCATTTCCGGGTCATCCAACATGGCCTCCAGGTCTTCCATCTCCGCACGGACATCCCGGAGTTTTTTGACCCCCTCAGCCACAGGTTTGACGGCCGCGTATTCTTTACCGAGCTTGACAATCTCTTCGCCGTCTGTGGTCGCGCCCATGCGCGCCTCAATCTCTTCGAAGCGGTCAAGAACCTGTGCGAGCTTATGATCAGGAATATGCATGGGTTGGGTAGTTAGGGGCCATTGAATGAATTGTCTAGCAGTCGCGGTGCGAATTCGTCTAAACCTTGTTTCATGAAGCCAATGAGATTAATCAACGCGACCATAACGGCCTTATTTGTTGCGGCGATGATTTTATCAGGAGGGGACGCAATGGCAGATGACACGGTTTTCGAGACGTTCGAGGCGGATTTCCGTCAGCGCGCAAGTCAATCAAAGTTCGGCGCAAAAGGGACAGGCAAGCTAGAGCTTGATTTTGATAATGGCGCGCTCGGTACGGCGGGAAAGCTCGAGGCGGGCTTGATGAAAAAGAAGACCGAGTGGGCCCATGATTTCCTCGGCACAATTTACCCGAACTATAGTGATACGCTAACCGAGCTTTACGAAACATCCAAATCGCACTCTGAAGGCCCTGTCTACAAATATGTGATAACCTTCACGAAAGGGAAAATTGCGTTCAGTAAATATCTCGAACGCAGCCCTGTAAATTCCTTGAGTGATATCGCGAAGGATCCCCACGGGTCGTACCCATTGATGGCGTACCGCCGATATTTCACCGAAGAGCTAATCGAAGCATCTCTGCAGGGCGACTTGAGAATTGGTCAACAGGTCCTGGTCGAGCACTTGATGCAAACAGGTCAAAGCGTGCCGGATCATCATATGGAATTTCATGCGCTCAATGACTTAATCAGTGATTTTTATAATGGTGGGTTTAACCAGTATTTTTCACGCTCAGTGTCGTGGGATGCGATCAAGTCAGAGCGCAAAGATCTTTACCCATTCATCAGGCAAGCCCTAATCAAGCTCGAAGAGGACGAAGCTCTGACTGTGTTTGAAGAGGCGGTCGCGCTTTACGCGCATTACCATCCTCACGTGGAGGAGGGACGAAAACTCATGAATATTGCCAGCGTTCCAAAACAAGAGGAAAGCGATGTCGGCAATCGGTTCTGGTCAATTATTGACGGGCTGGAACAATCCACCGAGAATTACATGAAGGCTAATAAAGGGCTGTTTGCCTATCATTAAGGCCCAATAAAACCCTGCCAGCACAGATTATGCCGTGTTCGAAGCCGGTTTAATCGTCTCGATGGGTAAGGTAATTTTGATGCCCAAGCCGCCAAGGTCGCTATCCCCGACAGAGATAATGCCGTCATATTGATCGACGACTTTTTTTATGATGGCCAGTCCCAGCCCGCTTGAATCTTTTTCGTCCCGGCGGGTGAGCGTTGAAAATACATCGAAAATCTTGTCACGAAATTCTGGCTTAACGCCGGGGCCATTGTCTTCCAAGGTCATATTGATACCCCCCAGCGATGGCTCGAGTGTAAGACGCATGATCGTCGAGGGTTTTTCATTATGTTTAATCGAGTTCGACATCAGGTTTCGAAATATAAGGTCAAACATG
>CAZJBW010000294.1:0-1749 GCA_964543985.1 uncultured Pirellulaceae bacterium | reverse complement strand
GCTTGGAGGCGAGCGAATGAACGATAAAAATCTCCATGTCGATCGCACCATAAGCTTCGCGCTTATCCTCGCTATCTTGGTGCAAACCGCAGGCGCGCTTCTTTGGGCGGGGGCGGCCGAAGCAAGGCTCTCACAACTCGAAACCCAAGCGGCCGCAGATTTACCCGTGGCGGAACGGCTCGCGCGATTGGAAGAACAGATGATTGGGGCGCGGCAATCCCTGACCCGTATTGAACGGCGTTTGGATGGGGAGGAGTAAGGAATGGAATTAATTAATTCTGAGCCCCATTTCCCTGAGTTACGAATCTCTGGCTATGCCAGCCTTTTCGGCCAGCCTGATATGTCCGGCGATGTGGTACAGCGCGGAGCCTTCGCGGCGAGCTTACTTTCTATGAACGAACGATTGCCCATGCTGTTCGGCCATGAAACGGCTGAGCCCATTGGCGTCTGGGACCGTCTCTTTGAAGATCGCACCGGGCTCTTTGTCTCGGGCCGCTTAATTGGCGGCAATGCGAGAGCCGACCGCACGGCAAGGCTTATCCGCGAAGGTGCATTATCGGGCCTGTCCATTGGTTATCGCGCCAAGCGGGCCTCTCGCCGCAATAGCGGCGGGCGGAAGTTACTCGAACTAGATTTGTGGGAGGTTTCCGTTGTTGCCTTCCCGATGCTGCGCTCTGCGCGGATCACCCAAATAAATGACACCCCTACTACATTTGAAAAAAGGAAACTCGCATGAGCGAATTACAAACTGAAACGAAAGAGATGAAATCAGCGCAAAATGATTTCGCCTCAACTTTCCAAGCCTTTAAAGATGCCAATGATGAGCGATTAGCCGCTTTGGAACAAAAGCAAGGCGATGGCCTTCTGACGGACAAAGTTGACCGCATCAACGCCGCGCTGGACGCACAATCCAAACGCATTGAAAATCTCGCTATTACGGCTACGCGCCCTACCATTGGCGGCGAAGAGATTAACACTGAAGCCAAGTCGGCGTGGTCGTCTTATATCCGTACAGGAGACGGTTCTGAGCTGGCCTCCCTAGAAGGCAAGTCGCTCTCTTCTTCCGTGGATGCTGAAGGCGGCTATGTCGCTCCTGCCGAAACTGAGAGCCGTATTGACCGCGCTTTATTAGACGCTTCTCCCTTTCGCCGTATCTCAACCGTGCGCCGTGTAGGACGGGGACAATTTAGAAAGCCAGTTTCTGCGGGCGGCGCGGAGTCAGGCTGGGCAGGCGAGACTGAAGCGCGGATTGAAACCGACGCCCCGCAATTAGAGCTGCTCGAATTTCCCGTAGGCGAGCTTTACGCCATGCCTGCCGCAACCCAGACTTTGCTCGATGACGGCGTGGCCGATGTTGATCAGTGGCTGGCCGATGAAGTGCGCGATGTTTTCGCGGCGCAAGAAACGGCGGCCTTCACAATAGGCGATGGGGTAAATAAACCGCGCGGCTTTCTCGATTATACGCAAGTCGCCGAGAGCGCCCATAGCTGGGGCAATCTCGGCTATGTCGCGACGGGCACGGCGGGCGGCTTTGATGCCGATGCGCCGATTGACGCGATTATGGACCTCATCTACGCGCCCAAGACACGTTACCGCGCGGGCGGCTCATTTATCATGAACCGCCGAACCTTAAGCGAAGTGCGTAAGTTCAAAGACGCCGATGGTAATTATATCTGGCAGCCCTCTACGGAAGCCGGACAGCCTTCGACCTTACTAGGCTATAAGCTCAATGAAGTTGAAGACATGCCC
>CAZJBW010000293.1:0-1756 GCA_964543985.1 uncultured Pirellulaceae bacterium | reverse complement strand
AGCCGTTTGCAACCGGTCGGTGCATTCGACTTCGTTTGACAACTTGGCAATCTCCACGAGTGATTCGCCGTACTGGCAGCTTGTTGCCATGCCAGAGGAAAGAACGATGTCGTCACAACAGTCTTCTCGGATTTTGCGAATTTGTCCGTTCAACAACCACAGTACCGGGTTGTACCACCAAACCGCCAGCAATAGATTCTGAATCCAATTAGACCATGAATCGAACCGACACAGATGAGCCAGTTCATGCGTGATCGCGATCGAGGCGAATTCTTCGTTAGAAATAACAGATTCCGGAATCACAACCTTAGGGTGCAGGCAACCGAAAGAGATTGGTGCCGAAATGGACTTCGAAACGAGCAGTTCTGGTTGGCGAATAAAACGAAAGCGTTGGCAAAGAACCTCAAACATATCCCGTTGTTGTTCTGTCAAATTTCGGCTCGACGTTCGACTAAGGTGTTTCAGCCGAATCCATTCCGCCAATAGCTTGGTCACCAAGAACAAGCTGCCCAGAATCTGAACCAACATTAACCAGCTAAAGATTGTCAATTTTGTTGATTCGGATCGTGGCGTAGGTAACGTAGTTGAAGAGATCGCAATGTCGTCTTTGGGTTCTACCAGCGAGAACGCATTACCAGGAACCAATTGCGGCTGGCTACTGGAAGAGTCGTATCGAGTATCTGCCTGATCGACACGACCGAATGGTTCAACCGCATCGTCTGAGCTATCGAAGACCGACTCGAAGCGATCTGGTTCGGCTACGGCTGGTGGAAGTTTGAAATCGCTTTTGTCAGGTGCAACCGCCGATACTTCCACCGATGAAAAGATACCGCTAGGAGCATCGAAAAATGGCGGTGATGCAAATTTCAAAAGTGCCACCAGCAAGATCCCATAGCGCACGGGCGACGGTAACTTTTTGGCCCAAACAACAAACGCAATTAGTACGAGCGCTACAAGGGTTGATTGCCAGGTCGAGCTGACCGCGAATTGAGCCCAGTCTTGCGAAACGGAGTTGATGGAATCGATTGCTGCATTCATTTTTCGCTCCTCTTTTTGCTCGTTTGGTTGCTCTTCAAATCCTGCAAGAGTTCTTCCAGTTCTTTGATTTCATCAGCTGTGGGTGGCTTGGTTTGGAATAGAGCCTGAACCATTTCAATCCCGCTACCGTCAAATGCCCGTTGCAGCAAACTCTTGACCAATTCTTTTCGAGTCTTCTCAGGCTTAACAATCGAACGGTAGATAAATTCGCGACCTTCGGTCTTCTCGCGTTTGAGATATTTTTTTGCCTCCAACCGACGCAACAACGTCGATATCGTTGCATGGTCTCGAGGCGGCTTGGTTTTTTCACGGACCTGTTTGGCAGTAGCCTGGCCTCCCAGCTTCCAAATCGCTTTCAATACCGCCAATTCCGAATCGGGTAGTCGAATCGTCATCATTTACACCCTGAATGATTTTCAAAACACAGTTGAATTCGCCCCCAAAGTTCCTTTGAGCCGCACCTGCAAATTCAATTGACATTTGTCAATATATCAGGCGATTGACATTTGTCAATAAAAGTTCTGAATGATGAAAAAGCCGGCAAAACACTGTCGTAAAAACAAACGACAGACCAACCGCGTGACGCCAAAGCAATCTCAGTCGGTGGTTGTGGTAAATATGCAAATGTGTACAGTTTATTTATTGGCAGCCGCGTGTTTGGTGTTTGCTGACAGTTAGGGACGACATTAACGTCACTCAATCCGTTTCTGCGGAGGGT
>CAZJBW010000292.1:0-1777 GCA_964543985.1 uncultured Pirellulaceae bacterium | reverse complement strand
CTCTAACACTGAGACGAAGGTGGAATAAAAGCTACTCACGCGCCAACTCCATCACCTTGGCATGGTCTGTTTCGCCGATAATAATCACATCTGCGAGATCAATAAATAAGCCGTGCTCCATAACGCCAGGAATTTGGCTGAGAAGATGCGCTGTGTCCACAGGCTTAGGTATTTTTCGGCAACGGCTATCGAGAATATAATGCCCACCATCGGTGATAAGCGGGCCTGAGCCGTCTTTTTTCTGGCGCAAAACAGTCTGCGCATTTTCACAGCCGCTTTTCATTAGGGCAGCATAAATTTGTTCCGCCGTCAGCGCCATGCCGAAAGGGTCAACTTCGATAGGCAGCGGGAAGTCCCCGAGCGTATCAACCATCTTACTCTGGTCCACAATGACAACCATACGGTCAGAGGCATGAGCGATAATTTTCTCCCGCAGAAGACACGCACCGCCGCCTTTAATAAGGGAGAATTGCGGGTCAACCTCATCGGCCCCGTCAATCGTCAGCTGGATTGATTCAACTTTGTCAGGTTCCACTAGCGGCACGCCGTTTTCTTGAGCGACATCGGCCGTGCGCTGCGAGGTTGGTATGCCTTGGACCTTCAACCCGCCAGCTATCCGTTCGCCTAAGCGTTCAAGGAAAATTTCTGCTGTAGAGCCCGACCCCAATCCCAACGTCATCCCATCTTCGACGAAATCAAGAGCCGCCATTGCGGCATTTTCTTTTGCTTGTGACATTACTTCTTAGCTTTCCGCTTTGCCTGAGCCGTATTATAGCGCTTAGCCCAGCCTTCTTTATTCACCTGCTCAGACCGCGCCACAGCCAAAGCATCCGCGGGAACGTCTTTAGTAATCACCCCGCCGCTCCCAAGATAAGCGCCCTTACCGATTTTAACAGGGGCGACCAAAGAAGAATTTGTTCCGACAAAAGCTCCATCGCCGATTACGGTTTTATGTTTGAAATAGCCGTCATAATTACAGGTAATCGTCCCTGCGCCAATATTAGCCCCCTCGCCCACCTCGGCATCGCCAATATATGAGAGATGATTGATTTTACTGCCCTTGCCGATCTTGGCTTTCTTAGTCTCGACAAAATTACCAGCCTTAGTGCCCGCTGCCATTTCAGTCCCAGGACGCAGGCGGGCAAATGGGCCTATTTGGGCACCTTCTCCAATCCTTGTACCTTCCAAATGACAGAAGGGGTGAATGACGGCATGCCGCGCAATACTCACACCCGGCCCAAAGACAACGTTTGCGCCAATTTCAGCATCAGGAGATATCGCCGTATCCCAGCTGAAATAAGTTGTGTCAGGATCTCTCAAGGTGACGCCCTTAGTTAGCATTGCGTCACGCATGCCCATCTGGAACGCGACTTCAGCTGCCGCCAAATCCACACGGGAATTTACACCTAAAACTTCGCTTTCATCCGCCGTAATAACGCGAGCCGTTTTACCGTCCCTGCGCAATATCTCGACAATATCAGTCAGGTAATATTCCCCCTTCACATTATCATTGCCAACGCGTTCCAGCGCAGAAAACATATCCTGCGTTGACGCAGCCATGACACCGCTATTGCAAAGTCCAATATCTAGGATTTCATTTGACGCGTCACGCGCTTCGACGATCGCGGTCAATTCGCCATTCTCGGTGATTAAGCGCCCGTAAAAACCTGGTTCTTCAGGCTCAAATCCTAGAACCGTCACATCGGTCCCACCATCAAGGCTTTTGAAAACTCGCTCTAATGTTTTATGACTCACAAAGGGCGTATCTGCATATAAT
>CAZJBW010000291.1:0-1793 GCA_964543985.1 uncultured Pirellulaceae bacterium | reverse complement strand
ACGTGATACTTACTCGCGACGGCTTCGATGCCGTAGCTCGATGGGCTGTGAGCCCGCTGGCAACATTCCCGTTCGGTCTGTCGGGCGGGGGCGACACCGTCACGATTCGGGATGCAGGCGGGGCCCTCGTCGACGAGGTCTCTTACGACGACAAAGCGCCGTGGCCGACAAGCCCCGACGGGAATGGTCCATCGCTCGAGCTCATCGATCAGGCCTCAGACAACTCCTTACCCGTGTCGTGGGCAGGTTCATTGGCCGACCCGACGCCCGGAGTAGAAAACTCCGTGACCAACGCCCCACCCGCTATTCCGATCTCGGAAGTGACCGCCTTGCCGATGGCGCTTGCTGCCAACCAGGCCATAACGGTCACCGCTCGGGTGCCCGGTGGTGTTGCGCCACAGTTGCGCTACGTCGTCGACTTTGGCAACGAAACAACACTCACCATGCTCGATGACGGGATCGCCCCTGATGTTGTTGCTGGCGATGAAATCTTCGCCATTGCTATTCCGGGTCAAGCAGCTGGAGAACTCGTCCGCTATCGGATTACCGCGCCTGCTACCGGCGTGGAATATCCGACCGGCGATGATCGCAACTACGAAGGTGTCGTCGTTACCGATCCGGATCGGTTAGCCACAAATTGGATCGATATCGAGTGGTTCATCCCTGAGGTCGATTACGACTCGATGTTCGACGATCCAACGCAGGAGGTCACCGTCGACGGTTCGGTGCTCGCCATCGACGGTGTCGTATACGACAACATGGAGGTCAGCATTCGTGGCGGCGTGGCAGCACGAAACAACCTCGACAAGCAAGGGTTGAGTTTTGACTTTGCCTCCGGAGTGGAAGTCGTTGTTCCCGACGTCGCCAGCTACCCGCTTGATGAGTTTGCGTTGAGTTCTGAGCGCGGTTGGCACTTCGGACGGCAGTTGAGTAGCTGGTCGCTCTATGAGGACGCGGGTTTCCCCGTTGTGGGCGGTCATCATGCGCGGGTCAGGAGGAACGGAGAGTTCTATGGGCTCTTCAGATTCTCGGAGAAGCTCGATGGGACGTGGCGCGATGCGTCCGGCATCGACGGTGGTTTCTACAAGGCTGTCCCGCCCGGCTTCGGGAACGCGGCCACCGGGTTTGAAAAGAAGCAGCCCGATGATGGCGACCAGTCACCTGTCATTGATCTCTCGGCGCTGTTCAATGCTCCTGACTCGCAGGCGAAGACCGACGATCTGTGGGCCACACTCGACGTTCCAAACGTCGTGAACATGGTGGCGGTGTCGACGATTATCGGGCATTGGGATTCGGGACCACACAACTTCTACCTGCACGAAGACACCGAAGGAACCGGCCGATGGCAGATGTTCCCGTGGGATCTGAACAACAGCTGGGGGTCGTTCGTCGGTGGCTGCGTCGGTCGAGACCTATCGCTCAACTGCGTGAACAATGCTCCTCACTGGGAGTCGATCTTGGCCGTGCCCGACTTCGAAGAGATGGTTGACCGACGAATCAGGACGTTGCTCGACAATCAGATGGCTCCAGGACTCCTCGAGGACGAGTTCACGGCCTATCGTGCACTGCTCTCCGAGGCCGAAGCAGCTGCCGATGATGCAGCATGGACAGCCGTCGTCGAATACCGAACCGCGGCGCAACACAATAACGCGATCATCCGCAGGCGAAACGACCTTCTTGGCCAATCCGGGTTCCCCTCGTCTCAAACGGCCGCTCCTGTAATTGTCATCAACGAGCTCGTGCATTCGCCAGAATCAGGCCTGACTTGCTGGAGATGCACAACCCCACAAACC
>CAZJBW010000290.1:0-1798 GCA_964543985.1 uncultured Pirellulaceae bacterium | reverse complement strand
GCAGAATTGAGTTTCCCCAGAATCAAAGCGATCAATTCGGCGACCTGGGGATTAACGCTTGATGTGCGTTCCAGTTGGCGGCCGATCATGACAACCGAGTTGACATCTTGATCGAATGGCACGTCGTCCACCTCACCAGACAAGTTCATCTGAACGACATGGTGAGAACCTTCGACAAGCAATTTTGGCTTTTTCTGTTTAGCTCCGATCTTTTCAATTGCCGCCCACACGACATGCGACAACGGAAAGGCGTCGTTGAGTTGAGCGGGGTCTTTGATTCGGGAAGTTGCGAGCTTGATCATGATTGGTTCCTTTGACGTGAATTCGAAAGCGACTGATGTTTTGTTTGGCAAGTAGCGGTGTGGCTGGGTTTTCCAGATTGAAAACCGGCCGGGAGCTACTCGCTGGGTTGATTGGTTTCTGCGAGCTTCTGAAGTTGATCAATGCCCTGCTTTAGCCAGCGATAGATGGTTCGCTGAGTTCGATTTCTGTTGGTCGCGGCAATTTCGGCGACTGAGTTTCCATCCCGAGTTGACATCAGGACCGAACGAAAGGGCTCGTCGATGACGGATATCAAATGATGAAAATCAAGCTGTTCATCAATCCGATCCCATTGATCGACAACAGGTTGATCAATGTCATTCAGTGACTCGCAGCTATTAAAAAACTGTCGAGTTGACTTCACGCATTGGCGGTAGATGATCATTAACATGAAGCCGTGGTAGCTCGCCCCAGTGTTTGGCTCGAAACCAAGCAGTGGATTGCTTTGCAATTGCTTCGCGAACAACAGCAAGGCTTCTTGCTTGACGTCATCGATACAGCTTGTCGTTAGTTTGTGGTTGGTCGCAGCCAAGGTTGCGAAACCTGATAACTGGTTGTTGAACCATTGGTCTTCACAGAACATCCGCCAAATCCGCATCGAAGATTGCCCTTCCTCAATGGCGGCAAAGTGCTTTTTTGAAAAGTTCAAAAACAGTTGCTTAGATTGTTTCTTGTTCATCTCGTTGCCTGATTTGTTTGCCTTCGGATTTGGAAATCCAAGCTCATTGCGTTTGAGCAAATACTTGGTCCTCCAATAAATAAATACCAACGAGCAATCAATTTTTGACATTGCTCATTTTGGATTTGTCTCAAGAGCTCGAAATTCGCAGTTCAAAACGAGTTATTTTTATAGTGGTAGTTTGACCACTGTTTGCGACACATCAGGTCATCATTGAGCGCGAGAAAGGCAAGAAGATTTCATTGTTCTGCGCCAACAATTTTTCGGAAAATCTGGCAACCAATTCGGAATGTGTGTCACTTAATTTTTGGTGTCAAAATTCGGCCGCTCGTTGGTATTAATTTTGTAGAGGCGACCATCGAGTCGCTCAGCAAACATTGACCCAATAACACGGAAATGGCCATGAAAGACCGACCGAGAATTCAACGCGCGTTGCTACGACGGGCATTGCGACAACAAATGCGACGAGGCGATGGCGAAGCCTCACAGCTAATCGGTCTGACGTTGGACGACGAAGCTGTGTTTGAAACGTTTTATGAATCGGCGATGCAAGACGCCAAGCTCTTTGGTGAATCCACTGGGGTTCTGTCCGTTGCGACCAACGCAGCTGGCGAGCCGGTCGTGGATAACTTGTTGAAACTCCTGCAATGGTTCGTCACCAACGGGCCGCAGTTGATCGCGCTGATCGAAAAGATCATTGGCATGTTTGGAAGCATCCAGATGGCGGTCGAACTTTACAGCGACGAAATGCTGTTCGTTGATTAGCAAATCCAATCCGCCAATCCGCCAATTCTCTAT
>CAZJBW010000289.1:0-1800 GCA_964543985.1 uncultured Pirellulaceae bacterium | reverse complement strand
CATTAATTATACTGCTCAAAGTACAGGTTTTACCCAAATCATGGAGGTTGATATCACCAATAATGGTACGATTACGTGGGATCGTTCTGCACTTCAAGGCCGAATGGATACCACTACAATTACGAATAATGGGGTAATAAATGTCAATGCAGGAGAAGCAATAACGGATATTTGTATAAACAATCAAGCCACGGGTAACATCATGATAAATGCCAACCGAACCTTACCTTGTTTGAATAGCGTTGGTACGTTTACGGTGATGACAGGTTCTATTTTTACTTTCCCAGAAGCAGATAGCTATCCTGGAACTTGTATTGTAGAAGAAGGGGCAACGATTGTTTTCACAGACCAAACAAATGACCCGATTATCACAGGAGATACTTTGGTGAACGATGGTATGATTACGCTTCCAGCAGGCAGAGAATTGATAATAGGTGGAACAGAAGGGATACAAACCGTATCAGGAGATGGAACGATTACTGCGTTGGGAATAGATAATCCAGAAAATGTAAGTTTCCCTGGCAATCAAACAGTGACAGGAACAACGAGAATTTATAACGGTTGTATTATTTTGGATAATGGAAACTTTACAACCAATGCGCTTACAGATATAGATTCTACTAGATTTGTAGTTACAACAGGACCAGGGTATTTGGGTTGTCCAGCACCAGCAGGGGTACCAACGGTCTTCCCAGTTGGTCCAGAGACAGGGATTTATAGTCCAGTAATTTTAGAGCAAGCAGCAGGTGCAGGAGGCGCAGAATTTGGCGTAACCGTACAAGTTGGCTTAGATAATCCAGTGCCTACAGATTCAGCCTATGTTAATTGTGAATGGGATATTTCTGTGTTATCAGGAACAGGAAATGCTAATCTGACCCTTCAATGGAATTCACCAGAAGATGAAATAGGAGATTTGAATTTGAATAGCAATGGTGTTTGTATTTATAATGCACCTAATTGGGTATCTTTAGGGACAAGTCCAGCCGATTGTATTAATGGCAGTTGTACACAAACGGCAACTGGTGTAACAGGCTTTGGACCATTTACTGTAGCAGGAAGGTCACGACAAGCTTGTGATATAGTGATAACTGAGCAACCGTCAGACCAAGTCGTCTGCGCGGGCGAAGAACTAAGCTTTGATATAGGAGTAAGTAGCAGTGCAGGAGGCTTGACTTACGAATGGCAGCAGTTATGTGGTTGGGAAGATTATATGCAAGCGGCAACTAGTATTTCATTTGTAGATAATACAATATATACTGGAGATATCGGTGATGGAGGAGTGGCATACTTACCTCAGGATGCAAATAGTTGGTTATTCTACAATACGACCACAGGCCCAAGTGGCTTTCCACATGATGGGGTGTGGGATATCCATACAACATCAGATGGAACCTTATATGTAGCAACCCAAGACGGAGTAGGCGTATTAGCCCCAGGGGCAAGTAGTTGGACAGTTCACAGTCGTACGCAAGGAGCGAGCGACTGGCCATCGCCATCCTTTGCTTTTTCAAGAACAGTATATGCAACAGAAGATGGAACTATCTATGCAGGGATGTTTGCGCAGATAGGGATATTAGCACCAGGTTCAAATAGTTGGAGTCGTCTATCTCCAGGAGCGGATGTGAGTGAAATTTTTGTGTCAGGAAATAACTTATACGTAGCGACAAATACTTCAGGGGTTGTGGTGTTTGATTTGACGACAGAAGAAAGGACAGTATACAGTACGACGCAAGGACCAAGCGGTTTTCCAGATAACTTTGTGAATCATGTCATGGAGAAAGATGGGATGATATATGCATC
>CAZJBW010000288.1:0-1802 GCA_964543985.1 uncultured Pirellulaceae bacterium | reverse complement strand
CTCGAGTTTGACGCGCTGTAAATTCCAACAGTTCCAAGTAGCTGGCCAGTGTCATTGGCAAGTAGCCTTTGTCGCTGGATCTGGAAGACGACTTGCTCGGCACTGCTCCAATCGCGTCATGTAACTCGTCAATGGTCAGCGGAGCCAACATGGCATCGCTTTTGTCCCCCATCTGATTTGTCGCAGATGTCAAGAAGTCGTGTGTCCCCGTCTGATTGACTTGTGTCCCCGTCTGATTTCCTGGGCTAACGCAGATCTTTTGGCAAGAAATACGGTCTCAAATCATCCTTAACGTTTGCCAATTCACTAGCCTCGAGAGCGGTTCCTTTGGCATACACCACCTCAAGTTTTGGAAATTTTTTCAAAATATCGGAAGCCTTGGCAGTAGTCGTCGTCTGTCTAATATCAAGCCGTCTTAATTCAGGACAATTTGCAAGAATTTTCAACCCATCGTCCGTGATAGCTGTTCCGCAAAGTTGAACATACTCAAGCTGAGGCAACGTCGTCAACACTTTCAACCCTTCATTTGTAACCGGCGATTCGCTTAAATCGATTCCCACTACGCCTGTAAGACCATCGAGGTGCTTCAACGATTCGTCGTTGACGTCCGGATTGGTCCCAAGATATATCTCAATCCTATCGTGGACTCTCCCACGCCCCTGATTCACTATCGTTGAACGAATCCCAGCGAATCCTATTTTTTCAATGGCAGAAAGGACTCTTTGCATTTGCTCGTTCAACCTTTCCCTTTCTTGGTTTGCGCAACCAGCGAAAAGCAGTCCGATAAATAGCAAGGTAATTGCCTTTTGTCTCATCTATTTGTCTCCTGGTAACCTGGCTTAAGGAAGTCTTTCCAATATGTAATATAACAAGCTTCTGCATCTGGCAAACTTGCCCACCATGGGCCAAGTCCAGTCCAGGATGGATCCAGAATACCACCATGGCCACGGTATAGGCCAATTGGGGACACCAGATATTCAGAAGTTTTGCCATCTACGTTAGAAAAGCACGAGTTAGTCAATGCTGCACCCATTTTGTAATTCAATCTTCGTCCGATTTCAGAGAAAAAGACTTTTGTGCCATCTTCACCTTTTCCGAGCTCGTCATCTTTTAACTTGCCACCCTCTTTCTTAGGCTTAAATCCTCCGGCGGAATAAAAGTAGGAGGAAGATTGCTTGTTTGAATAACCTCCATGGGCCCATTCAAAAAATCCGTGAAGAGTCTTTGTTTGGGAGGCTCGTGCGATCCACTGGTAAATCGATTCTGAATCACCAAATCGCTGACTATCAATATCTTGTAATCTCTCATCAACATGAAATCCTCTTTCTTTTAGGTAATCGATTTCGCCATTCCAAGAAACCCACCCTCTACCTGCTCCTGCTCCATCGCCTACCCAAATTGCAAGGATTGTGTTGGGAACATAAAATTCGGGAAGTTCGCAATAGTGGATCCCAACGGGGTCATGGACGGAAGATGGGAGATGCCCATCGCCGCCGATAGTCGTAAGCCACTCTTTAAATTCATTTTCGCCTAGTCCAATCCGTCTTGCTAACCCAACGATTGAATCGGAATATGGGTCGCTGGGTATGGCTTTAGCTACTATTCCACCTTGCCGTTTTACCTCCCACTCTAAGCCAAATGGGTCAATTCCATTTACAGCAAAATACCCCCGCATCATTGACATACCATCGACGTATTCTAGTGGATCGCGGCTGAGGAACTCACCAGTTTGTGGATCGTAGTAGCGTGCTCGGAAGTACATCAAGCCAGACTCGCCATCGTGCCTCCGTGAGGTGTAGCCA
>CAZJBW010000287.1:0-1813 GCA_964543985.1 uncultured Pirellulaceae bacterium | reverse complement strand
TCAGAATATCTGGACGCCGTTCAGACAAGCAATTCGGATACCGTCACGTCTGCAATGTTGCAACGATCATTTTCACCAGAAACGTTAGCCTATCAGCCGGGGTCAGCAGTTCAGACTGTTTCGTCTGATGGGTCTCAGTCAGCTACCCTGACCGTTCGTTTCAACTATCAGAGAGAGGGCTGGAACAGGTTCTATAACGGACGAATAGAACAGTGGGTCCAGATACGACGAAAGACTGTCGGCCAGCCGTTTGATCAGTGGCCTGTTTGGAAGCCCTATCGACCAGTTCCATACGCGGGGCTGTTCTAATGGATAGATTCCCATTTGGTGAAGGTGATCAGTGGTCGTACCAAGAGTCAAACGAAGTCGTTGGAGGTGTTCGCCAGATTCGCACTCGTCCATCTGAACGAGAGTCGGACGCTCAGGTGCTCGTTACACCACACAAGATGGTAGAGGCGTTTTCCGTCTTTGGCGTTGGTCAAGACGGAGCGAACGCACAAACGATTCCACAAGAGATCGCTATGCGTGATCCTATCAGTGAATCGTCGGCGCCGTACTACACGAATCGATCAGGTGCGATTGATGAAAACTCGCCTTGGTGGGTGTGGCCGATTGGAGCAATACCTGAAGAAATCACCCTTGAAGGCACTGTAGAACCCGGCGATCGTGCCAAGCCAAACGACGACGGGAAAGCGGAGAAAGACGCCTCAGGTGAATTGCTTTGCGTAAGCGATACTGTTGAAGGAAGGGCAAGCTTTGTTTATAGCCCGATACCCACTGGAGATATTGCTGTTCGAGCCCCTGTAGGTGGTCTTGCTGCTGGGGCGACAGAAGACCTAGAGATTTTCGATCAAGCTGGACAGACCGATGCCGAGACCCTCAGTGTTGAGAACGTCTGGAGCGTTCGCGTTGGTGACAACCCTGAGCGAATTCTGTTCGTAGGCAAGGTTCGCGGCATTGGGGCGGCCGACACGTACAAGCCGAAGGCAGCAGAGTGCAACGAGGAGATGCCGTAATGGTTCATCTACTTTCACCGGGGGATTCGTGTTGTGGATTTCCGTGCGCGCCAACGTTTGGCAACACGACATCACTGCTGGCGTCGCATGCAAGCATGTCGCAACTAAACGGCACAGCTTCAAGCCATGCACCAGCGGGTGGAGCGGTCGATACATTTGTCGTTGTCAATCAGGACAACTTAACGTCAGCAAGTATGATTTCAGACGGTTCTATTGTAGCGCCTGGAAACCCGCCGTATGATGGTTTGTTTTTCATTCCAGTCAGCCCAGATGATCCGCAAGCAGTTCAGTATAAGCTGACTATTGATTGGATCTATCCCAACGGTCCAGGTGGTGACCAAGTAGGTTGTCAGCTTGGGCTCGGAAACGTTACAAGGATAGGCGGCTTTCGCCAGCTCCGAATTGACACGGTTAATGATGCTTTTATGCTTGTTCAAAGCATTGGTTTTTTAAACTCTTTCACAGGTCAAGCGATTGGGGCACACAGCACGCTAAGAAACGAAAACGGCGGAGGGGGAAACCAACTGGATATACTTTCACCACCGTTTGCTGGGTTCTCAGGATCACTCACATTGATTGTCACGCATGAACCGAACGGCGACGTGGTGGCACAAGGTGAAGTTGATGGCGTGAGAAGTTCAAAGTCGTTTGTGTTAGCAACAAAGCCACCAAACCATCGCTGGTGCGGCTGGACGTTTGTTGCTAATTCGTTCGGAAATGGCCCCGGAAATCCTTGTACTATCACAATCAGAGATTACGAGCATTCACGAACACCCAACCTCTAGGCATCACCACCC
>CAZJBW010000286.1:0-1821 GCA_964543985.1 uncultured Pirellulaceae bacterium | reverse complement strand
TCGGGGAACCAAATGATCTCCAGCACGTGACCTTCGGGGTCTTTGAAGTAAAACGCTTTGATGCCGCCAGCGTTTGGGTTCCAATCGGGTAACGTTTGCGGGCCTGTCGAAGCGTGTTCGACATTGTGTTTCCGCAAATGTGCGTAAGCTTCTTCCATGTCGGAAACCACGATCGCGATATGCTGAAACCAACCGTCATTGCTTTTCGAGTCGACCGGGATTGGGCGTCCACGCGGAGCAAGAAACTGTGTTAAGGAGATGAATTCTTTGCCGAGTTGCAAGCGAACGACTCGTGCGCGACAACCGAAAACGCCAAACAGTTCCTCGAAGTCATCACCAAGGACCTCTTCGTCGGAAACGACTTTGAAGGGAAGAACTTCGGTGAAGAATTTCAGCTCCGCATCTATGTCGTGAACCGTCAAGCCAACGGAATCGAATTCTTTGACTTTAATGCCTAGAAAAATCGGTTGCCTTGGGCCGCCTGTTAACTCGTAGTTGGTTGGTTGTTGCTGGTTTCCAAAATACGAAAAACCAATCCAAGATGTGGCAATGGCAACGACGACCGTTGCGAAAAAAGAAGCTTTGGCATTCATCTTAAACTCCCATTCGTTCCAGCAGGTGGTCGCCCACACGCAAGGCGTTGGCCATGATTGTTAACGATGGGTTCACCGCTGCGATACTGGGGAAGAAGCTGGAATCGACCACGTACAAATTGTCGACTTCGTGAGCCTTACAATTCAAATCCAATACCGAAGTTGATGGATCGGTTCCGAATCGGCAAGTGCCGGCTTGGTGACCGACTCCGGCGACGGGAATCTTCTTGGTCAAATACAAGTTGTTTGGAATCAAGTGGAGATGACAATCCATGCACTCCAGCATTTTCTTCAGATGCTTGTTCAGTTGCTTCGTCGACTTCTGATTGTTAAATGTGTACGAAAGTTTGATGTTTCCATTTTCCTTGAGCGTGACACGGTTTTCCGGGTCGGGCCAATCCTCTGTGGTCAGCCAGAAATCAACGGCGTGCTTGGCCATCAATTCCAGCGTCCAACCCGGCGCGAAACTCGGTGCGTCTTCCATAAACATCGGCGCCATCGACTTGCCGACCATTTGAATGTTACCGATCGGGTACTCGTAATCTTTCCAGCCCCAATAGAAATCGTTGACCGTCAGTGTTTTTTGGAACTTAGTTGCGTTGATCGCTTTGGACAGCGCCACCACAGCTTGGCTGTTGTGGAACATGTAGTTGCGTCCTACTTGATCCGAGCCGTTGGCAAGTCCGTTGGGATGTTTGTCGCTGGCAGAGGCCAGCAGGATTTTTGCTGAGTTGGCGGCACCGGCAGCCAGCACGATTAGGTCACCCTTGATCGAGTGAGTGTGGTCTTCGTGTTGAACAACTACTTCGGTGACAGACGTTCCTTCGGCGTTGGTAATCAGCTTGGTGACCATCGCACCAGTTACGATGGAAACGTTGTCATGCTTTAGCGCCGGGCGAACACCGATTACTTCGGCGTCACATTTGGCATGCACCAGGCAAGGGTAACCATCGCAAGTGTTGCAGCGGATACAGCGGCTCTTTAGATGGTTTTCTTCGTTGAGCATAATCGCTGTCGGAGCATGCGCCGGATGCAAACCTTCCGCCTTTAACTTGTCAGCGATTTCCTGAATTCGTGGCTCATGCGAAACAGCTGGGAACGGGTAGGGGCGACTGGATGGCGGTTCCGTCGGATCTTCATCGCGATTGCCGTGCACCATGTACATCTCTTCGGCGTCGCAATAGTACTTTTCAAACACGTCGTACTTCAGCGGCCATTCTGGTGAAAC
>CAZJBW010000285.1:0-1828 GCA_964543985.1 uncultured Pirellulaceae bacterium | reverse complement strand
AGCACTTCGCTGCGCAGCACGTCTTTTTCGTCGCGCTCGTTGTATTTGTTCACCAGCGCCTGGAACTGCTGCGTGAAATCGACCCCTTTGATCTTGTTAACCTTTTTGAAGTCATCGATAGCTCTTTCTAGCAATTGCTGGAGCAGCTTGATTTTGGTGTTGGGCAGTTTGATCTGCTCAATCTTGGCAAGGTAGTCGTCATCGAAGATGTCGATTTCCGTGGCGCCGTCTTCGCCGAGCTTGAAAATCTCCTCCACACCGTCGGCCTGCAACGCATCGGTAATCATCTGGCGCACTTTGGCATTCATCTGGGCGCTGTCGGGTGCGTCCCCTTTGGTTAGCTTAGCGACGATAGAGCGCACCGCGAGGTAGAAGTGGATGTGGTCGCGCTCAGCCTGAGTAAGTACGTCGCTGCCGCTACAGATGTCGTAAGCGGCTTTAAGGCGCTTAATCAGCGCCATAAACCGCTTCTCGATCTTGTCGGTGAGCTGAACGAACTCGGCGGCTTGGTTCAAGCATTCTAGTCGTTCGGTAGGTGCGCCGCTGAAGTAGGGCGTGGTGTCAAACCGATGGAAAACCCGACCAAGCAGATCGAGGTGATCTCGCAGCACAATAATGGATGCTTCAATCTCTTCGATGTTGGCGCTGTCTGCCTTGGAGTAGTGCGCCAGTGCGAGGTTCATCTGCTTCTTGATGCCGATGTAGTCAACAACCAGGCCCTTCTTTTTGTTCTCGAACTTTCGATTCACCCGCGAGATGGTCTGAATAAGGTTGTAACGCTGAACAGGCTTGTCGATGTAGATGGTGTCGAGAAAGGGGACGTCAAAGCCCGTCAGCCACATGTCTACCACGATGGCGATCTTGAAGTTAGATTCCGCCCTCTTGAATTGGGTGTCGAACTTCTTGCGGTCGTCTTTGTTGCCAAGCAGGTCGTGGAGCGCTTTTTCGTCGTCTTTGCCCCGCGTCATCACCATCTTGATGCGCTCCATGGGGAGGATTTCTTTCTTCTGCTGCTCGGTAAGCTCTACGCCCTCTGCTGCGACGCGCACCTCAGCCCACTCCGGGCGCAGCGCGATCACCTGCTTGTAGAAGTCGTAGGCGATCTGACGGCTGCTGCTAACGAATATTGCCTTGCCTGCTACCGTTGCGCCTTCTGAGACGCGTTTGTCGTAGTGCTCTACGAAATCGGCGGCCAGTGCCTCTATGCGCTGGGCATCGCCGAGAATGGCACCCATGTTGGCCATCGTCTTCTTGCTATCTTCGATGGCGCAGTCGCTTGCTCCGGCCTCGGCGCTTTCCTCATAGTATTCTTCGATCTCCTCAAGCTTTTTGTTGTCGAGGATAACCTTAGCGGCGCGGCCTTCGTAAACGATAGCTACGGTGATTTCGTCGACAACCGATTCTGTCATTGTGTAGCTGTCGACCACCTCGCCGAAGACATCGAGCGTGGCATCGATGGGTGTGCCGGTGAAGCCGACGTAGGTTGCGTTGGGCAGTGAGTCGTGGAGGTACTTGGCGAAGCCAAAGGTTCGCTTTACGCCGTCATCAGAGATCTTGAGTTTCTGGTCCAGATTTACCTGGCTGCGATGGGCCTCGTCAGAAATGCAGATCACATTGGTGCGATCGCTTAGCAACTCGGTGTCTTCGGTGAACTTGTGAATGGTGGTGAGAAAGACCCCGCCGCTGTTGCGGTCTTTTAGCAGCTCGCGCAGGTGGTCGCGGCTCTCTACGCTGACGATAGCCTCATCGCCGATGTAGCCCTTGGCATTGGTGAATAGGCCCGAGAGCTGGTCATCTAAATCAGTGCGGTCGGTGATCACGACTAGAG
>CAZJBW010000284.1:0-1842 GCA_964543985.1 uncultured Pirellulaceae bacterium | reverse complement strand
CGTTTTGGGCACCATGGAGTCAGCGTTCATGCGACCTCCATTTCGGTTTCGAGTTGGCTATCTGCCGAAGGAGGCTTCCAGCCTCGCACGTCGATCTTGCCGGTGACGGCGGCGGAGATGAGGGCGGTGCGGCGCTCGCGGAGAAGTTCAACCGAATGATTTTGTTTGGTGATTAGCAAATCAAGTTTGTCGCATTTCCCATTGAGGTGACCAGCGATTTCTACCTGCTCTTCCACTGGGGGAATCGGAACAAAAAACTTCTTCAAATCCGCTTGGAAAAGATGTGGTACGCCCATTCCATCGCGAACTCGGTTTATTACATTCTGCACATATGCAGATTTGAAAAAGTAAAACAAATACTCGCTGTCGAGTTTTCCGAAACTCCTTAGCACTGCAATCGAACTGTTGACTGTAGCTGCCTTGGGTAAATGCCGAACCAGGTTTGTTGTCCCCGTGGTTGAACCATCTTTAGTAACGAGTACATCACCAACTCGGAGCATAATCTCTGGTGACTCTAGGTACCTTTGTTCCGTGATGAAGTTGACCTTATCAAAGTCGATTCGTTTCCCTTTGATGTTTGGAGTTGCCAAGAAAATGTATCCGTCATCGACGTACTCTTCGGCTTTAAGGCCTTTCCAACCAAGCCTTGCCTTTACAGAACACTCAAACCCAAGAACGCTGTCATTCCAATGTTCCGGAATGGCTGGTATCCACTCTTTGTTCGGATTTCGCATCGAGGCATTCGGGTCCAAACCTTTGATCACCGCGTTAGTTATTACACTCACCCGTTTGTCGATGAGCAGTGCAGTCAGTCTTTCCTGTTTCTCAATTAGGGCATCAAGCCTGATTGTCTCGTAGTCCAAGAAATCAGCAATGACTTTCTGTTCATCCATCGGAGGAAGCGGAAGATCAACCAGGCTGAAGTTTTGGTAGTTTAAGTCCTGCCCGTCGCGGATAAAGTTGGCTGTCGCTTGAAGAGCTTGGATGTAGTCGGCCGACTTAAACAATCGGGAGAAGTAGCCTACGTGAACTCCTGGAGTTGGTTTTATCACGACGTACGACGAGCGTATCCCACCGGCCACCCAAGCGCGTTCTAGACCACCTTGGAAACTTCTCATGCTGATCACAAAATCATCTAACTCAACTCGCTTGCGTTTGTCCAAGTGCTGGTTTAGTTGAACAACACTTCGCCCAGCGAGACGCATGAATTCGCTTTGCAGAATAACTCCATATTCCTGCGTTGCGCTGAGCTGTTGCGCGCTGACGCTGGCTCGCTTCTTGCTTTCAGGAAACAAACGCTTGCTCGGAATCCGGGGCCACCGTTTTGGGAATGCGTCTAACCAACGCACCTTGACGCTCATGAGCTAACCTCTTCAAGCATCGAAATAATTTCCTTGCTCAGTTTTTCCAACTCCTTGTCTATTTTCTTGAGGGGACGTGGTGCTTCGTATTCGTAAAAGTGGCGGCTGAATGGGATTTCGTAACCGACGACGCCAACTTGCTTGTCGCCTTTCCCCGTTTCTTTGTTCCAATCAATCTTGTTCTTGTCGATCCAAGCGTCCTTCACGTGCCGCGAGACTTCTTTGTTGAAGTAGTCCTCGTTTACGGTGTCAACGTTGGCCCCGCGTGCGGTCTCAGTAGTTAAAGGTACTTCTTCGTAGTCGCGCATTTCCGTGTCGGGCTTGAATTCGACGATCTGGTCTCGGTACTCGAACGTTCCGTAGGTTGGATCGGGTTGGGTTGTTTTGCCGTTGGTTTTACTGTTGGCCTTGCCGCTCACAACCTTTTTGATGACCGGCTCGGCGTCGGGGTTTGTCCAACTGACGGCGGCGATGATTTGCT
>CAZJBW010000283.1:0-1855 GCA_964543985.1 uncultured Pirellulaceae bacterium | reverse complement strand
AATTATTACCCAATCAAATAACGATCCTGCCCTAGACCTTACTTACGCCGCGACTCGCGGCGTTTCTTTAGTTCATATCGAGTATTTGAGGAATATGCCTGTGCAGGCGACTTGTACTCTTACCTTAATGGTAAATGGAAAGCTTTGGGGAATAGTTTCGTTCCATCACATGGCACCTAAGGTACCATCCCTATATCTCCGGCAAATATTAGGCAGTTTTAGTAGTATGTTGGACTTAAAATTATCCAGTTTGATCCAAGAGGAGACACTCAAAGTCATAAAAAAAATTGACGGTGTAAGTTCTGTTCTTGTTTCTAAAATTGAAAATTATACGAAAACAGAAGATGCGATTGATTTCGTCGCTCCAGTATTAACGGAATCTATGTCAGCACACGGACTTTTAACAACAAAAGGGTCTCAGTCATTTACTTACGGTACTGTAGCGGGGCAGGCTATAGTAGAAGAGCTCATTTCTCGCGCTCATAAAACACAGAACAAGACTTTCTACATTGAATCATTGGCTAAGAAGTTCCCAGAGCTTGAGGAAGACTTCAACGGTTGTGCTGGCGCAGCCGTGTCTGCTTTGGATCATGATCGAGGTGTCATCTTCTTTAGAAAAGAAAGGCTTGAAACAATACGGTGGGCAGGTGCACCGGATAAAGTACCTGAGACCGCAAACGGCCGACTACGCCTTAAACCTAGAGAATCGTTTGCAGCCTTTTCTGAACAGGTAAAAGGCCAATGCGAACCATGGACTGAGAACGACAAATATTTTGCGTCAAGAATTTGGCCCATTTTAAACAGCGCTGAGCGGCGAAGCCTTATGAATACACTTACCCGACAACAAGCCCTACTGATTGACGAACTTAATCACCGGGTACGAAATATCTTGGCACTGGTTAAGTCGGTTTCAAGACAGGCAAGACGACGGTACGGTTCACTTAATTCATATTCTAAAGCTCTCGAAACACGAATTCAGGCATTGGCCGCAGCTCACGGAATCGCCTCCGCAAGCAACACCAATTCCGTGAGTATAAAAGAACTCATTTTGAATGAGGTTGAGCCATACACGCACAAAAGGGCTCGGTTGAGCGGCCCAGACGCCTATTTATCATCCGAAGACGCCCCTATTTTTGCACTAATCATTCATGAGTTGGCGACCAATGCTGTGAAATACGGTGCTCTATCCGATGAAAAGGGCCTTTTAAACGTCACAATCACCAAAAGTACGAAGAGTGTTGATATTAGTTGGGAGGAAAGTGGCGGCCCAGACGTTGTACCGCCGTCCGAACTCGGATTTGGCTCTATATTAATCGAACGATCTGTAAAACACGAGTTGGGTGGAGCATCCAGTCAATCGTTTATTTCAACGGGCTTAAAGGCGACCTTGTCAATTCCGTTGAGCAGATTTGTTGACGTTCAATCCCACGACCAAACATTTGAAACGCGCGCAGAAGAAAGAACCAAGACTGCAAGCATTTTCGAGGTTGACCCATCGATCGGCCGCGTGTTGCTAATCGAAGATAATTTCGTGTTAGCCCAAGACATGGCTGATATTCTGAAAGATTACGGATTTGGAGGCGTCGACCTATTCTCTAATGCTGAAGAAGCCATATCATATCTTAATAATTGTAGGCCCGTCTTAGCTATTTTAGATGTCAATCTCGGGCACGGTCGCACGACTGAACCTGTAGCATTAATGCTTGTGGAGCTAAGTATTCCTTTTTTCTTTGTTACTGGTTACGGTGAAAGCGCTCGAATAGATGACAGGCTCGAAGGCATCCCTCGCTTACTGAAACCTTTGGATGAATCTATCTTGAAGGAAGAACTAAGCACAATCTTCCCTAGCTAATAC
>CAZJBW010000282.1:0-1855 GCA_964543985.1 uncultured Pirellulaceae bacterium | reverse complement strand
ACGCATTGGTGAGCCGTGTATGGCGACGATTTGACATTCTAAGCTGAAGGTTCCAGTTTTCGATGAACGATGTGGACACCATGTCCATGTCAGGATTGCCGAATCGTGCAACCTTCTCGATTGATTTTATCTTTGCCGGTGAGTAGCGAACGGTTTCTTGTTCCTTCTCATAGCTCTTGATCAACTGCGCAAAGTCAACACGATTGCCGAACGTCATCGGCACGGCGTTCGTGTAGCCGCCCCAGCCGTCTGTCGTTAATTGAAAGCGTCCGGTGGTTGCATTCTTCAACTTCTCAAGAAAGTCGTAGGATGCATCAATGGAACGATTCCCAACGTGATGGGCCAAGACAAGTTTTGTTTCTCGGTCGATAGCAACGAACGTCCAAGAATCACCTAGTTCTGAATTGTCGCCGTAGCCGCGAGCGTTTGCGGTGCGTTGCTTCATGCCAACAAAACTCCACACTTCGTCTGCTTCGACGAAATTTGTTTCAACGTCTTTAATGGTCTTGGTTAGGAACTTTTCGCAGTTGTCGCCAACCTTGAGAATCAGACTTGAGATGGTGTCTTGGCTGAGTTTCGTAATTCGAGAAGTTGCTCTAATTGACGATCCTTCAACCAGCAATTGAATAGCAAGGGCCGCACGATCCAGATCGACTCGCATATCGCCCAGCGGTCGTGGACGTTCTTCGGTCCAACGTCGCTTGCAATCTTTACAGACGAATCGCTGTTCGCCTTTTCTGGATTTGCCGTTCTTTGAGAAGTTTGTGCAGTCACAATTTAGAGCAATCATTCTAATGTCCGCTTGAATTGCGGCGCGGAACGGTAAGAATGATCTTGCGTTGACGATTCTTGGTGTTCAAGCACCTAGTATCTGAGCGGGTGGGGTTGTTCAAGCAACCTCACCTTTTTTCGTATGCCCCTATTATCGGGGAACGATTGACACACTAGGTCAGCGTCGATTAAAAAAGTGGACCAGACGGGATCGAAACCGTGCACGATGGTTGATAAAACGACGTGCCCAACCTGGCTGGCCCTGAACCTCCGTCTGCGACCCAATTTCACCTAGCTCACTGGTTGCACAGTGGCCGCCATTCATTAAGTCTGGCAAAAGACTGGTGGTTACCGTTGGGCGCAGTACGGGCTTCTCAAGCCGCTTCTGGTATTCTGGTGGATGACTGCCAAATCATCTCATCACCTCCTTTCGTTTGAATTGCCCGAATTTTACTGGCGTGAAATAGTGTGAAAATGTCGCGCGAGTATCGCGCGATACTATTTTGTAGAAAGTTTTCCAAAATGAGCGATGGTGACCTTCCAGAGCGAATCCGAAAAGGCATCAGCAAGCAGCGGTTGAATCGTCTGCTGAGAAATATTGATTGGATTCGGGATGTGGGCGCAGTTATTGGTGTCGCTCATTCCGCCCATTCATTTGGCCTGAGAACGGAAGACGGAAAGGATGTTTGCTATTTGGCCTGCGCGTTTTTCGAGTTTTGCAAGCCAGCCGAAATTGAGAAAGCAATCCAGTCTTCGAACGAAGTCAACCGGACTCCTTATCTACCGAAGTCTACGGTTTCGAATAAGAAGGAAACCGCAGCAAACAATTGGCTAAGAGACTTCCGAAGCACAATAGAAATGTGGGAGATAATATTCGAACTCAATACGCCAAAAACCAAAATCACTCATGGTGAAAACGGAACGACTTACACCGGAAGGGAGCATCTTTGTTGGATACTTGATGTGCTGAAATCACTTGGGAGCGTGCCATTTTTGCCCGTTAGCGATTACGATCTGATGCATATCATGCCTGACCCTGAATTATCGTTGACGATCGACCCCCGACCTATACCCGGGCACGACC
>CAZJBW010000281.1:0-1868 GCA_964543985.1 uncultured Pirellulaceae bacterium | reverse complement strand
GTACGGAGTTCGCCCGTTTCAAACATCTCTTTGACGATGTCACAGCCGCCAATGAATTCGCCTTTAACGAAAACTTGCGGAATGGTGGGCCAATTATTGTAGTCTTTTATACCTTGGCGGACTTCAGGGTCTTCTAGAACATTAACACTTGCATATTCTGCGCCGACATAGTCGAGAATTTGCACGACGGTTGAGCTAAAGCCGCATTGCGGAAAAACGGGTGTGCCTTTCATATAAAGGACGACATCGTTTTCAGTAACTGTTTTTTTGATTTGCTCTTTAGCTGACATGTGAATTCCTTTGTCTTACGACACTATAAGTAGGTTACGGCGCTCTAGTTTCAAGGGCTAGGGCATGTAACTCACCATCTGCACCGTCCATTTTGCCTTTTAGGGCGGCATAGACCATTTGATGTTGTTTGACGCGGTTTACGCCTTCAAAGGCTTTACTGATGATGACGGCTTTCCAGTGATTATTATCTCCGGCTAGGTCAATCATTTCGACCTGTGCATCTGGCATAGCCTCTTTGATCATGGCTGCGATATCTTCACCTTTCATCGCCATTAGGACATAAGCTCCGGTAAGAAGGCTTCATGTTTTTCGCGCAGTCCAGACAGCGAGACGTCAAATGCACCATCGGCTTTGATACGGTCACCGCCAACTTTACCAACGACTTGTGCGGAGACGCCTTTGGCTTTGGCGGTGGAAATGACTGGATTTACGCTGTTCTCTTCGACGGCCACAAGGTAACGGGCTTGATCTTCACCGAAGAGCCATGCATGTGTTGGGCAGCCAATGGCACGAGACAGATGCACTCCGATATTTCCTGCAAAGGCCATTTCGCAAGCCGTTATGGCGAGACCACCATCTGAACAGTCATGGACAGCATTGACTCGTTTATTACGGATGAGCTTGCGTACATAATCGCCATTGCGTTTTTCGACCTCAAGATCGACAGGCGGCGGTGCGCCTTCTTCACGGCGTAAGATTTCGCGTAAATATATGGAGGAGCCAAGCCACCCTTGTGTCTCGCCAAGCAGGATAAGCGTATCGCCTTCTTTTGCGCCTGTGAGGGTCGCAAAGTATTCAAGATCCGGGATGAGGCCAACTCCTCCTACAGCGGGTGTTGGCGGGATGGCGACACCATTTGTCTCGTTATAGAGAGAGACATTTCCTGAAACGACGGGATAGTCAAAAGCGCGGCAGGCCTCGTTCATGCCTTCAATGGCGCCTACAAATTGACCCATAATTTCAGGGCGCTCTGGATTGCCGAAATTCAAGCAGTCTGTGATGGCAATAGGGTCTGCGCCAACACAGGTCAGGTTTCGCCAAGTCTCGGCCACGCATTGTTTTCCGCCCATATAGGGATCAGCTTGGACATAGCGCGGCGTACAATCGGTTGAAATGGCCACGGCTTTATTCTTACCGTGAATACGCACAATGGCGGCATCTCCGCCGCTTTGACTACTATCGACGGTGTCGGTCATAACGTGGCGGTCATATTGCTCCCATATCCACCGCTTGGAGGCGATGTCAGGGCTACTGATAATACGCACAAGGGCGTCATCATAGTCCTGCGTCTCGTGGACGTCAGACGCATTCAGGACGGGCAGGGAGACAGGTATCTTATAAGGACGATCAAGGTTAGGTGCATCATCGGCGAGCGGAGCTATAGGAATATCACAAACCTTTTTGCGATTATGCTTTAAGACCAAGCGGCCTGTATCTGTTGTCTTACCAATAAGAGCGACATCGAGTTCCCATTTTTCAAAAATCTCATAGGCGAGTTGTTCTTTGCCCGGCTTAATCACCATCAGCATACGTTCTTGGGACTCAGAGAGCATCATTTCGTAAGGCGTCATGTTCTC
>CAZJBW010000280.1:0-1869 GCA_964543985.1 uncultured Pirellulaceae bacterium | reverse complement strand
TTGAAACGGACCACCGTTCGCATTCTCTCGATAAAAGGGATCGTTGTCGTCATCAGACACAGGTCCTGGAGAGGAAAAAGGGGTCAGGAGAGGAAAAAGGGGTCAGGAGCCTTTTTGGAATTTTCACGGGGAAAAGGGTCAGGAGCCTTTTTGGCATCTCTCTGGCAAGCACCTTATGCGGGCGTGTGTTGACTGAACTTGTTTCGACTACCGACGGACGACTACTGGGCATCTTCACCAATGAGTCCTAGTGTCTTGTCTAGCAGTCGAATATCTCGCCCGCCCATCTCCTTTGGGCTTCCTTTGCCTATTCTTTTGTGTCGCTGGATAACAATCGGTCGAGGAGTTCTTCCTCGACACCACGCGCTTGATAAGCTGCAATTTTACCATCGGTGCCCACGACAAGAACATGTGGAATTGCGTGAATCCCCAGCCGATCTGCGGACTTCGAACTGTCTTCGATGACTTGAATCCAGTTGTAGTCGTGCTTTTTGACCAGTTCACGAATTTTTGGAACTACTTTTTCTTGTCGTTCATTTTCGTCTTTGCATTTATCAATACATACCCCGACAAAGACCACTTCGTCGGAATCGTATTTTTCCCACAGTTCCTTGATATGAGGCATGCTTGCGATGCAAGGGCCACACCAAGTTGCCCAATAGTCCAACACGACGATTTTGCCGCGGAAATCTTCCGGGAAATTTATTTCCTTGCCATCCAGGGTTCTCATCTCTGCTGAAAAAACAGGACTGTAACCGGTTGCAACCAGCAGGTCGATTGCACCAGGTGAGGCGAGATATCGCCTCTCGATCACTGGACGTAAGTTTTCAAAGAGTTCGTCTTTTCTAAATTCCTTTGCCAGTTTCGCTCCAACAACGGTTGCGACTGCAGCAAATTGCATTTGATTTTTCTGATCATCATCCAAGGGTTCAGATTGACCAACGTCAGGATACTTTTTCAATAAATCGAGAATGGCGGGTTCCACGTCGCCGACCAAGTCTCCCTGAGAATCGCGAAACTGATGACGGATCACAATTTCTTCCGCGCGCATCTTTTCTTTGTGAATCTGGTGCGCCTTAACGCACGGGTTGTTGGCCACTCGCGCCGCAATTTCACTCAATCTTTTTCGATTTTCCGCAGTTGGCTGAACTTGGTACAGTTTTTCAATGGCTGGAAACGTAACTCGCCTCAGGAGGAGTTCGTGATTTTTTTCGTGATCGGGAACGTCCTGATTCCTGTCACTAATCGCGCTTGCCGCTTTGGCAATCGAATCAAAAAACTCAATCCGCTCTGCCAGGTCGGCAGGCGGTCGTTTAGCACGCTGATAAAGCTCGCCAAGTTCTTCAACATCTTCCTCGGGCAATTCTTGAATTTGGTCCTGTTTCTCCACGCTTTGGCCATAGAGTTCGTGAGAGAACGTTAACAACAGAATGGCCAAGTAAATTGCTTTATTCATCAAAGGTGCCACTGCTAAAAATTCGACTTTGTCCATTAGTTGCTTGCTGCTGCCTTTCGAATCTGATTCGTTGAATGGACCAAGGCAGAAACTTACTAAATCTTAATGAAAACAAGTTTCATGAAAAGCCTCCATGATTCCAAATTCCACCCAGTTTCGAAATGAATCAATTGTGCTTTTATCAGGCACTGATTCGCCTACAGGGAGTGACTCATAAAGTCCGTCAACATTAAGTATCAACGGTTGAGATGTTTCCCACTCAGGGCTGAACTCATTCAGATCAACGTTCCGTCCAGTGGTTCGTATCGTTGATGAGTAACCATTAATAAACCAATGAACAAGATCGAATTCGGATTGATAGTTCTCCAAAAAAGCAGTCCAAATTATAGTTGCGTATGAAGTAAATGGTTTCT
>CAZJBW010000279.1:0-1870 GCA_964543985.1 uncultured Pirellulaceae bacterium | reverse complement strand
CTTCAGGGACGCATTGTTGATGCCAATGGCGTAGCAATTCCAAAACTCTATACCGCAGGTTGGATCCGCCGTGGCCCGAGTGGCATTATTGGTACCAATCGCGAATGTGCCACCGAAACCGCAGAGGCCGCTATCGCGGATCTCAGTGCTGCGCCTAAGAACAGTGATCCAACATTGCGGGCGGAGCTTCTTTTGGGGTTGGGCACAGGCAAATCGGCAAAGATAGACATCGCTGGTTGGCACCGCATTGATGAGATCGAGCGCAAAGCGGGGGAAGCCTGTGGCAAACCACGCGAAAAACTCACGTCCGTTCCCGAGATGTTAGAAGCCGCATTGGCCTAGAAACAGGCTTTTGTTTCTTTGGTTCCAGAGGTGATCTGACGTTCTGGGGGCCAAGCTTGTCTTTTCTGAAAGGTGTAAATCTGATGAATGTTATCCCCACTCGAGCTACGCTTTGTGATGTTGTTGGTCGCAATAACATCAGCTTCGACGACGCCCTCAGTCTTGCGAAAACACATGCGCCAAGCCGGCCAGAGACAGAAGACTTGGCACTGTTGCGCTGCAAGGGTCGCATTCTATCAGCACCACTAAGCGCGGGCCACGCGGTCCCGCCCTTCGCAAATGCGGCGATGGACGGATACGCTTTAGCCCGCAACGATTTGGAAAAAGCCCCATCCGGTTTACCACTCGGCCCCATGATCTTGGCTGGGCATGAACCGACAGATCTTCCGTTCGGAACGGCCTGCCCAATCACTACTGGGGCCCCAATGCCACTCGGCGCAGACCTTGTCATAGAACAAGAAAGATGCAGCGTGAGGTCCGGACAGATGTTTCTTAACGCGTCTCCTTCGGACAAACCCCATGTCAGAGCGGCGGGTGAAGACGTCGAAAAAGATCAGGAATTGGCACCCGCTGGTACCATCATCACCTCGCGGCTGACGGCACTGGCATCAGCAACGGGGTTGGACAAGGTTTGCGTGCTAAAACCTTTACGCATTGCACTCATCTCAACCGGTGACGAAATCATCGGTTCGGGTCAGCCACTTCCGCCCGGAAAAATCCATGATTCCGTTCGCATGTTTTTGTCGGCCGAGCTGCAAAGGCAAAACATAGAACTCATAGATTTGGGCGTTCACCCGGACCGCACAAAGCCTGTAGTAGAGACCCTGCAAAAAGCTGTGGCGTCAGTGGATTTGGTCCTTACCACAGGTGGCGCTTCTGCAGGGCGTGCCGATCCAATTCGGGCTGCCTTGAACGAAACGGGCGCGACCGAGCTATTCCATGGTGTCAAAATGCGCCCAGGCAAACCCGTTGGCCTATATCACCTCAGCGACGTTCCTATAGTGACATTGCCGGGCAATCCCTTTGCGGCCATCGTCGGCTATTACTTTATTGTCCGCTCGATGATTGAAACCGCACTTGGTGCGCGTATTTTCGGCTCTTCAGAAACCAAAGCAGAGCTCTCGACCAGTGTATCAAGACGACGCGAAGTGACCGAGTTTGTGCCCGTGACACTCGTTAAAGCTACAAATAGTGCATCTCCCGTTGCAACAGTCATTGCCCGTGGAAGCTCTGCACGTCTATCCCCCTTGGTTGCTGCCGATGGCCTCGCACTATTGGACGGGCCCGGGGCAAAGATCGCGGCAGGCGCGAAGGTCCCCGTTTTTGACTTCGGAGCTACCACTGCATAGTTTTGAATCGCTTCAGGGCTACATTCTTTCGGTTTTTGCTTTGACAGGCTCCCTTAAGAGGAACCTAACGACGCAACGGTGATTTCCGCTTCATCGCTATATGATAGAATCTAGCCCACTCAAGTTTGCAAATAGCTAATTGCGACCCCCAAAAGCAACTGAATGTCCGCTTTTTCGAG
>CAZJBW010000278.1:0-1876 GCA_964543985.1 uncultured Pirellulaceae bacterium | reverse complement strand
CTGAGAGAGAGTTCATCAAACTTGATGTTATTTTGGAGTCATTCACGGCTCTCAAACAGGTCAGGCGTTGCCAAGCACATGCATGCGCGGCAGGAACATCCAGACCTCCCATAATTCAGGGCAGGTTTTGGCTTACCTTAAAATGAGGTTTGAGAAAGACGTTAAATTATGGATTGGCGCATTAATGGCGGTGCCCGCGAGAGGAGATATGGCTGCACCGTTTGGTGCGGTGGTGGCTTGGCTCGTTTCACCACACTAACGGTCTGGGGGTCCATTATATTGACAGGAATACTAACAGTTGTTTGATAGAGTAGATTTACGGTTTCGCCATCTGTGTCATCATTATCAACATCAGCTTCACTATCGGATTCGGTCGCAATTAAACAAACAGAACAGATCTGGTGGTCTGGAGCTTTATCTAAGTCTTGGTGCAACTCATGCCTATGCGCAGCAGAAGACATTTGAGCAAACAGAAAAGCAGCAACGATTAATAAAACCTGCTTAAGTTTCGAGTAATATATAATGTTTCTTCGCATCTACATGGAAACCCGAGCTAGAGTAGCAAGAATATTATAGTGTAATTACATAACAATAACAAGGTTAAGTTTGGAGCTTTCACGCATTGCTCAGAGAGTAGAGCGGCCCTTAATATGAATTTTCAGACTATGAGATGCAAGCCTAATGAACGGCGCTTCATATGGGTTCGGCGGCAATAACATAGTTGCGACCAAAGCACAGTGCGCCTTCGGACTTGATGACGTCAAGGGCTTCGCCGCGGGCTTTAAGCGCATTGGCCAGTTTGTCCATCGTCATATAATTTCTCCACCGATCTTGAGACAAGTCTGTTGCGATGACGAAAAGAGCTAATGCCACAACAATTAAAAAATTGCCGCTGCGGTTTTGCTTCTTAGGCGTGACACTAAAAATCCAAGACCCAAACTGAGAAACGAATAAAATATCATATCGAATACAGTTGTACTTAGACCAAATTCCTCAATATTAGCAGGAAAATCCAAAGCGTCTCTCGCGAAAGCTAGCTGTAACATAAAGGTTCAGTTTGGTAATATTGAGCTTAGACTTGCATCAATGGCCAAAACTGAGCGGCTTTAAATCGCTCCATGTAAGTCACTGGCTAAGGTCTGCTAAGGGGATACTGGTGACTCATTGAGGCCAGATACAATTACGGCTATAACGCGTGTGAATGGAGGGAGACCCAGAACGCAAACTTTCTTTAATGAACGGGGAGGGCTACCACCAACTAATGGATAAAATTGATGCTAGATTTTAATTTAATAGAAATTGAATTACGTAAGTTGCTACCGCCTGACTATGAAAAAGTAATAGTTTTTGCACACGTTAAAGAAAATTATGTTGGCGGTTTTAATGCGTTTAATTTGAAAGGGGAGTCCCAAACAAGGTCTTTTGATAATGTCGAGAGATTGTATAAAATATGTTTGGATTTATGGAATACTAGAAACTCCAATGAAGATTGGTGTGGTATACTCTATATTTTAGAATCAAGAGAGGGGCGATATGAATTGTATACATCGAAAATGTTCAATTCAGAAGATTTATTTCATATTGAATTAGAAAAGGAACTTTGTGCAAAACATTTCCCGAACATGTCATATGTTTCGGACGACGAGGATTGGTAGAATAAGAATTTCTACCAGTCACTAGCAAGTTGGTTTTACTCGAACCCGTTGCCTTTTCGGTGCTCCGCTGTATTTGACTTCCCACGTCAAATACGGACGTTCCGCGTCCCCCAATTCCAAAAACATAATCCTCACTTTTCAAAATGGCCCTATATTGAAATGGTTCTTTCAGACATGGGACATGACGAAGATATTTGATTAAGTATCAAATATCGAGGAAC
>CAZJBW010000277.1:0-1892 GCA_964543985.1 uncultured Pirellulaceae bacterium | reverse complement strand
GGGATCGTCGCTGGCGGAGTGTTGGGCCCGGACGCGGCGTTAAGCGTGGCAAGCCGTTGTTGAATCGCCAAAAGAGTGAAAGTTGCGATTTCGGGATCGCCTTGGAGAAGTTGTTGCACATCATTCTCGCTGGCTTTACCGGCCAAGAAGCGCGCAACGAATTCGTCGTCTGTGGGTATGGATTGGCTTGCTGATGCGGAACTCATGATCCGCTACAATTATGAAAATACCCCAATCAAGCCAAGACCACTTCAAAACGCTGAATGGTTAGAATCAAACTTAGATTCAAATGGTCAAAATTGGAACATATGTAATCGCATCCTATCAAGAGATTTTTGGTTGTCTACCGAATGTGACCCGGCTGATTAATTTTCGAAGTGATGTGCGCGTGAACTCCTCAACTATTGCGACGGTAACTAAGATTCAAAAGAGTTTACAAGTGAAAAAGCCCGCTTCCTTTTAAGAGCGGGCGGGCGATGCTTTTAAGACTAAAAGTCAATGGTCAAAGAATTCGAACTATTGGCCTTCTGGTAACAGTAGTTCCTGACGCAAGCTGAAGTCACGTAATGAGTCTATTGAGCGGTCTCGACGCCGTGGACTTGCTTTTTGAATTCGAAGATTTTCCCGCGAGGCTTCGCTATTCATTGTTTGAGAGCGTGTCCTAGGGATGGACTGAAAGCGTCCTTCAGCCGCACGCGAACTTAGTGAACGTAGAATTTGCCCGTCGAATCGGTGGCTGTTGGCGTCGTTTCCTAAGCACTCTTCACATTCGCTAACCAAACCCTCTAGGATTGGATTTCGATCAATCGCCCTAACGTTATTTTTCTTAAAGCGATCGACTAATGGTTTTAGATCGGGTTCGCCAACTGATTCGCTTATTGATTGTTCAATATCGAATATCAATTGAAGAAGGTCTGCAAAGGCTCTTGTTTCGTCATTATCGACGGCAATCTTGCCTTGCTCTAATGCTATGTTTCGTGCCGTGGCAGGTATCGTTCGCGTGATCACCTGCGACGCAGAATTTCGATCCGCGGGTCCACCTTGGTGATTAAGATAAAGCGTTACTTGTTTAGTTTCTTCCGCTGGAGGATCCGTCGTGGCATATTCTAAAACACTAAACACAAGTTTTCCGAATTCAGCGCGGTGGCATTCAGGGACCCAAACATAGACTCCCATGTGTTCGCCAAAAAGACCACGGCTTTGGCTTTTCGCTGTCGCACGGTTGCGACCGAACTTGAACCAGCACGGTTGTACAGCACATTGTGATTGGCAATCGAAGGGTTCTCTGGTTGCTTCTGTCAGAACGCCTTGGGTGTACTCCATGTAAAAGACAGGGTCAACATTGTCGATTTCTATTCCATCGTCGGTTACGGGGCGACGCATCGTAAGTGCTGGATTTATTGGATCTCCTTGACCACTTGCCATGGGCCGATAAACCTGAATCATCTTGCCGGTAGGTTGCCCATCTGCGTAATATTCCGCGACTTGGGACAACGCCGTGACGTTTCGAAATGGTTGACCTGTTACTGGATCGAGGGTTCGTTTTCCGTTCTGATCGAACAACGGTCCAGCCGAGATGGCGGGCGTGTCCAAAAACGGCTGCTCCAAAGCACAGCAGTCTGTGCAATTTGGGGTTTGGTATCCAACTGCACGTTGGAATGCACATTGGATTCGACGCAGGCGATCGGGTTCGGTTACAGGGCGTAATGTCCAAGCGTTGATTTCAGCGCGAACGCCCATTAGACCAAATGCCTCTCGAAATACATCAATCGGTGTAGCCGACAAAGTGGTTGTGTCATTCACATTGGTCCCTCCTGAGGTTGGGACCTCGAAATGAGGAACAGTCTCAGGGTTCTCAACAAACCGAGCTAAGTTGTTTAGCACCTGTTGCT
>CAZJBW010000276.1:0-1893 GCA_964543985.1 uncultured Pirellulaceae bacterium | reverse complement strand
TCCGTATTCCTACCCGGAAGATCGCCCGTTCATGTGGACCCGCGGCTATCAGCTTGGCGGGCGATCCCTGACATGGGCGCGGCAATCCTATCGATGGGGCCCAAAGGACTTTGAGGCGAATGCCAAGGATGGTCATGGCGTAGACTGGCCCATTCGATACGATGACCTCGCGCCTTGGTATGATCATGTTGAGGCGTTTGCCGGTATCTCTGGCGCTCGAGATGGTTTGGCGGACTTACCAGACGGAGACTTCCTGGCACCATGGGAGATGAGTTGCGCCGAAGATTTCGTTGCTGCCAATATCAATCAGAGTTTCGACGACCGGCATATGATTATTGGTCGTTGTGCAAATCTAAGCGAAACCACAGACACTCACACCGCCCTCGGGCGTGGCAGGTGTCAGTCTCGAAACTATTGTATGCGGGGCTGTTCTTACGGAGCCTATTTTTCGTCCCTGTCTGCGACACTACCCGCAGCAGAACGCACTGGAAATTTAACCGTGATCGCGGACTCAATTGTCAGCGAGGTTATCGTTGACCCTGAAACGCAATTGGCAACGCATGTTAAAGTGATCGACCACCACACCAAAGAGGAACGGCTTTATTCCGCGCGGGTCATTTTTCTGAATGCTTCCGCAATTGCGTCCACGCATATTCTTCTCAACTCCCGCTCTGAAGCAGCCCCGAACGGGCTGGCCAATTCTTCTGGGCAGCTTGGCAACTATATCATGGACCATTTCGGTCACGCTGGAGCCAACGGGACCGTGCCCGGTTTCAACGACCGCTTTGAGTTCGGACGGAAACCAACCGGCATTTACATCCCAAACTACCGACATGAACGCCAGGAGGGCCAAGACTTTGAACGCGGTTTCGGATTTCAAGGGGGCGCCCGCCGTTCGCAGACAGGGCATTCAGGCACGCGTGCTGGAATAGGCGCAGAAGCTAAGTCAGGGATCGGTAACTGGGGGCCTTGGACCTTCGGTATCGGCATGTTCGGAGAGATGTTACCATATAAAGACAACACGGTTCGTCTACATCCCACGAAAAAGGACCAGTGGGGTATCCCCCTCGCTCACCTTGACTGTCATATCCGAGAAAATGAGCGGAAAATGATCCGGCAAGCTGAACTCGATGCTGCAGAGCTACTTAAGGCAGGCGGATGCACCAATATACGCTCGGTCAGGACACCCGATGACGAACACGTTTTAGTTGGCGGGAAAACCCATGAAATGGGCGGAGCATGTATGGGGCATGATCCGGCTAGCTCGGTTCTCAATGAATGGAATCAGACCCACGATGTTGCGAACCTGTTCGTCACAGATGGAGCCTGTATGTCATCTTGCGGCACCGCCAATCCATCCCTGACCTATATGGCTCTTACAGCACGTGCCGCCAACCATGCAGTCGAATTGCTCAAGGAAGGTCAGCTATGATGCGACTGCCAGCTATCAGCCCGCTCTGCCGTCAATTGATGATTGGCGCTTTAGTTTGTGCGATGGTTGGAGCCAGGTCAACGGAGAAAACCCCTTATGAAGTGGTGGAGGGCGCAATTCGCGGGACCAACGTCTTAGACACGCCCAACAGTTTTCTCGCCACCAATGAAGCCTACTCAGATTTTGTACTTGAATTTGAGTCTCGCTCGATCGGCGATGCAAACTCAGGGGTCCAATTTCGAACTAAACCACTACCGACTGTTGTCGGTAGGATTATGTTGTTCGAGATACTGAAGTATGATCTCGTCCGTAATTTGCCCGCTAGTTGTCGAAAAGTATCCTCGACCCCAAAATCGCCTGCCCCAGTATTTTTTACGTAGCTCCGGAAACTCCATCTGTATCTTTCGAGATGACCGTCCCTTTGCCTTTCGCATGAAATCGCTGACCGAGAGTTTCGGGGG
>CAZJBW010000275.1:0-1895 GCA_964543985.1 uncultured Pirellulaceae bacterium | reverse complement strand
GGGTTCACATAGATTGAGGCGACAACGCGGTCTGCTTTCTTTTTAGCCAGTTTTACGAGCGTCATATGCCCTTCATGTAGAGCGCCCATTGTTGGGACAAAGGCAATTTTTTCGCCTGCGCCGCGATATTCCCAGATACGTCCACGAAGGGTACGTTCCGTGCGAACAATCTTTATTTTGTCTGACATTTAAAGCCTCTTAATTAGAGGCAACAATCAAGCATCCTGAAGCGAGGTTCGCAAGCGATTTGCAAGCGGCTTGTGCGTCTTTTACGGAGAGGCCATCAAAGCGCGCACGGTAAAGAGTCTGATTATTCCGGGTGAGGGGACTAACATTAGGCCTGGCTTTTGCGAGAACATTTAACCCGCCCACAGAGGATATTTGCGCTTCGGCTTCTGCTTTTCGTAGAAAGGCTCCAACCTGTACGCCCCAACTCTCGCCTGAATCAAAATTTGATAGCTGCAAGGATTTGTCATTACTCACGGTCACGGTTTTCTTACCTATACCGCGTAGCTTCACAGCTTGCGCGACCTCCGAGGAATTTGCGATTTGAGGTGTTTTTTGAGTTGGGATGGGTTCGCGCTTGACAGTGATGGGCGGTAAGGACTGCACAGGCGCTACTCCCATGACGTTAAAGCCACGTTCAATTAAGTCTTGCATATGAGAGTTACGCGCGGCTCCGCTGGCTCCGCCAAGTACAACAGCAATGAGCCGGCGACCCTCTCTTTGAGCTGAGACGATGAGGTTATAACCGCTATCGCGGGTGTAACCTGTTTTAAATCCATCCACACCTTGGAGCCAATGGAGTAAGCCATTGGTGTTCTTATAGGTTCGCCCGCCATATCGAAAGCGCTCTTGGCCGAAATAGTGATAATAACGGCGATGGTTATTTAAAACATTAGACGCGAGTTTCGCCATATCCCGCGCAGATGTTACCTGCTCAGGATGGGGTAGACCGTTAGCCGTTTTAAAGGTCGTTTTCATCATGCCCAAGCTGCGAGCCTTGGCTGTCATATTTTGAGCGAAAGCGGCTTCTGAGCCCGCCAACCGTTCCGCGAGCACGACCGCCGCATCATTGGCGCTTTTCACCGCTAGGGCCTGAATCAAGTCTTCAACTGTAATGGTTTGTCCTTGGCGAAGACCTAATTTTGTCGGCGCTGTGCGGGCGGCATTGGCTGAGACGCGAACAGGTTCATTCAGCTTAAGCGTGCCGGCATTAAGCGCGTCAAAGGTTAGATAAAGAGTCATGACTTTGGTTAGCGAAGCGGGATAACGAACCTCGTCAATCTGCCGGGCATGAATTATCTCAAGCGTATCGGCATCCACCACTATGGAAGCGTAGCGGCGTGGAGAATCCGCGGCGAGTGCAGGTAAGCTTAGAAGGGCCGCCAAAACAATAGATATGAGCACACGCAACATATAGAAGGAATAAAGCCTTGAAGGTTTAACTAAGGTTAACGGGTGTTAAGATGTGGTGTGATTTGCGCGGCTGTGCAATCGCAATAGTCTAACTTAGTAGAGTTTTTGGGCACCCCAAAGTTTGTAGCGTTGTGTCCAGCCTTTTAACCCGTCAGCGGATTTGACTTTGCACCAATCCTTATCGGTACATTCTTCAAGCTCAAGTAGGGCATTGCGCTCCACGAGAGCTGTTATGCGCGCGGCGTCTTTGGCCTTTGAATGGAGTGTGGCGTCCTCAAGCACGAGCACGCGCCTAATACCAGACAGTGCGGGTTTGTGAATCCAAGATTCGTCACCCGTTACGTCGCGGACTTACCCCACAATTTCGGTCTCCCCACCGCCACAAGGCGTTATTCTTTGTGCCCGTTTTTCCCAACCATAGGGAGTTGGCGGGGAGGGACCGGTAGGCCCTTTGCCTTTGCCACTTTTCAGGTTGA
>CAZJBW010000274.1:0-1921 GCA_964543985.1 uncultured Pirellulaceae bacterium | reverse complement strand
GCCGTCCTGAGACTAGCCCTCCAGCTTCGATATCTCCAAGCAGCGTCTGTGCCAGAAAAAAACCACCCTCAGCGGAGCGTTGTAAAGGCTGCAATACCGCAGAAGAGAATCTGCCAGCAACGGGTTTCGCTCGGTCAAGCATTAGCGATGCAAGTTGAGCCTGAGCAAACTGCGAACCAGACGCCTGTGCCAGCCGTGCATAGGCTTCGGCGCGCTCAATATCCACGGATACCCCCCAACCGTTGGCGTGCAAATCACTCATAACCAGAAGTGATTTCAGATCGCCATTCTGAGCACCCAAGCGTATTTCATCCAATAGTTCCCGATCACCCAACAGGTAAACCCTGACAATCGCTGCGTATACAGAACCCCTGTAGACTCTAACAAAGTCGCGCGCGCTTTGACTGTTTCGGTTTTTAAGCAAATCACGATACGCAAAAAATTCAGCCGGACTTGGCCTAAGCGCATTAGCAATCCCAACAACTTTTGCGGGAGCGGTATCCAACGTGGGCTCCGCTGAAGTTCCCCCGGTGTTTGTTTGTTCGATGAGCGCCGGGGGCGCCTCCAACTCTTGCACGGTGGATTGCGGGGTCGAGGGTGCAATCGATGTAGAAATCAACCACCAAAGCAGCAATCCCGCCACAGAAACCACAGCCACAGATAACGCCACAAACGCACCCGTCGACAAATAACTTTGACTGGAGCCGTCTTTAGCACCCGGACGAACCACCTCTGTGGGTGAATATGTGCCTTCACCTGAATCACTCAGCTTGGCCACAATAGTGCCACCGGTTGTCTTTAACCGGGCTAACTGGCTCAGCATCGCGTCACAATCTGCAAAACGCTCATCACGGTGGTAGGCAAGCATTCCACTAATCAAAGGCTGCCAGTGCGCGAGCGCATCGGGAAGAACAGGATTACCCTGCGTCGCTTTCGCAACTGCCAGCTCTGACAGGGTTCGACCGGTGTGCGGCAATTCGTTGGTCAGCAGTTGCCAGGCCACTACCCCCAGGCTGTAAATGTCGGTTCGCTGATCGAGCGACTCGGCTCGCATCTGTTCCGGAGACATATATTGCGGCGAGCCGATGACCGATTTCACTTCCGTGAGTGAGGTTTTGTACTCTTTGGTCGCGATCTCCCGCGCAATGCCAAAATCAGCGACCATGGCGGTTGCGGGATCGCGCATCAGTACGTTATCCGGCTTGATATCGCGGTGCACAATATTGTGGCTGTGTGCGTAACCCAGCGCCTGTGCAATCTGGGTCAGTATGGAGTGAATTCGCCCTTCAGTGAGCCCGGTGGCCATCGCGTCATTTAGATCACCGCCCGTCATGTATTCCATGGCAATGAAATAGTGACCCTCCTGCTCACCCACTTCATAGATCGGCACAATGGAAGCGTGGGCCAGTCGGCCCACAATGCGCGCCTCACGTAGAAAGCGTTTTGTGAAACTGGGGTCTGCGGCCAGCTCCTGGGCCAGAATTTTCAGTGCAACCGGGCGATCGAGGCTGAGTTGCACAGCCTCATACACCCTGGCCATCCCGCCCTCACCAATTTCATTTATCAGGCGATAGCCTGTTAGCTTGGGCGCATCATCCACATTAATTCACAATAACTTCCAGCCGACGATTTAACCGGTGCTCAACTTCGCTGGCTTCTTCACCACGATATTTGGGCCGGGTCTCTCCTGCACCATCTACCTTCAACCGACCTTCAAGCGACGGATAAGCCGACACTAACGCCGACTCAATAGAGCGCGCTCTTGATTCAGAGAGTCGGAAGTTGTACTCCTCGGAACCTCGCACGTCTGAATGTCCTATCAGCGTAAATGAATTGTTCTGGTATTTGTCATCAGACAGCACAGCCCCTAACTGAATCAAATTGGCACGGGTTAGCCTGTCTAGCTCAATACTATCAAACT
>CAZJBW010000273.1:0-1930 GCA_964543985.1 uncultured Pirellulaceae bacterium | reverse complement strand
GGTATAAAACCAAGAACGACGCCACGATCACGATCGGAATCTCTCCAAGGTAAAAGTACTCGAACAATGTTCGCAGTGCACTGTCGCTGCCTGTCGTACTGCTTCCGCTGCCTAGGTGTGTTTGAGGTGCCCCATCAAGGCTTCCACCGTCTAGGTCAACGTCGGCATCAACGCCAAGATCAGCATCCAACCCGACGTCAACGTCGGCATCCAGATCCAATCCGAAATCGATTCCGTCCATCCCAACCACGCCGATGATCACCATCAGCCAATACAGCAGCATGCCGATCAATAACGCGGTTATTGGAAAGTTAACGTAGTTAACCGTCTCTTGGAAAAATTGAATCATGCTCTTTCAGCCTTGAAATAAATGTTGATGAACTTCAACGACAAATTCTATCGAATCCCCGAGGCTCATTTACATTTACAAACCAAAAGCTCCCTATCTATTATTGATATCATTGGATCCAAGTTTTGTTTCAACACAATTTTTAACTGACGAAACGAACCTTCAATCCTGCATTCGACTGTGACAAAGCAATGCGTTGTTCACGCGGAAAGTTAGCTCGTGGTTATTAGCTTCCCGGTAATTCTCACAACTTTCTGCAGTCCACCTTGCGGCACTCGAGCGGGTTGTCATGGAAAATCCGTCTACGACGCGCAATTTGATTGTTCGCTACTCCCCGTTGATTTAGCTTTCGAACCTCTATTCGCCATTTTTGGTGGGTTATTGACGAAATTCTTGCGAATCAGGATTCGTTCCCTAGCTACCGGCTGACAGATGGAACCGGCTTAACCGCTACATACAGCCCAAGCCCCCTCAATATCGCCAGTACATGGAAAATTGAAGTGACGTTGACTGTCATTACGGCCAACCGAACCTAACCTCCAATCGATGGCGTTTCTGGCAGATTCACAGAGTCTGCCTAGGCCTCGGACGTGCTGAATTCACCCCCTACCTAATAAACCGAAACGAATGGGATGTCTAAGCCAGATTTAGACAAACCAAATTTTGTATAATCATGAACTCACGTTTGCACCGCTACTACTTTTTCCTTCTAGCTCTGACTCAAAGCCTGCTAGTGCTGCTGGGAGTGGTGTATCTGTTCAACTGGTTTGAATCCACGGAAATGGAAGCGATTCGGCAGGAATCCATCGCGACCACTCAAGCAACCGCCTCTCAGATCACCAGCTCGTTCAACGCAAGTCGACTGCCTGCCGACCGCACCGACGCAGCAAATGACGAACGCAAAATTAGTCGGTTTAACAACGCATCATCATGTTTCCAACCCGTTGACGACGGTTTCGTCTGTCTAGTCCGAGTAAGCGACGGCGCCATTCTGAGTCACCGAAACAAGCCTGACGAATTCACTAACGCCTCGTTAAACGGCATACCGTTTCACTCGACCTCACAGAGCAATGTTTCGACGTTGGTTGATATTTTTGCAGCTGATTCTAACGTCGATGCTATTTCCGGCTCGCTTTCAACTGACAGTCAATATTGGATTGGATCAGCGCAGCGTTTGGATCACGCCGGGTTCATTCTACTGGTCATGCAAAACGAGTTTACTCGAATGCACCAACAAGCCGTGTTGTTCAGTCAGAAACGTACACGCACGTTGATGTGGGCAATCGGATTAAGCTTCCTTACGATCACAATCCCCATCATTGGCTTGCATCACTATGACGGTCAACTTCGCGCAACCAACACCGATCTCGAACGCCAAGCGACTCACAATGAACGTGAGCTGACTCGAACAAGAAACGCAGTCATTTTCGGCCTCGCGAAACTGGCAGAATCACGAGACAATGATACCGGTGAACATCTTGATCGCATCCGTAAATACGTTGAAATCATCAGCCGAGACTTGGCAACCCGATGCGAAGACATCGACGCAGAATTCACTCGCAACATTTCACTGGCGTCATC
>CAZJBW010000272.1:0-1932 GCA_964543985.1 uncultured Pirellulaceae bacterium | reverse complement strand
CAAAGGAACTAAACCGTATCCTCGCCAATGCGGCGGATAAGGCGGCGGAAATCGCTGACCCTATCGTTGCGGATGTGCGAAAAATTATTGGTTTTTGCGGAGCTTAAAATGAAAACACTTCTATCGATCATAGCGGCTACGGTTCTAATTGGCTGTTCGGGCGAGGTTCACCACGGCGAGAGCGGCCAGTCTCATGCCGGTCATAAAATGGATGAGGGTATTGTGATTTCCTCTGCCCGCGTTCTTCCGCCCTTTCCGGGCCGCGATATAGCGGCGGGATATATGTCGATAACTAATCATAGTCAGACGGATGATAAGCTTGTTTCTGTCACTAGCCCGATTAGCGGGGCTGTGGAAATTCATAATCATATTGAAGATAAGGGTATAATGAAAATGCGCCAAGTGGATGGCATTTCGCTCAAAGCTGGCGACACTATAGAGCTTAAACCCGGTAGCTTTCATCTTATGATGTTCAAAACGACCTTAGCTGAAGGCCAATCTGATGTGTCCCTAACGCTAAATTATGAAAACGCGCCATCCGTGACAATGATTGTGCCTGTTGAAGGACGCAGCGGTGTAGATCATGGCTCAGCGCATAAGGGGCATGGCTCAGATCATAAAGGCAATTAATTCAGGCTTAGGGGTTTTCGAGCCGCTATGAGTGCATTTATCCGCAGCTGTTCTTTGCGGAAATTCTCATAGCGCTCAGCAATGCTTGGATGGGTTTTTGATGTTTCTTGAAGCTCTGCATGGGGATGAAGTGCGTCGCGCCAATAGCTAATCGCGCGGTCAATATCATAGCCTGCACGGGCCATCATCATCAGGGCCATACGGTCGGCTTCTAGTTCGAGTGATTTGTTCCTGCGCTGATGTCCTTTAATAGCATGTGCCATCTCATGAGCAATGATAAGCGCGAGGTTCACATCATCAGGCACTGTCTTCATTAATTCTGATGTGATGATAATTTGCTCGCCATCTGTATGGCCATTGACCCGCTCATTAAAAAAAACATTCGCAGGATAATCACAGAGGGTTTCGGGATTGACCTTAATATCAAGCCGCTTATCACCGCGGCGTATTTTTAGCTCTGCGCTGTCGTCTTTAAAGGCATTTTGCGTGGCGAGGCCAAAAAAGCGCTGAACTGTAAAACCGCGCGGCAAATAAGCGCCGTTAACGCCGATAATCACATCACCTGTTTTAAGGCCGGCCTGCGCTGCAGGGGAGCTGTCTCTTACCGTGCGAATGGAAAGACGTTCAGACGCCCCCATAATGACTTCGGCAAAGGGCTGAAGGTTAGGCTGATAATCGGATACTGTATGCACAGTGATGCCGATATCGCGGCGGTTGCGCGGGCATAACTTTGTATTTGCTTTGAACAGCGGAGCGGCGACCTTTTGCAGCCGTGTATTATAGGCTTGATGTTCTTCGAGGATGGCTGCGAAGGCACGTTCGTTTTTCGTGCTCGGGACATAGTCTGTGGCCACAGCGGAAGACGCTGAACATAACGCCGCTAAAATCAGAAGCGCGCGTTTCAAGATTTTTTATCACCCAATTTAAAGTTCGGGATAAGCGGCTCACCTGCGGCTTGTTTGGCTTTTATCTCGTCTCGGGCCGCGGCAATAGAGAGGTAGCGATTAGGGTAGCGGGGATGTGTTTTATCTCGCGCGACATTTTTAGGGTTCGTGATGGCCAAACGCTGCCAAAAATCTTCGACGCCTTCAGGGTTATAACCCGCCCGCACCATATAATAGAGACCGACATAATCGGCTTCGGTTTCGAAGGGCCGCGTATAGCGCGTACCGCCAACGGAGAGGATGATGTTGCTGACGATTTTACGGATATGGCCCATCGTATTATGGCCCAGCTCATGTCCTATAATCAGGGCGAGCTCATCATCATTTTTGACGAAATCCATCATACCTGATGTCATAG
>CAZJBW010000271.1:0-1935 GCA_964543985.1 uncultured Pirellulaceae bacterium | reverse complement strand
CACATGACAAGTGAAATTGATTTTTACGTCGGTAAGAGATTACGCCGCCGCCGCCGTCTTCTCGGCCTTACACAGCAAACCCTTGGCGACATGGTCGGCATCCGTTTTCAACAGATACAAAAATATGAATGCGGAGCCAACCGCATCAGCGCCGCGCGCCTTTTTGAATTATCAGAGGCTTTATCTGTGCCGATCCAGTATTTCTATGAAGGTCTGATGCACGACGCTGAATCTGATGATGATGATCTGGAATTCATCGCGCCGGACGTTCTATCAAAGAAAGAAACCATGGACCTTGTAAGGGCTTATTATTCAATGGGTGAAACACCCCGTAAGCACTTCCTGGATCTGGCGAAGTCCCTCGAGAAAAAAGAGCTGTCTGCTCAAATACTATAATGATGGCGCAATAGGTGGGGCTATGTTACGGCCCCATCATGACCAAAAGTGCCTCAGACATAGACGCACGCCTCGACCTCTTTGACACGCTCAAGGCCGAGGCCCGCGGCGTCACGCTTCCTCTTTATAATGGCGATATGCAAGTCACCAACAAAGCCGCTCGCGGCTTTGATCCGGTGACCAATGCCGACACTCAGGCCGAACAGGCCCTACGCCGCCTTATCCAAGACGCCTTTCCGGATGACCATATTGAAGGCGAAGAGTTTGATGATGTGGTGGGGAGCAATGACTGGCTCTGGACCCTCGACCCCATCGACGGAACCCGCGCCTTCGTCGCCGGTGTGCCCGTGTGGGGAACCCTCATTGCGCTCAGCCGAGCAGGAAAACCCGTAATCGGTCTCGCTGACTTCCCGGCTCTTAATGTGTCATTTATGGGAACCCCTGACGGGACCTTTAGAACCTATGATAATGGCGACGTTACTAAGGTATCCGCGAAGTCTTGCGGAACAATATCAGAGGCGATCCTTGGCTGTACGGAGCCTCTATCAATGCTGTCACCAAGCGGGCTGGCTGCGTATAACATTATCCGTAAAGAAGCTGCATTTTCGCGCCTTGGCCTCGACAGTTACGGTTACGCTCTGGTCGCCAGCGGACGCATGGATATTATTATCGAAGCGGACCTGAAGCCCTGTGACGTGCGCGCCCTCATCCCGATTGTTGAAGGGGCTGGTGGACGGGTCACAGATTGGCAGGGGGGCTCTGCTGTGGACGGCGGCCAGGTTGTTGCCGTTGGCGATGCCAACCTCCTACCAGAGCTATACAAACATCTGGGCAGCGCCATTGACGAATAACCCCGCGCCCCCCGAGAGAGGCGCAGGGCGGAGAGCTTCGCTGCAGTACTTAATTCATTCCGGCTCGTGCAATAATTGCGTTGAAGTTTGAGGCCGCCTCAAATCGGTCTGATGATCCAAGCGTTTCACGGAAGTTCTTTAGGTCAGCATGTAAATCCTGCCCCTTAACCGTGCCAACACCTAGCGTTGCATCTTTCCGTAACGCCATCTGCATTTTCGCCAACGCAGTATCGAGCTTTACTTTCGCCTGCGACACGTTCCCTTTGCTGAGAAGGTCATTCGCATCAAGGGTCATTTTCAAGGACGATGAAAACTCATTTACGGCGGTTTGATTTACGAGGCCGACTCTGTCGACACTATTGGCGTTGGCCGGGGCCGCCACCAGAAGAGGCGCAAGCAAAGCTGACGCGGTTACGATTGAACGTTTTGCAAAAGTCATCATTTACGTTTCTCCTAATTTCAGTGCGTTAAAACGCGGATTGAGTAAGCAGACAGAACACTATGTTTCTATCCGGCAGTGAGATTGTATCGAACTAGGGAATTTCAAGACCCGGAAATGGGAACTTACGAATTTTTAATCGATGCCTTCGGACATCGTGCCGTGACCACGTTAGCCCTGAGTGAACTGGATTTTAGGTTTCCCGTGGTACGAATTTTGCAGCGGGGTTTATTCCCCACACAGTTGTGC
>CAZJBW010000270.1:0-1945 GCA_964543985.1 uncultured Pirellulaceae bacterium | reverse complement strand
GTTGATCATTGAACTTTGTAGCGATTTCGAAGGTAGGTTTGATCTTTAGTCGATAGCGCGCTTAATGGTATCCGAATAACCTCGCCACTACGTTTTCTTAACTGGACAGTTCCAAATCCTCCTGTTTTGTGGAACGCTGCTTCAAACGGCTTGGGAATATCTTGGACTCCAACCCAAGTATTTGTGGCAACCCAAGTACGAAACTCGAGTTTCTCTGTTTGCGTGGTAGGAGACGATACTCGATTATCATTTTTCGTTACAGCTTTAGCACCGCTCAGAACAACAAGCTTAGATACATTACTTTTTCTCGGCTTGAGGAATTTCAAGTTCAGAAACTGATGAGTCTTTCCTGTTTTGGTTACAGCCCGCTCATAGTATGACTTGGAGATCTTACTTGATTGGTCATACTCTCGCTTAAGCGAGATCGTATTCTTGCCGAGACGCCCTTCGAAATCGTCGGCTTTGTATCCGTCAATTCGGGCCGACACAGTTAATTTCTTGCGTTCGTTTACCTGGCCAGCAACCTTGATGGTTGTTAGATCTTTGTACAATCGGCCAACAAATTTCTCTGCGTCAACAGACTGAATAAGAAGTCGAACATTCTTGGGAACTTCGATTTCTTGGTTGCCAGTGCCTCGAAAAGTACCCTGCCATATTGCGCCAGGATAAATTCCGTTGTACTTTGGTTCTGAACCTGGCCGCGGAGAGTACTGTTGCTCCAAAACGTTTCGAGCGTATCGTTCGCCGGATTTTCTTTTCTTGTCGATCCCCGCTTTTGTCTTTTTTAACGGAACATCAAGCTGTAAGGCTCCTTTGTCGGTAGTGATGTTGCACTTGAGCGATTCCAGTTGGTGTAATTTGAAATTCAGAACTGGTAGATCGATCGTACAGTTCTTACCAGCGGGCAAGTGATCCAACATCAAGACAATCATCAATTTTTGATTCCAAAATTCTTGTTGGACGTCTGCCAGCTCAACCGCCTGCTGAGTGTCTTCTGCGTTGGTTAGTCCGGTCAGTTGTCCGAACAAGGCTCCTAGCCCATTTATCCTTGCCCAGTTTTCTGTTTGCTTCTTTTGAGCTTCCAGTTGAATAATGGGTGTGTATAGTTCAGCAGCTGAACGAACTACCAATTGAACGCTCTCATCGCCAGCCATCAATTTTGCTGAAATCCGTGGTCGTTCCAACGTCGCGTGAGTTTCTTGAATATCGCCAAGGATGCTAGTCACACTGGCTTGCGCGATTTTGACAGATTCGAGCATGGCGCGGTAGCGCTGCTTTTTCGAACTCCACGCCGCAGACAAAATACCACTCCGCCCAATTGACTGCGTTATCCGGTAGGCCGCTGACAACGGCTCTTCATTGACCAACAGGCTTTCGATCAGTCGGTATCTTAGTTGTTCCTCACCGTGACGATAGAGTTTGGCAATTTGCTGCCCACGTTTTGAGTTCTTACTGATTTCATTGGATGCGATCACATTCATGATTTGATTTCTTAATTTTGGCTCTGCTGTTTTGGCTACATCCTTCAGTTTGCCGAGAGCGGGGTATCGAACATATTTGACTTTGCCAATCTGGTAGCTGGTAGGAAAGGTCTCAAAAAAAGCTTCCTCCGCTGGTTTCAACCATTTCGAGCGACTATCGCTTAGAGCCGATTTTATTCGGGCAAGAAAAGTTTGATCCTGCTCACTCAACTGTTTGATTGGAACTGAGATTTCTTCACCATTCTGTTTTCTCAAGCGAACAGTTTGCTCGTCATTTTCAATGTAAGTCGCCGTTATCGTGTGTTTGCCCGATGTGCTGGTCCACACTCGCTCTTGAGCGAACGAAGGAGCGTAGTTCACGACGCCAACAATCGTGATTAGAAACCAGATGTAGATATGATGAGAGAATCCTATCTCTTATACACATCTCCGAGCCCACGAGACTAAGGCGAATCTCGTATGCC
>CAZJBW010000269.1:0-2015 GCA_964543985.1 uncultured Pirellulaceae bacterium | reverse complement strand
CCACAATGCAACAGGGTTGACTGTGACTTATCCTTCAACAACCCCCGAACCTTGCTAAAAACTTCATCGGTCAAACTACTCGGGCCGCTCACAGGAACTCGCTCAAACTTTAGGCCGGCGGCCTCAACAGTCTTACGTTCGTCCCAGTCAATCTCTCCATCGGTTCGAAGCGAAATCACTCGTTTGATTTTCGCCGTTTTTACTTTCTGGATGTCATCAACTGAGAATTGTCCAGAGAAGAAAAGATCACCGTGGCGGTGAACGTTTTTGGTATCCCCAAGAGACGCTTCAACAATGGACGCACCTCCGGCTTCAACTTGAGCCTGAGGTTTTTGCTCGCTTTGAGCTGCAGCGGTTTCACTGAAAGCGATTGCGGTTAGGCCCAACAGAGTCGCAAAGGCAATGTGTTTCGATTTGTTCATAATCACTTCCAAATGTGGCAGGGCGCTGATGAATCAATCCAGGCTGTCGATCCAATCGCATGATAGCTTCCACCGACGAAACAAACCACGCCCGAAACCCGGACAATATTGAGCAGATTTTTCGCGACCAACTGGCACAACCCACCGTAAGCAAGCACACCTGATTGCCGATGCAAACGAGCGATTTCGAGTCGATTTTCTCGGTCTAAACTTTCACCAGCCTTTGAGCTACCACACCTTCTGAAATGCATGCCAGCACACCAATCTCAAAATCAATGTAGCGGGAAACACCAATTCCTGAAAAAAGGAGTATCGGACAAGAAATTTTGCCGATCTTTCCATCGTCGTTATGGGAGGTCGACGCGTGTCACAGTGCAAAAACGCGTTGGCATTTTGGCGTCAACATTCTCTAGCATCTAGGATAAGGTAACATTGGACTCACCAAGATCACGAGTTTGGTTTTTTATGGCCGTCTGCCTACTGATTTTTGGGCTGAGTCAATCCATTGAAGCTTCATCAGTCCTACGGCGAATCATTATGCCGAAACCTCCCACCATCACTGCTCAAGAAATCCGCGACCTGCTGGAGAACGATGAGCAATCTGGCAACTTTGTGATTGTGGACGTTCGTTCGGAATCGGAATCAGGTGTCTCGCTAATCCCCGGCGCGCTGACGCGGACGGAATTCGAGCGAACGGCGGCCGACCATCAGGGCAAGGCAGTCATTGCTTACTGCACGGTCGGCGTACGCAGTGGCAAGTTCGTCAACCAATTGATCCGGCAGGGATGGAAAGCCTGCAACTACGAAGGCAGCATCATCGATTGGTGCAAGAACAAGCTTCCCCTAGTATCGCCCGACGGAGCGGAAACGCAGCAGGTTCATACTTACAGCGCGAAGTACTCGGTTCCGGACGACTACAAAGCCATCTATTAGGCTCTTTTAGAATTAGAGCCGGAGCCCCAGCATTCAAACTACTTACTGAGCATCGCGTCACGAAAGAACGCTCCGGGGTGAGTCGGCTGATAGTCGTAGCTCTTGATCAGCGCCGGAGTCCAATCAGGATCAAAAATCCAAGCGCACCAAGAAATCTTCTTCTTTTCCAGATACGGGAGGAGCGCGTTCCGGAAAGCTCCGTCGTCAAACATATGTTTGTTTTTGGTGTCGAGACTGTACCCCATTTCAGTCGCAATCACCGGATAGTGGTTTGCTAGGAATCCAAAATGCTCTTCCCAATGAGGCTCTCTGGGTGGCCGGCACTTGCCGGGGTAGGGGTGAGTCACATAGGCAACGCCTTCTCTTTCGATTGGGTTGTTTTTGACCTCTCGCAGATCATAGGCCCAATCAAAACCGGCCACCAACGGAATCACATTCGTGTCATTCACGTAAATAACGTCGATAATTTCTTCGACCATTGCCTTCCATTGCTCCCACGAGCAGTCACCATAATCGCCGTTGGATACTGAGGGCTCGTTGAACACCTCGTAGAACGCAACTGTCGAATTTTCGGCAAAATGTTCTGAGACAACACGCCAGAAATGCAACGTTTCTTTCATGTTGGTTTTGTAAACGTTGGATTCGAACTTCCGCGTCCGC
>CAZJBW010000268.1:0-2027 GCA_964543985.1 uncultured Pirellulaceae bacterium | reverse complement strand
ACCCCGTTCAAAAACCTGACGTAACGCCCGACGCTAGCGCGTTCGGCTCACGGGGACGATTGAAACGATGAAGTCTTCGCTTCGTTAGCGTTTACGTTCGTTCGGTCTGAAATGAAATTAGCCTTGCATCTAAGATGCTTTGGTCAATGACATGTTTTGCTAAGTTGAACCAACGATCAACGGCATCCAGAATTACCCCGTCTGCGGTAACGGTGATTTCGTTCATTTGCTTGAGATCAAAATCAGGGCTTTTTCTCAGCTCCGATTGCCAGTTCCAGCCTTTTTCAGCGGCAACTTCGTCAATGAGGCACATTAAGCGGGCACTGTTGGAAACGGGCTGGTCCAGTAACCAGCAGGTTTTATGCACATTAAGCGATTCCAAGTAATGTCCAGCGAGTTCGATTGCAGCTCGAGTTTCATTGACTCGTCGATAAGTTCCATGGATACTGGCCATGTCCCGGTAACAGCCATCAGCGCCCGAAAAGACAAAGCCATTAGACAATGCGCTTTCGAGGGTGATTAACAAATTAAAACCATCAATATGGATTGTCTGGCCAGCAAGTTCGCTAGGGGCCAGTTCGCAAGATCGTCGCTTTTGTTTTTGGGCGTCACTGCAAGCGCAACGTGTCAGAAGCAAGCGTTGTCGGTCGACTAATTGAAAGCGATCGCCTACAAGTTTCATGGAGGCGTTAGGAGCGTACCCGTTAGACAGCAGCCAGCAGTAGTCATTTAACGCCGTTGTCAGTTTTGGTAAATGACTGGCTGCAAAAATGCTTTCATCCTTTGGATGCGGGCCGCGATGTCGATTTGTGTGGTTCATGCATTGATTTTAGCAGAAGCCCTGAACATTAGGCACGTTTAATCAGTCTGATTGTTTAGCAGTTCGGCCAGCTTGGTGTCGATCTCGCTGCCTCTGATTCCTGCTGCAGCAACATTTCCATCACGGTCGATAATGTAGGCTGATGGTATGCCTTGCGGTTGAAATTCAGGAGACACGTTTGGGTTAGGCTTGCTGTCATCTGGCTCACCTTTGTCAGACTTCGGTTTGAATAGCAACTGCCAGTCGCATCCTTTGTCTTCAAACACTTTGGTTGCATGCTCAGGACTAGAAGAAACTGCAATGCTGACCATCGTGAAATCTTCCCGGTCACCATATCGTTGGTGGATTGATTGCAGGTGTGGCATCGACGCGACGCAAGGACCACACCATGGCGCCCAGAATTCAACAAGCGTGACCTTGCCTTTGCAATCGGCGAAAACGAATGGGTTGTCATCGATGTCGACGTATTGAGTTGCTGGAGCAGGTTTTCCTTTGTGTAGTGAATTTTGGGCCAGTGTGCCCAAATAGGCAACGCTGAATTTCATTGACAGTGCAATTGTAAAACCGATCAGGATACCGACGATGGCTGAAGCCGATTGACGAAGGAACCCTTTCTTGGTCTTCTTTTTTTCGGCCCTCGGTATTCGTGAACCAGCACCAACTGCGATCGCCAATGTGATCAATTGTGCGGCAACCGATAGCAAGCCCATGACTGTATTGCCGTTTGGTTGGATAAGAACCCAGAGTCCACCACCTAATAAAAGCAGTGTTCCAACGGCGATTGCTTGGCAGATTCGTTTTGCGAAATCGCGGTCTCTACCTATTAGAAATCCGACAAATGCAGTTGTTAGGCAAAACGCTGCGGTGTTAATAAAAGTCCCGGTGCCTGATCGGTGCCCTAAGATAATGCTTGTGATGGATTCAAAGGCGGGGCCAATTGCCATCGAACTAACGATCAGAATAGAAAGCCAGTTGACGAAGGAGTTAAATATCCAACCGCTGTATTTGAGGACTATGCGAACTAACTCGCCAGCAGTAATGTCTGTTGGCTCGCCCTGCGTAGCTTCGTTCTGAATCGACTCGGGCGTAAACACAGTGTCTTCTGACAACGCTGCGATGTAGTCTAAGGTTTGTTCTGAAGTCGTGATCGTTGATGGCACATCAGTTGTGCTTGGATTTTGAGCGTTCATGCTCAAAAGTAGCTTTT
>CAZJBW010000267.1:0-2044 GCA_964543985.1 uncultured Pirellulaceae bacterium | reverse complement strand
ACATCGAACTCTTCCCAGAGCTCGAACTGTCCGCTGACCACAACAACATCAAGGGCTACCTCGGTGTTCACGTGCTCAAGGAAATCACCGAGCGTCTTGGTTCATTCGACCAGGCAGCGTTCGGCGACGAGATCCGCTGCGCAACCATCACCACCGAAGACGAGCCGGGTGTTCTCCTCGACGTCACCTACGACGGCAACGGAGACCTCGACCGTGAGAGCTTCATCGTCGAGGTTGTCGACGGCGTTGGTATCGCCACTGGAATCGTTCCTCCTCTCGGCAACTTGGCCGATCGCGGCTGCGCCGGATAGCTCCGGACAGTTCCGCCCATAGTGTGCGGGTACGTAGGGGGGACGGTTCCTAAGCCGGTTCCGTTCCCCCTGCTATTCGCTCAACCCCCTATTTGGAGAAAGCGTACTAATGGCCCAGTTTCTACAAGTGACCATTTCAGGTCTCGCAACCGGGGCGATCTTTGCAATCGCCGCGGTGGGATTCGCACTGTTGTGGCAAACAGCAGGTGCTGTGAACTTTGCTCACGGCGAGTTTGTCATGCTGCCGGCGGTCCTCATCTTGACCCTCGGTACCTTGGAACCAACTATTGGAATTCCCGATTTCGTCCCTCTGATCGGTGGCGCGAACGTCGGTTTCGCACTACCAGCAGCAGGTGTCCCATGGGGATTGCTGATCGGAGCGGCCTTGACCATTCCGATCGTCATCTTCCTACTCGGTTATGTCTTTAAGAAAGCTCTCGTCGATCGCCTCCTCGAAGTTGGTGGCGACGACATTCCGCTCGTAATCGCGACGATTGGTCTTGCACTGTTCATGCGCGAGTACGTGCGTGAGGCCTGGTTCGCTACCCCCCAAGGTTTCCCCTCCGTCTTTGGAGATCAGGTGTGGCGACCAGGCAATATCGCAATCACCGCAGACGATGTCGGCGTGATCGTTGTCGGAACCGTTGTGATTCTCGGACTCAGCTCTTCATTAAGCGCACCTACCTCGGGCGACAAATGGAAGCTGCGGCACAAAACGCGGAGACCGCGACCGTCCTGGGCATTCCGGTGAACCGCATGGTCATGCTTACCTTCGCCATCAATGCCGTGCTCGTCACGGTTGCTGGCTTGTTGGTTTCTCCAACGATCAACGCTCGTTGGGACGCCGGCATCAACCTCGGTCTGTTTGCATTTACCGCTGCGATCATCGGTGGATTCAATCAGGTGCGTGGAGCATTGTTCGGCGGCTTTCTCGTCGGCCTGCTGCAGAACTGGTCAGGTTTCTACGTCTCGAGTCTCTACCGAGAAGCTGGGCCGCTGATCCTGATGATCATCGTGATCCTCTTTCGTCCCCAAGGCCTCTTCGGTCGAGCTGAGGAGCGTCGGGTATGAGCGAACTTATGGACAACCTCGTCGACGAGACCGAGCTTGAAAATCGCAAAGACAAAATCGAAGTTGTTGACCGAGGGTCACTGTCGCCCGGCGTCGCGATCGGAATGACGGTTTTAGGGCTCGGCGCTGCGCTCCTTCCGGTCGGCCAATCCGGCTTCGGAAGCCTCGCAATGTGGATCTGGCTGGTCGCGGTCGCCGGAATTCTCGCCATGATCATGTTCTTCCCGGAGAGCACCAAGAACGGGCAGTTCGTCAAATACGGAACCATTGCGGCTTCCATTTTGTTCTTCGTGCTATTTCCGATTGGCAAGAGCAACGCAACGATGACCGACTTTGGTCTATTCGTGGTGTTTGCCTCGGTGATCGTGGGCGCCAATCTCACCCAGGGATTCGCGGGTCAAGTCTCGCTTGCACCTGCGGCGTTCCTGGGTATTGGCTCCTACGTGTCGGTGCTCCTGAACCGAGGTGCCGAGGTCGAGGTCGCCGGTATCAGCCTCGATCTGCCCGAAACGCCGTTCCTCGTCACGATCCCAATATCGATGGCGGTGTGCATGTTGTTCAGCCTGCTCATTGGTTTCCCAGCGCTTCGCGTGAGAGGTCCGTGGCTGGCCTTTGTCACCCTGGCATTTAGCCTCTTGGTCTTTCTTGTCCTGAACAATGAG
>CAZJBW010000266.1:0-2083 GCA_964543985.1 uncultured Pirellulaceae bacterium | reverse complement strand
GTAAAATCAGACTTAGCGAAACGCTGAAGGTAAATGAAAAAGTACAGTCTTTGGGCAACTCCGTACGGATTTATGCCGTTGAAAAATGGTTGAAGCCAATCGCGGCGATTTTGCTTGTTGGGGCGATCTCGTTTAACGCAAGCAACCTGTCGGCACAAACCATTACCGAAGGGATGCAGAAGCAGCTCCCGCAAGTCATTGAGTTTCTAAATAGCAAGAAACTAAAAAACGTTGGAGTGCTTAAGTTCCTTGTTCGGAAGCATGGCCAAAAAGACGTTAGTGATAGCGTCGGACCGTTAAACTCCTTGCTTGCAGACCGGTTGGAGCTTGGCCTGATTTTGGCAAATCCGTTTGAAGAATCGCAGCAATTGAACATCATCGAAGGCGCTAGCGACCAAGTGGCTAAGCTGGAGGGCGCTAACCATCGAGACGACGAGGGGCGTCGAAAGCTTTTCGCGCATCAGTACACCCTTGCATGGGGAGAAACGAGCGTAGTTCCAGATGCATTTATCACGGGAGGAGTCGCGATCAATTCAGACAATGTCTCGGCAAAAGTGGTTTTGCTTTATGTAACAAAGGACGGAGAGACTGCGCAACAGATCGGTGAACAATTTACAGCTCAATTAGATGCCCAATCACTTAGCGAAGTGGGTGAAAGTTTTAACTTGAGAGGTATTTTTGATCATGGTGAAACGACGACTTCTTTTGAGAACGCTCAGAAACAGAAGCAGGAGTTTATCCGAGAAGAAATTGTCAAAGTTCGCACCGAACAATCTAGCTTTCCGTTGAATGATCCTGCGGCACCGATGCGGCTGGATATTCGCTATGACGGACAGTCGGTACCCATTGAATTGCGAAACGGTAACGCCTTCGTCCAAGAACCTAAGCAAGGTCAAAATGTTGAATTGGTTTTGATTCGCAATCCCTCGGCAAAGGGAAGGCTGGGAGCGGTTTTGAAAGTAAATGGTGAGAATACGCTATATCGTTCTACGGTTCGCGACTTGGATGCACCTAAGTGGATCATCGGATCGGAGTCACAGCAAACGGTCATCAAGGGATATCAAATCGACAATGAACGCCGAGAGAAATTTTTGATTCTTTCGGATGCAGAATCAAAGAGCCGAGCGATGGACTACGGTCGCAATGTAGGACAGATTCAATTAACGGTATTTCCGGAACTTGAAAATGCGGCACCCGCACGACAAACGATCGACGAAGCTCAAGAAGACCTTGTCGCGATGTTCCGTGGTATCCATCCAAAAATTCAACCTAAAAACCTTGGTGCTCTTAAGCACCAAATTCGCCAGACGGGGCAAAACGGTAGAAAAACGCGAGGCTTGATCGTCGGAGGATCCAGTGAAACCAGTAAGGTTCAACGTGTTCGCTTTCAACCAGACCCAACGCCACTCATGTCCGTGACAATTACTTACTACAAGTAGTTTTCGGAGTCAGGTAAAAGGCAGAAGACACTCAATTTGCTGACAAAGCCAAGAGGAGAACTTAAGAAAGACCTTGGAAATCAATGACTTTCGAAGATGTTAACACCATTTACCATTCGACCTCGGCTGTAACTTCTCGTATGCCCATGCTGCGAAAAATTGGCTTGATTTATTCGCTATCTTCACACCGCCCTGCCCGCCACCCTCCCTCGTACCGAATTGGCACTGTTGGCTTGTCTAGCGTGTCGAGGTGACTGCTTGCTGGTTTGTTGTGGGATCGGCGTTGACCAAGCTAACGCAAAATGGGTACCTTTCGTCTGCTTTGAAAGTTTCCCACCTGCGAGGCCTTGTCATGTTTTCCCGCCGTAGATCGAAACCAGCGTCCCTTTCCGATGACATTCGAACGACTCGAAAGAAAGGAGTTCGCACAGCAATTTTTGTCACACTGTTGGTCTCCGGAATCGCACCTGCTGCTTCGATGTTCTTCGCTGACCAAAGCGAGGTTCCATTTTCAGTTTACGCTGGACAGGTGTGGTCGGTCGTTCTTCAGACGTATCCTCTGACAGTCGCGGTTGCGATTATTACTCTTTCACGAAAACAGAAATGGCTTCGCTGGGGAAAATGGGTCTTTGCGGCATCCGTCA
>CAZJBW010000265.1:0-2092 GCA_964543985.1 uncultured Pirellulaceae bacterium | reverse complement strand
GGCCGTCACGATGACGACTGACCGTGAAATCGAACACGTTTAACTTTACTCTCGCTCCGCACTATTTCTCGATAATCAAATGGGGGTTGGCTGTTTGAATCACCCATGAGTGATGCAGCTTTCCATTTATTTTGATTCTGTAAAGATTTCCTGGATAGGAAAATCCAAGCTCAAGCTTCTCCGCGCCAGCTGGAATCGAGCTAGGTCCTGATTCCTTTCCGTCTCCATCCACCCAATATGACTCAATTGCTTGCCCGGTCTTGTTGGTAACGTAAATGGTAATCTTCGCCGCGCCTTGTTCCCAGGTCGATTTGGTCTGACCGGCAGCCCATGCCGGAGTCGCCTTTGCGTTGGAAGATTCACCTGAGTTTCCACCGGTATTTCCACTAATGCCATTGCCTGGCATCGGCTGTGTTTGACCACCGGAATTGGCTAGTTGGTTTGTCGCGTTTGCGTTTGGATTTGAGGCCAAGTTCGATTCGGAAGGGCGAGCACCAGATACCACTGCCGTAAAATACCATTTACCGGTGCGACTACTTTTGGCAGCGCCGTAGCCGACTTGATAAACGGCTCCATAAACATTGAACCAAGGTCGAAAATGAGTTTCACCAACCATCCAAGCGTGTGGGAAATCTCCAGCACCTCCGGCACCGCAAGCCTCTGCACTGCTGGGTCCGTTAAAGTATCCCACACGAGTCCCAAATTCCTTCAGTCGTGAATCTCCTTTGAAGTTAGCGGGACCGTCATGAGTCACGCTGTCGATGCTGGCTTGATACTCGGCCTGAAATTGAGCGGCTTCGGTCAGCTGTTGATTCACGACGTGATCGGCAAAGTATGGAGCCGATGGGTTGTCCTTGGTAACGGTTTCCCATTGATTGCGCTCACCAACAAACGTCTTGTCTCCGCTGAGGTCCGTGGCGGTTTTTGAACCGTTGAATTTGCGAAAGTCAGGATCCTGCCGACCTGCGTTTCCGTAGTCAAGCATGGCCTGACGAAAAGGAACAATATGGGTTGGGCGAAGAACTTCTGGAAAGTAGAAACCACCAAGAGTATGTTCGCTCAAACGGATCATCTCGTTTTTCGCGAGAGTCGTTTTTGGTACTGCTAGTCCCACGTTGGGTTGATTTGCATCTGGTGCAACAATCATCATCACTTCCGCATTGAACCACTGTCCCCTTTCACGTCGCGGAAGGTTTTGAGCGAACTGGTTAACGAGCGAATCACTGGTTTCCATATGAATCCAGGATCCAGCAGCGCCTCCCCCTCCATTTTTAGCGACAATTGAAAGTGAACGCCTAGGCAGCTGGTTTTCAAACATTTGCCAATCTGAAGTGACCGAAGCTTTAATCAAAGAATAGGCTGTACCCGATGCGTTAAGAGAATCGAAACCACGAAGATTTTTTTCGACTTTAAATTGACTGACATTCGCTTTGACAATCGCATCTCCGAAACTCTGTGGTAGCTGGCGATCAAAGACGTAATCAGTGTTGTCGATTCGTCCCATCCAATAAGTTGTTTGGGCTCGAGCCACACCAACGTTCAAAAGACAGACTGTGGTGATGAGCAAGCATGACAAAGTACTCGGCATTGTCGGGCCGTTATTTTTGGAAAGCATGGTTTTCTCCTGAAACACTGAATTGTTCCGCCTTTGTTTGAATGGAGATCGGGGGTCAGGTTCTGACAAAAGCAACCGTTCTCAGTGGTATCATGGAGATCCTGTTGCAATTCCCTCAACAATTTTGAAAATTCCTTGTTCACCGATGGCTTTTCGATGAAACATTTGATTTGAAGGCATTCCGTTTTGCGGAACACCAATAAAAAGCAAGAATTACTGTTACCTTAGTTCGCGACTTTCCCGCACAATTTCAATTGATCGTTCCGGCGGCTGCAGAGAGACCAAGATGTCCCATATCCAAAAACTCGTTAGCTTTACATTGATCGTTTCCTGGATGGCAATATTTGTCGGTTGCCAAGGCGAAACGGAGCCCGCTGTGCGAGCACCGACTCCCGAAGCGGCTTTTGGTCACTGACCCTTCCGGCAACGTAGCCACCTTTACCTACCATGCCGATCAACAGGCCAGTCGCTGGGCGA
>CAZJBW010000264.1:0-2121 GCA_964543985.1 uncultured Pirellulaceae bacterium | reverse complement strand
ATCTAAATGACTAATGAATTCCCAATCAATAGCCGTTACCACGGTAGCTCGACTGCCGAGCACGTCGATCAAAATGGACGCAAACGAGTTTATCTCAAGCGTCGTTTTTTGCCGTCGACTTCTGCCGGTCAACAGATCGCCGAACACATTGTACGTGAACATGAACGGCTGGATCACATCGCCCATCAACACTTTCTTGACTCGACGCTGTTCTGGAGGCTTTGCGATGCAAACGAAGCTGTCGATCCGGATGATTTGTTGGTTCCACTAAACGAAAAACCACGTCGACTGAAAATCACGTTGCCGGAAGGAGTGGATGTTTAAGACATGAATCAAGGGTTGCACTTATCGCTGATGATCGGAGACCTCAAAGCCGCGCCCGTTCCGCGCGCCGTGATCGAGGCGTTGACCGAAGTGCAAGTCAACGCGTCTGCGACGAGCCAAAGTGGATTTCAATTGAAGTTTACGCTTGGTAAAAACTCGGTCATTGCAAAACAGCTTCTCCCGTCGGGATACTTCGGTATTCGAAGACGAGTCATCATCACGGCGACCGTTCGAGGGACGGCCCATGTTTTGATGGACGGCATCATCACAAAGCTCGATCTATCGCCAAGCCCCGAGTCGGGCGAATCTGTTTTCTCTGTAACGGGCGTCGATTTAAGCGCCGTGATGGATTTTGTCGATCTGACTGGAATACCATACCCGGCAGCGATTCCAAGTGGGATTGTCGGTCTCATTTTGGCGAAGTACTCGGAATTCGGCATAAGCCCCCGCCTGATTCCGAATCCAGTCACATTTTTCAGCAATCCATTTGAAAGGTTCCCCAAGCAAAACGGAACGGATCTCTCCTATATCAATCAGCTTGCCGGTGAAATTGGATACATCTTCTATATCGACCCCGGCCCGCGACCTGGAAGCAGCATCGCATACTGGGGACCAGAGATTCGTCACGGTCGAGTTCAAAAACCCATAACGATGAATATGGACGCGGCCAATAACGCCAGTTCAATCAGTTTCTCGTATGACGGTCTTGCGCGATCACATCAAGTCGTAACGATTCTTCGAGAAACCGATCCAAAAATTCCGATCCCAATTCCGATTCCTAATTTCAACCCTCTAAAGCCAGACCTTGCACGAGAATCCGCCGCGACTCTCAAGGTAAATCAAACCCATTTTGGAACGGCAAAAATGAATGCTGCCCAGGCAGCGCAGATCGGCGTTTCGGCAATTTTGAAGTCATCAGATGCCGTAGTAGGAAATGGACAGTTGGATGTGCTCCGCTATGGCAACGTATTAAAGCCTCGCCAACTCGTATCGGTGCGCGGTGTCACAGACATGTTCAACGGAAGGTACTACGTCAAAAGCGTCACACACAACATCAAACGTGGCAGCTTTACCCAAAGCTTTTCGTTGGGCAGAGGCGGGATTAAATCAGATATTTCGAGGGTCGCACCGTGAATCACGTACCAGACAATCCCAGACCAGAAATGCGCACATTTCTCGGCAAGTATCGAGGCACCGTGGTCAACAACATTGATCCGCTTCGAAAGGGTCGCATTCAAGTCATCGTTCCCGATGTTTGTTTGACGCCTTCGACTTGGGCGATGCCATGCGTGCCGGTTGCCGGTTTGCAGATGGGGATGGTCTCTATTCCTCCCATTGGCGCGGGAGTCTGGGTCGAGTTTGAACAAGGCGATCCGGACTATCCGATCTGGGTTGGGGGCTGGTGGGGATCGTCGGCCGAGATGCCAACGCTTTCACAACAAGTCCAACCGCCAATTCAGGGAATGACTTTTGAAACGTTGCTCAAGAACGGGATCCAAATCAGTGATGTTCCGGGTCCCAGCGGCGGCATTTTGATCAAGTCTGCTTTGGGGGCAACGATCACCGTCAACGATACAGGAATCGTGATCCAAAACGGTAAGGGAGCTTCAATTTCCCTGATAGGCCCAACAGTGAACATCAACAACGGTGCACTTGTAATCACCTAGCTGAAACTCAAACCCAAATTCACTTCCTACTTCACAAGATTCTTCAAAACAACAGTCATTTCAAAGTTCAACATCATGCCAGGTTTTATTTATCACGTTGGTGCTCAAACGCTTTGCCCTCACGCGGGAC
>CAZJBW010000263.1:0-2163 GCA_964543985.1 uncultured Pirellulaceae bacterium | reverse complement strand
GACCAGCATGGCTGGCTCCTTCAATTACTGGTGATTGTCCTAGAGCGATAAAACGCCCGACCGCCGCGCCGGATATTCACGCATCGCTGCTTTCGTCCAGGCAATCCATTGCCAAAACCGTACGTTGTTCGCCGTTTCTCGCCCCTGGACCACTTTGAAAGAACGCGTGGCCCTGATCAACGTCAAACACTTGTCGTTGGTTATCGACGTCATTGGCACCCAGTCTCACGAAAATCAGCCAACAGACAGTTGACCAACCTGTAGCGAATATCCGCAGCAGATTGCCATCGAAGTCACCGGTCTCACCGGCGCAACCGTCAAGGTCAAGCATACACCACACTCGGTTGCATTCGCGTTTAGACACCACTTCTTGAAACGGCCCCCGTCTCCACCTAGACGGCAGCAACACCAGTGACCTAGACCACTTCAGCGGCTGCGCGAACACTGCCCAAACGCTACACCTGCCTGCAAGGCGTGTTGACTTCCTACATCCAAGCGACAAATCGTTTGGGAGAAACGTTCGTCCAACAACTCATAGCGTAAGTTTTTTACTCATTTTTCGAAATTTTGGCTCGCAAACCATTTTCTTTGTCGCCTTTTTTATCGGTGGCATCGGATACTGATGCTAGGCAATCAAGCTGTATTTGTGCCGCGACTTGATTCCACCTTCCCCAACGTTCGCTAGGCTTTGCACACAGAAGGATCGAGTGGGTAATATCTACTCAAGCCAGACGACCAGCCTTCCATGAAATCTGAGGCGCCAAACCAAATGGATCTAGAGGATCGACTGAATCGACTGTGGGCCGAGCAGCCTCGGTTTGCCCAGCTCTCGGCTACCGGGCAAGTCATGGGAAACTATCAAATTCGTGCGCCACTTGGCGCCGGCGCATTTGGAGTGGTGTATCTGGCGGACGATGTTCGCGATCAACGCCCAGTCGCGCTGAAGATTCCTCGCCCCGAAGTGCTGTTGGACACTGACCGATTGCAGCGTTTTTCTGATGAAGCAACTGCGATCGCAAAGCTTGACCACCCGGGAGTCGTCAAGCTTTATGAAAGCGAAACCTCGACCGCCACACCGTTCATCGCGTTTCAATGGTGTGACGGCCCCAATCTAGAACAATGGCTATCCAAACGACGCGAGTCCGAGACCAAGCCCATCGACTGGAATGACGCGGCCAAAGCAGCGACCAAAATGGCCGAAGCGTTGGCCTACGTTCATCGACAGGGAATCACCCACCGCGATCTCAAGCCGGCCAATATTTTGCTGGATCGATTTTCCGATGATCAGACAGCTTCGCCAGAGCATACCAAACACAATGATCCGTCGTCGCTGCTGGCCTTCACTCTCAGGATTTCTGACTTTGGCTTAAGCAAGTGGCTAGGCGGCGACAATGCGCAGACTCGATCGAGCTTGATTGTCGGAACCCCCGTTTACATGGCACCTGAACTACTGATGCCAACTCAACAGGATGTGGCACCCGAGCATTCGAATCTGATCGTGGCAGACATCTACAGCTTGGGCGCGATTCTGTTTGAGTTACTCTCTGGGCAACCGCCGGTTCAAGGCGAACACTATCTGGAAATCCTTTCCAACATTCGCCACTCTCGCTTCAATCGCCTGCGCCAGCTTCGTCCTGACCTGCCCAAAAGTATTTGTACTGTTGTCTCGACTTGCTTACACCCCAATCCGGAAGCTCGCTATCAATCGGCAGAGGAACTGACATCGGACTTAGAACGTGTCAGTGCGGGACAAGCAGCAAACGGTCGATCAATCTCTATTTCAAAGCGTTATCGTTTTTGGCACAACCGCGAGACTTGGCTGGAAACGGCAGGACGGTTTGCGATCGTCAGCGGAGGACTGATTGCGACTTGGATCGTTGTTACAGTTTTCGGCGCATTCGCCCACGGAACGATTCCCGCGGCCACAGCGAGCGCCGGGGTCCGCCAATCGGTGATCTTATTGCTAACATCAACAACCCCGCTGATTTTGCTTGGTTGGCTGTGCATCAAAAAACACCACTGGGCTGCACTACTCGGCGCGATTTTCAATTTAGGAAACTTATTTGCAGCCGTCTCTGGGATACTGGGGCGTCCGTTGGCATTCAAAGAACTGTACTTTGCTCATGACATCTATTTTTGCTTTACGATCCACCTGTTCATCTT
>CAZJBW010000262.1:0-2169 GCA_964543985.1 uncultured Pirellulaceae bacterium | reverse complement strand
ATATAGCTGTGAGAAGGGGAAGAAATTGCCATGCGGGAAATGTCTTTCTTGTCGTGATCGGGAGCACTTGGATGTTGGCTAGGATTTCCAGTCTAAAACTCGCGAATGGAAACGAGGTTAAAACTCCTCAATTGGTTCCGTCGTTTTCAAGTAAGGGATTCGGCTTTGTAGAAGAAGATGATGGAAACGAAATTTCCGTAATTTCCCAAGTTTTAGAATTGTTTGGGCCCACTATCGAGTCAGGATTCCTAATCTCAGCATTTGACATTAAGCAACGCAACTTGAGACTTCCAAACCGTTTCTACAGGTCCCCCGGTTTTGTCTTAGTGGATAGCGGTGGTTATGAACTCGTCACGGAATCGGATGCCGTTGGTTTAGGACCTTGCTACGCTCCACATTTGGAATGGCAAGAACTTGAAGGCGGAACAGAACAACAAGTCGTGATTTCTGAAGTTGATACTGTTTTTTCGCTTGAGGACTACAAGCAAGTGCTGGGTCAATTTGACGACCGAAATCCGATGGTGATTACGAATTTCGATTGGGAAACTTATGGCTTGCCTCTCGACGAGCAAATGAGAGAGTCGGACAAACTATTTGACTATTTTGAACACTTTTCATCCAACTTTTTAATTAAGCCACAAACTGATCGACGCAGCTATCTGAACATTGACCAAATTATCGCTTACTCTGAAGATTTGGTAGAATACGACATCGTGGGTGTCACGGAGAAGGAACTTGGTCGGAGCTTGCTTGAGCGACTTACCAACCTTTCTCTGCTTTCCGCAGCACTTCGAAGAAAGCGAGAAGACGTTTCCATTCATGTCTGGGGTGGGTTGGATCCAGTTGTGACTCCGCTTTATTTTTTGGCCGGAGGAGATTTTTTCGACGGTCTCTCGTGGATCAGATACACGTTTCGCAATGGATTAGCCGCTTCGACTCAAGCTTTTCCGGTTGTTGAAGAGTCAATGAGTAAAGAACGAAATAAAGACAAGTTGACTATGAGGCGATTGGCGCAAAACTTGGAGTATCTCGAACGGCTTCGAAATCAATGTTGCGACTTCGTAACGAAAGGATTCGACTTTGATGCTTTTGAGTTTCACGGACAACTATACAGAGAAATAATGACCAAAGTACAAGCGAGGGTGGAGGGCTAATACTATGGGTGGAAGTGGAGGAGGCGGTACTACGCCAGCTTTTTCTCAGTCAAAACTCGACAATTTGCGGGAGTTGATTTCTGAGTCGCGAGAAGAGGCACGTGAAAAGTACTTGGAATCTGATATCAACTCGTTTGTTCGAGAATTGATTTCTTCATTTGAACGGAACTCAGAAAGTGTTCGAGAGAAACTAGATGAGCTCGGCGAGGCGTTGGGCGATAAGATTGATTTTGAGAGATTGAATTTTGGTGGTTCCGTTGCAAAACATACCTATGTGGACGGCCTTAGCGACGTTGACGCATTGGTAGTATTGTCTGATCAAAAATATTTGGATCTCTCGCCTACGGCAGTTCTGAATCGTTTTTGCAAAGCTATCGTTGAAGGGTTGGATAAATCGAAAATTGCTTCCGTGGAAAAGGGAAGACTTGCGGCTACGGTGAAATACAAGGATGGAACGGAAGTCCAGTTATTGCCCGCGATTAAGAAGGGCAAGGCTGTGGTTGCGATTCCAAACGCCAAAGGTAAGGATTGGAAGGAAATTCGTCCGGGAAAATTTACCAAAGCGCTAACGCAGGCAAATCAAAAGATGGACAACAGATTGGTGCCAAGCATCAAGGTCATTAAGTCGATTTTATCTTCGTTGCCCGCTTCTAAGCGTCCTTCTGGATACCATGTTGAAGCGTTAGCAATGGAAGCCGTAAGGGGCTACCGTGGCGCAACAACATTCAAAGGGCTTGTCGAGCGATTTTTTGACTCTGCGAAATCAGCGGTAATGACGCCGATAAAGGATCCAACCGGACAGTCAAAAGCTGTTGATGAGTACCTTGGGAGCCGTAACAGCGACGCAAGAAAAAAGATGAGTGCAGCATTTGGAACCATTCTTGGTAAACTGCAGTCCGCAAAGTCGGCACGGGCTTGGAAGAAGTTGATTGAAGACTAAATAGAAAATGACGGCGAAAAATCAACAAGAGATAGCTCGAAGATTTCGCGTGTTAAAACAAATGCTAGATATGCA
>CAZJBW010000261.1:0-2186 GCA_964543985.1 uncultured Pirellulaceae bacterium | reverse complement strand
CATCACGCTCCGCGTGATTCTAAACAGGGAGCATCACACGGAGTGTGATGCTACTTTGCCGGACTCGCTGCGTCTCTCAAGTTTCAAGCAACTTCGCGATGAAACCACGTGATGCCGTTGGCGTGCTCATTCATCGACTGGCACACGATAGGTCAGCGCGCCAATCACAAGCCCTTTTTCTTCCATATCATAGTTGGAGTGGCACATCGTGCATTTTTCCATCACGACTGGAATCGGCGTGGCGGCAAGAAAATACCGCTTCTCATTCTCCGTTACGGTTTCCTCGACAAACGACTTACCACCCTTCAATGCCTCGATCGCTCGCTTCTCGAAGTCCGATACTGCAACATTTTCATCGCTGTAGGGTTCGCCCGTCGCATCAACGAGTCGAACTTCGTGCCAGCCATTCTTTTTGGCGGTTTCAAACAACTTCTTGAATGCCGTGCCGGCAGGCAAATCCTCGTCACCTTCAACATAATGCTTGGTGATCAGAACAATCCCGCCTTTATAAATGTCGTCCAGCATTTTGACCTGCTGACGTGTCCTCTCTATCGCCTGATCTTCCTGCTTCTCTTCGCCTTGTTTGTTTTGGGTCTCAGTTGCCTGTATTGACGCTCGCTGCTCGCTTGTCTGTTGCGCCGAACACCCCCCAAGGACCGACAATGCAATGAGGAGAGTGATTGACAAGAGTGTTTTCATTTTATTTTCTCAACTATTGAATCTCAAGATTTACAATTCCACCTTTGTTCCGTCCACGGAACAAATCAGCGACCGAAACTTTTCCTAACGCGTCATAAAACGCCGACTCTGCTTTCATAAGAACACGGCGCAAATGGCACCCTGGCTCCATCGGGCAAAACGCTGGATCTTCCACACAAGGAAGAACACCGGTTGTGCCCTCCATCGCCTTGATGACTTCACCAACTAAGATTTCGGATGGGTCTCGCGTCAACAGCATCCCTCCATTTCGTCCCGGCAATGCTCGCACATAACCAAGCCGAGACAATTGCTGGGTGACTTTGACAAGATGATCCTTTGAGATCTGGTACGTGTCCGCGATCTCAGCCGCCGTCATCTTTCGGTTCTCGCATCCAAGCAAAATGAGCGTTCGTAAGGCATAATCAGTTTGTAGTCGCAATTTCATAATGAATTGTACCTCTTCCTAGCCAATCATGGTAAATGTGGTATTACTTTACCACTTTACAGGCCTTGAGGCACAAGAAATCGAGTTCACGAGTTTTAAACGGGGCTTGAATTTGGCGTTAGATCTCGGATTACCCAGAACGCAATCGATTGGTGGCCGCTGGGCACGCGTTTCATATTTGGTGACACGAGCTGACCTTGATACAATTCTCAGCAGTTCAGACATCGCTCGCTTCGCTTAGAGCGATGCAACAAGAACCTTACGTTTCGTGGTCGCCCAGTAAAGCATGGAAATCCTGATTGAATTGCTCGTGCAGCTTGTTTTCGAAGTCTTGGTTCAAGGCGTCTTTGAACTTGGAGGCCATGGGATAGTCTCAATCTTCCGCAAGGGTGCTGGACCAGTTAATCCGTGGCTCAGTATCTGCGGGTACATTGCGATGGGTGCTATTGCCGGTGGCATCAGCATTTGGTTGCTCCCGATGCATTTGGTCAAAGCCCCCGCCCTCCAAGTTCTCAATCTCGCGATCACTCCAATTGTCCTTGGATTGATCTTTGAGACTTTTGGTCGCTGGAAAGCCAACAACGAAAAACCTCGCTACGCAGTAGATCGTTTCTCGTACGGATTCACTTTCGCACTGACAATGGGGCTGATTCGATACTTTTTCGCGACGTAATTGGTTTTCGCTGCACCTCGGGCTTGTCGCTCCCTACAATGATGACACAGGTGAAAGCAATGACCGAAAACCCATACGAAGCACCGCTGGCGCCCACCGGACCACCCAAAAACTCTTTCTCCGTCAAGTATCGAGTGTTCGTCGGCAAATCAGTTTCGCTGCGGCTCACGTCGTCAAGCTACAAAAACGATACTCGTTCGCAAGCACAGCAAGCGATCGCGGATGAAATTGGTGCGGAAAACGTGATCGCCATCACCGAACACGTCGAATCATTTGGCACATTCTCGGTTGTCGTTTGGTATCGAGCCCCAAACGAGTAACCCAATCTGGCGACCTGCCGGATAAGTAGCCATCACGCTCCGCGTGATT
>CAZJBW010000260.1:0-2194 GCA_964543985.1 uncultured Pirellulaceae bacterium | reverse complement strand
AATCCGTGACTGCTTCAGCAAACTGGCGCTGTTGTATTTCGCCATCCAAAGCCTTTTGCTTTGCTTGTGTTTCCGTTCTTGCCAATTCAAGGGCAGTCGTTACCTGATCTGCTCGAGTTTCAGCTATGCTTTCTGCTCTCTGCGCTCGAAGCGTGGCAATAGAACTGACAACAACTCCACCTAGCAACGCAAAAGTAATCAAACTAGCCGCCATCACCAAACTTCGATTGCGTCGAACGAATTTCTTTACCCGATAAACGGTCGAGGGTGGGCGAGCAGTAACCACCTTGCCCGCAAGATAGTTGCCAATGTCATCAGCAAAGCCGTTCGCGGTTTGATATCGGAGCCTTTTGTCCTTTTCTAAAGACTTCATTACCAGCCAGTCTAGTTCACCTTTGAGAATGACACGCAGCTTGGTAGGATCAATCCGACGTTGCTTACTAATACCGGTGGTAGCGTCGCCGGATTGACTCAGCCGTGTGCTGGGTCGCGGTGGCTCGGTTTCTTTGATCATCGCGAGGATTTGGAGTACCGCCTTTTCTCCGATCGTCGATTTCTCGATAGGCGTGGTTCCTGTGAGTAGCTCATATAGCAGTACGCCAAGCGAATAGATATCAGTTCGAGTGTCGACCTCTAATGCATTGAGTTCAGCTTGCTCGGGTGACATGTACTGCAACGTCCCAACGACTTTGCCGAATTCCGTGAACAGCGTTCTATCGGTCAATTTAGTCTGATGTGCAAGTGCTTTAGCCAGCCCGAAGTCAATGACCTTTGGTACAGGCTGACCATCGTAGAGCGCCACCAAAACGTTTGATGGCTTGATATCGCGATGTACGATTCCTTTGTGGTGTGCGTGCTGTACGGCTCGGCAGACGTGAACCATTAACTCAAGTCTCTCACGAACCCCCAACTTGTTCTCATCACAATATTTCGTGATAGGGATTCCTTTGACGAGTTCCATCACAAACCAAGGTGTTCCGCCGTCGGTGGTGCCAGCATCGAAAACTCGGGCGATGTTGGGATGTTCCATCATGGCAAGAGCTTGCCGTTCAGCCTCAAAGCGTGCGATCGTATCCTGGTTTCCGATATCGCCCAGAATTAGCTTGAGCGCGACGCGGCGACGAACAGGTTCCTTTTGCTCCGCCATCCAGACAGCGCCCATGCCACCAACACCGATCTGTTGAAGCAGCTTGTATTGCGAAATGATAGTTCCGCGACCGAAAACGGTCTGGCTGCTGGTTTGGTCAGTCGCATCTTTTGTTGATCCGGTTGGATTAGGTTGCCGAGTCTGATCTTCTCGACCAAGGAAACTGCCTGCCGCCTCATTTGCCTCGATCAATTTGTCTACTTCTTCGCGTAGTTCACTGTCTACACCGCATGCTTGAGCCAGATATTCCGCTCGGTCTATCGGATTTCGGATTTCAATCGCCTTGGCGAAAATTTGACGAATTCGCGCGATACGTTCTTTCATTTGAATCTCTCTTGATCTGGCCCGAATTGCAGCAATATCCTGCTGCAAATTCTGATGTTCCCAATTGCGAGGTTGCCCGCCAGCAAGCTCGTGCGTCGAAGAACGGAATATTGTGCCAGAAAATTTTTGAGATGGTAGCTTTGTTACTTTTCAAGCAACTGCCAAAGGCGTGCTTTCGCGTATTGCCAATTGCGATTGGCCGTGCGAGGGCTAATGTCAAGGATTTCAGCTGCTTCCTTGGTGGTGTGATTGTTGAAAAAGCGTAGTTCCACCAATTTCACCAAATCAGCATCTTCGCGTTCCAGTTCGGAAAGTGCGTTATCTAACTCAACCAGCTCGGCAGCGGTAACCTTTTGCACAGCCGCAAATTCGCCCAAATCGAGGTCAACTGCGACTCGATCACCCCCACGTTTCAACTTCATCTTCTTCCGGGCGTGATCGATCAGAATCTGACGCATAGCGTGGGCCGCAGCTGAAAAGAAATGCCCACGGCTGTTCCATTGACTGTCTTTTGTTTTTCCAAACAGTTTCAAATAAGTTTCGTTCACCAAGGCTGTTGGCGATAACGAATGCCCTGTCCTCTCCCTGGCTAACTTTGATGATGCCATTTCACGCAGCTCTGAATAAACCAACTCCATCAAGCGGGCTTCAGCACCCGGATTGCCTGCATTGATTGCATCAAGAATTACAGAAACGTCTGGAGTTTTCGACACGGTTTGAATT
>CAZJBW010000259.1:0-2218 GCA_964543985.1 uncultured Pirellulaceae bacterium | reverse complement strand
AGTTGGCGCTGACAACGCCCCGTCTATTGAGGAATTTGCTACCCGTTACCCAGAGTTTTCGGAGCAGATTTATGAACAGTTTCCGACGATGGAATTGATCTCGTCAATTTTGCCGGTTGACGGGTCAAAGCCAAGTTGCCCAACTTCGGATGAGCATCTTACAAAAACATCCATTAAAGATTTCCGTTTGGTGCGAGAGTTGGGGCGCGGCGGCATGGGAATTGTCTACGAAGCCGAACAACTTTCTTTGGGGAGGCGGGTGGCATTAAAATTTCTACCATCAACGCTCCTGCTTGGATCGGAGCAAAAAGCGCGATTCGACCGTGAGGCCAAAGCCGCTGGTCGTTTACACCACACGAATATTGTGCCGGTCTTCGGAATTAGCATTTCGGGCGAAGAAGCGTTTCTCGTGATGCAATTGATCCCCGGGATGTCACTGGACAAGTTGATTGTGCATCTTCGACAAGCCGACGAGCTAAATAGCGTTTTTAGCCATGTCGATCTTGCCAACATCGTTCCAGACGCTGACGATTGCCAAGCGAGCAATGAGCATACGCCTGATCGCATCACCATCAACGGAGAATATTGGAACAACCTTGCAACCCTTGGCCGAGACGTCGCCGAAGCATTGCAATACGCTCATGGCCAGGGCATTTTGCACCGAGATATCAAGCCAGGCAATCTGATCCTTGATGTTGACCACCGCATCTGGGTGACAGATTTTGGACTGGCCAAAACCGTGGATTCGAATGACCTCACTGGGACAGGCGAAGTTCTTGGCACAATCAAGTACATGGCCCCCGAGCGATTGAACGATGTGTGTAGTGCCAGGAGTGACATCTATTCGCTTGGCGTCACTTTGTACGAACTGGCTGCACTCAGGCCAGCTTTGAAATCATCGGAACGAGGAGCTCTTGCGCGGAAACTGTTGAATCAACCACCACCTTCGTTGCAGGCATTGCGTCCCTCGATGCCACGTGACTTAAGAATCATTGTTGAGAAAGCAATGGCCCCCGAGCCTGAACGACGCTATGAATCGGCGAGGGAACTTGCTGACGATCTCGGTCGATTTCTAAACGCTGAACCCATCAAAGCACGCCCGATAACGTATGTGGAATCCAGCATCCGGTGGGCCCAACGAAATCCACTTCTTGCCGTAACCGTATCAGCTTTAGGCGCTTGTTTGTTGATTGCAGCGATCGTCTCGTCCCAGGCCGCGCACCGTTTTGGTCAGCTGAATTCAGAGCTACTAGAGACAAACAGGGAACTGGAAACCGCCAACCAAACCTCGACTAACGAACAAGTTCTTGGCCAGCAGAGAGAAACCCGACTGCTTTTTCAGCGAGGCCGAGAGTTTGCAGAACAAGGAAAGATAGCTGAGGGCTTACTACTGATGGTGAATGCACTTGAACTTTGTCCGGTTAACATACCAGACTACGATCGCGCGATTCGCGCGAACATTTCTGCTTGGTCAGCTATGGTTCCTGAAATCCTTGCGATCAATGAAGATCCTTTTCACAACTTCCGGTCAATTGATTATTGCGCAGGCGGAAAACTGGGCGAATACTTCCTGCTGGCCGATCAGGTGATTCGACGAATCGATGCCAAAACAGGAAAGCAAGTCAGTGAGTCAATCGAACTCGATTCATATGCATTTGCTTGCTCGTTAAACTCTTCGGGAAACCTACTCGCCATCGTAACCCGCGAAAGACGCAACGAACTGCAGATATTCAATCTTGAAGCCCCCGGTCTACCCCCAGTTCGGCTTGTCATTGACAAAGACGAAAGAATTGAAAGCCCATCCTGGCATCCAAGCGCACCTTCGGTGATGGTTCGAACGGAACACAATAAGCGTATATATGTCTGGACAGATTTCGATTCGTTGGACTACACGTCTTATGAAATCACAGACAACATGGATCCGGCGACACTTGGCTTGCTTGCCGAATTCATGCCCGAAAACGATGTCAATCAAGTTCAACGCCCAACCATGAATCGAACTTCACGGGATGGACGCCTGCGGTTCGAAGATCATCACGCATTCACAAGTATTGTCGAAGTTCAGACTGGCAACCACCTTCGGCTTTCCTTACCGCATGCCATGCAAATAGTGGCGACCGTCGATGGCGATCAAATTCAATGCAGTCACTTTCGAATACGGACACCCAGATCGCACTCTCGCTTTCCTCCCACTTCAATTGCTTCGACTGTCGATATT
>CAZJBW010000258.1:0-2342 GCA_964543985.1 uncultured Pirellulaceae bacterium | reverse complement strand
ATCTATCACCGAGCGAAAACGTAATTTGAATTACTTCTTCGATCGAGTGGTAATAGGCATCGCAAACGTCAAGCAACTTCTTTTGTCGAGGGGTTGGCGAACCAGTATTCAGTTCACGCAAGTAATCCGACTCTTCAAACACATCCAAAGATTCTTTAATGGCCTTGAATCGTTCGTGATGGTCTTCACCTTCATCAATAATCAGTTTGACAATCGGCAAGACCCGGTCTCGTTCTTCGAACAGTTCGGGTTGAAAGTTTATACTCTCCAGAATCGCTACATACATCCCATCGAGATCTTGATTGGCAACCTGACTAGGCGCCTCAACGTCAATGAACCATTGCTGGGTTTCGCTGGTGAGTGGATTCAGAGAAAAAGGCCTTCCGATAAACTGCCGCTTCATGTTCATTTTGCGACCGCTACCTTTGGTTGGTGGCTGTCCAATAATAGTGGCGCGATCAACAGACGGGGGTGCGCCAAATATCTTGAGTAGATCATTGACCCATCGAAAGTGCCGCATTTCGTCGATTGCGACGCGAAAGACTTCGTTGGCCGCTGCAAAGATCGTTTGTGTGTTTTGGTCGGCGTCAGGATCGGGCTGCAACCGGGAAGCCGTCGTTGAATAGACCGCGTAAAGGTATTCGATGACCAGCGCGTGTTCTACGGTCGCCAGATAGGTCAATTCAGCGATCACCTCGTCCCGGGTTAAGTATTCGTCCAGTTCAGGCGTTGGCACTACAGAAAACGATGTGCTTTCACGATCGTTAAGCACTACCGGCAATTTTTCCCACCAACCATTGACCATGTCTTGGTAACTCAACTCGAATTCCCTTCGCCCAAGGTAGGTCTTGAGGTCTTGCGGCGGATTGTCGGTTTTTCGGTGATTTTCTTCACGGATGTAGTTTACGAACGATGTTTTTCCATCCTCAGTGTCGACGATGTCCGGTTTGTTGGATGCCCAATAGAAACAAACACAATCTCGAAAATCATAGATCCAAGGGGCACACAACGACTTGGTCAATTCGCCAGGCGGAAAAAGATCGGGTGCAAGGACGCCGTCGGAGTCCACATATTCTGCCCGGTTCTGCGAAACGACCAAGTATTGAATCTGATCATTGGAATCACGAATCACAGTTTCGACGTTTGAATCATCCACCGCTCCAGTGTTATAGGCAGCCTCCAGTAAGGCTGATGCAGTGAACCTATCTACTGTGTTTGAAAACCCTGGTGTGGGCCCCAGCAACACGGCTACACGACCTGGCAAGAGATCATGAACTCTTGTCCAAACATCAAGTCCACTTTGGCCTTGAAACCCCCAAAGTGATAGTGGCTCCCGAGAGATTTCTTCTTCAGGTTTGGCACGCCCATACATCGCCCAAATATAGAGGGGACGATCCCTTAGTTCTTCGGTCGTAACCCCGGTAATGGGTTCATTAGCGCGAATAAGAATCGCACCATCGCCAAGGTGAAACTCAAAGAACATTCCGCTGAGGAATACCTGTTCGATGTTTCTCAAATCGAGTTCCAAGCCGGGAAAACAGTTCTGAACCCCGCTTTCTGGTCGACTGCTGGCTGGATTGCCTCGTACAATCTGCTCGGCTCGAGCGGTCAGATTGCGCGGAAAAATTTTGATCTCGTTTGCAGCTTTGTCATTCTCCGGCATTACGAATTCCTAACAACAGGCTGTGTTTCAATGAAAGTGGAAATCTCAGCGTAAGCTGCAATGCAAAATTCCATCCAGCCCCGAATGTAGTTGCAACCTGGTCGACCTCGCCGGGAAACTTCATGGTAACATCCGCCACCGCACAAATAACGTGCCCAGCAGCTACGGCAAGGTTCCATTTTGTCTACGTGCATTTGACCCAGCAGCTCGCGTCGCGCACTCTGGTCTAGTCCACTGGATGCATCTCCCATCGCGAAATTCGGGTCGTCAATCAAACGATGGCAAGCGAAAATTTTGCCTTCCGCATTGACGCTCAGATATGCCGCACCGGCGCCACAGGGATAGGGTCGATGAGTTCCGCGATGAATCTCTTCAAGGGCAGTCGTCAAATTGGAGAAGGCAAAGGATCTCCCAAGCCGCATCTCGGAAAGTGCAAGTTGCCCGCAGACCTTCATCTCTTCAAGAAACGAATCAAAATCGGCCTTTGAGAACTGAGCATTCGGATTTGGGGACACAAGAACCGGCGCGAATCCCACATCATCAAATCCCAGTTCAAGCAAGTGCTGTAGAATTAGAGGAAGGTCCTTAGTTTGTGGTGTCACGGTAACTCGAGCAGAAAGTTGTCGGGGTCTGCCATGAATCCGGAACAATTCTAAAGAGTCGATGATTCGATCATAGC
>CAZJBW010000257.1:0-2347 GCA_964543985.1 uncultured Pirellulaceae bacterium | reverse complement strand
GCGCAAAGCTGTGGCGCCTTCGGGGCCCCAGGTCGACTCGACTGCGTGGAGGCGCTCGACGGCGACACCCGGGCGTGCCACGGACAAGTCGTCGGCACCAAAAATCCACACCGTCGTCCCCTCGGTCAGGGTGTCCAGCCATGCATTGAGGTTTGCTCTCGTGGGTTTTTGTGGCCTTCGGGAGCCGAGCCACGACTTGAACAGTTCGGGGAGGGCGCCCGAATGCCAGGTCGTGGATATGTCGCCGAGGCAACCGATCATAAGTGGCACGCCACTGGCGCGAGCACGGCGCTCGAGGACAACGAGGGCGGCGAGCTGGGCTAGTCGTGGTGCGCCCGTCTGGCGTGGGCCCGAATCGTATAGCACTGCTACTTGTCCAGGTGGCCGTGGTTCGACGCGTTCGAGTTCGAGATAGGACAACTCTGCGCTAACGACGCGACGCATGAACTCGTCCGGTTCGATGTCGGCGAGCGCCCAATCAGACAGTAAGACTCGGGTCAGGTCTCCTCGGCGCGCTATTCCCCCGTAACCGCTGGGCTCAAGCGTGCCACGTACCGGAGAGTGCTGTGCGCCCATAGCCAGGTCGAGTCGCTTGGCGAGGCGTTCGATGCCGGGAGTGACGTCGGGGTCTAGGAAGCTGAGGGTCGCAGCCCACGAATCGAGTGGTGTTGACTCGTCAGCATCGGCTGTCTCATCAGCTGGTGGGCCGGCGTTCAACGCGAGCTGCTGGGGGATGGAGGTCACTGCACAGCCTCTGTGGGCGGTGCGGTCAGGCGTTGGCTGAATGCCTGCAGTGCAGCGCGATCGAGTTGGCCGTCGGCCCGCTGGAGCAGCAGCGTGAGCTCGGGGGTTGAGACGACGAGGCCCTCACGATTAACCGACCGTCGAATGGCAGTTGAGATGAGTTTCGGGGAAACATTTGGGGTCAACGCCGTCGGACACAGCAGCGAGCCGTCTCGGCCAAGCCATGTTGCCCCGTCCACCCACGGCAGAAGCTCAGCGTCGCCGATCGCTGCAATCGTGTGCTCGGAAATGAAGACGTCGAGGGGAGCATCGTCTTGTGCGATTCGCTGCGCGAGAGCGGCCGCGACGTGTCCGGTGGCGAAGACACCGCAAATCGCAAGTGGAGGTTCGCGAACATCCCACGTCACGAACTCGGCGGTCATGGCTGACCGAGGGCCGACGTGAGTTTGGTGCGAGTGGCAGCGAGGTCTTCGGGCATGTCGTTCGGAGCGAATCCAGCATCGACTTCGCGAAGTAACGCTTCGACTCGTAGTCGGACGTCGGTGTCCGAGACCGGGCCGTCCGGAAGCTCGAGGTTGGCTGCGGCCAGAACTATTCGACGGGCTCGTGCGACCGGCCCCGCAGAAAGTTCTTCGGCGGCGGTCGGGAGCGACGAGTTCGCCGAGCTGGCGATCAGGTCGGCGAGTACTTCGCGTGCAACCGGCTGGCCTTCGGCTGTCGGGACGATGAGCGGCAGCGGCCATAAGTCGGCCTCGGTGGCGACGTTGCGCCCGTCGAGCACCGCTGCTGCAGCGATGAGGTTCTGAGCTCGGACTGCGCGGCGGTCCGAGATGTCGATCCCCGCAGCGCGCATGCGGCGAATGCCTGCGCCGATGAGCGGACGGATGTTGGTCAGGTCGCACGCCTGGCGCTCGGCGGACATGCGGTCGATCGATTCAAGGCCGAGCGGCTCGGCATCCGCGATTCCCTGTGGTCGCCAACCCGCATCGAGGAGGTCTTCAAGCAAAGGGTCAGGGACGGGATCGACGAACACGCGAATGAGGAAACGGTCGGCGAACGCGGCGAGCGAGACATCATCGGGGAGCTCGTTCGTCGCGCCAACACAGAGTCGAAGTGGGCAGTGGGTGACGGTTGCGCCTCGTCGAAATGTGCGCTCGTTCAAGATTCCGAGAAGCGTATTGAGGATGGCGGTCGATCCGAGAAACACCTCGTCGAGGAAGGCAATCTCGGCTTCGGGCAACATGCCCGATGTTTCGACCTCGACGACCCCTTCGCGCAAGCGTCGCAAATCGATCGGACCGAAGACCTCGTTCGGCTCGGTGAAGCGTCCCAGAAGGTATTCGAAGTAGGAGCCGCCGAGCTCGTGTGCCACCCGGCGGACAGCTTCAGATTTGCCCGTTCCAGGAGGACCGACCACAAGAACGTGTTCGCCAGCAACTGCAGCGAGGACGAGGGTCTCAACCAGTGATGCGCGTTCGGTAAGCCCGTGTTGTGCGCGCTCGATAACCCTCTCAAGTCCGGCGCGATCGTCGTCATGTTCAGCCATACCTATCCATTCGGCAACGAAGGTATGACTGTTGATGTCTTGCGTTCGGCCACGAAC
>CAZJBW010000256.1:0-2386 GCA_964543985.1 uncultured Pirellulaceae bacterium | reverse complement strand
CTTAACGCGAGTTGTTAGTTTGCGTAGGGAAATGACAACGGGACATGACAACGGGGACAGGCCAATGTTTTCGATTGTAGCTAAACTTGCTACTCCTTGTCTAACTTTTCGGGCTTGGTCTGCGTTTAGTGGTGAAAACGTCGGCCTGTCCCCAATGATCTCGGAGCTGGAGCCGTGAATATGAGCTGCGTCCCCTTTTCTGCCCCTTCTGATATCTTAAGGCGGGCAGACTGGATATGAATCTCGTTCAATCAGGTCTTCCATTGGGTGGCACAACCTGTCAGCGAACCCAATCCAGTCGCTTGTGTCTGAAGCTTTAGGCCGCATTTTGCGTTGCAATAGTTTGGAATTTGACTCAAGAACAATAGCTGAAAGAAGGTAAACCGATGACTGATTCAGGAAGTGAATCTAGTAGGGTTGCAGGTGGCGCGCAACCGGTGGACGATCCTGTTTTCGACGCTAACGATGAATTGCAAAAAGCAATTGAACAGGTTGAGGGGAAAGCAAAGTTCACCGAATGGTCTGTTGTTGGTCACATCGACCCCGTCAGGCGAAATTGCAAGGAGGCAAAAGTTCCGATTCCTGTTGAGGTCGAAGCAGAGTACTTAGCATTCAGCCTAATGCAACCGGTGACTTCTGAGGATCATGATTGGCGAACCTACTACGGCCCAATTCAAAGCTGGCTAGATGGTGAAGGTGTACGGCAGTTCTTTCCAAGCCGCGAGCAAGTTACGGCTGCTGTTGTCGCCCATTGGGAATCGAGATCTGACGTCACATCAAATCTACTCCTCAAAGTGAGGTATTCAGATCTAGTTTGGGAATTCAAAAGACAAGTGACTGGCGAATCGCCAGAGATAAAATATGCTCAGCAAACAATTGATGGAATAATTGGACTCGCAACTAACGATGGTTTCCGTGACTACACTGAATTGGAGTCAAAGCTAGAAAGGGCTCTTTCCCTGGCAGTTAAGGTGAATGATGAGGAACGAATAGCTCAGCTAGTTGCTTTGATATCTGAAGTTGCCGACCAGCAGGTTCCAAAGTACGAATGCCGAGCGTGGGAGTTTGCGTTTAATTCTTTGGTGCTCAACAGGAAAGTAGATCTTAGCGCCGAGCAAACGAATCGTGTGATCGAAGGTTTGAACAATCAGCTTGCGAGTTATTGTGAGAAAGAAGACCCAGCGGAAAATCATCCCTGGTCAGGAAAAAGAGTCGCCTTTCAACTTGCCGGACATTATCGAAGGAGTAATCAACTACACGAATCGCAAAGAGTTATTCAGATATGGGCCCAATCACTGATTGGGAAGCTGGATTCCTTCTCGTCAGCCCAAGGGAAAATATGGCTCCGAGAAATCTACGACACTTATCAAAAGTATGAACTGTTCGTGGCTGCAGGTGATGTCTTGGTTCAGATTGAGGAAGTTGCCGCAAAGATCCCTGACGAGTTACATTCTGTTCGTCAAGAATACCAACTCTCAAATAAAGCTGTTGCAGAGTTCATTGGAAGAGTTGAAGGTGGAACATTACCGGAACTAGTATCAGCGTTCTTGGTCGATCCTGCGAAAGAGGAGGAAATTCTCAAAAGAACCAAAAATGGGTCAATTCTACCTTCATTTGGGAAGCAAACCGTAGACGGAACCGGGCGCACGCTTGCTGCCATTGGACCGCTCGAATTAGATTTAGGTGGAAACGTTATTCATGCGATGTCGAATCGAATGATGATGGAAACTGGGCTTTTAAACAAAGCGCTTACCCAGAAGATTGACGATCCATCCAGTGCAATTTCATTTATCTATGCATCTATTGGTATTGAAGAAGATCGAATTGCTTTGATTGAACGGGCTGTCAAAGCCTTTTTTGAAGAGGATTTTTCAGTGGCAATCCATTTGATGATTCCACAAATAGAGAACGGACTTCGAACAATTCTCAATAAACTCGGCCGCCCAACTTTTAAACCACACCGAAACAACGGTGGGATGGTATTGCGGAACGTGGATGAGATCCTACGTGACCGTGAGCTGACATCCTACTTGGGAGAGCTAGTAACTCAGAACCTCCGTGTTCTATTGAGCGACCAACGTGGGCTGAACTTCAGAAACGATGTGAGTCACGGTATCCCATGTGCAGCTGCTCTAAATTGGTTAGTTGCGACAAGGGTGCTTCATGGACTCATGATACTAGGGCTCTACACCGATATTCCCGATCGTGACGGGACCGATGACTAGGGAAGGATAGCCAAACTTTTTGATTGCTTCATCGCTGACGAGTGACGAATCTCGCTTTCTCAGTTTCAAGAAGGTCGAAGAACGAATCTTAACAACAGTAATTCGATACAGAGGCTTGAGAAACAAACCTTTTGCTGCCGTACGGGGAACCTTTTTTCAGG
>CAZJBW010000254.1:0-2397 GCA_964543985.1 uncultured Pirellulaceae bacterium | reverse complement strand
GAGTTTTGGTTGAAGTGGTATCTACTGGTTGATGGGTTAACGACAAAGCGAAGCGATGGCGCACTAGTGAGATTCACTACCCGTGTAGGAAATGTGAACGACAAAAGTGTCGAGCAATCAGACGCGCGCATTCGTCGACTCATTGAAGCATTGAATCCACACCTACCGAAGTATATTCCAGGAAGCTAAGTGAAAACGCATACATTCAAATTCAATTTCAATTTCTTTCGTCTTGCGATAATCGTGGTGTCCGGCTTCACTTTTTCCAGCTGCACAACAAAGGAGGAAAGCTCTGAAGCCTACGTTGCAAGTGCGCAGAAATATCTCGACGACAACCAACCTGAATTGGCCTTGATTGAAGCGCGTAATGCGCTCCGTATCAACCCAAAAAACACTGAAGCCTACTTAACAACAGTAACTATTCAGGAAGAACTCGAACAATGGCAGGGCATGCACAATAATCTCGAACGGCTCCTCGAGATAAATCCTGAGCACGTGCAGGCTAAGTATAAACTTGCACGACTGCTGTTTCTCGCTGGCGACAACGATCGAGCACAGGCGCTTACATCCGACATACTCATGGTTGAAACGAAGAACGTCGAGTACCTCACTTTGAGAGCAGCGATACATTTTCGCGACAACAACACTCTAGAGGCTATGAACCTGGCAAAGAGCGCTATAGAGCTAGACCCTTCCAACCTCGAAGCAACTAGCATTTTAGTTGCACTGGAAATCGTCGCCAAAAACTACAGCGCGGCGCATGAGACTATTTCTCGGGCAATGTTAACAAAGCCAAATTCACCTGAACTTCTTGGACTACGCGCGCAAGTACAGGCAGGGGAGCGCGACCTCTCCGGAATGACCAGCAGTATTCGAAAAATAATCGAACTTCGACCCAATGAGCTAAAATACCGACGTGCATTGGCCTCTGTTCTACTACAAACAGAGAACAGAAGTGCGGCACAAGCCGTGCTGCAAGAGTCAGTTAACGACAACCCTGATAGTGTCGAAGCACGCCTAACGCTAGCGACGTTCATCGCGAAAGCGGACCCTTCGGCGGCTATCAAACAGCTTCGTGAATTTGTAGAGCAATCGCCAGAGGAAGCAGACCTTCAACTTTGGCTAGGAAAAGCACTGACAGAGACCGGCGATTCTGAAGAAGCCTTCGACACCTATCAACAGCTCGCAGATAGTGACCTCAGCAGATCGTCAACCGCTGTCGCTAAATCTGAAATGGCTCGAATCGCATTAAGTGAACAAGATTCCGAGGTGGCGTCAGAGATAGTTCAAGAAATCTTGGCTGATGACCCCAATCACCCAGAGGCATTATTGTTAGGTTCTTACATCAGCACACAATCGGGGGATTTCGATGCTGGAATAAGTAAGATACGACGAGTTTTGCGTAACGAACCGGGAAACGACCGAGCCCTCGAATTATTAGGTCGCATCTATTTGTTACAGAACTCAATTCCTCTTGCAAAAGAGAGCTTCGCAGCGGCACTTGCCGCGAATCCTTACAACGCCGCCGCCGCAAACCATCAAGCAAAGCTCCTCTTGCGAGAAGGCAAGATAGAAAAAGCATCTCAACTTTTGCGCCCACTGACTAGCGCCGGCCGCGGGAATCCTGAATCTCACAGATTGCTCATTCAGCTTGAGTTAAGCCTGAAGAACTGGAACGACGCCCAATCATTAGCAGACACCTATCCGAATGTCGCGATAAGGCGAAACGTTACGACTTTGGTTGACGCACTAGTTGAGCAAGGGAGAGGAAACTATCAAAAAGCCATAGATTCGTTCCTTACTCTTATCAATACGGAAAGCGTTCGAGAGGCTGCACTGGCGGGCCTTGTATCAAGCTATTCCCAACTGGGTGACAACGAGTCTGCCCTCAAACTTCTACGGGACATCATCAAAGCGGACCCAGCGGATTTAGGGGCAATAAAAATGATGGCTCAAGAATTGCGAAGGAACCAAGAATCGTCAGAACGAATACAAGGTTTTTGGGAGCAGAACTTAAAAAACAATCCAGATTGGGCAGAGGGCCACCTGGCATTTGGCAACGATCTTAGTGCTGCCCGAGAATACCAACACGCGCTATCGGCCTATTCACGAAGCTATGACCTGCAGGCATCTGGGCGCAGCAAACTTATGATGGCTCTTACCTATGAGCAACTCGACAATGCCAACCAAGCGGTTGAACTATATCGCGAATTGTTGGAAGAGGCGCCACATTCAATGTTAGTTCGAAACAACCTATCGATGCTGCTCGCAAAAAACGAAGCCACTCAAGAAGAAGCACTAGAGATTGCAAAACCTCTCGCCACGACAGATCAACCCTACTACCTCGACACCATTGGCTGGTTACACGCCCTGAACGGTGACCAAGCGAAAGCGATT
>CAZJBW010000253.1:0-2413 GCA_964543985.1 uncultured Pirellulaceae bacterium | reverse complement strand
TTTGCCAATCAATTTTTGCCAAACAAAAAGCAATGCGTTTTAGGCCATCGAGACTCCATTCCAGTCAACTGTATTTTTGTCCAGAGTTGGACAAGGTTGGTCACGATGGATGAAGAAAAACAAAAACGAAAAGTACCCTGCGCTACTTCCCAAGTTTTTGTGGCACAAACCGATTGACCAGCGGCAAACAAAAGGTGCTGGACAGGCTGCTGTACCAACCTGTCATCTCACCAAACCCGATGGGGAACGAAATGAAATTAAAAGCAAGAACTCAACGCCGTGCATTCGACCGACAGTTAAGACGACTGGCCACCTTTGGTTCTGAAGACCAACGTCAACAAGCGCAATTGGTTCTGAATGATCCAGACCTGCGTAATCTCAGCTACATCGGCAGTGTCGAACGTTTCATTGAGCAAGGTGGGAATGTGTTGGCAGTTGACGAAGACTCGCAAGTGCCGGTGCTCGATCGTTTGATTGACTTTTTTAAGTGGCTTTGGGAAAGCGGCGCATTGCTTGAAATCATCGAGTTGTTTTTGGGTGGCCTTGATGCTCAACAACAAAAGGCTCTGAAGTGGAAGCCAGACCGCAATACGCCTGCTACGTAATCGTCATCTACTGTTTCTATTCCGTGGTTTGCCACGGTAGTCTGCAGGTCAATCCATAAGGATTTGTGCAATGTCAAATGTGTCGAACGATCGCGTGGGCAGGATTCCTCCCGATCACCAAGTTCATTGGGACCAAGTTTACGCTCAAGCGAAGGTGCCAGAAATCTGGTCGATTCCCAAATCAGTTTTTTTGCCAATTTGGGAATCGGGGATTACTGGAAAGGGCGTACGCATCGCCGTACATGACACCGGTTTCGTCGGACACGCTCAACTGCCTCAGCCTGTCTTTGAACGTAATTTAACGACAAGCAACTCTTCCGATGTTTCTGATCGAAATGGACATGGAACCCACTGTGCAGGTTCTGCTTTAGGGCGTGACGGTGTAGGTGTTGCGCCCGAGGCTGATTTGTTGGTGTTAAAGGTGCTGGGAGACCGAGGGTTTGGTCAAACACAATGGATCAATCGCGCTCGCGAAATCGCAGCCAAGGAAGGTGCTGATATTATTAGCGAATCGCTTGGAAGCCCCGAGGGAGATCGTTCAGACATTGATTCCATTGAAGGCGCCTACGACCAGGGCGTTTTGTTGAACGTGGCAGCAGCCGGCAACGCTGGGTTTCGAGGTCGTAACACGATTGGCTATCCAGGACGATTTCTGCAGACGTTTTGTATTGGATCCTATCGTCGCGATGGGCAGATTAGTTCTTTTTCGTCCGGTGGACGTGAACTTGATGCGGCTAGTCCTGGCGAACAGATCGTGAGTTGTTCTCATCGAGGTGGCTTCATCGCGATGAGCGGCACAAGCATGGCGACTCCTCATTTTGCTGGCCTGATGGCGCTGATTATTCAGAAGCGTCGTATGGCCGGGTTCGCAGATTTACAAGGAGTCGATGCTTGGCGACAGTTCTTTCAAACCGCGGGCTTCTTTGAAGATGCCGGCCAGCCAGGTCGTGATGTTCGATTCGGTTTAGGCAAACCTTTGATTGAGAAGATCCTTGATTGGTTGAAAGAACCTGATTGGATTTAGCAAAAGACTTTGAATGACCGCCTTAAGAAATTCCATCTTTTGTGAGCGACAAGGCGCTCGCTGGATTGAGAAGTATTGACCGGGCTCCGCCTGAAGGCGGTATTACAAACACTTAATTCGTCCCCACTAATTTTTTGGAGATATATGATGCGATCCATTTTTTTGCTGGTGATGTTGATTGCCAGCAGCTTGATGTACTCGGCGGCGACAGCTCAGGATGCACTTAAGATATCTGGTCCAAAAACAGCAAGCCCTGGACAGCTAGTTCGGTTAGACGTTGATTTGGCGGACAGCGAATCGGCGCTATGGATCGTGCAGCCAGATGACTTGGACTACGAGATCGTTGGCCATCGAATACTGTTCGCTTTAGGACCGGTTAAGAAAGTAAACGTGTTGGTGATCGCCGCACGAGTCGAAAACGACGTTGTCCAGTTTCGACAATGTCGACACCGAGTTACTTTGGAAGATTCTGAAGATGAGCCAATCGAACCAGATCCAGTTCCTAAACCAGATGAACCGACGGAACCCGACGGAGACCAACCCATGCAAGATTGGTCGGCGGTACAAGAATGGGTTAAGGAAAACAGACCGCCAGAAGACAGAGCAACAGCTCGGGCCTTGGCGAGCGGTTTCCGTCGAGTCGCTGGCCAGGTACGGCAATTGACTATCGAACAGGCACGACAGCAAGCGGGCTCGATGCGCCGTACTGTGTTTTCCCAAAGGACCGATTTCACGACTGACTGGAACCCATTTTTGGTGGGGTTGGATGCGGTCGTGGCGGCAG
>CAZJBW010000252.1:0-2432 GCA_964543985.1 uncultured Pirellulaceae bacterium | reverse complement strand
TCCCTCGAAGAAGGCGTAGCCGACCTGCGTCAGAGAGCCGAAGCCGCGCAGTAGCCCTTGTCCGCTGACCCTCCTGTCAACGTGCCCAGGGACAACCCTGTCAACGTGCCCGGGCACAACAACGTCGTCGAAGGCCGTAGTGAGCTGCCGGGGTAGATCTCGATCTTCCCCGGCAGTTGCTACCGCTATTGATCAGCTTCGGCTAGTTGTTGCTCGATTTGTTCGACGATGTCTACATAGGTTTCCAGCGATTGAGCACCATTCACTAGGTACTGGTTCTCAAAGACAACAGTCGGAATTCCGGTGATGTTCAGTGCTCGTGCGCTGTTGTATTCCTCGAACACCAGCTCTTGCATAGCCTCGGCGCGAGACGCAATGGCCTCGTTGTAGGCAATTGCGTCGACGCCGACGTCGACAGCAAGCTCAGTGAGAACGCCCGGGTTGCTGATGTCGCGGTTGTCTCGGAAGTACGCTGCGGTGATTAGGTCGTGGTACGCCTTGGCCTTGTCGGGAGCAAGCTCCTCGAGAACCTTGTAGGCCACTTGAGCTTCGATGCTCGAGTGCGGCTGTGGGTCGTCCGTCACCCAAGGGGTGTACTCGAGGTCTGGTTCAAATTCTTTAGGGCGCAACCACCCTTGGGTGTAATTGATGAAATCTTCGCGTTCCCAATCACGTGGTCCTGTGCGGAGCAAGAATGCCTTCCGCGTAATCTCTACGCGGTCTCCAAAGTGTTCTTTCAATCTGTCGAGACGCACCGTCCCGATCCAACACCATTCTCAAATAAAGTCGGAATAGAACGTTATCTGTACCGGTCGCATTCTGAACTCCTGTGTTCTAGTAGATCTTCGTTAGTACATCGTCTGGCGGTAGAAGGACTCCATATTGTCGTCGATGCGCTTCATCTCATCGGGAGCCACTGGTCCACTGTCGGTGTGATCGAGCATGACCTTGGCCATTGTCGGGAAGTCGCTGCGTTCTTGTTGCACGCTGGGGTCCCAGAGATTCGATCGCCGCAGGGCCTTGGCGCAGTGAATGTAAACCTCGTCAACTTGCACCGCAATCGCAATCTTTGGGACGCGACCCTTAATGGCCATCGTCTTGAGAAGATCAGGGTCTACCGTGAGCTGAGCACTTCCGTTGACACGCATAGTCTCGTCAAAACCTGGGATCAAGAAGATGAGGCCAACCCGAGGGTTCGTCACGATGTTCTTGAGCGTATCGATGCGGTTGTTGCCGGGCCGGTCAGGGATGAGCAGCGTCTTGTTGTCATCGAGGACCTTGACGAACCCGGGGGGATCGCCCCGTGGGGTCACGTCGGCGTGGCCGTCGGCTGACTGGGAGCCAATAAGCATGAACGGCGACCGCTCAATGAAAATTCGAGCGTGTTCATGGATGTAATCCAGACACTTGCCGGTGACAAATTCGTTGGCAGGGGGAAACAGCCGAGCCAAGCCAGCTTCGTTGGAAACCAGGTACTCGGGATTGAGTTCGATTGGGGTTGTGGCGTCAGTTTCGCTCGTGGTCATGGCGCCACCAGCAGTGCAGTGATGACGTCGCCTGAGTCTGTCGGCAGATCGTTCGGGAAACCAGCTCTGCTCAACAACAACGAACCTTGAAGAGCAGCAAACAAGGTTGCGGCCACAGCGGGAATGGGAAGGGTGAGGGCGATGTCACCATCACGGATGCCGTTGGCTAATTGTTCTTCGAGCCAAGATTGCTGAGAGAGGAAGAAGGCATCGACTTCGGCGCGGGGTTTTTCCCCAATGCTTAGCCATTCGGCTGAGACAGCACCACCTAGACACAACTGGTCCTTCTCGGCCGTGTCGCTAAATATTTCGGCATACGCACTGATGCGATCAAGTACTGGCCCTTCGGGAATTGCATCGACAATCGCTGTAAAGCGAGCTCGGTAGTCGGCGGCCACCGCCGCTACCAAATCTTCCTTGTTGGGGAAGTGATGGTGGATCGACGGGGCCTTAATACCGAGTTCTTTGGCAATATCGCCATAACTAAATCCGTGGACGCCCACGTGCTGAATACGGCGCGTTGCAGCGTCGATTAGTTCATCGCGAATTGGGCGTCCTGAGGGTCGTGCCATGGCAATAGTCTACCTGTTAGAAGACTTAACTAGTACCGTCGGGCCATGACGCCACCGTCGACGTCCCAAACAGCACCGGTTACCCAGCCAAACTCGTCAGAGGGCAGGCGTTCGATGACCGCAGCGACGTCTGCAACCTGACCAATGCAGCCAATTGGGTGGAAGGCGTTGAAGCTGTCCAACGTTTCGCGCATCATCAAATCGGCGATGCCAGCCCCGCACCCATTGCACATGGGTGCGGGAGGCGGCACACGAGCAGGTAGCTAGGTGGCCTGGTGAAACGGGGCGCGCCCGTCTCTTGATCTTGCTTCGAGGTCTTCGGTGCTGCCGATGT
>CAZJBW010000251.1:0-2441 GCA_964543985.1 uncultured Pirellulaceae bacterium | reverse complement strand
TCGGTAAAGTGGGTTGTCAGTTTCGGTGGATGTCCTGCGTCTGATGTCATCAACGCAAGCCAAATAAGATCATGGGCGTCTTCCAAGTCGTCCTTCCACACCTCTTTGGGTTGCGCCTCGACGTTCTCGCAACACCACTTACTGAATGCCGGTTGCTCTTTGCCAAAATCGGTAACCAACCTCCAGTAAAACGACTTATTGGATGGCGAAAATCCAGAGTTAAGGGACATGAGGTCCTCGCAAAGCGAATCGTTCTCGACAAGTCGACTAAGCAACGCTTCGTACTGTGAGCCACCTTCAGCCTTTGCGTCATCGCCAAGATTCTCACTGATTATGGACCAATCCGAATCAAGAGTTTGCGCGTTGAATAGTTCCAAAGGGGTTTCGCTTGTAGCGATCTGCTGGAAGCAAGCTCGTACTATCGGAATTGGCTCTTTCGCTTGACGTGCGATAGAAAGCAAATGTTCAACGGTTGAATTTACGCGAAGAAACGACGACAGTGACTTGGCAAGTGTTTCATCAGAAGAATCGACAGCTGTTTTGAACAGTTTTTTACCTGCCACCGACGTGCCGATTGGAACAGTTGGAGCAGTATCATTTGGCGCCCCTATCAAAGCAGTCAATAGGCAGACAGCACGATATGACGGTCGTCCACCCTCGCCAGATGCAGTGGAATAGTGGTGGTAGATCGCAGCGGTTGTTGTCGTTCCAACCAAGGCATCTTTCGCAGTAGCATTACCTTGGTCCATCAGTCGCCAAAGACCTCGTAGCAAATTCGATAGCTGTGGCGCGGTTAACGCAACGTCGGTCGTCAATTTTGTCTTTGATGCCTCGACAAATTTATCCCATGAACAAGTTTCCGACGCGTGCTTTGCATCAACTTCAAATACGTCTGTCATCGAAGGTTGAAGAGAACCTTCTGTCACTATCGTTTCCAAATATTCGTCGATCTCATCTGAGTCAACGTTTGTCAGAATGAAGTTCAAGTGCTCTGCCGGACATTCGTTCTCAACTAACACGGTCGAAATATCACACCAGTCCTTCGGTGCGGCGGGCAGAATAAACAATGGTACACTTTTTAGATGGCCCACCTTTTCCGCCGTCTCGATGATTTTAGTGAGTGATTTAGCCACTTTGGTGAAACGGTAGTCATCTTCAGAATCATCGCGTTTCGCAACAGACGCCGCAATAACGTTGAGTACTGATTCTGTGAACTCAGCGTCTTGCTGCTGCACTAAAGCGTGCGAAATCCCTTGGGTTAATTTGTCGTCCAAAGGAAGCCAGTTTTTCGTGCCAAGAAACAATCCTTTCAGGTCGCTTTTAATTGTTTCCGCTTCAGGGTAGTCGTGTGATTCGAGTAGCTTTGAATCGCCAAGGCATGTGGAAACTCTGGCCAGTTCAAGCGTCGAAACGCTCTGCAATTTTGTAGAAACCACCTTCTCTGTGACTGGCCAAAATCCTGCAGCACTAGTTTTTGATATTTCGACAAGTTCCTCGCCACTTCCACCTAAGAGGCACTGTTGGATCGAGTCGGATAAGAGAAGCTCCATGCCCTTCTTAGCCTCGACATTGAATGCTAAACCGGCCAAACTAGCCTCAAGGCCGTCGTCTAGCATGCGAACAGCCGCCTCTGACGGAAACTCGTCGGTAAGCAGTCGGTCGATCATTGGCGTTTGATGCTGGCTGTTTGCAACGTAATATGCAACATGTCCGAGCGGGAATGTGTGCTCCCACTGTCGGTGTATCGCACCGATTTGATTCACGTATAGTTTGAGTTGACGCGGAGTTGGCGGAATAGATTTGGTGCGGCAATGCTCATAGACCCTGTACAAATCGTGGCAGTCATCTCCATGGCTGGGCATCGCTCGTTCAACGAGTGTGAACAAGTACGACTTCCAATCGGACAACACCGGCGGCGGCACTTGAAAACGAATCTGGAAGCTCTTGTCTAGGAAGGAACTGGAGGGTCGCGAAGTACTTCTATTTGGGTCCTCACCCTTTACGGTTCGTGAGGCTTTTCCGTCCCATAGTTTGCGTATTCCACTTGGATCATACGGGACTAATACCCAGATGCTTGAAAACCACTCATTGCCGTTTCCGCCGTTGGACTGTTGGATGAAAGTTTGAAGCGTTGACCAAATGGCGACAGCACTTTCAGGTTCGACACGATCTAGGTTGTCTAGAATCAAGACGAGGCGTCGTTTCTTGTTTTTCTTCCCGCCCAACGCTTCGCTCATCGCGTTATCGAAGTATTGCTGAAACTCAATAGAAGTTGGGTCCGGCATCTCGAAACTTTTAGTGCGAGTCTCCTTAACGGATTCTCCAACTACAAAGCTCCATTCCCCGGCCCAGTTTCGCGAACCGCGTCGCCCTTTGGTCAAATCATAAAACCAAAGAAATGCGACACGAATCAGATTTCCTAGCAAGACACCAAACGGTGC
>CAZJBW010000250.1:0-2452 GCA_964543985.1 uncultured Pirellulaceae bacterium | reverse complement strand
TAAATAATCAAAGGTATATGGTAGTTAAATTTATGAATCAGGATGTTGATGTGAGAATCATTAGCATGGATACAACAAAAAGCAGATACGGCGCATATCTTCATGTTGAAACTTTCTTTGAGTTTGAATATGAAACCCCATCCAATACAACGCCGTTTGAATTTGAGAATTGGTTGCACGACAATCATATTGATGAACTTGTTGAAATATATCAAGATGAGCAATAAAAAAGAGCCAATTACATTAGAAGAGATCTTGGGTTGTACTGCATTGAAGAGTATTATTGTCCAATCGGTAATCAAAGGCAAGGCGGCGGATAGCTCCAAGCCAATCGAAAAGATTGCAGATGAGATAATGGAGGAAGAGGGGATGCAAGCGTATATCATGCGGTTATCATATCAAATGCAAAAGGCAATGAGGGATCGCACAAAAGATGATCCGTTACCTTGGTAATTGTAAACAATATTATTTCACGTATAAAATCAAAGTATTTATGAAAATTTTAGGATTAGACATTGAAAACATCCGAAAGATCAAAGCGTTTTCTTTAAAATTGGGGGAGAGCGGTTTGACACAAATTAGAGGTAAAAACCAAGCGGGAAAAACCACGGTATTAGATTGTATTGAGATGCTTTTTAAAGGCACAAAATCAGTCCCCAAGGATGTTGTGACACATGGAGAGAAAAAGGGGCGCATTATTGGTCACATTGGAGAATATGAGGTGCAAAGGGTTATCAAGGATGAGAAAACCACATTGAAGGTGACGGGATCAGATGGGAAAGATGTGAAATCTCCGCAATCGTTTCTTGATTCATTGATCAACGCCCTCACATTTGATCCACGCCCGTTTTTAGATAAGGATACCAAGGGCAAATTGAAATTCATGATGGATCTACTCAAAATTGATTTTGGATCGATTGATGAGCAAATAAAAGACAAATCCGAGGAAAGGACGGTTGTGGGCCGAGAGGTTAAGAGGTTTGGGGATCTTCCCATTTTGAAAAAAGTGGAGGCGGTTGACGTGATGGGGTTAATGAAAGCAAAAGAAGCAATTGACAAAACCAATGCAACTATTGATCGAGGGGTTGAAAAGAAAGAAACGTTGGAAGGAAAGATTGTTGAGTATAATAGTGCTATCCAGGATCTAAAGGATAGATTAGCATTAGCAGAAAAGGACAAAGAAAGCATCCAAAAAGAGTTGAAAGTTGTTGTTGATGCTCTTGTTAAATTGGGGGATAAAACCGATACAAGTGAGATGAGTGCCAAGATTGCGAATGTGGCAGAGACAAACAAGGCGGCGGATTTATATGCTCAAAACTTAACCAAGAAAGCGAATAAAAAAGCGAAGGAAAGCGAGTATGAAAAATTAACCGTGGAGATCGATGCGTTGAGAGATGAGAAAGCGCAAATACTGCTTGATGCGGATGTGCCCGTTGAAGGTTTGGAAATCAAGTTTGATGGATTGTATTATGAGGGGATCCACTCCGAAAATTGGAGTGATAGCCAAGCCATGAAAATCAGTTGCCAATTGTGTGTTGCAATGAAGCCCGAGTTGAAAGCGGTGTTTATTGACAAAGGAGAGGCGTATGACAACAACCAATTGAAAGCCCTCAATGATTGGGCGGTTAAGAATGACATACAAGCATTGATCACAATAGTTGATTCGATGGATGGAGAAAAGCAAGATGGAGCAATCTATATTGAAGATGGAGAGGTGAAATAAAATTTGTTTTTGTAGTGTGCATAGTTTCCACGCTCTTGGCTTTAATTAGTCAGGAGCGTTTTTTGTATCTTGCCAAGAAAAACATAAATCATGGAGAGTACAAAACATGTTGTTTTTATTAACAACCACCCAACGCTTGTGACGGCGGAGTATAACACAAGCGAAAATTGCGGTATTAATAATTTAGTTATAAAGAATCAAAGCGGTGTTGATATTACTTCCGAGTTGACCCCCCCGATGATTGCGCAAGTAGAATCACAAGCCAAAAGGAGATGTGTTGAGTCCAATAGTGAGTTATCGGATGATAATGCAAATTATGCCTTTCTAACTTTAGACGGGGAGTTGCCTTTGAATAATTCAGTTGATGCATACAGAACGGGGAAAATAAAGTTTGGCGTGGTGGATCCAAGCACACCATTAACTCACATGTTGGAAGTTGTTGGAAGTGTGAAGATTCAAGAGGCAACATTGACATCCCCGAGCAAAATATTTGTGAGTGCGGGAGATGGTGTAATCAAGGTGTATGATTTTGATGGGATTATGTTGAAAAGCACATATGATGCCAATGGAGATGGTGTTGTAAATTCGGCAGCAAAGATCGAGGGGGTTGATGCTTTTTCCTCAAAAAAATATTATGGAACGGATGAGAATGGGAATGTTGGTTTTTTTGATGGGGGAGCAGATGGTCAAGATGGAAACGATGGTCAAGATGGTCAAGATGGTTTGCCT
>CAZJBW010000249.1:0-2484 GCA_964543985.1 uncultured Pirellulaceae bacterium | reverse complement strand
TGGTTGCTCGTAGATCTCTTTCAACATGTAGTGGTCGAACTCGCCCAGTTCAACCTGCTCTGTGCTGACGTCCAGAGTCTTCACGTCCGGGTTCACTTGCCCTTGGTCGCGATGAGTGACCTGGATGCTCGAATCCGTGATGATGGCCATCTGGTGATCGGAAAGGTAGACAATTTTGTCGGTGAAGCCAGCCAAGGGTGCCGGGTCGCTTGCCAGGAAGTGTTCGTCGGCACCGACCCCAATCACTAGTGGGCTGCCCAGTCGGACGGCGAAGATGGAACGAGGGTATTTATTGAAGACCACGGCCAGCCCGTAGGTGCCTCGCAGTTTGGAGACGGCAACGCGAACGGCCTCGGCGGGCACATTCAGATCGTCGGCAGCCACACCATTGCCTTCCAGCTTTTCCGATAGGCAGTCGGCGATCAAGTGAGCGATCACTTCGGTGTCCGTATCCGAAACGAACTTATAGCCTTTGGCAATCAACGTGCTTTTCAATTCGGCGTGATTTTCGATGACGCCATTATGAGCGATCGCCAATTCAGAATTGCCACCATAATGCGGGTGGGCGTTCGCTTCGTTTGGCACGCCGTGGGTTGCCCAGCGAGTGTGGCCGATGCCGATCGTCGATGAGGTCGGATTCTGCGAGACCTTGCTGGCCAAGCCCGAGATCCTACCGACGGCTTTGATCACATTGATCTGGCCTCCGGGATCCAGCGTCGCCGTGCCGGCACTATCGTAGCCTCGGTACTCAAGGCGTCTTAGTCCCTCAATCAAAAACTCGGTCGCGACACGGGGACCGACATAGCCAACGATTCCACACATAATGGGTACAGCCTGGACAGGAAGGTGAATTTAGCAAACTGAAGACAAGTGTTCTGATTTAGAGTAGCATCCCGCTTCGACTAGCGACAATGCCCATTCACGCGAAATTGGCCGCTTCGGCCAGCTTTGCCAGGATTGTCTCGGTACCAAAAAGCGACAAAATGCAGTAGTTGTCTCTATCAACCAATTCCCAATCCGCCACAACAGGCCAACCTTTGAGCGAGTTTCCACCCACACAGCTGATTGGCGAGGTCATTTCGATTGGCGACGAATTGACCAGCGGTCAACGTTTGGACACCAACAGTCAGTGGCTGAGTCAGCAGTTGGCAAAAATCGGCATTTCGACTCGATATCACAGCACCGTGGCCGATGACGTGGATGGCATGCTGCGGGTCTTCCAAAACGCTATCGCTCGATCCAACATCGTCCTGGTCACTGGCGGGCTAGGACCAACCGCTGACGATTTGACTCGCCAAGTCGTCGCTCAGACCGCCGGCGTCGATCTGATTTTGGACGAATCGATGCTACAACGGATCCGTGATCTGTTTGAATCGCGAGGTCGACAGATGCCAGAAACCAACCGAGTGCAGGCTCTGTTTCCAGCCGGAAGCCAAATCATTGAAAACCACATGGGCACGGCACCGGGTGTCGAGCATCACTTTCCCGATCAAAATTGTACGCTGTTTGCATTTCCCGGAGTGCCCGCTGAACTGAAGCCGATGTGGACCGACGATGTGCGACAACGAATTCGCCGACGGCACCCAAACCTAGGTTTGATTTTGCAGCACTCGATTCACTGTTTTGGTTTGGCCGAAAGCGATGTTGAGACTCGTTTGCCAGATATCATCAAGCGAGGTCGCGAGCCCACGGTCGGAATCACGGCAACCAAGGCTACGATTACTTTGCGAATTTCTGCCAGTGGCCAGAACGAAGCAGCTTGTCGTCGCTTGATCGAACCCACTGCTCAGTTGATCCGCGAAGAATTGAGCGAGTTCGTGTTTGGTGAAAACGGACAGACTCTGCAACAGGTGGTGGTGCAGCTGTTGAAAGATCGCCAGCAAACTTTGTCGATTGTCGATGTCGGAGGCTGTGGATTGATCGCCGATTGGATGCAGCAGGTGGACCCGCAGGGTGATCACTACTTGGGCATGCTTTCGTTTGCTGCCAGTTCGGCGCGAGTTGGCAACGAGGATCTTCCCAAAGCTGAATATCAATCTTTGGCATTGAAAGCCGCCAATTTTTTTGGAAGCGATATTGTGCTGGTCATCGGGCCGGCTCACCAGCACGCGGAAGACGGTTTGAAACGCCAGTTCTTAATCTCTCGGCAGATGGAATTGACAAGGACTCGTGTCAACGCGTCCAGTAACCCGTCCATCGTTGTACCTCGGTCGATCAAACAAGCGCTGAACTTCTTACGGTTGAAACTGGAATGCGAACCGGCTTAGGTGGGGTGCCATGCTCACGCGAGCCGGGGTGCCATGTTTACGCTACCTTCCAGAGCCGCGCGAAACACATCAGCACGACCAATCCGGGCCACGGAACTCGCTCGGCTGTCATGTCGGGGGTCTCAAGAGTTTCAATCCTTGTTGTGTTGGATTAGTCCTGAAGGCTGGGGAGGTGGTGTGCCAGAAGTTGTTGCTGCGCTGGAAAATAAGTCGTTGG
>CAZJBW010000248.1:0-2488 GCA_964543985.1 uncultured Pirellulaceae bacterium | reverse complement strand
TAGGCGAGACTGATTTTGAGAACAAGTACTCAAACCTATACGGTTCCACTGAACCAAAACGCAACATCTTCGATTCTTGGTGACATGACGCAGTATGCTCGTTTTCACCCGATCATTTTGTCTGCCACCGAAGTTGCAGCCTCCCCTAGCAAATTCAAGATAATTGAGAGACCGTTCAGCCTAGTTCCGATCAAAATTTCCTACTTCGCCGAGCGCAGCGACACTAACAACAAATTCAAGTATGATATAACAGGCATAATCTTAACCAAGGTTGTGATGACTTACCGTTTTGAAGAGATTGCCGATAATGAAACTCGGGTGGATTGGCGAGTGGATATAGACAGTAAACTTCCGATCGAAAAATGGCTAGCAGGCAAGATGCTTAGAGCACAGCATGCTCTGATCGACAACATTATCAACGCCAGGCCTAGAGGTGTTAGCGCCGGATAACAATGCGATGCACGCGAAGCCGGACTTGCGAGTGTTTTTGAAATGGAAGATCTATCGTCCGGACTGTCCGGACTCGGTGATCACGGCCGTTATCCGACTTGCTTACCGAAAAAGGCGAGCGTTGTAACGCGTGATTTATTTTTGTGAATTGAGAATGCTTGTTTTATACATGTCAGGCTAAATCTGTGAGCTAGTTTGATGAGCGAACACGCCACGCTGCGGTAACGGAGCGATGGCAGCTATGCTATTAATCTTTCCCGTTTCCGCGATAATTGGAACCATTGGGGCGGGCATCGGATTCGGTTGTGCTACCGTTTTTAATGCGGCTACCACTACCGTCATTCCTACAAAACATGAAGACGTCGGATAACAAAAAAATGCACCCAGTCGCGAAGTCGGGCGTTTTGGCAATGGACAATCTCTCGTCGCGACCGGGTGATTTTGGACGTTATGTGGCTGAAAATATGAATCTTCGCACATCAATCTCAACTTCGACTTTTAGTAAAGCGTATCTCGCACCTGCGTGGGAACAGCGAGCCGGCCTTGAGGACTACGAGCGCCGTGGGTTCGTGCAATTTGTCTATTTGACAATCTGCGGACACCTCGAAGACACACTGGCTCAAACCATCAAAAAGCGTTGTCACTCGATAAAACATCTGCTTCAATGGGATCGGTTGCCGCCAAAAGAATATCGAAACAATGGTGTTGATCAAAAATGTGACCAGCAGCCCGTGTGGAAATCTCTGCTTGGGCTTATTGGTGAATTGGAGCGAGAAACGCTTACGGCACCCCTAGGAAAACTGATCCAACTATACAACCGATGCTTCGACAACTCATTAAAAACAGTTGTTGGAAACGACCTCTATGCAGACTTGGATGCGATTGCGTCACTTCGGAATTTATTTGCGCACGGTCGAAATCTATATTTTGATTCTGATGGAATCAATTTGGCAGACCCAATAACACTTGACTCAAACCCAATACAGAAACCAGCGCTTCGTTTGCATGCGATGGGCATTATCGGCGACCTCGACTTCACACACCAAAACATCGAAGAACTTCGGGCGGCAATTTACGCGGACGATGCGATTCTGCATTTTTACAATGCCACAAGATCAATCGAACAGGCCGTTGTTGACTCGATCGCATTTCCACCCGAAAAAGATTCAATGTTTGTTCGATCACTGCCTGACATCGTGGCATAACAATGCGATGCACACGGAGCCGCGGGCCGCGCGGCTTTTTCTGCTTGCAAGACTTTCGCCGCGGCCCGGTGATCGTTGCCGTTATGTGGCCTGACGCAATCCTGAACAATGGGTGACAACGCACAACGCGATTTTTTTGACGCAGTACGCTCAAATGACATCGAGCGCGTTCGAGCACTCCTGCAATCGGATCGTTCGCTTGTGAACGCACGGATTCTTGGTGACGCAACGCTTCTCAACCGACAGGTGTGGCGGAAGAAAACAACGGTTGATGTTGACCCTGATGAAAAACGTGATACTCCCGCCTTGCATTATTCCGTGTTTCACGGACATCTTGGCATGGTGCAGCTCCTGCTTGAGCACGATGCGGACATTCATGCGCTCGGCTACGAAAACAATCATGGAATGACACCTCCCATCGTTCTCGCCGCATGGGAGGGTGGTATCGACGTACTGCGACTACTGCTTGAACGTGGCGCTGATCCAAATGTGAAATCCGGCCATGGTGTTACACCGTTATCGACGGCCCTTCGGCATCGTAAATCAGACCGTGTAGAATTACTGAAACGACATGGGGCCACACGGTAAACCGAATTGGCCACATAACAATGCGATGCACGCGAAGCCGGACTTGCGCGTGGTTTTGAAATGGATGATTTATCGTTCGTGCCCGGTGATCGCTGACGTTATCCGACTCGAATTGAACCTTTTGAAAACTGCCTGCATTTATGAATCTGTCCAAAGCAATTACGATTGCCAATAAGGGAATGAGTTTCGATATAGTTCGGACCTCAGGATTGTTGCCACCAATCGAAGTTTTGAACTCGTTCTTC
>CAZJBW010000247.1:0-2489 GCA_964543985.1 uncultured Pirellulaceae bacterium | reverse complement strand
ACCCGCACATTCCATTCGACGAACATCGACTGCGCGTCGTGACAGAACTCGAACCATGGCCGGAACAGGCGGCGGATAAGAGCGACGACGAGCGAATGATCATCGGCGTGAACTCGTTCGGTTTCGGCGGCGCGAGTGCTCACGTGATTCTGGCCGAATACCAACCACAGACCGCTCCAAAAACAGCCAAATCCAACGGCAAGCCATCGTCAAACGGCGCTCACACCACCGCAGAAAAAAATGGCCACGCCACGACACCGTCGCAGCAGCCGTTAGTGTTAAGTGCCCGTAGCGAGGCGACTCTCAAGCAGCTTGCGGAAAACTGGATCACGTTTCTTGACGATGACGACACGTCAGCACCGCTGGCCGATATCGGGTTCACCGCCGCGAACCGACGTTCGCATTTCGAACACCGACTGGGCCTGGTCGCCGCGACGAAAGGCGAAGTCCGCGAACAACTGACCGCGTTCCTGGCAGACGAATCACGCCGAACGCTGCACACCGGCAAAGCACTCAGTTCGGCGACCGAGCTGGCGTTTGTATTCTGCGGGCAGGGTCCGCAATCGTTTCAGATGGGCTGCGACCTGCTGAAGAGTGAACCCGTCTTCCGAGGTGTCATGGAAGAAATTGATCAACTGTTGCAGCAGGTTGTCGGTTGGTCGTTGATTGAAGAACTCTTACGTGACGAAGCCAGCAGCAACATTCAACAAACGCTGTACGCTCAACCGGCGCTGTTCGCCATCCACGTCGCACTCGCGCGGCTTTGGCAATCGTGGGGCGTTGTCCCGTCGGCGGTTGTTGGGCACAGCGTTGGCGAAATAGCGGCCGCTCACATCGCTGGAATTCTGACGTTGGAAGACGCCACTCAGATCATCGGCCATCGCGGCGAATCGTTGCAGCAACACGCGCAACCCGGCAGCATGATTGCCGTCGCGTTGACACAGCAGGACGCGGAAGAAATCCTCAAGGACTTCGAACCGGCCGTATGTCTGGCCGCGATGAACAGCCCGCAGATGATGACTCTGGCTGGTGAATCCGACGCCGTCGAACGATTGGGCGAAGAACTCACAAAGCGAGACGTCTGGTGGAAGCCGCTGCGAGTCAAGCACGCGTTCCATAGCTACCTGGTCGACGACGCGCGACTGACGTTCATGGAAAAGATTGGCCACATCACCACTCACGAACCGACCTGCACGATGATTTCGACAGTCACGGCTCAACCGGTCAGTGCGGACGATTTGAAAGCCGAATACTGGTGGGACAACATTCGCCAGCCGGTGCGTTTCACCAACGCGATTCAACATCTTCGCAAACAGTCCATCGACGCGTTTCTCGAAATCGGTCCGCACCCGGTACTCAGTGCATCGATCAAACAAAGCCGCCAACCGGACGAATCGGCACCGGCTGTAATTACGTCACTGGATCGTGGCGAACCCGATCGAACGACCATGCTGTCCGCCGTCGCCGGATTATTTGCGAACGGTGTGGAAATTGACTGGCGTTCATTTTGGACTCCTGCCGAACAAATGGTCGACTTGCCACGCCATCCGTGGAATCGGACGCAGTGCTGGCACGAAAGCGCCGAATGTCGACAGCATCGACTGCAGCCCAACTTCCATCCGCTGTTGGGCAGTCACGCGGCGGGTGCACAGCATGTCTGGCAAAACGCACTCGATATGCAGGACAAAACCTGGCTCGAAGACCACCGCGCCAGTAATCGCATCATCTTTCCTGCTGCCGGGTTTGTGGAACTGCTGTTGGCCGCCGGTTCACGAGTTCTGGAATCCGACACGATCGCAATCGATGCCCTTAGCATCCAACGCGCGCTGTTCCTGCGACCGGACGCCGTACCGACAACGCAGGTCACGGGTGAAGCTGCCGGCGGACAGTTAACCATCAGTAGTCGGATGAACGATTCTGAGAAGATCTGGACGAAGCACGCGATCGCAACGTTCCGCCCGCTGCCGACCAGTATCAACCCGCAGCCACTGGATTTGGACGCGTGGAAATCGCAGGGCGAATCGGCATCGGTGGAAGAATTTTACGACACGTTCACCGCGATGGATCTGAATTACGGTCCGGCCTTCAGTGGTGTCCGCGAACTGTATCGTCAGAACGACACGGCCTTGGGCCGAATTTCTCTGCCCGACGACATCGCGGATGAAGCTGGCGATTACCTGGTTCATCCGGCGTTGCTCGATTCGTGTTTCCAGGTTCTGCTGGAAGCCATGCCGACCGAAAATCGCATGACCGACCGCATGTTCCTGCCGGAACGCATTGAACGCATCTACTATCGGCAACAACCGGGCCCCAACGCTTGGAGCGAAGTCCGCTTGCGGCAATCGTCTTCGATGCGAGCGGTCGGCGATCTGCGAATCTTCACCGCCGACGGCGAACCCGCGCTTGAGATTCTTGGTTTCGAATGTCGCGCGTTGATCTCTTCGCCCAACTCAGGGCAGGATATGAATTCGCACCTGTTCCGCACGGTT
>CAZJBW010000246.1:0-2490 GCA_964543985.1 uncultured Pirellulaceae bacterium | reverse complement strand
GATCACTATGTCGATTGGCGTGACGACGCCACACCGACCAGTTTGTGGGATCGAGTATTGGATGGAGAATCGGCGGCATGGGAAAAACTTGTCGACGTTTGGACGCCCTGCATTTTTGAATATTGCAGCCGGTATGGAATTCAGAAAGCGGACGCCGGTGACGTTGTTCAGCAAGTGATGATCCGCGTTTTTCGTTTTCGCGATAACTTTTCGCGAAGCCAAAAAGGACACCGGCTAAAAGCCTGGTTACTGATGATCATCAAACAGGTAATTGCCGATTACTATCGGCAATTTGCCGGCAAGAATCGGGCGATCGGCGGCTCGGAAATTGCCGATCGGATTGCTAACGAGCCGGAACTACTGAGCATCGATGACGTGGATGACTCTCAAGAACTGTTCGACCCCGGCCTTTGGATGGCACAGACTCTGGAGGTGATTCGAAAAGAGGTCACCGAACAAACCTGGCAGATATTTGACCTCTACAAGATTCAAAACTTGACGGCCAAAGAAGTTGGCGAGCGTTTTGACATGAAAGAAACGACTGTTCGACAACGGGTCCATTCGGTGACATTGAGAATTAAACGGGAGGCGGCCGGGTTGTTTGACGAAACCCCGAAAGTTAAATCGGGAAACTGACGAAACTCAACAAAAACCCCGCATATTCCTCACAAAATGGCGGGAACCTAACGCTCCCGCGTTTACCTCAGAGTTCCACAAATTGAGAATCTTCTTGCCGAAAGGCCCGGACAAAACAATGGTCAGCTCAAAAGACTCAATTGACTGGTTGGTAAGCGCGTACCGAAATCGCCAGCAAGAAAATTGTCAGCAAAACACTCCTGACCTGGACGAATGTCAGGCGATGATCGAAACCTTGCGGGACCCTCGCAACATGCAAAAGCTGGTAGAGCAGGCCAGCGACAATTCGATCGATCCGTTGATCAATCGGCGTTTTGGCGAGTTCCAGTTGACCGGGCATTTGGGGTCCGGGGGCATGGGTCAAGTATTTCGGGCAGTGCACAATCAACTGGGCAGGGTTCAAGCCATCAAACTGTTGCACCCGGAACGCGTTACCAGTGCCCAGGCGATGAAACGATTCGAAAGAGAAATGCGGGCGATCGGTAAACTGAAACATCCATCCATCGTGACGGTACATGACGCAGGTCAGGTTGATGGCACCCCCTATCTTGCGATGGAGCTAATTGAAGGCCGCACGTTGTCGCAAGTTATTCGTCAGTCCCAACGAACCAAAAAACCAATTGCGATTGCCGATGCTTGTCGATGGATTGCGGACGCCGCCGATGGCATTCAACACGCTCATGAAAACAACGTTGTGCACAGGGATATCAAGCCGGCAAACTTGATGCTGGATGAGCAGGATCAAATCAAAGTTTTGGATCTTGGGCTGGCAAGACTGATTCGTGACCAGGCCGTCATTGGCGATTCACCTGATTCAGCGGTCAAACAGCAGCGGCTTCCGAGTTTGCATTCGTTCGAATCCCTGACCGCCGACCAGCAGATCCTGGGAACGCCGGACTACATGGCACCCGAGCAAATAACAGGGAAAGCCGAGTCTCGATCCGACATCTATTCGCTAGCCGCGACTCTTTACAATCTGTTAACCGGTGAAATTCTTTTTGAGGATTCCAAAAAGGGACTCGTCGGCAAGGCGATGGCGGTCACTTTGCAGCCCGCACCTCGTGTTCGCAAGCAGCGCAAGGATGTCCCGAAACGCCTGGATGAAATCATTGCCCGTGCGTTAAGCAAATCGGTTGAAGAACGCCCTCAATCGGCTGGTGAGCTTGCCACGATGTTGCGAGAGTTCGCTGGTACGAGCGAATCTCAGATTCCGACTTCGATCCAGTCCGTCAAAACACCGAAACAGCAAAGCACGATTCAATCACCTAAGAACGGTCGGCACGATTCATCAGGACCAGGAAAAAAATGGTGGTGGCTTGCCTTGGCTCCGGTCCTGCTCGGTTTGTTAGGCATCGTCCTGACACTTCGAGGGCCAGACGGAGCAACGCTAACGATCGAATGCGATGATCCAAATCTGGAAGTAGTTGCTGAATGGGTTGGTGACGCAAACGCCATCCCAGCAGGCGAAACGATAATCGACGTAAAGTCAAACACGGAGGCCAGGCTACAGTCGGGACCATGGTTGCTAAAGATTACCGGCGACCTCGCTGGCAAATTTGAATTGTCGCAGAATCGGATGGAGTTGAAGGATGGTGACAAGATTAAACTCACAGTCACAGCAGTCCAGCCACCTAAACCACCAGGCGTGCATAACGATGACTCGTCGCCAGAACAGCCCAAGGCCGAAACAACTTCTGTCGCAACAACAGCTTCCGAATCTTCAGTTTCTGCACCAACCGAAGCTGCATTGAAACCTGACTCGATCCAGTTGGCGGACTATTCCGATGTTTGGATGAACTCGGGTCGAATTCCTCACATGATCATTCGGCCAGGTCTTCCAATGGAAGGGTTGCA
>CAZJBW010000245.1:0-2505 GCA_964543985.1 uncultured Pirellulaceae bacterium | reverse complement strand
ATAAATTGTGAATTGAAAATATATATATGTGCGTACAAGCTCAGGACGCTTCCCCAACACGATGCGACTACGTAATCTGTAACTGCCTCCTCAAGTCGCGTAACTTTTCACGGATTGTTGATTCAATTTTCAGAATCGACTCTCTGACGCTATCAACGTTCTTCTTCGCTTCTGTGCAATTGGTCTTCATTGAATTCACCAAGCTAAGTGCGCTCTGAATCTCAGCAATAGTTCCCTCGGCACCACTAATGTCAGGCCCATCACCAGACTCAGCGTTTTGCTGACACAACAATTCTTCTCTCAGAATCGCATATGCGACTTCGAGCGGAAGAAAGCCATTAGATTCATCCGTTGGGTCAACGATGACAACAATGCGGTTGCTGCCCATTCGATCAAAGGTCCGCTGACGCTTGCCCGCGTGTGCGGCAGTGACAACGACGATTCCAGCTTCAGCGTCTCGGAACTTCATCGCAGCCGTCAACTGATTGTGAACTCCATTTTTTCCAGTCAGAGTGAAGCCACCAGATTTTGCTTCAACAACAATTCGCTTTTGATCGAAGCCATCGTGATTGACTTTGATCAACACATCGCCACGTTTAACACGTGTTCCATCAACGGTTTCGCGGCCCACGCGTTCGACTTCGTCCTTATTTACTGCCACGCTGGTGACAACTTCGGTACATACGTCCTCAAAGTCATGCCCTTTCCGGGTGCCCTTGTCTTCCGATTCTTCCAGTCCAGACTTGTAGCCGATGTGATCGAAGATTTTTTGAAAATTCGACTCGATTGACTTTTCGAGGCTGCTGTGTTTTTTGACTTGTTCTTCCTGGAACTCTTTCAGGCTCTTCTCCTGGCTCACAACAAACCGCTTAAGAGGAGAACTGTCGTCAGAAATGTCGAGCACCTTTCTGAATGGCGAGTCGGCTGCGAAGAAGGTTTGGTTAAGCAGCGACTTGATCGCACCAGGAATACTGGATTCGCGTTCCGGGTCAACCAGTTGCTCTTCAAGTTGGCGAATTGAACGGCCGAGCTTTCCATCGTCACCGATAAATTGCTGTAGCTGTCGCGCAAGTTTTGAATCTTCTTCGGTCAGCTCTTCGCCGAAGAGCTCCTGTAGTCCTTTGCTGAATCGGCCAATGTGATTTGCAAAGTCAGCAAACTCTTCCTTGACCATCTCACGATCAAGCTGAACACCAGCCATTGCCATGGCCTTCAAACCAATTTCTATTGCCCGGTAAAGATAATGGCGCAATGCTCCTTCATCATTTCGGATTTCACTCGGGACAGCGTTGAGTAGCTCAGCACCAACGATGAGATTGAATCCGTTCATTTCGATTGTTGTTGGGCTGCTTTGCATTTTGAAATCCCTTTGTTATGTAAGTTTGAGTTCGATTGCTGACGTAAAAGCAACGGCTGTGCCAAACACGAAATAATTCTCTATGTCGAGAATTGTCGATGTTTCCTGGCCCGCGATTCTCTTTTGAACTCGTTTCTTTCAACCAAGGTTGAATCCAACTAAACCAAGGTTGAATTTCATTGAGCGCAAAAGAAAAGCCACCCTGGTTCGGATGGCTTGCATGTTTAGTACAAATCGAGAGGTTTTACTTGCCGCCAATCTCCCTGGCGAGGCAACTAAGTAACTCAATACAAAGTAGCAACGCAGAAACGGCAACTCCTTCGTGGATCGCTTGCCCGCCTTTGTGTTCTGTGCGATTGCGGAATTGATGAATTGCGTTCAAAAGAACGTAGCTATCTTTGGTGATGTACTTTGCTTTACGATCGAAATCTTCCGTGCTTCCAGTTAATCTCTGTAGGATTTTGATCTGGGAAAACCGCTTTCTTGGCTTGCGCCAATTGTTGCCTGCCATCATCTCTTTAATGATGTAATCACGATCGCGAGGTGCTTGAGTCCAGTAAGCGACAATTTCATTCGGAATGTCTCCGTTTCCAAGCTCGCTTTCCCAAACATAATCCAATGCGACATCTTCGATGCTGGTCAGATTGTTGAGACAATCGTCAGGGTGGTCAGGAATGTCATCCAAACACTTGGTCACCAAACGATGCAAACGAGCGTTTGCAACCGGAATTTGGTTTATCCGGAGTTCCAAAATCGTGCGAATGTTGTTGCGATAGCAGTCCCATTCGCCAAAAAGTTGGCCAACGGCACTCGCTCCGTCCTTCGTGCCTTCAACATGGTCAGCCAGTAGGCGGCATGTAGCTGTGTGCTTCTTGCCACCCTCAATTGCGAAACCTCCAGCGACCAAGAAACGTGACTCGGGCTTTCCAACTCGATCGTTTTCGATTTCAGATTCAGTAAGTCCGTAGAAGATTTTACGAGAATCGTTGTTAAAGCTCTCCCAGAGCCTGTCGAGAAAGCCTTGAAGGGAGTCGCCGACCTTCACGGCTGCTTCATTCACATGTTCGTTGGTGAACTCTTTTAATCCGGACTCGCCCAAGCAATTCAGCATGGAAAGTAGCAACACTGGACGATGGCCAGTCCAGTTG
>CAZJBW010000244.1:0-2522 GCA_964543985.1 uncultured Pirellulaceae bacterium | reverse complement strand
ATATAGACAGGGGCTCCGGTGGCAGCCTTCATCAGGATTTTGACAAAGTCTGGAAGCGCCTCGGGAACCGGTACCACATGAACCACAGCGGCCATAGCGGCACAGGCGATGGTCACCTGAGCTGCGGATTTAATCGGTAAAGGCAGCGGGTAGTATTTGCGGGCAAATATAATGGCAATCACAAGGGCCAAAGCATAGGCGAATACGGTGGCCCAGACGGCTCCCATCAAGCCCATTTGCGGAATAAGCCAAAGATTAAGACCAATGTTCAAAATCACTGGCGGCACCATGGCCCACATGAACATATCAGTGCGGCCCGACAGCATATAGGCGCGGTGGACGTAATAGGTAATCAGCCCGTTCAGAACCCCGGCAAAGGCGATTAACGGCATGACAGTCACCGCGTCTGCCCGCACAGATTCACCCAAAATGAATCCTGCTGGCTCTGCCACAAGGGCAATGCCTGTTGCGGCGGGCATCGTAATCAGTAGTAGCGTCGCCCCGTAATTCTTCAGAACTTCCTGAGATTTCTCAACGCCGTCCTGTTCAAGGGCCGTGATCACAATCGGTGTGACCGCCATGGATACCCAGATAAACAATATCTCAAGGCTACGGTTGGCGAGATTATATCCCGCATTATAGGCCCCCGCGGGCGCTTCGCCCATCATGCCCGCAATCAGAAACATGTCCGCTGTGTTAAGCGCATAGGTGAGCAAGAGCGATACGCAAATAGGCACGCCGTATAGAAAGTATTTTTTAACACGCTCTGGCTGGAACGTACCGCCTTTGGCGCGCCTATACATAAACGGCAAATCCACCAGCATAATAAACGCGATACCCACAAGGATCCCGATAAACGGCGCGACTTCCCGAAGAGGTGTCGTCAGGATCAAAAGAATACCGACGGAAAAACTCAGTAGCATCTGGGTCGTGTAAAGCGCACTATATCGGCCAATACGGTGAGATGCTTTATGAGCCTCAAGACATAGATTGCAAAAGAGCTGTAGGCATGTCGATGTTAGGGCGACCACCAGCACGGTTTTCATCAGACTGTCGATGGGCAGGAAATACAGAGAAGCCATGATTAAGGCCCACCCCGCCACACATATCCGGCTGGAGGCCATAAGGATTGTTCGCAGGTGATCGTTCTCATCACCTTTGCTTTCGGCGCGGGCTTGGTAACGAACAAGAGCCGCCTCAAGCCATGTGAACAATCCCATGTGCACGAATTGCAAGGTGATCATGGCGAGGGCGTATCTGCCAAACTCCGCCCCGTCCAAAAGACGGGTCAACACGACAATGGTGCCGAAGCTGACAATAATATTTGCCAAATTCACCGGAATATAGGCGAGCATGGATCGGCCGATCATGACCGACCTCCGTCAAACATATGTGACGTCCGCGTTGTCATTACCGGATATTTTCACTGTCGCCGAGCAGGCACGGAACCGTCTTGGCCATGATAATAATATCAAACCAGATAGATGCCCGTTCAATATATTCCGTATCAAGCTGCACCCGACGCGCGACGCTGGCGGCGTCATGGAGTGGCCCCCGTGAGCCGTTGATCTGGGCCCAGCCTGTCATGCCCGGCTTAACCATATGGCGGTGAGCATATTCCTCAACCAGCTTATAGCTCTCAACATCTCCGGTGCGCATGCCGACAGCGTGAGGCCGTGGCCCGACCAAGGACATATCGCCTTTTAGAACATTGATGAGCTGCGGGAGTTCATCCAGACTTGTCTTACGGATAAAGCGTCCGATCTTTGTCACGCGACTATCGCCCGCCTGCACTTGTTGGGCGGCCTTCTTGTCTTCGACCTCAACCCGCAAGGACCGAAACTTATAGATATTGAAAACCCGGTTGTTAAATCCGTGGCGTTCTTGGGTGAACAAGACCGGTCCGGGACTATCCATTTTAATCAGAAGTGCAATCAAGGCCAGAACAGGCGCGCCCAAGGTAAGGACTGTGGCGCTGACCGTAATATCAAGCAGGCGCTTAAGGGCCACATGACGGCCGCTCTTTTCCTTGCCGGACACATTTTGAAGGCTGACTTCGGCAATCTGTGACAGTCGCTGCCGGACATGATCAAGGGTTTCAAACTCATCGACAACAAAGGCGATCTTGTTTGGTAGCAGACGGATTTTCTCGATCAGGGCTTTCTTACGGCTTTCCGCCAAGCCGGGCAGGGTGACGACAATCCGGTCAATGTAAGGAAGTTCTTTCCACGCCAGTAAGTCTTCGATCTTACCGACCACAGGCACACCGTAAATATTGTGGGGCGCGCGGGATAAGCGGTCATCAAAAATCGCGACAATGTTCAATTGCCTGTCTTTGGCATTTTGCTCCACCATGCGTCTTGCAGATTCTGTTGCGCCTAACATAACAATATTCGGCGTGAGGGCGTGGCTGTCATGCAACCGCCTGATTTGAAGGTAATAAAGCGTATGTAAAAGAAACAAGGTCAAGGTGGCGGTTAGCCCAGCCATTGCGAGTGCCACGGGGACGAACGAGTCTGGCC
>CAZJBW010000243.1:0-2525 GCA_964543985.1 uncultured Pirellulaceae bacterium | reverse complement strand
ATAATGTGGAGCGCCAGATTGAGGACAGCCTAAAATCTGTCGTACAGCTTAAATCCGGCGGCTATCTGGTTATCCATCCAACAGAAGCCCTTGTCTCTGTTGACGTCAACTCAGGCCGCTCAACGAAAGAACGTAATGTTGAGCGCACGGCACTGAAAACCAATACAGAAGCCGCTGAAGAAGTCGCACGCCAAATGCGCCTAAGAGACCTCGCAGGTCTTATCGTTATCGATTTCATTGATATGGATGAGCACAAAAATAACCGCGCAGTCGAACGCACCATGAAAAATGCCCTCACCCGTGACCGCGCCCGTGTTCAAACCTCGCGCATTTCACAATTTGGCTTGATGGAAATCTCCCGTCAGCGCCGTCGCCGTAGCCTTCTCGAAGGTTCAACGGCCCATTGTGAGCATTGCGAAGGTGTTGGCCGCAAACGGACTATCGAATCTTCTGCTCTCGCCGCCATTCGCGCGGTCGAAGAAGTTGGCGTAAGAGGCAAAGCCAAACGTGTTCGCCTCAAGGTCAGCTCTGACGTAGCGCTATATATCTTCAATGAGAAGCGCGATTTATTGCAACATGTTGATGACACATCAGGCCTCTTCACAGAGCTTGTCGGTGATGAAGAGCTTATTCGCCCCTCATATGAAATTGAAGTGCTTGAAAAAACCAAAGGTGATGGCCCTGATCCGTTAGAGGAAATCGAAAAAGAGTTTCGCAAGCAGCGTCAGGAACAGAAGAAAAAGAAACCAAAGAAACGCGATCGCGACGAGTCTGATGAAGACGAATCCGAAGAAAATGAAGCGCGTGACCGCGATGATGACGGTGAAGGCGAAGGCCGTAAGAAACGCCGCCGCCGCAGAGGCCGCCGTGGCGGTCGGGGTAAGCGCCGGGATGAGAATGCATCTGAAGAGTCAAATGAAGACACATCTTCTGATGAAGCTGACGCATCCGCTACGGAAGGCGGTGACGAGAAACCAAAATCTCGCCGTGGTCGCCGTAAGGCCCCTGGTAAGAAGTCGAATGACGCGGCTATAGAAGCCTCTGAAGACACCGCCGATCAGGAAGAAAAGCCGAAGCGTGGACGCCGCAAAGCTCCCTCTAAGAAAACTAAAGTCGAAGACGCCTCTATTGAAGACGAAAAACCAAAACGTGGACGCCGTAAAGCGCCTGCGAAAAAGGCCAAAGCGGAAGAGGCCGTTATTGAGGACGCGCCTGCCAAAACAGATGAGGCCGCGCCAAAAGCTCGTTCATCTGCACGCCGCAAAGCGCCAGCCAAGACAGTTTCTGAGGATAAACCGAAGAAGAAAGCAACGCGCAAAAAGACAACCAAGGCCCCTGAGGTGAAAGAAAGCGTCACGAAGATGAAGTCCAAGGCCCCTGCCCGCCGCAAGGCTCCGGGCAAGGCGGTTGAACCCGAAACGGCAGAAGAAAAGCCCAAAGCTAAGCGTAAAGCGCCCGCTAAAAAGAAAGCCCCTGCTAAAAAAGCTCCTGCCAAAGCAAAGGCAGAGACAGCAAAGGCTAAAGCTCCGGCCAAGCGCAAAGCCCCTGCTCGTAAGAAGGCGCCGACTAAAAAAGCAGACCCAGCAGAAGACGCTGCACCTGCTAAGAAAAAGGCTCCGGCTCGTATGAAAGCGCCTGCGAAAGCAAAAGCAGAGCCTGAAACACCTGCGGCTGAAGATACGCCTAAACCTGCTGCGCGCCGCAAAGCGCCAACGCGTAAGGCTGCCGCTATTGAGGAAACATCCATCAGCACAGAGCCAGAGGACGTCACTGAGGCCAAGCCGAAAAAAGCAAAACGCAAATGGTTCGGACTTAAGAAGAAGTAAGTCTTGTTTACACAAACTAAAAAGCCCGCTCTCCTAGCGGGCTTTTTTATGACTTAAAAACGCCTTCGCACGCCGTCAGCCTCGGCCACAATCAGGAATCCAGAGCAAAACCCTAGAGCTAGCCTGACCCTACCCCAAATCCATCTCAATCGTTTTCATGATGCGGTCTGTTTCGATCAGGATTTTTATGATATTTTGGTAGCAATATCTTTAGCCTCGCAATGGCCAATCGTTATATAATTTTCGCCAACCTTACGCTTAAAGGCGAAATCAGGACGGCCAACATCTGTGACGAGTTTCGGTTCATTAATAACAAAGACATCGTCGGTGATGTTTTTGAACAAAAATTCCAGCGCGGGGCGAAAGCTATGCTCGGTCGTCTCGCCCGTAGCAAAAACGGCCTGCACTTGCTGCATATAGGCATCAACTATTTCAGCTTTAATGAGTCCTTCGAGTCACTCTCTAATGCAACCATAGGGCTAGCTGCAACGGAATTATTGTGATACGCCGCAGGCCAACCAAAGACCCTGCATTTCCTGCTCAATATCCCCTTGCATCCCTACGCATTTTCCCATAAGTAGCGCGGCGATATAGGAATCTCTTGGCTCTATGTTTGTTTCGCCGCCTTTACGGGCGGTTCATTATTTTTAGAGCCTCTAAAAGGTAGACAAAAAATGAGTGTTGTTCTTGATGTAAATG
>CAZJBW010000242.1:0-2529 GCA_964543985.1 uncultured Pirellulaceae bacterium | reverse complement strand
TCTTTCTTCTCCGATTCAACAACCGGTGGCGCTGGTTTTGAGTTGGAGAGCCGCTCAATCTAAACAATGAGTCCTGACCCTTTTTCTTGCTTGCCTTTTTCTTGCTTCTCGCAAATTTAGCCATGACAGTGCTTTTCGTTCTCCAATTTATGGCTGCCCCTCTTCGATCCCGCTGTTCCTCTTTTTCTGATCCTCGAGTATAGTGCGGTAAGCGAAACTTACGCCCTTTGTACCTACTGGCATCGATTGACCATTGAGCTTATTGAAAACATATTGCACGTGCGTTAATTCGTTCGGCTTTCTAGGGTCATACAATTCAAAAACCCAGCCCCAAATGTATTCTTCGATTTGTGATCTCGAAATCTCCAGAGACTCATTTTCCCTTTCGTTATAAATTCTAACCCAACTCTCGTCGACTTCTTTAATTGCTTTTTCAACGTCAATGGGCTTAGGATTTATCATGTTTTTCTCAATTCGGCGTAACTATAATTTGCATCTCTTTGATAGGATCGCCGTAACATCTTTTCAAAGCACTCCCTGAATACTAATACTGAAAAGGGGACGCAGCGGACGCAGCTCAATACGGTGATTGTCAATTGGCGTTTTTTCTTGGTCGTCCACGGGGCCTTAAAGTATGAGTCAATTTTAGACGTGCGGCTGCTTGACTGACAAACTTTTCGCTGCCGTAGGGCTTGCCTTTGGTCAGGCTTTTCCGAATGGCCGACTCTTCCTTTTCGTTCTGGGCTCTGTTGACCATTGCCCGCCAGGATCGAGGACGCTTGATTGGCCAGGGACTCAAAAGTTGACGAGACTCCTGGTCACCATGCACCATTCGGTACAAGCTACGAATGGCACTGCCGGTTGATGTATAAGGAGTTACGTCACGCGGCGGTGACCAACTCTTCTTTTGCAATGTGTCTTGGTTTTTTTTTTAGGAGTGCGAGCAACTTTGGCCTTCGTTTGTTGGCTCTTGGCTCGGTTCGGTCGGGGCGATCGCCAACAGTTTCGCTACTGCTCACCTCCAACCCCAGCTGAATCATTTCACCGGTTAGTACCACGGCTGCCAACACCCAAGTTCCTGCCAACAATTGCATTGTCGTTGTGAAGCTCAGCGTTCGTGGCATCCTTCGGCTGACGGCGCAGCTTTGTAACATCTTCATGCGGATCAAATTGTATGCCAGTAAGCAGGACCAGATTTCTGTTTTGACCATAGCCGGAGTTTTGGCGCGGATAATGTCCATGTCCAGCGAACATTTAATCGCGCGAATGTCCAACTCGACCAACCAGCGACTGCGATAAACACTAGCAATCCACCGGCGCGAATAAATGCTTCGATCCATGATCGTTGTGGCAACTGTAAATTTCTTTGAGCGAAAGCCGGGTTGTTCAACCACCACATCAACCAAACGCACTTCAACCTGCTTTGGCATCGCTGCGTATTCTTCTTCGCTCATCCAATTTGGGCGCTGAGGCTTGAGCCAAGTGACCCTCCGTTGATGCTTGTTGATTCGCTGAGCTCCAATCGGATCGTCATCACGCTTATGATGGTTCTTCATCACGATGTTCACGCCTCGTGCCTGACACGCAGCGATCAGCCAGTACGTGCAGTAAAAACAATCGGCAACCAGTGTGTCCCCCGGTTTTAACTGGTCGAGCATTTTCCACAACAACCAAGTCTCGCCGCTTTGCTTGCCCGCATAAGGGCCAAATTCCAAAGCAACCAGCAAACCAGTGACCAACGAGATCAGACAAACGCCACGAATGATTGGAAATCCCAAGCCTTCTTTTTGAGAAGGGTTTTGTGGAAACTCCTCTTGGTTTTCTGGTGTATCAGCAGCGGTGACCGTGAAACCATCGACCAACAGAAAACGACCACTGGCAGCCGCTGCTTGCACTTCGGCGACTACCTCGTGTGGATTGTCGTCCAGTTCGACGTCCTGTTGATCAAAACATGATTCAGCAGATTCAGCGATTTGATAACAGATGTCCCGCACGACTTTCCAGGTGATCTTGGCGCGGGCACGGCAGTAAGCACCTGTGTTGGTTTTGCAAACGGTTTTGCCAAGCGTTGCCCAGAGTGCAGCGACACGTCCAACGGCAGCTTTGCAGCTGCGCATTTCTGCCTTGAAGAATGCTTGAGAGATCAATGCCCAAAGCGTGATCGCCGGCGTGTAGATCGCATCTTCGTCACAACCGAAATCAACTTCGTGCTGATCGAAGACAGCTTGCCATTGATCGGCATCGAGTACTTCGGCCAACGGAAGTGCGTCAGACTGCAGCATGCTGTCTTTGATGAGATCGAAACTGCGGCTGCCATGCGGCGTTGGATTTGCTATTGGTGCAGACACAAAAAACCCTCCTTGGCTTTTCACTGACGTCGAACCAAGGAGGGCTTCTGTTTCTTCGCCAAGCGAAGGGCAATAACTTGAATCTTCGCAAGACACTGATGAAATTTTCAGATTTTTGTTTCCGTGTCAATAGGACCGCTGCGCCAAAAATCGAACAGCAACCGGTCGGCAGTGCCATTCG
>CAZJBW010000241.1:0-2635 GCA_964543985.1 uncultured Pirellulaceae bacterium | reverse complement strand
GATTTACACCCGCAGGGTCACTATCAAAGGTTTCAGATTTCAATTCACATCGTTATCTTCCCCCTTCGCCAAGCTTCTTGGCGCAATCCCCTTTGTTTTCTACGATCATTCGTTGCGGAAGATGGAGAACTTGGAACTCTATTCGGAAACGATTGGAACGCTTCCCGAACAAGTCATCGTCGAGGAACACGGCGCGAAATTTGCCGTCGATTTGAAAGACGGTCAAAAAACCGGCTGGTTCTACGATCAGCGCGACAACCGCGCCGCGCTATTTCCGTTGGTCAAAGGTAAAACTGTGATCGATGTATGCAGTTACGTCGGCGCTTGGGGGATCGGTGCCGCTGTTGCTGGAGCCAGTCAAGTGATCTGCGTCGACGCTTCGGAATCCGCACTTGAACAGGTCGCGATCAATGCAAAACTCAACGACGTCGAAGGCAAAGTCATCGCGGCTCATGGCGATGCGTTTGATATGCTCAAAGGATTGCGAGCCGACAAACATCATTCGGATGTCGTGATCCTCGATCCACCGGCTTTCATTAAGCGCAAGAAAGATCTCCGCAACGGCACCGAAGCTTACACGCGATTGATGCGTCGCGGATTGCAGCTGGTCAACAACGATGGGATTTTGGTGACTTGTTCGTGTTCCTTCCACATGCCGCGAGACGTTCTGGTTCAGCGAATGAGCCAAGCGGCCCGCGATGTCGAACGTAGTCTGCAGATGTTTCGCGAAGGCCGACAAGCACCTGACCATCCGATCCATCCTGCGATGCCCGAGACGGAATACTTGAAAGTACTCTATGCGAGAGTACTTGGACGAATCTAGTTGTTCGGTTGTTAGCGTGAGAATGCAGAATTACGCGATGCGTTTTCGGCGAAGCAGTCCAGCCCCAAGAAGCAGAATCAATGCAGTGGCCGAAGGTTCAGGAACGGCTGTTGCTGACCACGCGAGGCCAAAATTTGTTCCCGTTCCTGTTCCTGTTCCTGCGAACCTGTCTACAACCAATGTGTAGCTTCCTGTTTGGGTCAGGTCGAAGTGAAGGTGTTCGACGTTGTCGATGGTGCTATTTGCAATCCCTACCAAGTTGCCTTCGAAAAACAACGAAAGGTTCAAATCGTCAAGCGCAGATGCGATGAACTGGTCTGCGGCATCGATCATCCCGTCACCGTCGTCTATAAAAGCGACATCCCGGAACCAGGTTAGCGTGGCGGTGAAAGTAGATCCTCCAACCAGGTCATTGTCAAAGTCATAGACTAGTGGATCATCATTGAGAACGGTACCTATATCCCAACCAATTTCATCAACGACTCCGGCTGCCTGTTCCCCGGCCGAATATTGATCAAACAGGCGAATACCATCGGCTTGTCCTGTGCCCAATTGTTCGTCCAATCCGCTGGTGACTGTGTATACGCCGTTGACCAACTGAGCATCAAATGATTCCCACGCTCCACCGGTGCGATCAAAAACATTTTTGTCGGCGCTGTTGAGCAACGTCGCTTTTAGTGCCAACGGATCAGTGTCGAGGCCAGTCGTGCGTCCGTAATCAATTTGCTGAGCCAGTAAGCCGGCAACGTGTGGCGTCGCAAAACTGCATCCATTGAAAGTGCGGAAATCATTTCCAGTTTCCCAGTCGTCGCTCAGCGTTAGAATGTTCTCTCCTGGAGCGACAATATCTGGCTTAATCCTTCCATCGGAAGTCGGTCCGAATGAGCTGTCGGTGTTTAGCTGGTCGTAATTTGAAGATGATGAAGTCCAGCCAACGGCAATCGAGTTGAAGCTTCCTGCTGGCGATCGAACGGACGTGTCTCCGCCAGCAGCACTGCTAATATTTCCTGCACATACGGCAGAGGTTACGCCGCGATTTACGGCGGCATAGTCGAGCATTTGGTCCAAGCCCAAGGTACCAGCTGAGAATTCGCCAAACGTGTTCAGGCTCAGGTTCAGCACGTCGGCGCCATTGTCGACAGCAAAACCAGCACCGTCGACGACCCAGTTGGTCGATTGAAACGAATTGTTGTTGTCGATGGCGCGACCGTTGATAAATCTGGCATCCTGAGCGACGCCAACGCCCGCTCCCAGTACGACGCCAGCGACTCCGGTTCCATGTCCGTTAACATCGTCTGGCGATTGTCCAGCTTCTGTAGGAACAAAATTGCCTGCCGCTACCAGCCGTGAGTTTCCCTGCGAATCATTGCCCGCCAGCAGCGGATGGGACGCGTCAACGCCGGAATCAATGATCCCAACGGTCACACCCGTTCCGTCGCCCAGAAGGCTCGCCGAAGTGTCGGCATTAATGCGTGCGACTCCTTGAGCCATCACGACACCAGAACAAGGCAGCACAACTAATGCAAATGCACAAAGGAACGTGATCTTTTTTTTCATCAAGGGTGCCTGATCGTTAAACAGCGAAGAAAGACAAAGTCGCAAAACCATTACAACGTCACTGACTTTGACATTCAAGAACTTTCGATCGGATAGACGGACATTTTTGGAAACTTTTCGAACCCCGCCAAACTCAAGTCAGAGCGTGGACGTTGACAATGGAGCACCTGGGGACACCCACAAACCGGAAGCCATTCTGCCCAGCATAACACCGTTGGTTTTCGAGCGTTTTTTGCCTAGTTTAACTTTGTGGTT
>CAZJBW010000240.1:0-2639 GCA_964543985.1 uncultured Pirellulaceae bacterium | reverse complement strand
TGCCAAGTTGTCAAACGAAGTCGAATGCACCGACCGGTTGCAAACGGCTTTTAGCATGGCTCGACATCCACTTAAATCTCGCTTGATACGAATCATGAATTCGGGGTTGCCAAGGGCCAGACGACTCTCGTGGTCGGGAGCCCTGGTTGTCACTGTTTTATGTGCGTTGTGTTTGCCTGGACTAAGGTTGGTGATAGGCGAAAGCGGAGTTGAAGTCGCAGATGAGTTAGTTGAAGGCAATAGCACTGAAAAGAATTCAGCTTCCGTTCAGGAAGAAACGATTGTCTTAACGTTTCCAGAGGGTTTAGAAATTGGAACTTTGGAGGTCTTGGGATTACCCAAAGAAAGAAAAGATTGGACTGGCTATTTTTCGTTTGAATGGGCTGGTAAAGCAGTCGGTCCAGCTGTCGGAAAAGTATCAGTTCCGAAAGAATCGTATCTCTCGCTAAATGTCACCAATGAAAAACTGCATGAGAAATTGGATCATCTTGTCGGGGTCCCGATCGGACGTCTGATGTTGATTAATCCGACGGTTACCACTGAATTGCTAACCAAACTTGAAAAAATTGATTCGCTGCAGCAGATCTATTTTAGGAATTGCACGGTCGATGCTGAGATTGATTTGTCCAATCTAAATGGATTGCCAATTTTAAAAGTAGTTAACTGCCAATACCAAAGTGATTGTGATCCAGTCGCCCGGCAACAATTGTCGAAGTGGACGGCTAAAAGCAAACAGCTTCAGTCTCTTTATGGAGGTCATGGTGGCGGCGCGGCTGGGTTGGATGTGATTAAGGCGTTTGCGCAACATTCGAATCCTCTGTTTTTGAATGTCGATCTTGATGATAACGCAAGCGAGAAAATTCAGGCATTGGCCAAAATTCCAAATCTCATCAGCTTGAACGTGCAAGTTATGGAAAACGTTTCAGCGGACTATCACAAATACCTGGGACAGCTGCGGGCTTTGAGGTTGGCAAACTGGGGCGGAGGCGAACTCACGTCATCGCTTATGGATGGACTAATCGAATTACCATCGTTGGACACACTTGGATTCCAAGGTCAGGCAAAAGCAACGACTGAGTTTATTGAGCGTTTGCCAGAACTGAAGTTACTCCAGGCGGTCCGTTTCAATGTATCGCTCTCAAGTGAGGAAAAAGAGCTGTTAACAAAGGCAATGATGAGAATGCCCGCGCTGCGTATACTGCCAAGAATCGTAGCTCCGTCAGCAGAATTGTTGGGCAGGCTTGCCAATCGGACAGATATTACCTACCTGGAAATTGAGGGTTTGGGAAGCGACGCGACGGTTGAGCAGTTGGTTGGGTTAATACATGCAAACAAGAATTTGGAGAATCTGAAAATCATTGGGGTTGATGCCAGTGACGATTTGGTTCGGACCATCTGCGATTTGAGAGAGTTGAGTTTTCTGTACTTAAAAGTCCATGATTTTGACGAAGATCTATTCGCACCGTTAGAACGGCTGACAAGCCTGCGGTCAATGTACCTTGAAATCCATGGCAGGGTTCGAGACCTGTCGGTGTTGGCCAGTTTGCCGAATCTGACCAGTATTCAGATTTGGGTGAATTCGCTTGACACCGAACTATGGAAGTTTGTTGGTGATTGCCCCAAGCTTAGAAGTTTTGACATTCTAACTGGCGTTTCGGATAACAAACTTGCTGATTGGGTGGCAAAATCCCGGTCGCTCCGCCATATAAGTCTTGGGCAAGATATGTTCATGACCGATGCCGGTGTCAAAAAGTTTGCCGAGTGTGACCAATTGGAATCGTTAACGGTCGGCGGAAAAATTTCCAAAGACGCTGTTATGAGTCTGCGGCGATTGCCAAATTTGGGGAGTCTGACTGTTTGGTCTGATGAGCTTTCTGTTGACGATCAGCAGGACTTAAAAGAGGCATTTAAAGATCTTAGGCGTTTCGAATCACGTGAACATTATCCTTCGATAGGCAAAGTGAATCCAGGTGAAGACGGGTTTTTTCGTGCTGTACCCGAAGGGGGGCGTGCCAAGTTAGATGCTTTGGAAGGACAAGGTATCGAAAAATTGCTAAAGGACTCACTCTCTGCCGAGATCAAGGAGAAGTTGAAGGATCGAGTTGTGATGGTAGAGTTTTGGGGCACATGGTGTGGACCTTGCTTGACGATGCAACCTGAGTTTCAACGTCTGCATGAACTTTATCACGATAAAGGATTTGAGATACTCGCCATCCACTCTGAAAGCGGCAAAGAGGAATGTGAAGACTTTCTGAAGAAGCATCCCAAAGTCTGGCCAAACATCATCGACCAGGATGGCAGCCTGTCAGAGAGTTTTGCAGTTCCCAATTATCCAAGCATGTACTTTTTCGATCGTGATGGAAAGTTGCGAGTTGCCAAAGCACACAGACTTGGTTTGGCTGAAACGATCGAAACGCTCTTGGAAGAGTGATTTCTCCTGCATATTATTGGCAATATTTGGCTACGAAAACGAATTACCGTTAGACTGTCCAAAACGGCTAATGATGCAAATGCAGGAGATGATTAATCGACAACCATCCATTCCATTGGCTGGATTCCAATTGGTATCGGAATTATTGGGCTCTGTTTCATGTGCTTTTGGGGGACGGAAAAGGGGACGCAGCGCTGCGTCCCCTTTT
>CAZJBW010000239.1:0-2649 GCA_964543985.1 uncultured Pirellulaceae bacterium | reverse complement strand
AGGACACTAGAACCTGAATCTGACGAAACGCTACTTAGCAAGCATTGCATTAGCGTACTGTTTGTTTACTCTTCCTCGCGTTTTTCGACATTTTAAGGTTCAAATTGATCGTTAGTCAACTGTTTGTATTGAACATGAATTGGCAACAATGTTCCCATTCTGTTCCCAAAAGCAAGCAGGTTGATGTGATGCTTACGGGCAAATCGGGTGTTGAATTGATCGAAACGGCAATCCACCGTCCAAAAGCGGTTTCAATATCAACGATGGTGTACGGGATTTGAACATCTTTGTTCTCACCGGAAGACTCGTTTGGATGGACTTGTCTTGCCATGCCTTTTCTTCGACTCTTCCTTAACTCGTAGCTTGTCAGGACCAAGCAACAACAGGACAATTCAGTTACCTATTAGGAGATTTGCAGATGGAGTTTCATGGACTCTTTGTTGGGATCGACCGATATGCGTCGACCAAAATCAATTGGCTGAATTGTTCTCGTCGGGATGCAGTTGCCCTGCACGCCCTGTTTGCAGATACGCTCGGCGGCAACCTGAGTCTGCTAGCGGACGAAGATGCCACTCGGTTAAATATCGAATCCGAATTTGATCGACTCTCAAGGTGCTCCAAAGACGACTTTGTTGTGGTCGCATTTTCTGGGCATGGTACGTCGACCCACCAGCTCGTTACTTACGACGCTGACGTCGGAGACATTGACAACACGTGCATTCCACTGGAGCTACTGACTGACTGGTTTGCACGAATTCCGGCGAAGCGGCTGCTATGTGTTCTTGATTGCTGCTTCTCTGGCGGAATGGGTGCGAAGGTGCTGCAAATCGACATTGCGCCTAAGGATCTCGATTCGACTGACAGTCTGCTGGAGAAACTTTCCGGAAACGGAAGACTGATCCTGACGGCATCAACCGCGACGCAACCCGCTTGGGAGGTTGGCCGCCTTCGGCACAGCCTCCTTACCTACCACGTTCTTGAAGGGCTGCAAGGATGCGAGGAGGCCCGAGAGAACGGCAGAGTGGGCGTCTACTCTCTACTCAAACATGTCACACAAAGAGTGATGGATGGCGCAAAGGGATTCGGAAAAGAACAGCACCCTACGATACGCGGCACCATCGACGGCGAAATGACACTCCCTGTGTTTGTCCGCGGGGACCAATACAAAGCTGAGTTTCCTGAATATGCAGATCCGCGAGCAACATCGGATCTGGCCAGTTTGGAAGCGCTCGGAATTCCAGAACCATTGCTGCAGCAGCTATCGCATACGATTCCATCGCTCAACGATCTTCAGCTCACTGCAATTAACGAGTTTAACGTGCTCAACGACCAGCATTTGGTTGTGTCGGCCCCGACCTCTTCAGGTAAAACGTTGATTGGTGAATTGGCGGCTGTGAAAGATGCGATACATCGAAGGCGATCGCTATTTCTGCTGCCGTTGAAAGCGCTGGTCAATGATAAACACAAGCAGTTTACCAAAAATTATGGCCCATTCGGTTTAAAGGTCATACGAGCAACTGGTGAATTTGCCGACGACATCCCTGCCCTCATGCGGGGACAGTACGACATTTGCCTGATGACGTACGAAAAGTTCGCCGCAACAGTAGTTGGACAACCGCACATTTTGGAACAGGTCGGGACGGTCGTCGTTGATGAAGTCCAGATGATTGCGGATGACTCGCGTGGAGCCAATTTGGAATTCGTCCTCACGCTTCTGCGCATGCGGAGACGACAGGGCATCGAACCTCAGCTGATCGCACTTTCTGCCGTTATCGGAGACACGAATGGCCTCGAACGCTGGTTGGATGCACGACTGCTTCGTCGGAATGAACGGCCGGTACCACTGGACGAAGGCATTCTTCGAGCGGACGGATCTGTTCGCCACATCGATCCGTCTGGAAACGAGGTCATCACCGAGTCGGTAGCCCCACAAGAATATCGAAAAGGCAGCAGTCAGGACTGGGTCATCCCTCTGGTGCGAAAGCTCGTTGGAGAAGGCAAACAGGTTATCGTTTTCCGTGAGATAAAGGGCCAAACGCGTGGCTGTGCTCTCTACCTTGCTAACGCACTGGGATTGCCGTCTGCGGACGCCACTATTGCAGTTCTTCCTGACGGTGACCCGTCCAAAGCGTCAACAGCATTGCGTCAAGCTCTAGCAGGTGGCATAGCGTTCCACAATGCTAATCTTGAGCGTGAGGAGCGGTTGGCCATCGAAGAACATTTCCGACAGCCCAATTCCGAGATTCGCGTTGTCGTTGCCACGACCACCCTGGCGATGGGAGTGAACACACCTGCCGAAGCTGTTGTGGTCGTTGGGCTTGAGCACCCCGGTAGCAAGCCGTACTCAGTTGCCGAGTACAAGAACATTGTCGGTCGTGCTGGCCGGCTGGGGTTCTCTGATTGTGGAACGTCCTATCTTCTTGCTCTCGATCCGCACTCCGAGGCAAAAGCTTGGTCCCGATACGTGATGGGAACACCCGAGGACGTAGTCTCAAGATTCGTTTCTCGCGACACGGATCCGAGATCGCTCATTCTTCGTGTTCTCGCATCAGCACAGAAATCCTCGGTCGACGGAATTCCATTTGACGACATCGTCGGATTTCTCGAAGCAAGTTTCGGTGCGTACCAACAGGTGCAACAGGCCGAGAA
>CAZJBW010000238.1:1296-2664 GCA_964543985.1 uncultured Pirellulaceae bacterium | reverse complement strand
CATTGTCCAAGTACGCTGGCCAAGCAAAAAAGGATCCCACGTTCTTGAAAAAGCTGCGTTGGCATTTGACACAATCCAAAATGCCCTCTGGCAAGCAGTCGCCGGAAATCCTTGAGGCATGGACGGTTTTTTATCTCGCCAGCGAAAACTATGACGAAGCAATCAGGGTGTTGGAAGAAGCCGCCCCCAACCAACCGGCAAACTATATGACGATCGCCCAAATTCATCGTGGGCGTGGCGAGGAAGCAAAACGTCAGGAAGTGCTTAAAACGGCCGAAAACGTGTATCGCGAATTGTTGGAAAAAGACGAGCTAAATCACCAGGTTCGAATCGTTCTCGCAAACATCGTCGCACAAAGAGAGGATTTCGATGAAGCAGAACAGATCCTGAGCAAGGGATTCCGGCTGCAACCAGATGCGGCCATCAAACGCTCGGCTTCGGATTTTTACGTGATGATGCACGATCGCGCACGATCCAATTCAAAGGATTTGAAAACACAAGTTGATTTGCTGGTTCGCGCCATGAGTATTGATCCAAACTATCGACCCGTCTACGACCGTTTGATGCGCATGTACATCGCCAATCAAAAAACGGATGGCATCGATCAAATCCGAGACGCATTCGTAAGCATGGTGACCGGTGACCAACCAACGCCAATGGGGCATTTGGCTTATAGCAATTTTCTGTGGCAAGAAGGGGACCGTGAAAGGGCCCAGTTTCATCTGGAGCAAGCGTACAAGTTGGATCCAAACTACGTGATCGTCCTCAACAATCTGGCATGGATGATCGCGCAATCCGAAAACCCGGATCTGGAACGGGCGACCAAGCTTGTCAAAACAGCCATTGAGCAACGTCCGCGCGATGGGCGATTCCACGATACCTACGGTGATATTTTGATGAAGCAAGGAAACTTCAGAGATTCTGCCACTGAGCTTGAACTGGCCCTTGCAGGCGCTGACGACTCAAAATCCGTTCACCAGAAACTTGGCATCGTCTATGAAAAATTGGGCATGTCGGAATTGGCCAAAAAACACAGAGAGCAAGCAGCCGAACAGCAAACAGAATAAGCGGTCGCTTTCAAGTTGTAATGCGTTCTCAACTTCAAATCGGGCCAATCGCCCGGTCCATCTCGTCGACCATCGTGTGGCACTCTCTAGAGCACTTTCAAAGTTAGTTTGCGCGAATTTCTGCAGGCCCGGTTCCCACCGGTCAAAAAAATTGGCGGTGGTAACCGGGTCCTACATTTCGGCGTGAACAGAGATTTTCAAAGTGCTCTAGCGTCAATGTTTTCCAAAATTGTGAGGTTGGCAAGCGGTGTCAGCGTTCGAACTCCTCTCACGCCAACATCTATATATAGTCTTGAGACTC
>CAZJBW010000238.1:0-1196 GCA_964543985.1 uncultured Pirellulaceae bacterium | reverse complement strand
CTAGTGAACTTAAATTCGCTCCGCCGATCGCTGTTCTCGCCGACGTAAAAGTTAAATCTGGCAAACCCGTTTATGCCATTCGAACTGCCGCGTTGGTGCAACAACCCAAAGGCACCGACGTAGAGATTACATTCTCGACTTCGGATTGTTACGACATCCAAGGGCAGCCGTTGAAAATTTCGGTTGGCCTGCTTAACGGAAACCCGGATACCAAGATCGAAGACTTGGGAAGTGGCGACTATCGAATTTCCGTTCCCTACAACGCCAAACTTCCCAAGGGTCGGACTTCCGTCTTGGTCGTGGCGGACAATGGCGAATCAAAAAGCAATCCGGCGGTGATCAATATCTTCAATCAGGCCGGCAGAACAAACAAACGGCCAACCATGGAAATACTTCCGCCTCAGGTTGTGCTGCCCGGCGAAGAGATTTCATTTGATTTAAAGGCGGAAGACCAAGAAGGTTTCCCGGTAAATTTCTATCGGCCCGCTGGCGAGGTTGGATCTGTCGAAAATGGCCAATTCAAATGGACCGCGACCAAACCGGGCGTCTATTCAGTAACGTTAATTGCGTCAGATTCGACATCAGGAAGTGGATTGAACAGCTTTCGCTCCCAGATAACCGTGCAAAATTCTGTTGCTGAGATTGTTGCTGATTCTGTTACAGGCCAAGCTCCAATTTCCGTTGAGTTCACTGGAGATAAGTCCCGAGATGTAAAGCCCGGAAAAATTTCTCATCGTTGGAGCTTTGATGATGGGAGCAAGCAATCGAGGGACGTTAAAACGAATCACACCTTCCAAACGGGGCTTTACGAAACTCAACTGGACGCGATGGGTCCAAAGAAATCGCCAGCTCAACGGTTTGGATTGAAGCCAAAGCACCTGAGAGCAGCACAAAGTCCTTTATGAATCTGTCATTGCTTGAAAAATCGAATTCCAATTGTCCCTTTGAATCGACTCAGAACAAAGGCGTCACCTATCTCAAGATTGCCAAGCCCAAGAAAGGCAAGTCATACGACTCTGTGATTACCAAGGAAAAGTTCAAGGCTCCATTCGGATTTCAAACGACTTATAAACGGTCACGTCACAACACTGGTGCGGGAATCAAATTTGCGGGAGCGATTATCGGAAACGTAGTTCACAAACACTAGGCAAAAATAGTTTGACTAGGCACCGGGCATGAAGCCTTTGAACTTTGCC
>CAZJBW010000237.1:0-2695 GCA_964543985.1 uncultured Pirellulaceae bacterium | reverse complement strand
GTAAGTAGCACGGCTCTCCGAGCCGTGAGCATTCACGCCTTTCGCCTCGGAGAGGCGAGCTACTTCGTCACAACTTCTTAATTCGATGTGTCAGAAATTGGTGGATCAATTAGTGAATCATCGATTCCGAGAAGCGCGGTCGCCTCCCGGCGGACAACTTCCGTCTGTTGCCAATCGCACGGGTGCATGCTGAACCAGAGGTGAAAGCTACGGTTGATATCGGACAAAAGCTTCACACTGCAGGACGAGCCAGCAGTGCCACCCAGCCGAAAAAAACCAAGCGAATCGCCACAACCGTTACGCCGGGGATGCTTCCCCATCCCAGACGCGGGTTTTTCGCCGGCTATTTCGTTCACTTGCATTCTGGTGACAAATAATTGAGTTCCTGCTATCTCGTTTTTTACTGGAATCGCGGATCAACTTCTTGAGAAAACACATGTCTGATTCAACAACTGAAACGAATAGTGTTCCGGTTGCAGATGCCGCTTCTGCCACTGCCAACGCGGAAAACAAAACCAGTGAACGTAGAGGATCGCAACGCAATGATCCGCTGGCCAGCAAGTGTGTTGCGTACATTTCGTTTGGTTTAGGTGAAGCGATCGAGGCAATCGTCTGCGATTTCTCATCAACTGGCATTGGGTTGCTGATTGACGATGCCGCACTAATTCAGTCCAACAAAGCGGTTAGCGTCAGTTATCTCGACGTTTATTCCACGGGCGCGATCGTCAATCACCTGCGTTATTCTCCGAACTGCATTCGAATTGGTATTCGATGGGACCAATCCAACGAGTCAGTAAAAAGTCGCTTCCCGGTCATATCGAAGCATCTGATTTTTGTACGAAGGCAACCTGCCGGAACGCTGGTACTTGAACAATTTCGGCCAGAGGGAGAGTTCCAGGTAACACTCTCCGAGCACGAGTTGCACGAAGTCGTATCGTTCCTGGCCAAGCCGAATGGTGAAACGACCACAAAGAGTGCCAAGCGAGTCCTAGGATCAGGCGTCAGCTTGTCCCGCTTTGCCGACGATAGTTTTACGATTCAGCACGGCACACAGTTGCTGTACGGCGACGGCGACATCCGGGAATTCCTGGAAACCGCAAAAACAAATCGCTAGAGCATTTCTGCTCGTAGCGGAACCTTCCAGATTCCGACCGTGCTAAATGCAACAGCACAAATCAGTCTTCGCATTCAAGCAGCCTCTCGCTCGGGTGCCACTGCTAACTGCACAACCTGTATTGGCAAATCGAAAAACCGGTGCCACTGCTAACTTGTTTAGCAGTGTTTCAGTGTGGAAACCTGTGGAAGGATCGCCATATTCCTTCGCGGCTGAAATCAACACTGCTGGACGAGCCAGCAGTGCCACCCAACCGTAAAGACGGCCTTGCCCCATCGGCACCTATTTGTCGTTACGTTTTTGACGATCTCGCTCACGAGCCCAGGCATCTTTTGCGTTAAGCTCAAACAATTTTTTGCCGAATCTTGCTACGATCACACCTTCCGATGGTTGTCGATGAACACTCAAACCGTCCCCGAGAAACTTCTCAAGATTTGGGTTGAAAGATTCCAAAGTTCCTTCCAGAACTCGCGACGATTTGTCGATCACTTGACGCTGCCCATCAAGGCCAACGATTGCCATTCCACCAAAGAATCCTGCGTCTATTTTGTCCCACTTCGGTGAGATTTTGATGCGGCCGTTTGAGTCTATAAATCCGATCTTTCTATCCGCAGTTACAGCGGCCGCCATTCCTTCGGAAAACGCACTGAATCCAGCAAACTGTTCGTAAAGTAATGAATCCTGGAAGGCGATTCGACCGTTTAAGTCCAGGTACTTCAAGTTTTCGTCGATAGCTACCAAAGCGTATCCGTTTTTGTAGTACGAATGAATGTAATGCCGAGAACTGCCAACCATAACTGGAGTAAATTCAATGCTGGATTGAACGTTCCCATCCTCATCTATATAGCAAAAAGAATCTTCAGCTGTTTCAACCAGTGCTCGTGATTCCGTGAAGGCATAAACGTTGCGATACTTCGGCCCAAGCACCCAATCGAGTTTCTTGTTTACAAACCCCCAACGATTCTCCGATCTTGATAACGCCGGAAGTAATCGGGTGTCGCGATTGATCTCGTGAAAATAACCAAAATTGAAAACCTGGTCCTCATGCATTTGAAAACCACGATCGGAATGAAATGAGCCCCACTTTGGCTCGTCATTATCCGCCTGCGTAAATAAGAGCGTTTCTCCAAAAAGATAAAATGCAGGGGAATCGATGTCATTACTTTTGAGGAATCGCTCAAGAAGATCCCAGTCTGTAATAACGTCCTTTCTTGCAGGGCTCCAAATCCAAACGCCTTCCTGACTAACCACGAGGAGGCGATCGTCAACTTTCCTCGATGAGTACACCGTTTTGGACAGCAACAATTCACCACTCGCGTTTACCACATTTAGCAGTCTTTGCTCAGCGAAGGTGCCGGCTTCTGCCACTTGGTCAATTTCTTTGTTGAAATCGATCGCAATCCACGGTTCATCGTCCTGTTGGAACGCTTCCGCGTAGTCGCTTACGGCAAACATCGCCGACAAAAACATGCTAGATGCAACAGTACAAATCAATCTTCGCATTCAAGCAGCCTTTCGTTCTTTTCGTTTATGGATCCAATTCAATTCAGCGGTCAATTAGGCTGCCATGAGCCTTACAAC
>CAZJBW010000236.1:0-2699 GCA_964543985.1 uncultured Pirellulaceae bacterium | reverse complement strand
AGTTTGAGGCCCACCACAGCCAACGACTGCAGCGAGAAACAGAAAAATGATGAGCGTTGCCATTAATCGAGGTCGCACAACGGAAGGTTTTTACGACACCGCCCTAACCGAAGCGAACGGCGTCTGAATTACGAGAGATTCTACCAAGGCCATGGCCCGTTGCCAAAGAGCCAAGGTGTGCCGAAGGCCTAGCGTAAAAACCATGTTGTGCGACGTTAACGCGTAGAATCTGGAACATTCACGCGCACCCAGTCAGCGCAAGTTTTCACGCAGGTTGGACAGACGATATTCCAGTACCCATAGCCATAGGGAAATTCCAATTCGAGTGCATCAGTGAAACCCGGCGTGTCGTATACGCGATCCGCCATGAAACCGTGACCGTCGACAAGAACAGTATTGTGGACATTACACCAAAGCAGGGCAGCGCGAATGGAGTCCATATCCGTAGGAGCGGATGGATGATCTGAAGTGAAGCGCGTCCAAAGTTGTTCTTGCCAGTAGCGGAAGGTGTCGTCGCCATTTCGACCGTACTGAGAATTGTCAGGGGCGTCACGGCGAAGTTGCGTCGTAAAACGGCGGAATGTCGCCGCGTCAGTGAATGACAGGAATGCGTTGCGTAACGTTTCGGTATCCATCGAGAGTCGCACAACATGTTTATATACGACAGCGGAGGGGGCGAAAGTTCACTGAAAGGTGTCGTGAGCTTGTATTGGCAACCGCGACGACGATCATCGTCCTAGCCGAGCCGCGCCACCGCCTAAAAACCATGTTGTGCGGTCCAGCGGAACAACGTGACCGACTTGAACAGGTGGCTATGCTTTACACCTTTTCAGCGTTGCACCTCCATCTTAAGTGGCAAGTCAGAGCACTCGCGACAGACAAAAAAGTAAAACACGGAGTGCCCGAATGCAAACTGAGGCGGGCCGTAGACCGGGCCTGTCTTTTTGTGGCTTTTCGATTTCAGAATCCAGCGGTCTTCTTCCGGAATCCAACGTGGATGATCTTGGGTATTGGCGTACTCACTATCCCCAAGCTGCAGCAGAAATTCCATTTCATGACCTTTAGGGCAGTACGTGGGGCTTCCATCCTGAACCCAGTTGGGATAGCCTCCAACCTTCATCGATGGACAGGTGCTCAACTCAAATTGATACATACTGCAAAACTCTTCACCGTGCTCTTCTTCAAGCCGACCCAAAATACCCGTTTCAAATAAAAAGTCGGTGTCCGGGAATTCCACAACGCGTTCGGGAGTCACGGTACAGGGTTTCGGGACACAGTCTTCTTCAAAAATGTTTGGCGGCGGATTTCCGATCGGCTTCTTGACGCGTTCGGAATTGCGCCAAAATATTCTCGGCAGCGGATTGCACCTCACCTCGTCGTGTTCCCATTTGTTGGGGCACCAGAGCAACTGGAACAAATTTGTCTTAGGAGGAAAGGGCAGTTCCGGGACATCCTCTTTCCGCAGTTGTAGAACGGGCACTAGCACGGGCCGCTGGTCATCAAGGTGTTCCGCGTGAAGACAAGTCGGCCAAGCCTCGTTCTCCGGCCACAGAATTTGACCACCCACTTTCGACGCCCCGATATCTGCTACTTCACCCTGCTGAGGATGCAATCGCACAGTGATGGCTGTATGTCCGGAAACCTCGGGAATAATGGTCGTCACATCCATCGACGGAGGCGGTGTGATACGGCCTGATTTTTGGGTCCTTTTTCGCACCACTTTTACTTCTTTGTAACCCTTATCGTTTTTTTTCTTGATTTGAGTCGCGGCGGCTTTCTCGGCAGCGGCCTCATTGTCGAAGGACTTCCATATTGTTTGCCCATTCGTACCGACACGTCCGTACTGTACCGAATACAGCTGGCCGCGCTGATCAATCTGCCAAAACTTGTTGGTAGAGCCATCGTTCAATTCAAATCGTCGAAGAGCCATAACGAGAAACCTTGAAACAGAAACGAAGCGACCACCCCAAACGTCCTGGACGATCCTGACGACAGGCAACAAACAACTTTGCCGATTCACTTCGAATCCAAGCTGGAGAACTTGCGTATCGTCCGATATGGGTCGCACCAACGGAAGGTTTTTACGACACCGCCCTAAACGAAGCGAACGATGCATTAACTAGGAGAGATTCTACCAAAGCCAAGGCCCGTTGCCAAAGAGCCAAGGTGTGCCCGAAGGGCCTCAGCGTAAAAACCATGTTGTACGCCGGGTTCAGCCTAAGATTGATGCGAGGTAGCTTGGATCGCGAGTTGTGGAGGGCAACCCCGATGATTGCAGATACTGAAGAGAATGATAGGCAGGCATGGTCGGCCATGCTTCGTGACCGTTCGTTACGCACTCCAGCATGTGTAAGAGTCCATCAGCGACATAAAGAATCGCCCCGGCCCCATGCGTCATGCCGACCATTTCAATGTGGAGGTCAGACAGTGGTCAGACAGTGTTAAAGAAGTCACTGAACACGCGATTCCCGGGTCGACGGAAAAAGTAACAAACAGACCGGAACCAGTCGTTTCGCGTTCTGCGACCCGTGCTAACGGCAACTGTACCCGCAACGGCTGCAGTGGATCACCGGTGAGCAATGCCGCGACAACATCAGTCTCGAAGGGTGATAAACGCAAGTGTGTGTTCAACATTCGAGGCGTGCAACGGAAGGTTTTTACGACACCGCTTCTCGTCGAAGCCAACAAGCGTCGCAACA
>CAZJBW010000235.1:0-2703 GCA_964543985.1 uncultured Pirellulaceae bacterium | reverse complement strand
AAGACAAAGAACTCGTGATTCCAGCCTTGCACTGTTTTTCTGCTTCAAGGCACCTCGAACGGATCGCTGATCACGCTGAAAACATCGCTGAAGACGTGATCTATTTTGTTGATGGAGAGATCATTCGGCATCGGCATGGAGCTGAAATCTACAACACGGAGGAGTCTTGAGTGTTTTCTGGCTACACATTTAGTAAGCCCTATTTTAATTCGACTTTAAGATCCCCCTTTTCTATTCCAACAACTCACAGTTAGTATGGCCAAGAAGATTTTGATCGTCGAAGACGACCGTTCGTTAGCAAGCGTGCTTGAGTACAACTTTGAGTCCGCAGGGTATCAGGTCTTCTGTGCCCACGATGGACAAGACGGAATCAACCAAGCTCGTAGCAAACAGCCGGACATGATTTTACTGGACTTGATGGTTCCGGTCGTCGATGGCGTTGAAGTCTGTCGGCAGTTGCGGTCTGAAAGCCGGACTCGTGATACGCCGATCATGATGTTGACCGCGAAAGCGGAAGAGACCGATCAGTTGATCGGATTTTCGGTCGGGGCCGATGACTACGTTGTGAAACCCTTTAGCGTTCGGGTGGTGCTCGAGCGAGTTAAGTCGTTACTGCGTCGCAACGAACGCTCTAAAAGCGGCGGGTCGGATATTGTTACCAGCGGCGGAATCGAAATTGATCGCTTAAAACATCGAGCATCGGTTCATGGCCAGCCGATCGACCTAACACCCAGTGAATTTAGATTGCTGGACACGTTGATTCGCAATCCAGGCCGAGCCTTCGATCGATCGGAACTGATTGAGTTGGCACTTGGTGGAGACACGTTGGTCCTTGAACGCACGATCGATGTTCACATTCGGTCCCTGCGAAAGAAAATAGGCGACATGGCGGACTTTGTCCAAACTGTCCGTGGCGTCGGCTATCGTTTTCGCGAAACCAGCGGCTAGAGGTTGATGCAAATGCTTCTGAGCCTGGCCTCCTCCTGAACCAAGTAGCGTTGGATTGCCGGGGTTGAGAGGGCTTTCTGAGGCAACGCTAAAACATCTTGCTATCGCCTAGTAAGATCTGCCCAGCGAGACGCTGTTTTTGGTAAACTCTATTTCGAGAATCGAGACGCCGATGAAGCGCAAGTTTTGATGTTGCGCTGTTTCAATCATAATTTTTGATTCTCTTTGAATTTTGCGGTGAAATTCAAAACACAAGTTGTCTTCAATACAAGCTCGACGCGTACCGACAAGCCAACCGAGAAATCATGCTTCGTTATTTAAATTCGAATTCGCTTTGCTTCCAATATTGTCTGTATCTCGCGCTACTACTAACTTGCTCAAGCCAACTATCGGCTCAATCGGATGACCTGGATGCCATCAAACTGGCTAAGATTAATCCAAACATTCCAATTGCGACCGATGTTGAAGTGCGGTTAGTCACTGATGCTGGCTTGACTGTTTACGCAGGCAAGCACTTAAATTTGTATTCTGATATTCGTGATGCTGACAAAGCTTACGATCTAGTCCGCAGTTATGACGCTGCGGTGCCTCAATGGTGTGAGTACTTTGGCGTCGATGTTAAACGAACCGAAGGCTGGAAACTGCGCGCGTTTTTGCTGCAAGGCCCCAATCAGACAAAACGATTCGAACAAGCCAAGTTATTCGCCAAAGACCTTCCTAACTTTGCAGCAGGTTACCAAAAAGATCACAATATTTATTTGTACGATCAACCAGGTCCTTATTACACTCGGCACTTGTTGTTGCACGAGGGCACCCACGGTTTCATGCAATGGTTTTTGAACGGATACGGAGCACCTTGGTTTTCCGAAGGCGTCGCTGAGCTACTGGCGGTTCACCGAGGAAGTCAAAAAGACGTTAAGCTCAAGCACCGTTTAGCCAGTCGCGACGAAGCTCCTTATTGGGGCCGAGTCAAACTGATCAAGGACGAGTACAAAGCCGGTGATGCGATGACACTCGACGACGTATTGGCGATCCCCGGCCACTCTTTCAGAGATGTACGATACTACGCTTGGGCTTGGGCAGGTTGTAATTTTTTTGATAATCACCCGCTGACTCAAGACGCCTTTAAGGCTCTTAAACAATCTGCTGCCGTGCCGACTGAAACGTTTAATGCCACTTTCAAAGAAAAGCTTGAGCCGCATTGGGAACAGCTGGTCAAAGACTGGTCGATCTTCATTGAAGAGATGGAGTACGGTGTAGAGATTCAGCGTAGCCGAATGATTGACGCGGTCGAACTAGACAAAGCGAACCCCGAAAATCATCGTTATTCGATCAACGCCGCGCACGGTTGGCAGCAGACTCGGCTTACCGTAAAAGCTGGTGACCGATTGGTGATTCAGTCCACCGGCCGATTCAAAGTCGGTCAAACCGTCGTTCCCGCTAAAGCTACCAAGGATGACCTGTCCGCCGCTGGTAGTCAGATTTATCCTTGGCACTCCGAAGCTAACGGCGTAACGCTGGAATATTACCGAGGTCAGCCGCTGGGGATGTTGACCGCTGGGGTCCTGTTTTCCGACGCTCAGCTGGAAAAGGCCACTGGGCAGCTGGCGTGGACGGTCCGGTCGGTGCCTGCAGGCGGATTTAAGCGAGAGATCACGATTCCAGTCGATGGTGTGTTGTGCTTTCGAATCAATGAATCTCCGGCGAAACTAAGCGATAATCAAGGTGCCTTGGACGTTCGCTGTAAGCGTCTAC
>CAZJBW010000234.1:0-2772 GCA_964543985.1 uncultured Pirellulaceae bacterium | reverse complement strand
GCCCATGGGCGTAGGTGCTTTCCAACGCATCAGCGTCAGCGACTGTTTTTCTTCCATGGTGATGGTAAACAAGCGGCCGTGGATCGTAGACGCCATGCCAGCCCTTCGCTGAAACACGAGCGACAGCGTCAATGTCTTCAACCGCATAGTAAGACCCGGCGCCAAAGAACGGATCGAACGCTCCAGAAGCGATCAGTGCGGTACGTCGAAATGCAAAGTTCGCACCTTGAATCAAACCGGCTTCGACAAATTGGCCAGGTGAAATCGTTTCGCGCACCGTCGATTCCTGGATCGTGATTGGCTGGTCGGTTGGGTCATGTAATAGAATCCGTCCGCCAGCAAAACCAATCGATTCGTCTTCCTCGAAGACTGCAATCGCTTGCTCGATAAAGTCGGAGGCGGGCAAACAATCGTCATCGGTGAAAGCCAGAATGTTTCCCTTTGCTGAACGCACGCCTGCATTGCGTGCATTGGCGAGCCCGGGTTTCGGTTCGTGAACCATGACTACGTTGGCCGAAGAGTCTTTCGCGAACGTTCGTAAGACTTCGGCAGTGTTATCTGTCGAGCCGTTATCAACGACGACCAATTCCCAGCAAGCTTCGGTTTGCATTTGCTCAATGCAACGCAAAGTTCGGAGCAAGCTCTCTGAGCGGTTTCGAGTTGAGATGATTAAGGATAGATCCATGATTTTCGTTGAAACGTTCTCGATGAGCCAATCAAGCGACGCTGTTTAGCGCTCGTTCATAGAAACTGCGTGACGCAGAAACCTGATTCGCGGCTGACTCGAGCAAACGTTCTCTGTGTAGCGGCGCTTTTTCGTATGCGTCGTTCATCGCTGCGCGAAGTTGTTCGGCACTGTTCGCCGTCGAGATGTCAATGACATGGCAACCACTTCCAAATTGATCGCGCAACCCTTGAAATTTCTGCTGATAGTATTTTGATGCCACCAGTGCAACGACGGAGACGCCTTGCGACAACGCGAACACGCCAGCGTGATAACTGCCTGTGACTACCGCGCGACATCGACCAATCACTTCGATGACTGCCTCTGGTGAAGGATGCGGGATTAAGTCGTCGAAGCCTTTCGTTCCACGCATAACTTCGCGAACACGTTCTCCATCAACTTCCGTTCCAAAGTAACTTATCGGAGCGATGACCGATGCGATGGAACGACTTTCAACAAACTGGATTAACTCACGTTGGATCAACTCTTTTTGGGACTGTGTTACACAGGAGTAATTTGATAAACGCAGATTAATACCTAGTGAATCGCCAAGCTCTGACGGTCGGCGAGCGTAAGCAAGCTCCACCGCGTCATCGCCGGTACAGGCGATTGAATCATCACTCACGCCACAGGAGTTGAGAATTGGCCGGCCTGTTAGCTGCTCACGAAGTCCAATGTGTGATACTTTCGGTAATACTCGGCTGGCGTGTCGAAGTGTGTCTGGACAAGTCAACGGCCCAATGCCCTGTCCAAAAACCAATGTTGGCTTGCCAAGATTCTGCGCCAACTCAAGTGTCGTCAAGACATCGTTTGCCGTGTTCAAGAATGAATCAGTTAAAAACCCACCACCCGATGCGACAATCAGATCGCATGATTTGATATCGTCAACAAACTGGCTGGTTTGACAGTTGGCAATTGGATCTCTTCCGCCCAAAAGTTTGATGGAAGTCGCCGCAACACGCGGGAAGCCAACCTGGAAACGGTGTTCGGCAGCATCCATTTTTTGGCTGACTGATTTTGGTAACCAGGCCTTGCGAACTGGGATCGGCAACGCACGCGAATCAAGCCAAAGCTGTCGTTGTCGCGGATCAAGCAAGGAACCACCAATGAAATGCGCAAGGCGCTGCGGCGCATGGCTGAGCGTCAAGAGTTCCGTGTCAGGAAAAGCCGAGCGTATTCGCTGAGCAGTGATCTGCAGCATCGCAACATCACCCATGTTCTCCAAATGGTAACCGCCGTTTTCTATTAAGATCCGCATGATTGGCTACGAGCTCAGTGAATTATTGTGAATCGGATCGTGTCCAAATGTGCGGCGTAACAAAACGGCCAAAGCCACCGTCTCGAGCCACCAGGCGGCCACGCATGTACCCGCCCGCGACAGTGAATGCTGTGGCACCTTCGATATGGTCTAGTTTGTCTTCGCCGCAATGCAGCGCCACATTGATGCGGTATTCTCCAGGCACCAGCGGACACTCATCCAATTCGCATCGTAGAAGTTTTCCGTCGGCCTGGTTTACGAGATCGCTTGTTGAGGCTGGCGAGCTGCCGAGCGCCATTAGTGGATTGCCACGATCATCGTAGATCGTGAACGCACATTCCACGTTGGGAAGCGATGATTCGTACTGGAATGCGAACGTAATCGGAGAACCGGTTGCGATCGGTAGCAGGTCTTGTCCTTTAACGGTCGCCGATGTCAGTTTGGCTTGTCCGCTGCCACCACGATCTGTTCGATCCGCGACGGCAGTTTCTGTGCGCTGACGAATCGATGCCATGTAGCACGAAATGGCTTCGTCGATTGTTCCATTAGCCTGGAGTCTTCCTGATTGGAATACGATTCCTTTTTGGCACAACTCTCTTACAGATTGCAAGTTGTGACTGACGAAGATCACCGTTCGCCCGCCAGAGGCGACCTCTCTCATTTTACCCATGCACTTTTTTTGAAAGTCGGCGTCACCGACGGCAAGCACTTCGTCAACGATCAGGATCTCCGGCTCCAGGTGGGCTGCGACCGCGAACGCCAAACGAACTTGCATTCCCGAGCTATAACG
>CAZJBW010000233.1:0-2862 GCA_964543985.1 uncultured Pirellulaceae bacterium | reverse complement strand
GTGATGACGAATTTTTGAAACGGTTCGCTCGAAACTTCGTTATACTGGTAGCCCATTTCTCCCGGAGCAAGTTATGCGCAGAATTCTGTTACCGGCCAATTTCGTACTCGTGTTTCTGGCAAGTGTTGCCAGCTTTTCAGCATCGGTTGCCGATGCCCAATTGATCCAGCTTGGCGACTTTCTTGAAAAATCAGCCAATGGTGAAATCGATCAAAGTCGTCTTCCCCACTCGTACTTCGAAAGCAAGGACCAGTTTCTTGAGTTGTTGGTCGAAGGAATGGAAGTTTTGGGGTCCGGTGAGGAACGGGATCGCTGTCTGAATATCCTTGCGCACCGATATCCGCAGGAAGCACGCAAGCTCTTTGAGGAAATTGCCCGTGACAAAGAGCGAGAACTGGAAGTCCGTCTGTCTGCCATCTATTGGTTGGCTTTAAGACGCGAATTGGATTTGCTGCCTTTTTATGAATCCTTGCTTGACAGTCCTGAGACACGTTTGCGGATCGCGGGAATGGGTGGCATCAGCTTTTACAACGAAGTTTTCGGTACACGGGATTTCGGACATGTGAAACTTACGGAGAACCCGGATTTCTGGGCGGGCCAGGCACGTTTTAACCTGCATGGAGAAGAGGCGCAACGCTGGAGAAAGAAACTAGCGATCGGATTCACGCAGGCATTGCGGGAAAAGTTGCACGAGCGAATGCAAAATGCCGAAACGCCCCAAGAAAGGCAAGCAGCCAGTCGGGCGATTGTAAACTGGAGTGCGGATGCGCCCGGTTTGCGAGCTGCCGAATGGGGTGTCTGGATTGGTACAGCCAACAACAAGCTGGATCTCGTGCAATCAATCGTTGATGAAATTCCCGATTTTGTTTTTCATACGCCCAATTTGGTCGACGACTTGCAAAGTACCCGTGTCAACCAAATCATGACAATCGATAAACCGGTTCTCCATTTGACCAGCGAAACGGACTTGGCGGTTGATGTTACCGTTGCGATCAATCGTGGCCAGATCTCATTTTCTTATCCTGAACCCGACGACTTTTTTGTCGCGACCAAACAGACAGGCTTGGACGGTACGGGTGGGCTAACGTCAATTGAATTGATGCCATTCAGTGCGGTTTTGCAATCTGACTCGACCTCCCGGTTTGAATCGTTTTTGCCAAAAGATATCGGCTCGCCTTATCATTGGATCGCAGGTGGTGGCAAGTTTGGAGATATATCAGGAAGCATGGGTACATCAGGTAACGCGATCACAGGGCTTGGATTCTCGTGGTTTAATCTTCGGGTCTCTCCCGAGCAAGGGCCAGGCTGGAACGCTCCTGAATTGGCGGCGGATCAATTTGAATGGTGGTCGGAACTGCGCCAGGTCAACAGTTCGTGGATTACCAATGGGAAGCAAACCGAGCGATTTCTGTATTACGACGGACCGACGATTGCCGACAGCCCGGTGACGGTTACCCAGGACAGTAGCAAGTTATCGGTTGTTTGGCCGGAAGCTACTCTGGACCCCGGTCGAACTTGCGATTTCGGAGACCCCAGGCAGGCTCTGTTGTTGCAAGTCAAAAATGGGCAGTTTCGTTCGACTTATCAGTTCGCTGAGTCCGAAATGGATTTCGCGGCTGACGAATTGGATTGGTTGAACGAAGACAAAACGTTGGACGCGCTGTATCGATTGCTGACCTCTCGTGGTGGACTTACCAACGACGAGGCTTCTGGGCTGGTGGCGGCGTGGAAGAAGCAGTTTTTGCAAACCGACGGCACCCGACTGTTGGCGAGAGTCAATCGGTCAGCGTATGACGAGTCATGCCCAATAACCATTCGGCCGAGGCCAGGCGAGCTGTCTCGCGTTGGATTGGTCTTGTTTGAACTGGAAGAATTTTCACCGGGTTGGAAAACGCAAGCTCAACGTGAAGGTCAACCGCTGGCGTTCAAAAGAACTGATCGACTTGCGGAAGACAAACTGATCCGACAGGATGCGAAGGTTAGAAACTTGTTGCGAAAGTGGTTTGAGTGGAGTCCGGATCGCATCGAGTTATTGCATCAATCACCCGTTGGTAAGGATCCGGAATTTCGTAGCATGCTAATCGACTACCTGGTCGGAAGTCCATCCGGTGTAGCGCTTCTTCAACGTCTGGATTTTTTCGACGAGTTTCGGCAAGCCACTGGAAACGAAGGGGTGTTAGAGCTGGTTGCTGCGATCACCAAATTCCGGAGTAAGTGGGTTCGAAAGAGGGAGCAGTCGCGAGTCGCAGCATTGCTGGATTTTGTCAGTGGCTTGGTCAAATCGGGTCTGCAACTTCCACGGGAAACCGTCCAGGGTCTGGCTGTTCTAATCGGGACTCAGGAAACCAGTAGCTCGTCGTTTGCATTCCATTTTTTAGCCAGAGAAATCGAGCCTCGAATTGTTTCGCTGGCAGACGATTCCATCGAGCTTCAAGAAGTTGTTGCGGTTCTGGAACGTCTCATCACTGGCGAAACCGACTACAACGCCAACGATTTGGACGTTAAGTCAAGATTGCTAAGTCCAATGGCCGCGTCGCGATTGCTGGAAATGGTTCTGGAGCGAACAGGCTACCTCGCCGATTCAGCGCCGATTGATGATCAAGGACTCTCGGGTCCACTTTTGCTTGGGACTCGTATTGCAAGCTATGTTCAACCGGATGACGCGGATCGGTTGAAGGAGCTGGCGGAACAGGTGCAGGCGAAGTTGTCGGGTCGGCCCCGTCACCTCACCAAGTTTTGCACCGAGATCAAACAGAAGTTGGCGGAGATCAACAAGTAACGGAACAGGTTCCGGTGAAGCGGCAGCCCGTCAATGCCACTGCCCTGTCTTGCCTGTCTAACGACGCAAATCTGAGATGCAAA
>CAZJBW010000232.1:0-2976 GCA_964543985.1 uncultured Pirellulaceae bacterium | reverse complement strand
AAAACAGATGCCAAGCTTGCGTCTATGTTTACGAAAGCGAGACACCTGTTAATAATCAGGATCGAAGTCTTGTTACCTAGCCGGGTTGACCTCTGACCAGTTGGAATTGGAATCCAGATCTACGTTGGGGTTGAATAGGTGATCGTTGGTCAAGACAAAGTTCCCAAAACCGTCACCGTAAACTCGGTCGTAGCCACTGGGTAGCTCGTAGTTGTATCCGCCATTATTGTAAACCTCTACTTCTCGGATGGCGTTGATGTATCGGGCGTGTGAACGATCGTTGATTCGAGTCGTGTTTTGATAGGTTTGGTTGATGATGTTATTGATGTCCCTGCTGGTTTGGGCATTAATTCTTGAGATCGCTGCAATCGTTTGGATTGTGTCGTTGTGCATTTTTGCCAAGTGAGTTGCCTTTTGCTGTGCCCACTGGGGAGTTTCTCGAACACTGCCTGCGATCATGACCATTTGAGGGATCATTTTTTCAAGTTGCCCAACAGGTGCAGCCAAGCGAACGTCTGCGACACTGTTCCAGTCGATTCTCAGATAGTCTGGTGTTTGTGTGGAGACAGAAGCGATCAGCAACACGTGCAGCGATTCCATCTGTCGGCCATTTTCCTGGTAACGTGTCCGGAAACCGACAGCCATTCCATCACAGCTTTGATGAATGTTCATTTGGCTCAGCGTGTTACGGGAACTTGCCAATTCCTGTCGAGTAGATCCAAGGTGGTGTTCGACTAGCGCGGTCAATTCAGGAATTTCAAAGACCTTGGTCAATTCTGCATTACTGCCAGATTCCAGCAAAGGCATCAAAGTTGATTCGTAGAGTTGTCTCCAATCGCCAAGACTTTCTGGTCGAGTAAGCACGAGGCGACCCTCAAAGGCCGTCAAATCAGCTGGACGCGTGAATCCATTTGCACGGCCTGTACTTGTGATTCGACCATCACTGGCGTTGATGATAGGACCAATTTGGAGTTCGACTCCATCAGGTGATCTCATCGAAATTGTCTGGCTTGGCACGTTGTTATAAAGCTGAGAACCATGCCAATAGCCATGCCCTTCCATTGACCAGTTGGCCGGCACAAGGACAGTGTGCGAGGCCATTCTTTGGCCGAAGCCTGAGTCGTAGATTGCCCGCTTTTGCAAATGAAGAGTCTGAGCCTGCGCTACCTGACCACAGATCAAACACAGCAAGAAAATGTTCAGGACTCGGCTAGTCGAAAGCAGCATTACGGACCTCGTTAATTGGTTAGTATTCCGGGTTGATACGCAATACATCCAGGCAATGATCCTGTGACACTAAATTTTGGAGAAATCACACTTAGCCGACAAAAGCGCCCTCGAATTGGAGTGGGAAATGGACAAAACCACCACGATTTGACAGTTTCCGCCGAATTATAGGCGATTCTGAATCCGTGCGAAAAACTCCAGACGCGTTGCGTTCAACATAGCGGCAAACGGAGTGGCAATGTGAGTCATCTTGAACGCCGAATCGAAAAGTGCTTGCGTATCAAATTTGCAAAACGTGTGATCAAATTGAACTCTTGCACCGATGCAAGCAGCCATACAGCGTATGTCAGTACACGATTTCAGTTGGTTGAGTGTGCGAGCGAACTTACCCATTCCTTAAAGTTTGACATCAACGTAATTGGCACGGATTTTGAACGTTGTTTCCTCCACCATCCCTTTTTAATGGAGTGAAACATGAAGTCCTTTTCGACAATCACCATCAAGAGTTCTGTAGTTACCATTGGTTTAACGATGTTGCTGACGCAGGTTGCCGTCGCACAATCAGGCAGCAGAAATAACGCGGTTCCATCGCGACAAGCACCACCAGCAACCAGTCAGAACCTGATTCCCGTTCAACCAAATTCCGGTTGGCGTGCCGAAACGCGTCGCTCGGAACCTCGGCCCGAACCACAACCACAACCGCGAGCAACAAGTCGCGCAGGCTTCGAACAGTACGACCACCGAGTCTGGGATAACCTGTTGCAAAAGTACGTTGATCGAGACGGCAACGTGGACTACACCAGCTGGCAAACGAATCAACAGGACCGTGCTGCGTTGCTCAACTATCTGCTTGGCATGAGCGCCGTTGATACTTCTCTCGGATCGAACCGTCAGTCAGAAATGGCATTTTGGATTAACGCGTACAACGCTTTGACCATCGAGGGCATCCTGCAGGTGTTCCCAACAAAGAGTATTAAGGACCATGCCCCTGACGCCAACGGATTCAATATCTGGGATGACTTCAAATTGCCCGTCGCCGGTAATGAGTATTCGTTGAATGACATCGAGCATCAGATCCTTCGCAAGATGGGCGACCCTCGTATTCACTTTGCGATTGTGTGTGCGTCGAAGGGTTGCCCGCAACTGTTGCAACGTGCCTATTTTGCAGAGTCGCTGGATCAACAACTGACTTATGGTGCGACCTTGTTTTTCCATACACAGGGCAAGTTCGGCTATGACCTGCAGCAACGCCAAATCGCCTTGTCGCCAATTATCCAGTGGTTTGGTGAAGACTTTGGTCGCACTGACGCCGAGCGATTGCAGTACCTGGCACAGTTCATGCCACAAGATGCTGCTCGGTTGGCTGCAAACGGTTCGCCTACGATTAGCTACCTCGAATACGACTGGAGTCTGAATCTGGCCCCTCCAAAATCGACGGTGCAACCGACAGCGACCTTGCGACCAGAACTGGAGACGCAGGGACGTTGTGGCGGTGGCCGATGCAAGTCCCAACCGTGTCATGATCTTACTGCGAACCGGCGATAGCGTGTGACCATCAAACGGCAGCTCGGCAAGTATGCCGTTTGTGGCAGCGTTAAACCGTCCTGTGAATTACATGTGGAAACTCACCGAACTTATTCGGGGCCTGGGTGTCTTGGTCTGTTTGTAGTACCGCCTTTAGGCGGAATTTATTGAGTGGCCGGCTAAAGCCGGTACTACGAACAGGGGTTTTTGAAAGCCGCTCTAGTA
>CAZJBW010000231.1:0-2994 GCA_964543985.1 uncultured Pirellulaceae bacterium | reverse complement strand
CACTTTACATTCAGCAATATTCTTTGGGTTGAGGGAAATCAAGCCGAGTCGCTTCGCCACATGGAATTTGCTTTCGAATCAGATAAGCGTCTTGCTTCAGTAGCTAACAATTTGGCGTGGCTAATTTGTCACCAAAGTGACCCCGATTTAAGACGAGCCCAAAAGCTGGCTACGTCCGCTGTAGAACTGGCGCCGCAGAATCCAATCTTTCGAGATACGCTCGGGACGGTTTATTTGAAGAATGGAGATTTTCAACTTGCCGTGAACGAATTTGAAAAAGCGCTTCCTGTCATTTCGGATAAACAGGAAGTTCATCGCAAACTATCAGTCGCCTACGAGAAGCTTGGCATTGCTGATCTGGCTGACAGTCATCGGGAAAAAAGTGAATTCAAAAAGCCACTCAATGAATAAACAAGAACCGATTCGACTGGACCAATTTGACAACAGCAATTTTGATCGCGGTGCAGGGCGGTTAACGGAATTGCTTTGGATGATGATCAAGGCATTTTTTTTCCAATTCCATTTTCCACTTCCCTCACGGCTGAGGTGTACATTGCTTCGGTGTTTTGGTGCGAAAATTGGCAAAACAGTTGTGATCCGTTCAGGAGTAAATATTACTTATCCGTGGCGGTTGGAAATTGGCGACCACTGCTGGATTGGCGAAGATGTATTCATTTTGAGTTTGGCGACTGTTAAGATTGACAATCACACTTGTATTTCTCAACGAGCGTTTATCTGTACTGGCTCACACGATTTTTCCCAGCCGACGTTTGATCTAGTTACCCTTCCAATTTCGATTGGCGCCCATTGCTGGATTGCAGCGATGGCATTTGTTGCTCCTGGTACCACCATCCCTCCCAACACAATGGTGAGGGCTGGCGAAACGGTATCTTTGAAACGTTTTAGTAATTGAGTAGACCATGGCCACGACGACAATCAATAAACTCGACCAATCCGACCAATCTCAAACAGACGCGTTGTTTATTGCCGCTGCACTTGCGCATGTTCCTGTCGGGATTGAATACTCGATGCGTATGTGGCGAACTGGGCACTATCAATTTTTCCCATTGTTGCTGTGTGTTGTGCTTTGGATGATTTTCGACCGCGTTTCAAAACTTTCAAACAAAAAACGTTCCGTGACGACTTATGTGTTGGTTGGCATCAACCTGTTGTTGCTTGGGATGTCGGTTTTACTCTACTCATCGTTTCTGTGGAGTCTTTCGTTTTTACTTTTAACGGCTTCCTTTGTTTACGACCGTTGGGGTTGGTCCGGGATTTTAAAGGGCTCGCCTGCCTGGCTATTGCTGTTTTTCATTGTGCCATTGCCAATGAACCTCGATGTCAAGCTCATTACAAAGATGCAATTTGTCGCCAGCCAACTGGCCAGCTGGATTCTGGACGCGTTTGGACAAACACACTTTCGTGAAGGCGTGATTCTGATTACGGAGAAGAAGCAGTTTTTCACTGAAGAAGCCTGCAGCGGCATTCGCTCATTGTTTTCTTCAATGGCCGCGATCGCGATTTATGGCGTCATGCGGGACTACTCGATTCTTCGCCACGTGTTTAATTTAGTCCAGACAACCGTTTGGGTAATCGTCGGAAATGCGATACGCGTTGCGATCGTCGTCTACGTCTCTGACAACTGGACCGAAGCCATTGCGTCGGGAACAACGCATGAGATGTTAGGGCTCGCGATCTTTCTTTTCATCTTTGCGTTGGCATTGAGTACAGATCGCGCGATCGATGCCGTAATGCAACAGGGCTTGGATGATGGTTTCGACCGTCCGAAGGCTGATAACGCGGAAGAACCAGTAACAAATTCCAATAATAACCTTCTCAATGCCAAAGATCCCAAGCCGATGATTCGGTGGATCCTGGTCGGTTGCTTTGGACTGCTATGTCTTTTCGCGGTCCGTTTGACTTATGCGAAAATTTCATTGGAAGTTTTGCAGTATGACTTTTACGCTCAGGATGATTTGATGATGCTGGACGAATCGGAAATGCCAGCCGAAATTAATGGTTGGCGGTTGGAGAAGTTTGAACATCAACTGCGCGATGACGCTCAACTGTTGGCAGCCGAATCGTTTTTGTGGACGTACAGAAAAGGAACTCGCAAAGCCACGGTTTCACTCGATAGCCCCTACTACGAATATCACAATTTGACGAATTGCTATAACGGGTTTGGCTGGAACGTTGAATGTAAGCACGACTATGCGTCGCCATCGGGAGAGGAAACGACCGCTAATATGTCTGTGTTAAAAATGCGAAAGCAACAAGAGACGGGTTTGGTTTTGTTTACGGCAATGGACCGAACAGGGAAATTGGTGGTTCCAGACGTAGCCAATTTTGCGCTCAGCCGTCCCTCGGCGGCGATGGATAACCTCAAGTTGGCACTTGGTATGGTTGAGCAATCAAGCAATTCAAATGTGCTTCCGATTTCTCAGATCCAATTGATTTACACCGCAGACGGTGAATTGGTTGGGGAAGATGAAGCTAAAGAGCTGTTTTTGGTAGGGCGAAAAATTCTGCGAAATAGCAAGCGTTTTGCTCAATAATCGCCTTTGGACACAAACTTCGAGAGCCCAACGAAAACAAGGAGAGTTCTGGGGAAACTAGGGAATGGAAAAATCGTTCAATCCCATCTCAAAAACCAATTTTTTGTTGACGAGGCACTGCATTTTGACTGTAATAAACAAACAGATGAGACAATTAAATTGGGAGTTTACTTTGAATCGCATTTTTGTTTTCAGCACAGTTTTGATACTTGCACTTTTTGCAAGCTCAACTTCACATGCGGATTTTGTCATTGACAACTTTACCGTAGGTGGCGATAGCTCTGGAGTGGTCATCGCCCCAAGCGGTGCAACCCTAACGATCACGCCTGATGTGACGTTTGCTTCAGGGACCTACACCTTTGAATCAACTACCATGCCACCGGAGCCCCTTCAATCCGTTTCGTTTATCTATGATTTTTCTACAACTCCAGGTGGAACC
>CAZJBW010000230.1:0-2997 GCA_964543985.1 uncultured Pirellulaceae bacterium | reverse complement strand
GTACTGTACCGAATTCGTCTAACCTTGCGGCTATTGGTGTCCATGGTGATTACACGCTTGAAAGCGGCGCTGTTCAGACAGGCGCTGTTAATATGTTCGGTACAGGCGTAATCCAATTTGATGGGTCGAGCTTGAGTGCAGCGTCCTCAGTTGTGATGCAAACAAGTTCAAACTATACGCTGAACATGGCTGCTAGTGGCGCTGGATTTTTCGCAACAGTCACGCCCAATTCAATATTCACTCTGGGAGCAATTGCTGACTCGTCAACCCAGATTGTGCAACTGGATGTAAATTCAAATGATTTTAATTTCGGTGCTGTTACCGACCTAGCATCAGCAAACTTGGTGTCTAGACGCACCTTGATTTTCCCATCGACGTTAAACCTTTCTCGGCTAGTTAGTACGTCGGGCGTAAAAGACTTTGCAACCAACAATACAGCCCTGACGGTGCAACAATACCTGATGAACGGCGGGACAGTTTCGCAGGGAACTAATCCCGTGGTCGTCGATGCGAGAGGTGGCACGGCAGGTAGTTTCTATGGATTGACAGCGAACTCAATCGGTAATGTTGTCGCGAGGAACGGTCGCGTTACAAGCAATCAAGCAACGACAGTTGTTGGCGATTTGACGATAGAGGGTAGCGCCCAACTGGCACTGGTTCAAAACATTATTGCCAACGATGTCGACTTTCAAACGGGCAGTAAGGTCGTTCGAAACAACGGAACCGATGACGTGCTGGGCAGACGAATCACGGCCAACAGCGTTATCAAATTCCCAGCGCTACTCAAGAATATTGAATTCGATATTGCCAATCCTTCGATCGCAACAGGTGTCGTTTTTGACGGTGTGGATGCAAGCTTTGGATCGCAGATCGACGCAACTGATCCAACAAACGTAAACCTCAGTGGTGACACTGACCCAGCGACAGGGCTTTCGGCTGCCAATCCAAACGTCTTGTTTCCTTCGGCGTCATCTGCGGGTAAATTCCCTCCACATTTCAGGGCTTAAAAAATGCCAAATTACAAAGACAAAGACGGTAACTTGATCAAGCCTAACCGGCCTCACGATCGGTTTGCGAATCGCATTCGAGTTGGCAAATTTACAGAAACAATCAGTGTTGACCCTGCGACTGGACAAGACGTTGTTGGTAAAGATGGCAATGCGATTGTTGTTGACACATCAACCACGACTTATAGCGATGGCAAGCCAGCCATGACACCGTGGAGCGTTTGGTCCAAGGCGGAAGGAGTCATTGAGTCGGCAACAGAAGAAGAAGTCGTCCAGCAAGAATTGGAGCTAAAACAAAGCTTGGCAAAGCTTGCGCTTTTTAATCTCGACAATGATGGTTTTGCTCCATCGACCGAAGGCGAAAAGTTCCGTGAGTTGATCCAGCAAAAAATTGTTCTTGAGCGGGGCGCGTTTGGATTTACTTTCCAAGGGCTCAGGGAATATGGTATGTGGCTTGATGAAATTTATTGGGATGAATGGCTTCCGTTTTACGAGCGGGCAAAAGACATGGTGATCACTTTAGATAATGGCACGCCGACGGGAGTCACGCTTGATGGAGAAGCATTTAAAGCGTCAAGGCCACGACCAAAAGAAGACACATAGGAGATCATTCAACAGTTTATGAAAAAATGAAATGAAAGACTGGTTTGTATTGATCGCGATCGTGGCTTTGTATTTGATGCTAAGAGACGAACGTCGAATCCATGACAGAGAGATTAAAAATCTTTGGGCAATGATAACCAAAACACGAAAAAGAGGATGGGCGCTTTACCAGCAAATGTTAAAAATTTCAAAAGCGTTTGGACGTAAATGGAAAGAATTAAAGCTTAACGAAAAGTAGCAAGCGAATAACAATTTAACCCAGCGAAGGTACGGCTTAATTACCCGTGCTGATGCAAATCGAAACCCCGGCAGTGAGGTGCCTTATCCACCACCACTGCGCGGGGTTTTTTCGTTGGGTTTTTGAATCCAAAACGGAACTAGGAAGATGCCAGTAATTAATGCCAACCCAACCAGGGAAGAACTCATTGCAACGATTTCGAATGCAAATGAGTACATCAATGGCGCTAAAGAAATCGAAGATTCGAAACCAATAATTCACTATGAATTGAAGGCCCGTGGTGCTGGGTATGCGTTTGTTCTTGTCGCTGATGAGGCTGCAACACAAATTCCAAACAATGATATCTGGCCATCGACTACAGATAACTTGACGCTTCCCGATGAACTTGGTTTGCAATACGTGTTGCTTGACGGCCACACAATTAATTTTCCAAATTTCACGCAAACCGAAAACTTCGACATCGAAATTGCGCCGCAACTCGATTGGGCGAATATGACCTACACCATCAATGAGGACACGGCCAACGGATGGAGTTTGAGTGGCGGCATTTCGGCGGCGGGCAATGCCACCATTCGTCTAACGGTCGACGTGGCCAGTAAGGTAATCACGGCTCGTTCGTCAGCATCAACAGCAGCGGAATTTGCAGAGTTCGAGTTGTTGATAGATCGGCCAGACCCGGCAACGACTTCTTTGAAGTTCGTTTACATCGCGGAATCATCCAACATTTTTGTTCGCCGGCAAGTTAGCGGCGTTTTCATTTGGGAGCAAGTTTAATGCCTTGGGATAGTACAAATAATCCATTGGTCGCAGTTGCCGATCCAATTACAAGTACGCCAAGCGTGCTCAAGTTGGATAACGATGGCGATTTGCTGTTGCCCGGTTCGTATCAAACGTCCAGCGGAGACGGCCCATTTGGGGTTGAGCTTGATTATGTCGAAGGCGGTGTTTGGGAGTTTAACGATTTGGGCGCGGCGTCTGTTAACGTGGTCAGTATTGGAAAGTCGACTGACAGGTTTTTCTTGAAAAGCGGGTCGGAACTAACGGCAATTGATCCACAAGGTATCTTTGCGTTGGATATTTCGTTTGCGAATATTGAAATCACGGGTAGCACAGCGGCGAATGAGTATGTGATTGAGCTAAAAACGGAAT
>CAZJBW010000229.1:0-3018 GCA_964543985.1 uncultured Pirellulaceae bacterium | reverse complement strand
CTAACGGCCTTGTTTCTACAGGGTCATTGTTGCCACTTCGTTCGGAATTGAAAAAACAAATTAAAGTAATCGGAACCGCAATCTGTGGATTTGAAGTGCTGGCGGTCAAGAAAAGCTGTGCCAGCTGGAACGAGTTCTATTCCTGATTTGCGACCACGATTTCACAATCTGGAAGCTCGTTTTCAAGTCGCCGAAGCACGGATTCACTCAGGAGTTCTTTCGACACATGCAGCACTTTAAGCTTCTTGCAAGCCGCGATGTTTGAAATGAACATGCTCGGGAAATCTGTCGAATCGATTCGGAGTACCTCAAGATTAGGGCACTTCAATAACAGCGGAGCAATCAGGTTGCCAACTTTCAAATTTCGCAAGTTTAATTCAACGAGTGATTCGAAATGTTCGACTGGAATTGGCAACATGTTGACTCCAGGGCAATCGTCGATTGTCAGCCGTTGCAAATCCGTCAATCCAGCGATCGGGTCGAGATCAGCGTTGGACAACTCAATCAAGCTTCTGGCAGACACCTCGACAATCTTTCCGTCTGCGATTTGGAACTCAATGCCCACATCACGTAGCCAGGATTCGACTTTTTGTTGAGGGCTTGCGGTGACTCTTGCTTGAAAATCTTCTTCATTCAAGGAGACGACACGGCCTCCTGAATAATTGAGCGTGCGAACCGCGTAGTTGTTGAAATTGGACTTGAGACCGATCGGATCGACTACCCCGAATTCGTCGAACGACAACACGCTCTGGTCGGTGTGGATTCGTATATACCGAGTTGGCTGGTCGTCAGTTTTGGAAACAACTGCTGTTAAACTGAATTTGCCAGGAACGCATACGACGGAAGCAGATTCTTTAAACTGCATGTTGTAATGGTAATAGCCAACTCCGGGCATTATTTCAGGATCTTCATTCGGAGAAAGCCAGCAATAATGAAATCTTGCTTTGTAGCGATTGGATTGCATCATCAGGACTTCGATGTTGGCAACATCTGGTTTGTCTTTCCGGTCACTGGAATCAACAGCCAAAGCGATTTCCCACTGACCATTTGGCAGTTGCGGCAAATCCAGCGTTTTGTTTAATGAACCATTCGGCAAGATTGCATAAATTCCGTCACGCAAAATAACTTGATCCGGATGAGGACCATATGCAAATGATGCCTGACGGTGTGGGTTCGGAGGAACCTTTGGTGTCGTTTGTGTGAATTCACCGGTTTCCAAGTTGACAATCGAAAACTTGCTGCCATTAAGACATAGCCAGGTTGAGTCTTTGCTTATTGATTTGGTCGTATATATGGATGATTGGATAGCAACTTCGTACTGCCGATCCTCATGCAGGTCATGAATGATCGGGACAACTTTTTCCGAGTCCAATTCACTGGTTCTGTATTCGACAAAGAATCGTCCGTCGCTGCTCCAAAAATCCCAATGCGAATGTGCGAAGGGAGCGCTGTTTGGATGTCGGGCAATTCGCTCGATTTCGTTTCCGTTTGCATCGTGAAAAATCCACTCGTTTCCAAATTCGGGGGCAGTGCCAATCACAAATTGCTTACCCGATGGTGACCAAATTTCAATTGTTTGCCCGCCTGGCGGATAAGTTTTTATCGATTCGTCGCCGCTGGCTGATATCAATTCAGCTCCCTCGATCGTGGAAAACAGAATATTTCCGTTGGCGTTACTGCGGGAGGCTGAGCGATACGCGCTTGATCGTTTGACACTCAGACGATTCTTGAAGCGACCGTTGGAATCCAGGTTGACGAAGAAAACGGCGTTTTTGAATTGACTATTAGGATAAAACTTGTTGAGTAGGTTGAAAGTGAACACACCGTTCGAAATCGCATTGCCGCTTTGGATTGCTGCGGAAGGTGCTTTGGAAACAATTTGGAAAGTGCCAGTTTTCGACCCCTTCACCAACATTGCTGCATCGTAATGGCGGAAATTGGCCAGATAAATCTCCGAGTCGGAAATCCAAAACGGAATTTTTTTGTAATGTTCCAAATTGGGAAAGGCATTCACATCTTGCGCGTGGAATTTTCTGTCTTTCCATTCGAGCACAAGATTTTCATCGTATATCCAGCCCTGGTCATCAACGATCGAAATGCTGGAAGGGTCAAAAGCAAATCTCCCGCCTTTGTCGGCAGCACCTAACAACTGACGGTCGGGTGACAGGACAATGCTGCGACCCTTGCTGGAACTGATCAAGATTTTTTGGTTGTCTGGTGAAACAACAATCGACTCAGGAATGACGGGCATTCCGTCTTCGGTCCAGCTAAACCACTCTTCGATCTTGCCAGTTTCTGGGGCGTTGATCAGATCGACTTGGATCATGGCCGCCGAGTTTGTATTGATATCGACTTGTTGCAAGTCGATTTCTGGCCTCCAGCAACGAATTACCTCGTCGGCTGAATTGAAGAGCATGGTCCAGGGTTTTTTCTGGTCGCCGGTTTTCAAAACAGTAGCTCGACTTGAATGTTGATAATCGGCATTGAACAGACTTGAAAACTCGTCCGCCCTGATCGTCGCGACGACGCTGCCAGAAAGATGGAAAATGGCGGCCCCTTTTTCTGACCATCCGAACAGATAGTCCGATTCGGGAATGGGCGTGATGTCGAACGGTTTAGTCTGAGCGTCGATCGAATCCCAGTCGCTCAAATGGATGCGTCGCTCAAGTAATCCGTTCGGTTGACGGATCTGCAAGCCATCGTTGATATCGACCGGAGTCAAGATGAGCCGGTTTAGGGGACCTGTTACGGTCTGCTTATCTTCTCGGGTTGCTGGAACTATCCAGTGGACCGAGCGAAATTTTCCCGAGGTAAATTGTACAAGCTTGTTTGACAATATGTCTCGAACAAAACAGCCTTCTTGGGATAGCCATGTGAAATAACGGCCCGAGGGGTCAAGAACTGATTCCGACCGGGAATTATGGTAATCCGGCGGGTATCCTGTTTTTGCGTCACCAATCAGTTGCAACCCTTCCATTGGAAGACCTGGCCGAATGATCATGTGAGGAATTCGACCCG
>CAZJBW010000228.1:0-3054 GCA_964543985.1 uncultured Pirellulaceae bacterium | reverse complement strand
TGGCCAGGAACGGACATTCGACGCCAGATGTGAACAGAGAATATTCGAGTCAGCCAATACTGGAATTGCCATTAAGAATAAGGGGATTGCGCTTCCTATTTCTCATTAAACGCCAGCTATTACTGAGTGTTCTCAACCGCAACGCTGGTCGCCCCCCTGACCAGCCCTAACTCATCGCTGAACCTCAAAAACACTCGGCTGTTCGCTGGATCAAGACTGATGGCTTCGTTTGCACTAGCAAACACAGCAAACGTTGGTGAGCCACCCTCGGAAATATCCACAATCACGGGCTCGGTGCCGGGTACCCCCGGATTAATGCACACCGATGTTGCAGGGTCTGTTTCACATAGGGTTAGAGACATGGGCAGTGTTGCATCGCCAGTGTCTGCGCTCACCGTAATCGTTGCGGCTGAGCCCACGTTTATTGTCGCAGCCGTAAAGAACCCCGTGCCGTTGGCCAGTTCCATCACGCCGTTGTCAGTTATTGTGGCGGCCAACGCAACTAAATCAGGCACCGGCGCGAGCGAGGCAGACAACAGCAATGTGTTGAGGCCGACAAAACTCGTGGCGTCGACGGCATTCGCACAGCTAAACTCAAGTGCAACTTCAGTCGCAGGCATTTCCTCTGAGGGCGTTATGCTGAACACAAAAGACTGGGAGGCACCCGCAGGGATGTCCACGGACAGATTGGGTTCGTTAACCGCCAGGTTCGTGAGTGGATCACTGGTCTGATACGAGAACTGCGCAGCCACTGTATCCGGCAGACTTACAGCACACCCCAGGGCGCCCATGGAACCAGCGTTTATCAATGTGGCAAAGGCAGTTGCCGATGTACCCACCTCAACCGAACGGCTAGCAGGTAGTACGGCGGAAAACAGAGTGACGGTTGAATCGGTGACCGTGATCGACACAGTAACCGGTGCGCTGGCGCCTTCCGCATCGTTCAGGGTAAAAGTAAAACTGTCTAGACCCAGGTAGCCTGCATCGGGCGTGTAAACCAGATTGGGTGCTTCGCCAGACAGGCTGCCATTGGCGGGCAATGCAACTACGCTATAAGTTAAATCATCACCCTCGAGATCGGAGCCTTCCAGTGTAAATGTGAACGGCGTGTCTGCAGATACAGCAATGGTTGTTAGGTCTGCTTCTCTCATGGGTCCAATGGCAATACCACTTGCAACCGGCGCATCGTTCACACTGACCACACTGATCGTAACGGTGCCGGGCTCGCCCATTTCGATGCCATCATTGGCGCTGAACATGAAGCTGTCGGTGCCAAAAAAATTGGCATTAGGCGTGTAGATCAAATCCGGTGCTGTGCCAGTAAGCTCACCATTCAAGGGCTGGCTGACTACCTCAAAGGTTAGGGAATCGGCGTCGGCATCTATTGCAGAGAGTGTGACGGCCAGGGGCGCGTCTTCGTCTGTTGTCACAGCGAAAGAATCTGCGCTGGGTGGATCATTGGCGAGAGAGACAAACACGTCGCTGTGGAAGGGACCATCGTTAGCTAGATTTGTAGCGAAGGAAGTAAACGCAACGGTCTGGCCGTCCCCGCTGATCGAGGGGACGAAGCTGCTCCCATCGCTATTTACGCCATTTTCAGTCTGACTCAGCAACCTAATGGTGCCCACATCTCTATCTACAACAAAGACTTCAGAGCGGGAAACTAATCCTTCTACGAAGTTGCTTGAAGCGGAAGAAAACGCCACGAAGCGTCCGTCTGCACTGATGGTGACGTTATCGCCCTCTGAATTTTCGCCCGGGAACAGAAGTTCTGTAACGGAACTTTGCCGATCATAGACAAAGACGTCGACCCTGCCAAAGACGCCGCCCCTCCCGGCGGTATCTCCATCAGCCAGATTAGTAAACTGACTTGAAAACACCACAAACCGCCCATCAGCACTGATAGCCAGACTATTACTTCTCTGACGGTTTCCAAGAGCCCCCTCAGTCACCAATTCGGTAGTGTTGTTAATCCGATCATAAACAAAAACGTCGAACACTAGGCCGGTGGTGTCTTCAGGCACGAGGTTGCTAGCTAGAGAAGTGAAAGCCACAAACCGGCCATCTGCGCTTATTTTTGGAAGGGCGCTTCTTCCATCCCCGCCCGGGGTCAGAAGTTTGGTGGTGTTCGTTTCTCTATCGTAGAGAAAAATGTCTGAGGTAAAGCCATTGGTGTCCCCAGCAACCAGAGTTGTGGCATTGGACTCGAATGCGACGAATCGACCGTCCCCACTGATAGAAGGCGCAAAACTGAATGAGTTCCCTCCCGCCGTCAGTGTTTCTGTCGCGCCAGTCGCTCGGTCGTAAACGAAGATGTTGGTTCTGGAAAAGTCGCCGGGATCGACTCCGGGAACGAGATTGTTAGCACTGGAATCAAATGCGACAAACCGTCCATCGACGCTGACTGATGGGTTATTACTGTCGCCGTTCGAGCCAGTTGTAAGGAGCTCGTTCTGCTGGGTATCCCGGTCGTAGACAAAGATGTCTCTATGGTCGTTGGAATCTTCCGCCAACAGGTCGCTAGCCGAGGAAGAAAACGCTACGAACTGGCCATTCCCGCTGATAGACGGCGAAAAGCTTGCGTTGTTGCCGCCGGCAACTTCGAATAGCTGGGTTGTACGCGGAATGCGTTCAAAGCTGCCTGCCGATCGGTTGTAAACGGATAAGCCGGGGCCAAGGGCTGCTAGCTCGGGTGACGACCCGCCGGGAAATGCCACTAACTGACCATCCCCGCTGATTGCCACGCGAGCTCTGGATATCGTAGTTGTAGCTATCTGTTCAAGTGTCCCAGTGTTCCGATTGTAGACCACATAATCACTGGGGGTTGTCTGGTCTGACTGGTCCACCTGAAATTCGAAAGACACCAAATTGCCGTCAGCACTTATCACAGGGTTAAACCCCGTGAAGAGCTGGACGTCGGATAGGGGCTCGATAGTGTCTGTTTCTCTGTCGTAAACGAAAATGGCCCGAAATCCGGTAGGGCCACTGGCCACTAGGTTGCTAGCCGAAGACGCGAAAGTGACAAACCGACCATCTGCACTGATAGAACCAGAA
>CAZJBW010000227.1:0-3055 GCA_964543985.1 uncultured Pirellulaceae bacterium | reverse complement strand
CACTCGGTGCCTCCTCTTCCGGCTCTTCTTCGTTGTCGGCTTTCTCATTTTTGAGATATCCCATGAACTGCTGGGCGTGTGGCTTCCATTGGTCTTGCGTGAAATACGCGGTGATGCCTAGAGCCGAAAGAATTCCCAGCCAAATCAGCTTCTTTAAAACATAAATCGTAAACAGATTTTCTTTCAGCCAACTAAACTTCGTACTCATCAAATTCTCCTGGTTGTCGAACGGATCGTCGGTACATACGAATCGCTAGGTAACGATCCATCGTTCAAACCTGGTTCCGTGAAATTGCAGCGGGATTTCCCGATGCGAAACTAAGGTCAAATATCGAGACAACGCGCAAGCAACCATTGAATCGTGCTGCGGTTGAACAAAAGAAGGCGCAAGAGCGAACGCAATTCGTTCGTCAGATACGCGGCGGAACTGCTAAATCAGTTGAACGCCAAGAAGTAAATGCGCACGCACGTTGGGCGCAGAAGCCAAGCAATCTGGAAACGGATCAATTGCAAAACCAGTTGAAGCTGCCAGGAGAATCGCTGAATCTTCAGCACCGCCCAGGTATTGCGTTACAAAATCCAATGAAGTGAATTTGTATTTCACAACCTTGATGACATTGCAGCCGTCATCAGAACAGCAAAAGTGATTTTGGTTTGAACCCTGATCCTTGTGATCGAAGGTGGAATCCGAGAGAGGAAGCTCGTCATGACCTTGTTCGCCAGAATCATGGTCACCATGTTCGTGACCATCATGGTCATGGTCATCGTGCTCCGATTCATCGTGCGAATCAGACTCGCCTGTGATACAGCAACTCGACAATGCACTCGCGTGGTTACATGCAGACGCAGCACCCATTCCGTGGTGCCAACTGCACCCGAATGTCATGTGAGCCATGACGGCTATGCTTGCGAGATGTACCAGAAACGATTTCATTGTTGTTTCGAATTAACTAGTGAAGTTGGCTAATAATCTGTAACTTGGGGCAAAAGGTCAATACGAGATAGCTTGTCTAGCTTAGCTTATTTTTCGGGTATTTGCCCATCTGCCTTGGGGCAATCTTGAGCAAAACCGCTATTTCGCTCGGGTTTAATGGTCGTGACCACACCCACAGCTGTCCGTTCCCGATCCGGATTTTTGGCCTGGATTCGTCGGGGGAAGCAACTGAGGAAGGCGATTAATTGACGCGCCGGAATCAAATCGCGGATCTCGATTTTGCTGATCGCGACTCAACGGCTGTGGAGGTAAAACGGGTGGCGGGGTAATTCTCGTTGATGTCGGCGGAACTGCTTGCAACTCATTTGATTCAAAACGCGAACCGCCAAAGTCCGAACCTGGTGAGTACGAAGGCGCGTTCAGCCGAGGCCGGGTGTCTGCCGGTGCCAAATCTTCGCGAGTTGGAATCCCGGAACGAGGAGCTTGGTAATACCCATTTCTTGATGGGCCAAAACTCGATTGAGGCCTTTGATCGCGAAATCTCGATTGATAGTTCGCATACTCAGACCCGAGATCCCGTTCTTGATATCGTCCTTGCTCATACGGACAACGTCCGCCAGTACAAGCTCCCGTTTCATTGGGATAGTTCGCGTACTGTTGCGCTTGATACGAATTGCGAGCATCGGTTCTACCGTATCCGCATGACGGGCACCCGTTCGCAAATTCTCCGCTGGCGACCGACGAACCGTATTGAAAACCCGCATCATAGGGCATTCGGTTTTGTCGGAAGTTGGCGTTTCCGTACGGTATCAATTCGTTTGAATCGTTGCCTCCGTAATGGCAACCGCCTCGTTCAGAACAAGACGATGAATATCCGTAACCGTATTCTTGCGCGTTTACGTTGGTCGTTTGGAGTGCCCCAACGATCGCGATAATAGCAAACGCGTTAATTAATTTTTTCATGATTCACTTTCCGTGTAAGAGACTTTGACGCTCTGAACGTACGGTGGAATTCCCACTTTGGTTCATCCTTGGTTCAGCTTGCAAGAAGTCTTGCAGGAACACAGGTTGCAAACGCCGCGCCGGTATGAAATCGGTGCACAAAGCTTCGATGAAGCGATCAATCTGTGATCATTTTGAAGATTGTTGTCGCGTAAATGACAACCGACGAGCCGAACCAAACTTGGATTAGACAGCGGGATTCGGAATTTGAACCAAAATTTCGGCTTATTCCAAACTTCCGGATAACAGCATCCCCTGAATCTCGACATGCTGTCGCCAAAGCTGTTTGAGCCCCTGCAAGTAGGTCAAGTTAATCTGCGAGTACGTTCGTTGTGCCGTCAACAACTGGAGGAAGTCGATTTCGCCTTCGCGATACCCTTTGTTGACCAGATCGAGCGTTTGTTTCGCCTTCGGAATAATTTCCGAATCGAACGCATCGACTTGCAGTTTGGCGTCAAGATAGTTTTCATAAGCGGAAGCCAATCGTTGCCGCAGGTCGAGAGCTTTCTTTTCCGCTCGGCGCTCCGCTGCAACGATTTGATGACGTGCCTGATGAATGGCACCCTGATTCCGATTCAAAGTTGGAATGGGCATGCCAATCTGAAAGCCAGGAATTATGTCGTTGCCAAAGACGTCATATTGCAAAGTCGTTTGCCAAGTCACATTCGGAATGGGTTCGACAATTTCGCGTTGTAGCTGTCGGCGCTTTTGCTCGACTTCAGCAAACAAGGCAGCGATTTCCGGACTGCTGTTAACGACCTCGTCGAATGACTGCTCGAAATCGGCGATTGCCAAAAGTTCTCGAACGTTGCCATCAACGTAGTCCAGCGAAAGTTCAGCTTCGCCAAGCAATCCAGCCAACTTTCGCCGAGCTGCAAGTCGTTGATTTTCAGCCTGACGTTTGACGACGGAGGCATTTTGCAGTTCGATTTCCGACTGAAGAACGGAGGTTTGAGCAGCTTCTTTGGCTTCCAGCAGACGCTGTGATACATCAACTGCGTTTTGAGAAATCTTGACCAATTCTTCGGCCATGGTGACCGTTTCTTGTGCCACCAACAGGTCGTAATATCGCTGGCGAACGTCGGTCAGCAATCGCTGTTGAATGACAGCCAATCGTTG
>CAZJBW010000226.1:0-3072 GCA_964543985.1 uncultured Pirellulaceae bacterium | reverse complement strand
GTACGCCATCGACTACTACACGACCTGCTTGCGGCCGGTGAAGAGTTGTGATCAAGTCAACGATCGTTGATTTGCCGGATCCGGTTTTTCCTACAAACGCAACAGACGTGTTTTTTTTGATTTCGAGTGTCAAATTTTCAAAGACGGGGGTGTCTGATCCGTTGTATTGAAACGTGATTTCATTTAAACAGATTGAATCGCTCCATTGAAGTGGGGCAATTACGACCTGCGTTTCCAAAGTCGAATATGTCGGACTATCAACTGTTTTAAATTCTTCGTAGACCTCTTCAATTGTGTATCTCGCTGCTGAGACTTGTGTTAATTGGCCATATAGTAATTGCAGTGATGGAAGCAAGCGATAACCGGCCAATGCCATAACCCCTAAGTTTGGCAGAATGGCGGCCATGTCGCGTCCTTTTAAATTGAGGTATACGACCAGTCCAATCATTCCGCCAAATGCGACTGGTTCGACAATGTACCTTGGCACATGCATGAATACGGGAAGCCAAGCTCCGTGATCCGCAATTTTTCGAGAGGGTTTTTCAAAACGTGCGACGAAATTCTGTTCAACCTCGTGAACTTTAACTGGCTTGATACCACCAAACAATTGCTGTAACTCAACTGCACAGCGCCTCCATGAGCACTTGAAGTCTTGCGAAATACGTTCGCGTTTTTTCTTCAAGGAATAAAAAATCAAAAGGTAAAAGCTTCCAATAACCGTGGCGGCAACTAACGCGATTTTCAAATGAACAAATAGCAACGTTACGGTGAGCATGACGCAAGTTACAAATCTTGCCGCAGCTTCTAAAAGAGGAAGCAGCACTCCATTCACGTAACCCATGACATCGGTATAGACTTTTTTGAGAAGAACTGCCGAGTTGTTTTCCAAATAATAGCTATATGGCTGAGCCAGCATTTGGTTCAACAGTTTGACACGCATCCAGTGGCCAAAATCATGAGCATATCGATTACGTACGAATTCACTCGATATGTTGATAATGTTGGATGCCAAGAGCATAGTAACGGCAAAAGCCCCAGCTACCGCTAGCAACTCCTTACTGCTCATTTCTGGCATGAACGAGAGAAACCACTGACTGTATTGTGAATCATGAATCCGTTTTGGGTCGGCAGCCAAAGCTAGAAAAGGAAAAATAGAAGTTACACCCGCAACTTGAAAGAGTCCTTGAAGCAATACAAGAGCGAACACCAAAGCCAAACGAATTCGACCGAATGGCATCGCTAGCGCAAATATCTTCCGTAGAAAAGAAGATTGGTCAGTTTTGTCGGAGGATAGCGGGTTCACAATATTAAGTATTGAAGGCAAGATCTGCTAAGGAGCAACTACCGAGCCGGATAATTCATTGGACTCTTCAACAAACTCAGATACGCTGACTTTGGAGGTGTCGGAAGGAGTCACGTGCGATACACCAGATCGGTTGTTACCTAGCTGGAATAACAGCTGATGGAATTGGCTGACTGAGACGTCACGGGTGTAGCGTTCTTCGGCGGCTGTTCTGGCGTTGAAACCCATTTTCTGGGCTTCGGCAGGATTGTCGTAAAGCCATTGAACGTGCTGGGCGATCTGTTCTGGCTGGGTTTCGTCAACAAAGAAACCGGCTTCTGCGTCGTCGATCATTTTGGCAAGGTGCGATGCGAGTTCCTCATCGCCTTGGGCAGTTTTTTGCTTGCCAATTCCAACAATGGGTGTGCCGCTGGCAAGCGCCGAATAGATCTTGGAGGGCATCATTAGCTGTGTCAGCTTTGAATCAAGCAAAACAAAATGGGCGTCCGCCGCACTGAGGCTTTGGGCGAGTTCTGATTTGGGTTGGTAGTCAATCAACCGAACGTTGGGCAGCCCGCGTTTGATAATCTCTTCTGAAAGGTAGGCTCGTTTGACTCCGTTTCCGATCATGACGAAAACGATGTCGCGATTGTGTTGAAGCTGTTCTGCAGCACTCAAGACCAGGTCAAAGCGTTGAGTAAAACCAAGGTTGCCAGAATACATGGCCACGAATTTGTCTTCGAGGTCAAACTTGTGACGGAATTTGTTGTTCTCTTTGACTGGGAATACTTTGGTCGGATCAACCCAGTTTTCGATGATGTGAATCTTTTCAGGTTTGACCAGGTGATTGATCAACCAATTTCGCATGTCTGTACCGACGACAACGACCCGATCGGATCGGCGGTAAACGAACAAGAAACTCCATCGCAAAAGTCGGCTGAACCAGTTGTACTTCAAACGGCCAAGTTCAATCGCAATGTCCGGGTAAACGTCTTGGAGGTAGCAAACCAGTTTTGCGCCGCGGAGTTTCGCAACCACGTATCCCATAAGGCAAAGCAATGGCGGATCGGTTTCGACCACGATGATGTCTGGGCGGGGGCTAAACATGGCTCGCCAAGTCGACGCGATCAAGAACGTAATGAAGTTTGTGACGCGGCCAAGGAAGGTTGATTTGTCATAACGAGTGTGTGAGGTGCGGCGGATCGTAACGTTCTTACGAACTTCGTTTCCGCGAGCCTGATACTCGGCTCCTTCGGCAACAAAGTTTGGATGACCGCAAAGGACAGAGACGTCAAAATTTTTGTCGCGTGCAAGACTTTGGCAAAGCTCTGTCAATAGTTGTCCCGTGGCTTCCATGTCTGGCCAGTAGGAACGGTTGACGAAAAGGACTTTGGTTTGGTCAGTGCTTTTCTCGCTGGAGTTTGCTTTATGAGTTGCGTTTGAGTGGCGCGCATCCAAAGCCGGTTGGGTTGTCTCGGGTGTCATATCATGTTGCTTATCTAGTTCGCTTGCCATTGTCGTTCTAATTATGTGGATGCGGTCGCGCACTCCGTTCCTCTGGGTGACGTCAAAAAACGAAACCTTCTGGGTTTTTCAATCCCAATCAAAACATCCAGAGTAGTTGGACCAGGAAGAATTGAATGGGGTGCGACCGAAATTTTGGAAGTAAATAGAACGCCTTTTCTTAAGTTGCTCATCATTTTCGATTTATGTTTTACAACCATAAGATTCGTTTCTCATAGACGAGGCATCATCATCCGAGTTGGAGAAAAAGGCGGAACTAACCAAGG
>CAZJBW010000225.1:0-3090 GCA_964543985.1 uncultured Pirellulaceae bacterium | reverse complement strand
CCAAAGCCGAGAGGTTTTCGTCCAACTGTTCGGCAGTCGAAGGCGCCGTAAGAATGTCGATTTGCTCGTCCGCTAGTTTTCCCTTGGGCGGCATTTCAAAGCCTTCGTAGCGAACGCTTTCAATCAACAGGCTGGAATCGGCGTCACCCGGGACGATGGCCGGTCCCGAGTCCCCTCCGCGTAGCATTGTCGCTCGAGAAGTTAAACGCAAACCGCCTCGCAGTTTCGATTCGTCAGCACCATGACAACTCAAGCAATTGTCGACCAATAAAGGTCGCACATGGTTCTCAAAGAAATCAATTTCGCTGGACGAAAATTCTCGCTCGTTAACCTACGCGACAACTCTGACGTTGAATGATAGACATAACGCCGGCATCAGGCAGAAGCAGAGCAGTTTCAAGATTAATGTCTGCATGGCGAGGCGAGTTCAAACGGACGGACGATTCGACTACTAGACAACGATGACCATTGTAAGTGAGTCCGCATGAATCTCCAAAACCAACCAGCAGATTTGCTGAACCTTCGCCTTTACAAACAACACGGGGCTTGAAAACAACCTTCGCCTTTAAGGTTCGCACCTTCGTACGAACAGGACCCAACCCACAATGATAGAAATCGCTCCGACCACAGCGTAAATCGTAAACACGATTGCGTAAAAGTTTTTTCCGTATTCGTCGATGGGCCACTCTTGACGCGACGCATAATTACCAACCGCAGCAACAATCGCCGTTGTCACAGCCAGCGATACCGTTATTGGGATCGCCAATCCTTTCAGCAGAATCGAACAAAGCCACGCAATGCCAAACAAGACAAACCCAACCAAGAATGCTCCCAGCCCAATTCGTCTCAAATCAGGGCGAATATCAGCACTAACAAACAACTCCACCACTAGAGTAAAAGTCCCCCAAATAAGAGCAGCGACAACCAGGCAAATCAATGCCTTACTGAGCAGAACTTTTGACTTGGAAACCGGTAGCCCCAGCAAAAATTCCATCGAGCGATTCTGCCGCTCAACGCCAATCACTGTTGCTCCCAATACCACTATCGTTAGTTGGGATGCAACCATACTTATGAACGCAGCAATAGGCAGCGAATCTTCAGCAAAACTATTGGTGATGACGAGCCCGTACGGAGCAATTAAGAAAAACAACCCCAACACCAACACGCCCTTTAAATTTTGCAACTCCTTCCAAATTAATTGGTCAAACATGATGCCTCCTGTTCCATTGATGCTTTCAGTGAGCGGTTGCGTCCGCCGCGAACGTAGTCTTTAAAGATATCCTCCAAGCTAAGGTCCCGAACTTCGATACTCTCGACCTCATTGCGCGTTTCAAACTGTTGGATCATCTCGGGCGAATAGTCGCGGACCGTCAATTGCCATTCGCGTCTTTCAACTTCTTGCCAGATCGTCGACTCTGGCACCCAGTTTGGTTTCGTGTCATCTTTTAGTGCCGCCCGTAGTCGCTTGGTGCTGGACAAAATATCGTCAACCGGTTGATTCACAATCAGCTTGCCGTCATTGATTAACGCTATGCGGTCGGCGATCCGCTGGACGTCGTCAATCGAGTGGCTCGAAAAAATGACTGTCCGTTCTTCACTGGCGATCGTCTTCAAAATGCCATACAGGAACTCTTCACGAACCATGGCGTCCAGCCCCGAGGTCGGTTCGTCCAGAATCAACAGATCCGGCTCGTGAGCAACCGCCAACAACAGAGAAAGTTTGGCGAGCATCCCCTTGGACAGTTGGCTGACCTTGCGATTCCTGTCTAACTGAAAAGTCTCCATCAATTCGTCAGTGAGCGAGTCGTTCCAACTCGCATAAAAAGACTTTACAAACTTGATCGCTTGCCAGATTTTCATCCAGCGATAAATACTATGCACCTCGGAAACGTAGCCCACTCGCTGCCTCAACTGCACGTAATCGGCAGTGTTTCGTACCGAGGCAATGTTGTTGCCAAACAGTTCAATCGTACCGCCATCGATTTCCAACAAGCCCATCAACGCTTTCAACGATGTGCTTTTGCCGGCTCCGTTGGGGCCCAGCAAACCGAACGTCGTCCCTGCTGGTATCGAGAATGACAAACCATCGACGACCCTTCTTCCCGAATACGACTTGACGACCTGATGATACTGAACAGCAGGTACTGGTTCTTGAATTTTGATCATTGCGTTTTCGCTCCATTGCCTTTTTTTCGTGAGGGCATTTTGGGCCGATCAACCTTTACATTTTTGACTGCCAGTCGATACAGCTTGTCGATCTCGTCACGAGTGAATCCCGCTGCAGTAGCGATTCGCAACCCACTTTGAAACACTTCGACGATCTCTTGCTTCGACCGTTTCGCGCTGTTTTTCAATGCACCTTGTTGAACAAACTTGCCCAAACCACGTCGCGTTTCGATGACACCCAAATGGCTTAATTCGTCGAAGGCTTTTTGAATCGTATTCGGGTTAACTCGCAACCGCATTGCCAGCTCACGTGCCGAAGGGATTGCTTCTCCCTCGCGATATATTCCAGCTGCAATCGCCGACTGGATCTCCTGCGCGACCTGCTTGAATACAGGCACCGTACTCTTTGGATCTATCTGCATACCAACCTCACTAGTTAACTAATACAGTACTGGCACAAACGGGCCCCGTCAAGCAAAAAAATTAAAGTTTGCAATTTCGAAAGACAAGAAATCGACGAACGAGAAACCAACCTGCGTTCTTAAGCCGTGTTGCGACTGGTGACACGAGTAATCCGATCGATTAATTTCTCGCGTAACGTTTTGGCTGATTCCGCGATCGAGCGTTGAGCATGTTCGTATTCGGCGCGACCACTAGCAGTCTCGATCCGTATCGGTTCCAGTTCGTCCAGATGCGTCAAATCGTAGGGACTGGCCCGCATATCAATTACTCGAGCCTGCATTGCCAAGTCAAAACAATCACGAAGCAATTCGCTACCAACCCATGGCATCGACTTAAACGCCCATTTGTACAAATCCATATTAGCGTGGATGCACGCGGGCTGCTCTTGCTGCATTCTTGATTCTAAAGTTGCCATCGTTGGCGCGATACTCGGCGTCCTGAAGTTCCGTTGTTTTAATCTCG
>CAZJBW010000224.1:0-3156 GCA_964543985.1 uncultured Pirellulaceae bacterium | reverse complement strand
GGTGTGATTTCTCTTGCCCGGATACCGCGAATTACAATTCGCACCACTTGCTTGTGCCGGTGAGTTGTTCGGCCGGCAATGCCGACGGAGGAACTTTAGCAGCGCCCGAGAGAAAAACAGCCAGATTGTGGGGCAATCGTATGGTTTTATGGAAAAAACAGTCAGTTGTGCCGGCAGGTTGGCAGTCTTAGCCTCGTTTTCGGCTGCATTCTGGGGGCCAGTTTGAGGTACGCTCAATCACAGTGCCGCAAAACTGGCTGAGTCGGGCTCTAGAGATGGTTAGAAACGCGAAGCATTATTCACGACTCCAGCAAAAAACGTAGCTGGGCTCGCCAGAGTTCTGGAGGCCTGGCAATTCACCCCACGTCTGGCGACAGGCTACGTGGGACGCAACGTTTCAAATTTCCATCACGCAGGACCCCTTTCACCCATGTGTCAAGTTCGTTGTACAGGAGTGATGAATTCGGAAAAGTTCCGCTAGACAAATTCATATTCGGTGAGCCTGTGTTTTGCTGGTGGCTTTTTGGTTCAGAGGCGTTTGCTAAGTTGAGATATCCCGACTTGGGGGTGTTGGCTGGTCTTGCTGGAATTGTCGTCATCGCCTTGGATTGTAGGGGACGTTTTGAGTGAAAATCAAAAATCTGCTACGAGCTTTGCGATTAATCAGATAAACTATAAGTATCTTCAACCTGCGAATTCTAGGTCGTTTTAGCAGAGAGCGATCAGTATGATTCTTGCAGACAATCGATATTGAAAGACATTCCGATGAAATCAAGTTTCCCAACTGAAATTTATCTAGACGCCAACGCCACCACTCGAGTTTGCACTCAGGCTGCTCAAGCAGCCAGCGATGCGATGAAGGACTTGTACGGCAATCCAAGTAGTTCGCATACCTCTGGGCTGCGTGCGAGAAACATTCTTGAGACTAGTCGAGATTTGGCTCGTAAGGTGTTCGGTGCGGACTCGGGGCAAATGGTGTTTACCAGTGGTGCGACCGAAGCGATTCAAATGGGTGTGTTTTCTGCGCTGTGTGAGCTGCGAAAGGAACGCGATGCTGCGACGTCAGGAGAGCTGGCTGGTAAGGAAGTTCCCGTATTGATGTACGGTGCGACCGAGCATAAAGCTGTCCCGCAGGCAATCAAACACTGGAACGAACTACTAGGGCTGAACGCGGAGATCCTGACGATCCCAGTCGACGGTGATGGAGTGTTGGACTTTGAATTTCTCAAGCAACACGCCAAACGAGCTGGTTTGATTTGTACGATGGCGGTTAACAACGAGACGGGCGTTATCACCGATCTAAAGCGAGTTGAGGAAGTCATTCGCGGTGAGAATCCACAGTGTGCTTGGTTGGTCGATTGCGTGCAGGCGATTGGTAAGTTCGCCCTTGATCTAGCAGAAACAACGATCGACTATGCGACCGTCAGTGGGCATAAGGTTTTTGCCCCCAAGGGCATCGGTTTGTTGTACGTACGCGAATCAGCCCCGTTGGTGCCGCTGTTGGCCGGTGGCGGGCAAGAAGATGGCGCGCGAGGGGGAACAGAGAACTTGCCAGGCGTGGCGGCGTTCGCGGCAGTACTGCAGATGTTGGCTGATTCTCCGACACGCACCTTTGTTTCAATCGAGAAATTGGATGGTTTTCGGCAACAGATACTTGCAGCCCTGACAAAGGCTTTTCCAACAATCAAAGTCAATGCTCCGTTGTCGCAAACGGTACCTACGACGATTAACTTTTCCGTCCAAGGTTTCATCAGCCGCGAGCTTACGGACCTTTTCGATGCGGCTGGAATTCGAGTGAGTTCAGGGTCGGCTTGTGGGGCGATGGCAACATCCTCTTATGTATTGGACGCAATGGGTGTCGAACGGTGGCAGTCGTTCGGAGCGCTTCGGATGTCATTTTCTCCGCTTGCCAGTCAAGCAGAAATCGATGTGGCTTGCCAGCGCATCGGGCAAGTTGGCGAAGCATTGAGCGAATCTTGCTTGGTGGCCGCCAATGACGCCGATAGTATTCCCGGGCAGAGCTTAGACGGGTTGATTCAGCTCAAGAGTGGTCCGGATTGCACTTGGATGTGGATGGATTCAAAATCGCGTCAGTGTGTGATCATTGATCCTTTCGACGAGTTGGCCGAGCGAGTTGAAACGATTGTTCGCTGTCAACGCAGCAAAGTCGTGGCGGTGTTGGACACTCATGCACATGTGGATCATGATTCTTGTCGCCGCGAGTTGCTTGGTGCGTTGAGCGAGTTTCATGCTGATTCAGCGAAGACCGATGACTTGCTGGGCTGGCCGGCTCAGGCTGGCGGTGAGTGCCGGCTGGGTGATGGGCAGACGGCTCCTTGGGTTAGTATCTCCGATGACTTGGTGATGGCGAAAATTGATTTACCGGGGCATACGTTGATCAGCGTGGCCTATCTTGTTGGACGTTTGGAAGGTGATCAACTGTTGCCGGAAAACGTTCGTTTTGCTTTCACGGGTGATACGATCCTGATGGACGGTATCGGGCGAACTGATTTCCCCTGTAGTTCGATGGAGAAGATGTACGATTCACTCCAGCGAATTCCGGCTGTCGTCAATCCCAAGACCGTTATTTGTCCGACCCATGATTACAACATGGAATTCGCGACAACGTTGGAGACTGAGCGTAAGGGGAACTCGTTCTTGAATAGTTTGCTGGACGCGAACAACCCGCTACCGTATGAAGAGTACGCATCGATTAAGCCGGGTTTAGACGAACAGATCGTTGGAGATTCGACTTGCACGTTGGTTTGTGGCTTGATCAAGAAAGAAATCAGCGAGAGCGAAGGTAGTGCTGTGGTCGATATTAAAGCGTTGATTGCCGATCAAGATTTGTTGGTGATCGACGTGCGTGAGCCACACGAGTTCGCTTTTGAGCAGCGATGGGCGGAACTTGGGTTTGACACTCGGCCTCGAAATGTTCCCTTGACTCGGTTGAGCGGATTTTTGCCAGAGGTGATTAGTGGCGATTTAAAGGATCGGCGAATTGTATTTGTCTGCCGCAGTGGTAGGCGTAGTGGTCGAGCTGCGGAAATCGCTCGTCGCCTAGGGCTTTATCAGATCAGTCATATCGCCGGTGGTTTGGCACTCAACACTTCTCTGCCAGTCGAAAAACGACCAGAGATGGAATATATGATTTAG
>CAZJBW010000223.1:0-3159 GCA_964543985.1 uncultured Pirellulaceae bacterium | reverse complement strand
GACACAAACGAAAATCAATCCGTCATTGACCGGCGCCTGCGGGCCCAAGTGCCCAGTGATGGCGGCCGCAAAGTTTGCTTCGACTGTTCTACCGAGCGCCTGCTGGGCCATCTGGCGAGTCGTTTCTGCCGATTCGGCAGTGAATTTCGCCAGCGTCAAAGGCTCAACATCCAGCCAGCTTGTTTTGGCTGACTGGCGATACGTCACCAACGACCCACAGAAGAACCGCGAGATACCTGGGATGCCAGTCATCGCCGCCGCAGCGGCTCCACCGGAACAACTTTCGGCAAACACGAATCGAATGTTCTGCGACTCGGCTGACTTAGCCAACCTTTCAGCTGCGACCATCAATTGACCGCGAGTCGATGGATGCGAATCGTGATTGGTCAAACAAGCACTCGGGTTACTTCTTGTTGCCTCGTTGCGCGCTGCGGTTGAATTGACGCGACAACAAACGATCAATGTCTTGTGCGATCAAATTGCGATCAATGACTCGTCCGTCAGCGCCAACCAAAATCATGGTTGGTACCATCGCGACGCCCAGCTGTTCTGACAGCGGGCTATCCAGGTCGCCTTCGGCATACAAGTGAGTCCATGGCATTTGATTCTGCCGCAAGTAGTTTTTCAGCTCGTTGACATTGTAATCCAGGCTAACACTGACCACTTCGAAACCGCGACGACTGTACTCGTTGTAAGCCTCTTTGATAGCCTTGAAGTCAGTCTTGGAAGGTTCGCTCCAGGTTGCCCAGTAATGGAGCAAGACAACCTTGCCTTTTCGATCGCTTAAACGAAATGTTCGACCATCCAGTGTTTTGCCTTCGAACGGGATGACCTTGCCTTCCGAATTCAAACGAATGGATGCTCCGTTAGCACGTTTGTACAACGTCGAGTTTGGAAAGTCGCGAACGATCCGTCCGTACCATTCTTTGGCTTTTTTGATTTCTCCGTTGCCTTCGTCATCCAAGGCTAACTGTAACATCGCGTCGGACGAGTTTTCATCTTTGGGGTTAGCTTTTACAAACCGCTCCAGCCGATCCATATAATTTTTTTGGATTTCGGGGAATTCTTCGGTCGTCGCTTTGTCGATTTCTCGTGAGTAAAAACTGGTGATGACTCGATAGGTGCAATGCACGATCGCCGAACGATCCACGTCCTTCATGGTTTCCAGTTTCTTGACGTAGTCCTGCATGAACCTGATGCCACCGTCATAGAAGCCTTGTTGGTAGGCGCCCGTGATCGTGTCTGCCAATTGCCGTACAAAGATCGATTTGTTTTCGGAGGTTTTGGCCGTATCGACTTGCCGCCTGAGCATTTCCGCACGTTTGGCATTTAGTGTTTGTATCTGTTGCTGCTCCGACGTGTTCAGACGCCCTTTGTTTTGCAGCGAGCTGATTTGTTTTTCCAGATTGGTCAGCTCTTCGTACAGCTTCTGATCGGCTTCCGAAATCACATCCGTGTCGTCGTCTTCGTTGTTGTTGTCCACTAGCTGGTTGGCCAGATTGTTTTGAAAGAACAGCCCACCATTGGTAAGTGCTTGTCCTTCCACGATGGGTTCGGGCAGATCGATCACTTTCCAGCTGTCGCCGACTTTTATCAACGTCCCTATGGACAACTGAGAACTGGACCGACCACCATCGTTGATGACGGCAGCCACATTGTCGTAAATCAAAACATCCTTCTTGGAGCCGTTAGTACCTTCGGGAATGATTCCCGGCAACAAACCGCTAAAGTGGATCCAGTTGGATTCACGTTTGATCATGCGTTGGGTGCGGACAAAGTTAGCGAACTCCTTGCGAGCATTCTCGGCGCGACGCTGCACTTCTTGCGTTTGTGATTTGCTAAGACCTAGCTGTTCGATCTCTTTGTTGGAGATGACCAGGGCGTTGAACCGACTGGTATCACCACTAAAGGTCCGAATCGACTCCACGACCTCCAGGGAGACTTCTTCCGCTGAGATCGATTTCCAGATGTCGATTTTTCCATCCTGGTTGCGGTCGATGCCCCAACGGCGCCCACCCGTACCCAGCCAACGGTGTTGGTCGAATGTGCGATTGTAATCGGAGTCGATGTCCCGATAGACCTCGACGCCCGATTTGAAGTACGACATTTGGTCCAAAACCTTGTCACCGTTTTGGTCAATGAACTGACGGATGATCTGGTTGCGGGAATCGTAAACGACCCATCCGGTTTTGTTGTCCGCCGTCGTCAGTTGCTTAATTTCACACTTGGGTAACTCGGCCGACGTGGGAGTATCAATGTCCACGCCCGGGTGCTTGGGTGTGTACCGCAGAGCTTTTTCAAGGTTGGACTGTGCCCAACCGGGGCAACTGACGAACAGGCTAAGCATCAAACCGGCGATGACAGCGGGAATCAAGAATCTAAACTGTTTCATTGCGTATCTCGGACATTTAATTGGAGCGGTTCCGTTGACGGTAGTTACTGGGGATTAGCGACACTTGCAAGTCTGTTTTGCGGAATCAGTGCTGCACCAGCATTGCTGTCACGCCCCCTGAGTGTGAATCGTACGATCCGCATGATCGATTTGGCGAGGCACAAAAGTTGGGCAGGTTGACTTGGCGGAACGGAAAATGGGGAGCACCCATTATTGCGTTAAACAAGTTGCTTAACCAAGTCTTTCTGCGCTGATTTAACCTGGGAACACGAAAATCGTTGGATTTCGAGTCATCATCCGTAAAGTTTCGCAAATCGCGGTAGGTTAACACGGCATCGACTGGCTGCCGCAGTTGCCCCCTCAAAGAGCCCGACGTCACTTTAATTCAGTCGGCAATCCAGCGGGCTATTTTAGCAGGATCGAACAATAGGCATCAAAAACCCGCCAATCGTGCGAACCCGGTTTGACAGGTATTGTCCAAGTCATAGAATACTGGACTTTATGAAACGGCTCAAAGTTTTTAATTTTGGGCCGGCAATGGCCGATAAGTCCGTTGGTTAGTTGAAAAACACTACAACGGTCGCGTAGCTCAGTTGGTTAGAGCGCGTCGCTGATAACGACGAGGTCCCAAGTTCGAATCTTGGCGCGACCACTCCCAAAACAACAAACAAGTTTGGTGTATAATTGGCCTCCCAACGAAGGTCAATGAAACTGGGGACGTAGCTCAATTGGGAGAGCACCGCCTTTGCAAGGCGGGGGTTAGGGGT
>CAZJBW010000222.1:0-3172 GCA_964543985.1 uncultured Pirellulaceae bacterium | reverse complement strand
CGAACGCTTCAATCGCTCCGCTCGATGGAAGAATACAGCAAGTTGGTTTTGCCTCAGGCGAGCGAAGATTTTGAGAAGATTCGTTACGGTGTGTATGCGTTGGAAAAGGCCGTTGTTAACGTTGCAGACGAAAGTGGTTTGAGCAATTCGCAACTTTATGTGTTAACCGGTTCCAGAAGCAATCTGGAAGAATTTGAGAGGTTGATTTTGCAACTGGTTGGCGCCGGTGTTGATTTGATTCAGTTGCGAGACAAAAAATTGGAAGATCGCGAATTGGTTGTGGCAGGAAAATTGTTGACGCGTTTGACGAGTGGGACGGATACGCGTTGGATTATGAACGATCGAGCCGATTTGGCTGCCGTGTGCAACGCGGATGGCGTTCATCTTGGGCAGAGCGATATTGAAGTTGCTGAAGCAAGACGCATTGTTGGAACGGACAAGTTGATTGGGGTTTCAACGCACAATTTCGATCAAGCAACCGAAGCGGTAATGAATGGAGCTAATTATATTGGCGTGGGCCCTGTGTTTGAGTCACAGACGAAATCGTTTGATTCGTTCGCGGAATCAAAATTCGTTCAACGGGTGATGTCGGAGATTTCGCTGCCAGCGTTCGCAATCGGCGGAATCGATCTGAACAATTTGGAATCGCTAACCCGAACCGGTGTGACAAGGATTGCGGTCAGTCGTTGCGTCATTGGTGCCGACGATCCGGGTGCAGTTGCCAGGCAACTAAAAACCCAACTGAAGAAAGTTGTTGACCAGCGAAGCGATGTGCAAAGCGAAATTGCTTAGGCCTTGCAACGCTCAATCATGGCTGAGTAGTTAGTTAGTTAGCTACTCAGCGATGCAATACAGTTTGTTGTTGGATCGAATAAACAATTGACCATCGCTAATTGCAGGCGTCGCATTAAAGCGGCTTTCGTCACCTGCGAAGCTGTTTTTCCCGATCTTGTTGTATTCGTCGGTAGCGGCAACGACATGCGTGGTGCCGGATCGCGTTACCATGACAATTTTATCGCCCACGGCGACTGGTGAGGCATAATCGCCTGAAGGACCCTGCCGCTTCCCGCTGCCTTGGATCCGCTTGATATACTCGTATTCGCCGGTTTCACAGTCAGCACAGTAAAATTTATCGGCAGCGATCCAGTGCAAATTGCCGTTGGCAACGATTGGAGTATTGATACCGCTTCGCAACTCGTTGCTCCAAACGGTATGAGATTCTGTGACATCTCCTTTGCCTCCGACACGGACAGCAATTGCTCGTCCCTCGCGGCCTCCCATCGCATAGGCGACGCCGTCGTGATAAACGCAGCTGCCACAAACAGTTCGGTCGATTGGGGATTTGGCCCACCAGAGTTCTTCGCCGCTGGCCGGATCATAACCAAGGATTTTTCCAGGCATGTTGATAATCATTTCGTCGTGTCCGTCAACGTTGACAATGATCGGAGTGGACCAGGTAAAAGTAAACTTGGCGTCCTTGACTCGCCAGGCTACTTTGCCATCTGACTTATTGAGGGCGATGATTGAATTGTCTGTGTTGCCAGCGTTAATGATGACAAAGTCTTTGTACAAAACGCAACTGGCGCCGTTGCCCCATTTGGCTGGATCGGATTTGCTTCCAATGTGTCGCTTCCATACTTGCTTGCCGTCCATATCGAAAGCAAACAAACCGGTTTTGCCAAAGTGAACGAAAATGTGTTTGCCGTCGGTGGTGGGAGTGCTGCTGGCGTAGCCATGGTGTGTGATGAAGCCTTTGTATGGGTCTTCATCCTTTTCTGATTCGACAGTTGCTCGCCAGAGTTCTTTGCCGTTGGCGCGATCAAAACACAATACGTGTCGCTTTAAATCTTTGGCTTCGCCAGGATTTCGTTGATCAACGCCGTAGCCGGTATAGCAGGTCAAATAAATTCGGTTGTTCAATACGATCGGACATGATGAACCTGGTCCCGGCAAATCGATCGACCATTTCATGTTGGTTTCGGCATCCCATGAAGTTGGAGCAGAAGAAGCGCCTACTCCGTTGCCATCAGGTCCTCGAAACCGGGTCCAATCCTCTGCGGCACAAATCGTTGCCAATGAAACGACTAGCAGGAATGCGATGGCGGATTTCGGGTGATACATTGGCTTACCTCGGCAGTTTTAGCGGAGTCGGAGTCGCATAATTATGTTTGTTATGGAACTGAATAAAAGAACTGAACTATGATTTTTCTAATTTACTGTCGAATTGTGGTTTCGGTTAACGACCTGGAATGAGCTAATGAAGTGAATGTTACGTTGAATACAGTTTGTGGAATTGAAATCATGGTTAGGACGTTGTTTTTGTTAGTAATCGCAGCGATGGCCGTTGACAGCTCGGCTCAAGAGCTCGAGTTCAAATCGGCTGAATTGCCCGACGGACAGAAAATTGAATACGGATTGTTGCTGCCCGAGGGCTTCGAAAAGGATAAGGAGTATCCGATTTTGTTGGCGCTGCCTCCAGGTCAGCAGAATAAGGATATGGTGAAGGCAGGGATTGGTTTGTATTGGGAACGCGGTGCTTCAGAAGGCTGGCTGGTTGTTAGTCCGGCAGCGCCCAAGGGTAAATTCTTTTCTGGAGACGGTGCTGAATTACTAAAACAATTCATGGACGTCGTTGGGAAAGATTTCAAAGCAGAAGGCGGCAAGTACTATGTCGCGGGGGTCAGTAATGGAGGCCGAAGCGCGTTTTCCATTGCGGGCCGATACCCGGAGAGTTTTCACGCGCTGATTGGCATTCCAGGCATGGTTACAGGTCCGGACAAAAAGTACCTTAAGAAATTGAAAGATTTGCCGATGTCTTTGTATGCGGGGGCCAACGATAAATCCTGGGTGCAACCGATGGAAAAAATGGTTGGTGATTTGAAAAAACTTGGAGCAGCAGAAGTGACCTTGGAAATAGTTGCCGGCCAGGGGCATGTGATCCGAGGCTGGGAAGACGGCAAGAAATTGTTTACGGTTTTAAACCTGTGGCGAAACAAGATCTTGCAAGCAGATTAGGCTTGCTCGGTGATTGATTTTTCGAGTCGGAAAGATGCATAGAGCAACAGAATCAATGCGGTCAAAAGACAAGCTCCGTTTACCAAGGTGACGGCTTGCCACGAAAAACTGAGCGGCTCGAGAGACATTAGTTCCATCGCTGATTTGGTGGAGGCGT
>CAZJBW010000221.1:0-3197 GCA_964543985.1 uncultured Pirellulaceae bacterium | reverse complement strand
GCACCTACACCTACACACCTGCTCCATCGTTTGCGGGCACTGAGCAGGTCACCTATACCATCGACGACGGTGAAGGTGGAACGGACACAGCGACGTTGACCTTAAGTGTCTTTGATTTGCTCCCAGAACCGGCAGACGACTTCAATGCGACTTCGGCTAACACGCCTGTCAGCGGAAACGTTTTGGATAACGACATCTCAGATCCAAACGACGATTTGATCGTGACAGCAGTCAACGGCATGCCAATTGGCAATGGCCCCATCGAAACAGATTGCGGCACGCTGGAAATAAATCCGGATGGAAGTTACATATTCACACCACTGCCAGATACTGCAGGTGTTGACACGTTTACTTATACGGTTGCTGACGAGAACGGCAACGAGTCGACCGCGACGGTGGTGATCGAGATTGCGGACCTTGGTTTGGCCAAATCTGTTGTTGGGCAGCCGGTGTTGTTAGCTGACGGGAACTATGAAGTAACCTACCTGGTCGTCGTTCAGAACACAGGTGCCTTGGACATTGTTGACTTGAGCCTGGTCGAAGATCTTGCGACACAGTTTGATGACGCCTTCCAATCGGCTGATGGCTTGACGCTCGTTTCGCCAACTAGCAACTCAGGTAGCTCGATTACACTCGATCCGGCCTGGAACGGTGACGACTTCACGGAATTCTTGGCCAACGGGTCAACGCTTGCCAGTGACGACTCGTTTAGTGTTGAGTTCAACGTGATCGTCGACGCTGCTGCGTTCGATTCGACGGCTGACGCAGGGAATTCGGTTGCAGGAAGCGGCGTCGCCGTGGACAGCAGTGGCATCCCCGCAACAAACGCTAACGGCGATCCAGTTCTAGTAAGCGACCTAAGCGACGGCGGCACGGATCCGAATGGTAGCAATATCGGCGAGCCGGGAGACACGTTTGGCACCGACGATCCAACGTTGTTGCTGCTGCCAAGTGCCGGACTTGCCAAGTCGGCTGGCGATGCAATTCCCAATGGTGACAATTTTGATGTAACGTTTACTCTGACATTTGAGAATAACGGCACAACCTCGCTGGCGGACTTGACGTTATTCGATGATCTAATGGACAGCTTCGGGGATGCATTTGTCTCAGTCGATGATATTGCGATCCAGAACTTTGCAGGAACAGGTGTTGCCCCGACGATCAATTCGGGCTGGGCGACTGATACTTCGCAAACCATCATCTTTGACGGCACAGTCGACGTGGGTACAACATTCGAAGTGGTCTTTACGGTAACTCTTAATCCGGACGTCAATGGCACTTCGCAATCGCTTAGCAACCAAGCGACCGTTTCAGCCGTCGCTTTGGATGAAGATGGCAATCGGTTAACCGATCTTCTAGGCAACTCCGTTACCGTCACCGATGAAAGCGACAGCGGCACCAATCCGAATAGCGAGAATGGCGAAGAAAGCGTAACCGATGGCGTGTTTGCCAACGATCCAACACCGATCCTGATCGCAGATCTGGGAATCGCGAAATCGATTGTCGGTGAACCAGTGTTGACCGAATTTGCCAACTTCATTGTCACCTATGAATTGACAATCGCAAACAGCGGGACGGTTGACCTGGGTAGCTTGAGTTTAATTGAAGACCTTGCCACTCAGTTTGATTCGGCGTTTGTGGAAGCTGGAAATCTGAGGCTGATTGCTGGCCCAAGTGAAGCGGGCAGCAGCATCTCGATTAATTCTGCGGACTGGAATGGAGAGACAATCACGGAATTGATCGACGGCATGGACTCCGTATTAGCCGTCGGTGATTCCTTCACAATCCAGCTTGATGTAGAGATCAATCCGGCAGAAGTCACCGCTCCGCTCGACAACCAAGCGGTTGGAACGGGCCTTGCGATTGACTCGCAAGGCAACCCAATTCTTGACTCCAACAACGTTCAAATTGTCGGCACCGACTTTAGTGACAGTGGCCAGGACCCCACTACCACCAACCCTGACGACCCAACAGACACCGGATCGTCCAGTGACCCAACACCGTTTGATCCTCCAGAAGTACCATTGAGCGAGATCTCGGGAACGATATTCCTGGATGCAAATGGAGACGGGTTCCAGCAACTTGGTGAAGGAGGAATCGAAGGTGCTGAGATCATACTGACCGGTACCGATGTGTTCGGTGATCCGGTACAGATAACCGTGCTGACGGATGCTAACGGTCGATTCACGTTCGCTGACTTGAATGCCGGTAACTACACACTTACTCAAACGCAACCTGATGGTTTTGCAGACGGGATCGACAGAGCCAATCCAGAATTCACGGTGGGTAATGACTCCATCTCGAACATCCAATTAGGTTTTGGAGAAACGTTTAATGGATTTTCGTTTGGAGAACTTCAAACCGGCACATCTGGCCGCCCACCTGAACTGGGCGGACTTCCTGCCATCTCGTCGGGACGGCTTAGTGACCTTATTGACGGTTTCTTGGGCGGGCCTGGTCCGATCTACTCGGGAATTCCAATCAACAGCAATTCAACGCCATTGACGTTGGAAAGCAACCGCGCGATTTCCGGCGGATACAGCACTGCCTTCTCGCAAGGGCAAGGGCAGGGCGACGATTGTGGTTGCACTCCGGAAATCACACCGGAATTCGCGCCGACACCGACGACCGACGATCGCTATCCAGACTACATCGGCGACGTAGAAGACACTGATGAAAGCAACCTGGATTCGGAAAACGTCTCGCAGGATCAAACGGTCGCCAACGATGTCCAAGCGAACAACGAAGACGACCAGCAAACTGCTGCATCCCATCAGGCCCCATTGGCTTCAACGGAATCTGATACGGAATCAACTGCGTCCGCCGACCAAAACATCGAGCGGACGGACCAAGGCGATCAAGCCAACACTACGATTCCCACAACAGGAATCTTCAAGAAGTTGATGGGTTGGTTCAACGAAATGGTTTAGCCAGCGAAAACTTTTTCAGTGGCTGGCAAAACACTCCACAAGCCAGCCGGTGAAACGAAAGTTGATGCAAACCAAACGCGAAAGGCCGTGTCTCAACCGACTCGGCCTTTTCTTTTTTGTCGCTGATTTAATCAGCGCATGTTTATCAACTACCGTGCCGTCACAACACTCTTTGCGATGCCTCTCTTGCTAGCACGCCCGAGTAACGCATGGTACTTCACGAATCATTAATTGATCAAAACTCCGCCTTGTTCAATACGGCGTGGT
>CAZJBW010000220.1:0-3296 GCA_964543985.1 uncultured Pirellulaceae bacterium | reverse complement strand
CGGAATCATAATCCGCGTGTCGGGGGTTCGAATCCCTCCACTGCTACTTCAATTTGCGATTGACGCCCCCTCTGCTGTTCAATCGCCTGCTTCGCTTTGGCCCCGTCTACAAAAGCCGCTGTCTACCAAAGCCGCCATGCACCAAGGGTGTACCTACACAAGGTTGATTGGGCTGCCACCCAAAAAGGCCTCAACATTTTGGGCCGTGGCCTGCATCAGGCGTTGGCGAGCTTCCAAAGTTGCCCAAGCATTGTGAGGCGTGATCAGGCAATTGGGAGCCTTCAAAAGCGGGTTGTCATCCGAGATCGGTTCGGTAGACACGACGTCCAAGCAAGCCCCAGCGATTCGACCATCCTTTAGTGCGTTGGCCAGATGTTGCTCGTTGATCAGGCCGCCGCGAGCCGTGTTGATCAAGATCGATGTTGGTTTCATGAGGCCCAAAATGGAATCATCAACGAAGCCGACGTTGTCCTCGACTAACGGACAGTGCAGCGATACGAAGTCAGATTCTCGAAAGACTTGCTCGCGATTGCACCAATCGAATCGTTCGTATAACAGTCTGACTTTGTTGGCAAAGGTGGGGTTCCAAGCCAGCACGTTCATGCCAAAGGCACTTGCCAACTCGCAAACTCGTTTGCCAATTCGCCCGTAGCCCACGACACCCAAAGTCTTGCCCGATAGTTCATAAAGTGGGGCCAGGCTAAAGGAGAAGTCGACCGCCTGTTGCCACTGACCCGAGTACACCGCGACGCTGTGTTCAAAGGGGCGATGAAGCATCGACAGCAGTACCGCCATCACGTGCTGGGCGACTGAATTGGTGCTGTATTCAGGAACATTGGAAACCGGGATACCGCGTTCTTTGGCGGCTGACACATCAACGACATTAATGCCGGTGGCCATGACGCCAATGAACTTCAATTGCGGCAGTTGTTGGATCAGTTGGCCATCGATCGGTGTCTTGTTAGTCAGCAAGATGTCAGCGTCACGGCTGCGTTCGATAATATCCGTGGCCATCGATCGATCGTAGACGACTAACTCGCCCAGTTCTTCCAGCGGTTTCCATGGATTGTCGCCGGGGTTCAGCGTGTATCCGTCCAGCACCGTTATTTTCATTGATGTCTCGCAAGGTCGTCGAAAGTCAATGCATTCAAGCATTGATTCCAAAAAAGGTCAAAGCGTTTTTCGAGGTTGTTTCGGCAAGCGTCTCGGCGTCGACTCCGCGAGTCTCGGCCAGGCATTGCAAAGTGTGTCGTACTAAAGCCGGTTGGTTGGGGCGAGTACTTCGGCAAGGATGCGGAGAAAGGTAGGGCGCGTCGGTTTCAATCAGTAGGCGATCGTCCGGGATCTCGGCCGCGATGGTTCGCAATGAGTCATTTTTTTTGTAGGTCACCATTCCAGCGAAACTGATATGCATTCCCCACTGCAGACACTGTTTGGCCGCATCGGCCGATCCACAGAACGAATGCATCACACCATTGAGACGCCCGGCTTCGTTGAGCGACTTGGCCAGGAAGTCCATCATTTTTTCCTCGCAATCACGCATGTGAACGATGAATGGCAGGTCGGTGCGATGTGATAGTTGGATGTGGCGGGCAAAGTACTCTTGCTGTATCGCACTGGGGCAAAAGTCCCAATGGTCGTCCAGTCCGGTTTCGCCGATGGCCACGACCTTGTCTTTTTCGACTAGCGTCTCGACCTCTTTCCATTGGGCAGGCGAGGCTTCATGGCAGCTGTTTGGGTGAATTCCCACGGCGGCGTAAATGGGCGTGTGTTGCTGGGCCAATTTGATCGATCGATAACACGAGGCCAAGTTGGTCGAGACGGTTAGAATTCGTCGGACGTCGTGATTGGCGGCTTCTTCCAAGACCGCCACAACGTTCTCAGAAAGTTGAGGGTCGTCCAGGTGCGCGTGAGTGTCAAACAGCATGAGGTTGGCGGCACGGCTGGTTCGAGAATTCTTGGCTGCTTGTTTCCCGGTTGCTGGCTTCTTGGTTGTTGGTTTGGTTGCTGGTTAAAGGTAGCCGTTCGGGGAAGCCGCCCGTTAACGTGTGCCAGAACTCGATTTCAGGTTCGCCGTATTGCCAGCAAAGGAACACGGTCTCGCCATCGCGTTGGGCGGGGAAATCGACCAAGCCGATGGCAGGTCCTTCCGGTTCGATTCCCAAGCTTGATAACTCATCGATCGTTTGTTGCAACTCGGTTTCGGCCTCAGCCAATTCTCGCTCGATGCCTAGGATCTCGGTCGCGAACATGTAGGCCAGTTCGTCGCCACCACGGCTGATGAATTTAAGTCGGAAGCGAATGTGGCGAACTCTGCGTTCCCAGAGCATTAGATCGCGAACGATCGAGCGGACCAAGGGCAGGGACGCCGTTGCCTCTTGCAACGTGAAGGTTCGATTAATCGTAGGTGGTTCCAAAAAAGGCATCACAGATCGGGGCAAACCAGCTTGAGTGTTGGGCTCCATTTTGCAGTAGCGAACAGATTTTTCCAGTTGTTTTGTCTACTGAACATGTGAATTTACCAGCCAAATTGGGCTCGTAAGTCATGACTGTCCAATAACTTATTTCGGTCGGGCAGTACCAAGAGACCCATGGATATGCCCAAAATGTACTGAAATTCGCTGAAACTGCTCAAAAAACACAAGACCAGATCGGCATTTGTTTGACTAATCGGTGACCGTACGTACAGTGGAGTGTAAAGAAATATTGGTTTGTCAATCCCCCTTCTGGCCCGTTTGCCAGAGACTTTGACGACACATGCGTGAAAGCTTCCAAGCTGGAAGCCTAGGGCACAAAGGAATGGAAAATGTTGGTTCTTTCGCGAAAGAAGAACGAAAGTATCGTGATCAACGACGATATTACGATCGTCGTGGTTGAAATTCGTGGCGATAAAGTTCGCTTGGGTGTCGAGGCTCCGAAAGAGGTGCCTGTGCACCGCAGAGAAGTCTATGACGCCATCAAACGATCCGAATTAGCCCAAGATACTAATGAAAGTGCGAGCGTCGAGGAATAATTGGCTTCGACCAAGTCCCACGATTCAATGTCTGCGAACCTTCAGGTCCGCTGGACCTCTTTTTGGTTGGCGGAAAAGTCCGATCAGCGCGATTTTGAGGTTCTCGCAAGCGCTCAGCTACTCAGGCCCAAAATAGAGTGGTCGGATCGTTCAGTCTGGCTTGACTTTCGCCGATGCTACTTATTACCTTATTGAGTTCTTGCTGGGGCACGCATCCCAGTATCAGCCATCTGGCCCCTTCGTCTAGTGGTCTAGGACTCCGCCCTTTCACGGCGGCAACACG
>CAZJBW010000219.1:0-3298 GCA_964543985.1 uncultured Pirellulaceae bacterium | reverse complement strand
CGGGTCGAATTCCTCACATGATCATTCGGCCAGGTCTTCCAATGGAAGGGTTGCAGCTCATGGCTGACAGCAACTCGGCGGGCTTTGAAAACCGCAGATCTGCGCCGGTGCTTGGTCCTTCCGGTCGTTATTTCGCTTGGCTTACAGATGATGGGTGCATTGTTCGTGACATTCAGTCCAACAAAGTCGTACAGTTTACGCCCGGAAATTTTCGGTCTGTCCAATGGATGGTTCCACCCTCCGGTGAAAACAGGGGCAACAAACGACTCGTTTTGACTCCGGCAGATTTTGAGCGTCCAATTCAGATTCGTCGACCCAACGGGCTATTGGAACGACGAATCCAGTTGAGCGATTGGGATGCGATCAACGTCCTGACCAGATTGGTCGACGTCGTTCCAATTCCCGATTCGGACTACTTGTTTTGTTGGTCAGAAAAGGGAGCCGCCGTCTTTCATCTATCCGGCAGGGCAATCGCGACCATCAAAGCAGACGAATTCTCGAAGCTATTCGACTCCGAATTCCGCAAATCAAGTCGCGTGTCTGTCATAAAAAGCGACGATTCAAAAAAACCCTGGACTTTTCTTTTCAATTCGTCAGACGAGGTCATTCGATGCTGGGAACCTGAAATTGAATTGCCAGTTGTCGGAGACGCTAGACACACCACCACGGCAATCATCAAAGTTGATCTGGTCAACGCACCCAGAATCGGCAAGGTCGAAGAATGGTTCACGTGGACCGAAGGCGATACGCCCATCATTCCTGAGTCGATTGTTGTTTCACCCGACAATCTGAAAGTCCTGATTAGTTCTTATCAGAACAGATCCATCGTCCTGACCCCTGATCGCCAGTTGCTTGGCGAGGCTGAAAAAGGTGGTCGATTCGCTTTTGATCCAACCAGCATTTCAATCGTTGACGACCAAGGCTGGATTTACAACGAAAACCTTGTGCTGGAGTGGAAGGACCGAAAGTTCAATCAACAAGACGTAAAGGATTTTCCCGACTTACAATGGTACAAAAAGACCCCCTTTTGGGTTTCCGACTCTGAGATTTTCCTGGCCAACTTTTTCTATGTGGACGGTGCATTGTTGCTGAAGGCTGCGAAGACCCGCACTTTCAACCTGGTTTTCAATGCGCCTGTTGCGATAACTGGTGGCGATTCAATGTCTGACGGCGAATTAACCTACCATCTGAGAAACAAGTCACCTGGAAATAAAGTTGGAGATAGAAGTTTTTTCATTAACCTCGATACCAATGGTCGCTTCAAAAGTCGTTTGAATGTCGAACGCACAAACGCTTATGCACCGGTCACTCACAGCAATGCGAATGGCAAGATTTTGTTTCATTCTTTCTATGACCGAGTCAACTTAATGTCCGCAGATGGCCTCAAAGAATTCAAATCCTATTCCTTTGGCGATCAAACATATGGTTTCTGGTCACCTTCTGGCAAGCAATTTGCAGTCGGCAGTTCGCGGGAAAAAGGGAACAGCGATTGGATTTTCTATGATGCCGAAGGGAATGAAATAAGGCGTCTTGCTCGACATGAAAGAAGTGTTGGGGCAAGTCGTCGATATTGGGACGTTTGGAGCAGTGACGAACGATTCTTTGTTGACTACGTAACCAGCGAATTTGACGCAGAAGAAGTTGTTCCAATCATCACTGATTTAGTTGAGAATCGTCAGTACGAAATCGCGCCGTACGGTTCCAAGAATCTCTGCGCATCGATAAGCAAAGATTCCAGGTGGCTCTGCATACGCCCCGCAACTACTAAAGAGCTTGTGATCGTTAACCTGGAGACAGGCAAATTCACCGAAACGACTCCAGAGGTTGCCGCCCACCAACATCTCCCTTCTTCGTTTGCATTTGGTCCTCAGCCAAATCAAGCGATATTGCTAGACGGAATTTATTCGATCCAGCCAACAGGCTCACTAACGAAAGTCGTCGACTTGCCTCGACTTGATGAGGGGAAGTGGGAAATAGTTGGCGCCTATGATTCAGGTGAAAATCGTGCAGAAAAACATCATGTCGCCGACATCAAAATCCTGATGATGCAAATCCATGAGCAAGGGCGGATGAATCGCTGCTGGGTTTCACCGGACATGGAACCAGTATTGAAACGCAGCGAAGGATTTTTTTTCTGGGAGAATGATAACTTGTTGGAAAATGAATACGCATTTTTCAGGCAGAAAGCCCGTGCCCTAACTGCAGTTTTCCCGAAAGCTGACGACGCGCCAATTCGGTATATACGAATCCACACCGATCAGAGCGTGTTGTCGTTCGACGAGTTCGGGGTAGTCGATCCAATTGGCCTCAAGTCGGATTTCAACAACTACGCGGTTCGCACGCTCAATTATTCAGGAGGCCGTGTCGTCTCCTTGAATGAAGAAGATTTTCAAGCAAGAGTCACCGCAAGCCCTCAACAAAAAGTCGAATCCTGGCTACGTGATGTGGGCATTGAGTTCCAAATCGCAGACGGAAAGATTGTCGAGGTGTCTGCCAGAAGCTTGATTGAGTTGTCCAACGCTGATCTCGACCCGATCGCTGGATTGACGGATTTGCAACGGCTGACAATCGACGATTGCCCTGGAGTCAACATGTTGCCAATTCCAGTCGAACATTTCGAATCACTCGTTGAATTAAACTTGCGAAATTTGAAAGTTGGCAACCTGATTGCTCCGCTGTTATTGAAGTGCCCTAATCTTGAAGTACTCCGAATCGATTCGACAGATTTCCCGAGTATGTTCATTTCAAACATCGCGGCTTGCAAGAAGCTTAAAGTGCTGCATGCGTCGAAAGAATTCTTGAGCGAATCCGTGATTCGACGACTTGAAAACGAGCTTCCAGATTGTGAAATCGTGGTCACAAATCAGGAATAGAACTCGTTCCAGCTGGCACAGCTTTTTTTGACCGACGGCACTTCAAATCCACAGATTGTGGTTCCGATTACCTTAATTTGTTTTTCAATTCCGAACGAAGTGGCAACAAAAATTTTGAGAGGTTGCCGGTGTGGCTGCGCACTAAAACAATCTGTCAACGAAACAAGTGCAGCGTCCACGTTAAAAATTGGGTTTCGCATGTTAGCCGTTTCGGCGCTAGCTCCGGTTTCAGTGATTACATGTGTTTGCCATTCCATTGTTCCTTCCGCTGACATCACTTTTCCGTTGGGTGGCTGCGTTGTAAATGTATCGACTTGCATGAAAGGGAAAGTGGCCATTGGCATCCTTTAGCTGGATAAAGCTGGTCAACGTTTGTCAATTACGGTTTTCACCAATTGTTCGGACAAGTTTTTTGAAATCTTTGA
>CAZJBW010000218.1:0-3331 GCA_964543985.1 uncultured Pirellulaceae bacterium | reverse complement strand
GTTGCTTTGTCGAAAACGTCATGTCGTCCGCATAGCGGGTGTAGTTCCAGTGCAGTTTCTTCGCCATCGCAGTGAAACGTACATCGAGATGTCGTGTGACCAAGTTTGAAATCGTTGGGCTGGTACAAGCGCCCTGCGGCAGTCCACGCGGTCCAGTGGCGACATAGTAAACCTGTCCAGCGTACTTCATCTCTCGCCGTGGACATTCACTGCACAGCAAGGCCATGATGGTGGCAATAGCTGGCGAATATCCGAGGGAGCGAAACAGGCCTTCGATGCGAAAGAAGGTGATCGACGGAAAGAAGTCTTTGAGGTCAACATTGACGACTACATCCGCGCCCACATGAGGTTGGGCGTTGGTGATCACCGAGCGGCCCGTCACAAATCCGTTGGCGGCGTCGTGAGCTGGTACTTTCTGCAACACGTTTTCAAAAATCCATCGCTGGGCGCTTGCGAGTTTTTGATGGGGTGCCGAAAGCGTTCGCAGTCCGCCACTTTTCTTGGGGACTGTGAAATTAACGTAGTGGACTTGTGTTGCCGCGACGCTGTGAAAGGCCAACCATTTAAGCTGCGGGATCGAGACACCGATAGCATTGGCAAACTCTGCCGGAGTCGCCAGCAAGGGAAGACCGGCGGCACTCAGTTTTTCGATATGCGACTGGCGATTGGCAAGACCTTTGGAGACGCCACGACCGAGGAACACGATGTCGTTTGCCTTCCGCTGGGCGACGGCGTCTTGGTGGGCTTTTTTCCTGGCCGCAGCCTCTTCCTTTTTCTGCCGTTTGATTTCAGCTCGCTGTTCGCGAGACTGAGCCACGGCTTGGGCGCCGGCTTGCCGGATCTGCTGGTATTCTGATTTGTATTTAGAGAACTCTTCGCCGACGGCGTGAATCTGAGCGAGTTCCTCCGGCGAGATCAACCCCAAGCCGACCATCGTTTGGTTGATGACTTTGATCCGTGGCAGATCGGCGGGTGGGATGATGCTCATGGAATCCAAATACGCCGTTCGCCAATTGGAGCCCTTCGTGAGGTCCAGTGCCTCAGCCGCCGAGATGGGGGCAAACTTTTCTGTCGATAGTCCTGAGAGCGATGTCGAAGTTGGCTGGGGCCCGGAGTCGGTCTCGGCGGCATAGTTTCGATTGTCCGTACTCGCCGGATCACTCGCAGTCGCTTGATGATGGCAGTAAATACATCGCTGACCATCCCAAGAGGAACTGTAGCCGCACTTGGGGCAGGCAGGGCTGTTACCAAGGAGTTTTCGGATGAAATCGAACAGAGACATGATTCAAGAAAGAAAATACGATTGGGGAGCGAGCAGTTTAACTTCAATCTTCGGACCAAGGGCGTTCACCAAAGCCGGTCGCACTACTTTAGGTAGCGAAAGCCTCCGGCTTGTGTTCATTAGTCGATAGCTAAAGTAGTGCGACCGGCCAAACGAACAACGTCCTTGGGGATGCAATGACTGAGCTAGTTCACCCACGGCGTAGCGCCGCAGAAAAGTCTTAAATTGCTCGCGTCCCCGAATCGTATCTTCAATATCTTATCCTATTGTTAAATGGTTTTAAATACAGCAAACGTTTTTGTCGCCAGTCGCCTGAGTCAGCGCCCCGCCCACTTCATTCTGTTTTGATACCAATCATTACCGAGAGACTCGCCGCGTTTTAAATAGGCGTCTCTGAGGGCCTGCAAGTGTTGGCAGGGCCCGTTGCGGATACCGAATTTATGATGCCAACGGCAACCACATTTTCCATTTCGTATCATCCCATCGTCGGCAACGAGCACTTCGCAATTCATACGGGCTACGTCTGCGGTGAGGATTGCTCCACCACGGGGGCCCTTTTGTTGTGATTGGATTTTGATCTGCCCGCGGAGCAAAATCTCTCTGGCTGCGATCTGCTCTGGGTGGCCCTGCCCTACTTCACGATCTGAAATCGCCATGGGCAGCACTTGCCGCCAACGAAAGCGATCGGCATCGAGGTCGTAGATGGTCTGCCCCCGGAGTGCCAACTGATTCAAAGCGCCTGCCATTTCGTCGACTGTTACCTTGGCTCCGGCAGCGATCTCAGCGAGCTGCATCGAACGAGCGTGGTTGAGTGCTTTCGCGGTCTCGGCCACCAAGGCGTCGCTTGGCTGTTGAGGCGGTAGCAACATTTGCACGGCGCTGCCCCGCGTCCAGTCGTTGTTCGTCCAGCCGCTCAGCCCCAAGGTCAATCGCATGTTACCCATCTTGGCGACCCAAAAGCTTGGCAGGCCGGTCCCCAAAAGATACACATCAAAACGATCTGCCAGCGGCAGCAATCGCGTCAGTGTCAGCAAGCGTCGTCGTCCCCAGACGCGAATTGGTTCGTCGCTGGGGCCGCGATAGATTGTGCCCTTCGATTGGATCTCTTTCTCCCACGGTTCGAGCACCAGTCGCGGCGACTTGCCATCGGCCAATTCAAAGCGAATTGCCCGCGGACTCGTTTTGGCTTTGTTGCGTTTCAGGAAGGCCAGCAAAGAATAAACCGCGCCGGTGGACAGCGAGACCTTTCGCATCGGCAGCCCCATCGCACTTTGCAACGACATAAAGCCACGCAGCCAACCGTCGGGAAGTTCAATTTTCTCCTCGTGGTAGTCCGATTGGCTTTCGGTGCGGACTTGAAAACCTTCTGGGTTGATGTTGAATCGTGTTTCTCGATAGCTCCGCAGCGATTGGAAGTTGTCATAAAGCTCCCAAGAGTAATCCACGTTGGTGGTTCCCTTGCAAACTTCGTTCGCATGCCCAAAACAATCTCGATCCACCGAAAGACAGCCGTAGCTCGATTCGTCTGCCGAAAAGCACTCAAACATCAGCACATCATCAGCGACCGTGATCACCGGATCGTAGGGCATCAACTTCCGCCATAAAGTTTTGTCATTCTTTCGCAACCACTCGTTGAGCTGCCTGCGTGAATGCCAGTATCGTTTTTTCGCCAACGCATAGTCATTTTTGAGACTTGCGGGCGGCTTCTGAATTCCTGTGCGAGCGATTTCATTCGTCTTCGCTTTTTCCGCGTCTTGGCGGATTCGCTGTTCTCTTTGATACTGCGCCTGCTTCCACTCTTGGTAGGCCGTTTTGTCTCGCGGTTGAAAAGTCAGGTCGTTGATCACCACGTCGTGTAAGGCGCTGATCGCTTCGCGAAAACGAAGTGGCGCTTTCAGCTGCGCATCAAATGCGACTTTGTCTCGATCGAGGTTGGGCGCCATTTTCAATATCCGACTGCCACCAGAGTCGATCATGCCACTGCGGCCAAGGTAGCGAAAGTTGACGTCCATCAGGCTTCCTCCGTGGCGGCAAACTCTAGTTCTGGAA
>CAZJBW010000217.1:0-3350 GCA_964543985.1 uncultured Pirellulaceae bacterium | reverse complement strand
AGAAAGTCGACTTTCAAGAAGTTGACCTGGCGGAATTTGCTGGTCAGTCAGCGACCCGGATTGCCAATAAAGATACATTTGGCCGTATGAATAGTCCCGCGGTGGAACTGTTTGTACTGGCCCGGGCATGCGAATCGCACTCTTTGGACGAAGTCGCCCACGATCTGCTCGAAGAGTCTGAAAGACTGATCAACCGTTCCAGAGATGTGAGCGCGCCGAAAAGCAACTTCCAGCAAAAACTTGCCGAAGATCTCGCGCACTCCAAAACATGGATGACGGTATTGAAGTTGGATGACGCTGAAATTCCATGGGTGGAAGTCCAACGGGATTTCGCTTGGATTCAAAAAAACTTTCCTGATACGAGACACGCCCAACGTTGCAAAGATTCCGCTGAGATGCTGGCTGACATGATCGCCAAAAACAAAACGCATCAAGCTCCGGACGATTTCAATTCGTTGTCGGTCCCAGAACAAGTAACGGAATTGATATTCCAACTGCAAAACCAGGACGGGGTTCAGTTGACACAGCCTGGTTCGTGCGACATTTTTTTCACTGACAAAATCGGCGGTTGGAAAGCCGAATCTTCAGGGCCAGACACTGGCCAGATTCCCCAAAGTCCTGCCAGGCAGTTGGTGGATTTGGGCCACTTGGCAGTCCCGCAGTTAATCGAAGCATTAGGTGATCGAAGATTTACTCGATCGGTAGGATATCATCGAAACTTTTACTTTTCACACCATGTCTTACGCGTCGGTGATTGCAGCCGAATCATTCTTGAACAAATTGCGAATCGCAAATTCCGTGCTCGGGGAGGCTTGGCCAAACAAGAAGTTACCGATTGGTGGGCTGCTATCGAATCCAAAGGCGAGAAAGCAGTATTGATTGAGGCTGTTGAAGCAGGTGATCACAACTCCGTGCACCAAGCCGCCCAGTTGATCGATAAATATCCGGATATCGCATTGCCTTCGATCATCAAATGCGCAAAAAAAACGGACTCTCAATACGTGCGAAGTCGGATGGTTGAATTTGCTGGCAAGTTTAACGACCAAGCTCGGGATTTTATTATCAATGAACTAAAAACGTCTGACGGAATCTTCATCAAATTTGCCGCCGGCGAGACACTATTGAAAACCGATCAACGACAATTGGTTGTCGACTATTTCATCGAAAACTGGCAAGCGTTGTTAAAGAAGAACTGGATTACACCAGCCCCGATAGGCGTAATGGTGATGGAACCCGAGCAAATGATCGAGTTTGTCGCCGGTCTTAACGATCCCATTGCCATCAATTCTTTGCGCGATTCATTTCCGGAGATGAAAGTGCGAGTTCGGATGGCGATGACGACGGTCTTCTACCCCAAACATCGTGGTGGAATTTACTCGGGCGGTGGAATTGCATCGCTGCCCGATATTGAATTCAGTGAGGATTCGGAAAAAGTGATTCAGGAATTGCTCGTTCAGGCGCTGAATGACGAGCAGCGAAATTTTAATGTGAGTGGAATCTGGGGCACGACAGAATATCACTCGCCAAGAATTTGCGATCTTGCCGGGTACGTGCTGGCCGCTCGCTATCCAGATCAGTACGAATTTGACTTTGGCGCGTCACGGATCATTCGAGAGCAACAACGCATTGCAATCATAAACCAGTGGCGTGCAGACAATCAAATCGAATTGTTGCCATTGCCCAAACCACGAGCCGCGCACACATTCGACGCCGACAAGTTAAACACGATCGTTGGCTCGATCAGCAATGCCAACACAGAATCGGAAGTTAGCAAACTGATTGACCGATTGAAATCGTTTGGGCCTAGCGCATTCCCGACGCTACAGAAAGCTGTCCAGGAATTGCCACAAGAACACTTGGCTCACCAACGTCTTACGAAACTTGTCCAGCAATTGCCTAACCAGATTTCCTCAATCGAAATTGCCAGTACGTCCGCTGTGTTAAATGATGAATGGAAGCAACGCATTTCATCTCTGGATCAATCGACGCTTTCGGCAGATGTGATCATCACGCTTTTGCAACAAATGGCGCAACATCAGCCGGAAGGCGTTTCAGGGATTTCGATCGATTGCGAACGACTCAAGCAGGAACAAGGCTTCTTGGTTTTGATCGAACTGACTACCGATTTTCAGACACGCGGAGGGACTCAGCAAATGTGGAACGGATCTGGCTACGTAGCAGTCAATGGCAAGAGAGTTCATTCTGGTGGGCTCGGGTTCTCATTGGATTACGCCAAGACGGATAAGGCCTATGCCGAGTTACATGCAAAACTGCAGACTGCGCTGGATGGTTCTCCAGATAACCAGCTCGATTTTCGCATTTCATTTATCAAAGATGAGTAGCAAAATTTGCGACTGGGCTTCGTCGCCTCTGTAACAATCAGTCACCAGCGTACCGACGAAATCCTCGCCCAGAATGTTTCGTGAAACCTGACCACTGCGAGTCGTTTCGAACTCGAAATGGACATAGTATTTAATTGTGTGAACCCAGTAGTAAGCTCGCTTGCCATCGAGGGTCCAGTAAGTTTCATCCGCGTTGCCCGGGCCCTCAGAACTGGGGATCTTCTTCTCGATATCGGCAACGATCGGCTGCGCATTTATCGCGAGTAGCTTTTCAAAACTGATCACTGCTGCCGGAGTAAATTCCAAGCCCAGCAGATCTTCAATGGCACGCGAGACTTTGCGATACGATACGCCAATTTCGTTTCGCAGATAGATTGCCATAGCTCGAACGTTGGGCGCCCATCAGCGGCGGCATTGCCAAACCAAAACGACGATAAAGCAATGCTAAAGCTATCGACTCAAATTCGAAACCAACGGATATAAAATGGGACGAGAGCGAACGCATACTCAACTTGGTTGCGTGAAACGTTGATAGGCGGTGACAACTCACCAAGGATTATCGCCCGGCAGTAAAAGCGTCACGTTGTTGGCGTGCTTTTCGCCGAGCTTCAGCCGAGAGAGAATAGGGTTCGCTGAGCCGCGCCGTCGGATTCTTCCCCTGAAGCTTCTCGACGAGTTCCTTGAGTTCTTGAATCTTTGCTGCTGAGACTGAGAATCAAGAAAGTTGTCAGGTTGTGCTTCATTGGCCATGCAAAACAATAGCCAAATACCAAATTTAACCAACAACGATTTCACAGCTTGGACAGGTACCCTTGAACAAGTGCGGCAGAAAAATGTTCCCGCCTGCAAAGCTGCCCTTGGAGAGAACTGCCAAGCGTTTGTTTCGCAAACTGACAGGGCTGATCATCTGGTGATTCTATTAGCCGATGAAATTGAAACACGTTATGAATTTTATAACCAACTGCATGGTTGTCCCCAACTGTTGCTCCCAACTGTTGCTTCGGTAGA
>CAZJBW010000216.1:0-3388 GCA_964543985.1 uncultured Pirellulaceae bacterium | reverse complement strand
CTTCTGGTAGCTGAATGGCATCCGTCGACGCGCCGACAAGTTCAGCCAAATCGGTGTTGAGCGTAACATCGCCCGGGCCCAGCATATAGGGAAGAGGTGGATGTCCATCAGGATCTGTTGGCTCACCAAAAGGTCCATGCAAATACGATGCTGCCATATCATCGCCCGGGCCCGATGTACCGGCTCCATCCCCGAGTTCCTCTCGGGGTAATTCAAAATCATTGTCTTCAGTTTCAGTCACGAATGACTCACATCATTGGGAAACGACAACGAGGGCGATTCTATACCGTAAGGATTTTACCATGTCTAGTTCGAGACGCCAAATACGTGGGATGGGGGTAGGAGCGACAACTTTCCGGTCCTATGGTAGCCCAGTACTGATGGATATAAGCAGGTGCTAAAAAATGATGCCCAGATGCACGTCAACATCCGGATTTAAATCTGCGTTTATTCGCGCCATCTACAGTTGAAAATCCAAATCCGAGCCACTCAATATCGCGCAAGGACTACCAAGCCGCGTGGCACAACTGGCAACGTGGTTTCTGTTTGGTAAAACTGTTTGGTGTTGTGACGCTTGCTTGCGGCCCGTCTTTCGTTATCGTGCTACCCTTATTCCTCGATTCGCCTTGCGAAAGGCATGGAAATGGACTCAATCAATCAGCCCGACTGGACGTTATCGTTGGCCCAGTCGGCCATTGATGAAATTCGAAAATCCATCGATGAGGATGCTGATGCTGTAAAAGACAGGGCACTCCAGAAATTAGGGTTTCAATTCCGATCTGCCGGACAATATCTGCAAGCCATCAAGGTCTACGAAATTCTGAGTTTGATGAACCCGAAAAGCGGACGCTATCCTCGGAACATTCGGCAGTGTCGGATGGAGTATTCGGCCGCGGAAGGAGACTTCGAAGCATGTGTCGAGAGCTTGAAAAACGTCCGAGCCCATGATCGATCAACGGTTGTGCGGAATTGTTTGATTAATTTTGTGCGAGCAGGCAACGCCGAACTGGCGGAACGGTTGCTCGAGCACGACGTGCTCAAGGGGAATAGCTCGGATGGTTCAAGGCGAATGTTCGAAACAGTCCAGAAGTTGTCAAAACCGGACTATCTGTTGGAGCTCGCAAAGTATCGACGGAAGCACGGAGATGACGACGGTGCGCGGCAGGCGATACTTCCCGCTGTCGCAATCATTGCAACTCCGGTTGAACACGGTTACCTCTACGGTGCTCCTGACGGCAACAGCATCGTTCGATTGGCATTCCAACTTTGCGAAGCGAACACGTTGATTGAAATCATGCTGCCGATGTCTAAATTGGCTGAATCATATCCATTCAAAATTGATTGTCTGGCAGAATGCCTGGCGCAAAACGGAGCTGATGGGTCAATTGATCGAGCGTTGGAGACAACGGATTCGTACGACGCTGCTGCCTTGATCGCAGGATCAGCTTTGGGGTACTCCAGGATTGAAAACCATGCTGCTGCCCGAAACAGGGTCAATCAGTTTCTGGAATTCCTGATACCTTCAAGCGGATACGAAGGCCCCAAAACGAATGGCTTCCGGCATGTTTCCGGGGGGTTTAGGCCCGCCGCAGAGGCTGCGTTCGGTATTGGAGATTTTCAGTTGCGCGACAAAGTTATCGAAACGTACTTTGAATACTTGGCCAACAGCGAGTACCCGGATGAATACCCGTTCGTGATGGATTTATGCCTGGCCGTTGACGCGGTTGAACCTGCTAGACGGGCTGTCGCGAAAATGTCCTGGTACGATCGGCAGGCGGAATCGGGAAGAGTGGCAATCAAGCTGCGAATCTCAGACGACGAGGAGGATAGAGCGCTTGCCGTGAAAATTCTGGATGAGCTTACGGCTGAAGTGACTCACAACAGAGACTCCATGTTTGTGAATGGAGCCATGGAGGACCATAGTTGGAGTCGAACGATGATCGCCCGGCAGTGGCTCGAAATTGGCGAGCTGCAGCGGGCAATCGCGATCAAGAAACTTGTTGTCGCCGCGGAACAGCACAAGTTCCTGGAATACGTCGGCGAAAAACTGGCTGAGCTCCGATTCTTTGGTGACGAGCCAACGAAGTATCTTGATTGGGCTAACGGTTTACAGCCCGTTAGAACTTGTTCGACGTTGGAAAAAGCCTATTCGCTAATCGGCTTACACCGCGGTTTCTCAGCGAAGTGATCTTGCGATTTTCCGTCTGAGAAATAACGGGAGAGTGGCATAGGCTTCTAGCCTGTGTTGTTTTTGCTGTCCACAGGCTGGAAGCCCAAAACAATCGCGTGGAAACCTCTTGCTAAAAGTGCTTGCATCTTCGGCCCCCTCTCGCCTGAAACCCAAACGACACAAGCACTTAGGTTCACCCAAGCACTCGACCTGCTTGCCTACAACGAACGCTCAATCTCATTAAATATTTAACTGCAGGTCAGAATCTACCGAAAAATACGAGTATGCATCCTCGTCTATTTATACCAACTGCGATCTCGTTGCGCTTAGTGCTGGTTAGCTTGCTATTAGCTACTTCCAGTCTATGTGTTGCGCAGAGCAACGGTCGCTACCCGCTTGAGGAATTGCAATCGGCCGCGCGACAAGAAGCGCCGGAGTTTTGGTTGTTGCCCGCGGCCCCACCTATCATTGAGTTCGACGCCACGCCTGGTGGATCAACTCAAGATCAACTCAATGGTCAAAACGATTTTCCGAATGTCGGCGTACAGCCGCAAAGTCTGCCACCAAATCAGCAACTGATTCCTCAAACTGAATTATCCCAAGTTGGGCAATGGGGCGTCAGTTCTTATTTCGAGCAAGCGCCATCAACGGAAATTTTTCCAACCAGTGGCCCAAATTCGCTTGAGCTTGCGACAGTACCTAGAACCTTTGTCCACCACGCCAGTCAGACTTCGCGCGACGCTCAGTATTTGGAGCCCTATCAGACTCGTTCTCAACTCTACGCAAACGAAGCGGCTCCTCTCAGTTCCCAACTCCCTCCCGAGTTTGTGCCATGGTGGTCAACAACTACGGGTTCTGCTTTGGGGATTCGCCCCCAATCGTTTTATGTCGCGCTCGATGGATTGATTCAGAATGCGTTGGCGAGTTCACCACATATCCAGATCGCCGCGACCGAGCCTCATATTCGCCAAGCCCAATTGGTAGAAGAGTCTGCTCAGTTTGATTGGCTTACTTTTCTGGAAACCAGATATGACGATCTCAACGACCCAATCGGCAACACGCTGACGACCGGTAACAACGACGACCGCTTTACTCAGCAAGAGTTTTTTGCCCGAGGCGGACTTCGTAGACGAAACAACAACGGTAGCGAAATCGAAGTGTCTCAAAGACTGGGAACGCTCGACAACAACTCACGATTCCTAATACCGCCAGATCAGG
>CAZJBW010000215.1:0-3392 GCA_964543985.1 uncultured Pirellulaceae bacterium | reverse complement strand
TAACGCAGGATAACAATGCGATGCACGCGAAGTCCGGCTTGCGCGTGGTTTTTTCGGCTTGCAAGATCATCTTTCGGACTGGGTCATCGCGGACATTATGTCGCTTGGAGCAGATATGCCCGACTATGAAAAAGTACGGAGTTCGGTTTACCAAACGGTCACGCAAATAGCTCGCGCGGAACTGGAGACTTCTTCAGGCGAGCAATTGCTAAATAGCTTAATTGGCTCGCACAAATTAACTGATTTCGAATCGGCCCCTTTTCCGCCTGCTATTTACGACCCAAATCGGATCGCTCTGTTAATCAACGAGGCAACAGAAGAAATGGACACAATTTGGGGGTCAACTGAGTTTGCCGAAGCAACTGCCGTTAATTCCGATGTCCTTTTGGTGAACATGGAAACTGGAGATTTCCCTGAACTTATTCAGGCGGGCTACCCTTACCTTGATGGCAATGGTTTCTCATACGGATCGCTGGAAAACTTGCCGCGGAAACATTCTTTCGTTTGGATGACTTTTTGACGATTTGCACCGGGCGTAGATTTGATGAACTGAAGTACTTTGAGTTCGCGGATTTGTCGTACTGCAAGCTAGGTGAATCCATTCCCAAATGGTACGACACGGAACAGAGAGGTGGTCAGAAACGAACGCTTCTAGGGTCTATTGCAATAATTGCAGCGATCCGCTCTCATCGAAGTTGCGAATTAGAAAGCCTTCCAAACAATCTCTGGTTCTCAATTTCCGAAGGTTGCCAGGTGTTCGGTGCTTTAACCTGCGTCCAAGCGAATGGTGTGAAATAACAATGTGATGCACGCGAAGACAGGCTTGCGTGTGATTTAGAAGTGGGTGATTATCCGTTCCGGTTTGGCGGTCGTAACCGTTTTTCACGAGACAGCTAATGTCACTAAAAGAACTGATTGCAGAAATAGCAGAGCTTTGTGAACACGAGGAACTAGCGACTGGATTCGTCGATCTCACCCTGTTTGGAATTGAGAATGCAGACTCATCCATCAAACAGTACTTTGAGCAGTGCGTTCCAAGCTATGGGGTCGATGGGCCGTTTTATCAACTTCACTCGGTGTCAGGCCTTGCAGAACTACATGCCGAGTATACTCCCGCTTGCCAAATAGTTCCGTTCGGTTTTGTCGCATTCGCCAGTGAACATAATGGTGACGCGGTTGCAGTAGATTCGAACGATGGACGCGTCTATCTAGTGTCCCATGAGATCTATGGCTACGACGGCACTATGGATTCCGAGTCTGGCGATACAATTCCGATAACTCGCGAATCTATTCTTGCCTCCTCTGAGAATCTGTTTTCGTCTATTCAAAGTTTTTTCGGATCGTGGCGTGAGCGCCTAATTAAATTGCAAGGAGAGCGGAACGAGTTTCTTGACGCGGCCAAAGACGACCCAAATGCTACCGACAAATTTGGGAATGCGCTGATCCATCATTTCATTCAAGAAGGTGACCTTGAAAAGGTCAAGCACGAGGTCAAGCGAGGGGTCAATCTTGAGCAATTCAATTCCGAAGGCCGAACGCCGCTTGGTGAGGCAGTTGCGTTTGAATCCCCGAGGATCGTAAAATTCCTGATCAAATGTGGTGCTGATGTTAACGCCAGCAATGACAGCGGGGAAACGCCCTTGATGTTTGCTGCGTTTTACGCACAGCTTGAATGCATAGAGATACTGCTTAATGCAGGAGCAAGTCGTAATGACAAGGACTCTGAAGGCAGAACAGCGGTCGAACGACTATGTCAAATCCACGGATCACCGTTGATGGGAAAACTTCTTGCTCCATAGTTCAGGGCATAACAATTCGATGAACCGAGGTCGCGAAACCGTGTTATGCCGTAGAGCAGAATGAACTCGGCCACGCGAAGGGGGCGGGCCCTGACCGGTGGCTTAAGCGCCCTACCCTTTTTTGTTTTCTGCGTCTTTCTCTGCAGCTTGCTCTTTCTCTTTCTCAGCCTCTTTCTCTTCAGCTTTTAACTCAACTTCATGGCCTGCTTCGGCCATCAGTTTCTCAATCGCTTCATCCAGCTTTTCACCTCGAAGATCTTTGTAGCGAATGACGCCTTTTGCATCGACTAGATAGGTCGTAGGCCAGCTGGCGATATTCCATTTTGTTGCGATGGGTCCGAAGGTGCCCTTTTCGCCGTTCCAAAAACTACGCCAATTGATATTCAATTCCTCAACTGCTTCACGGGCGACTTCGATGTCTTTGTCGCTATTGACTCCGATCAAAGCAAATGGCTCGCCTGCCAGTTGTTTTACGAGCGACCGCTCGTGGGGCACCAGGGCCCGGCAAGGACCTCACCACTGCCCCCAAAAGCTGATCATCACCACGTTGCCTTGGTAGTCGCTCAATTTAAATTCGACACCATCCAAATCAGATCCAACAATATCAGGAACCGGGCTACCAATGGCCAACTTCCGGGCAAATTCAATTCCCTGTAATCGTTCGCCAAACGGCACGTCTGCCAAGTCGGTAAACTCGGCATAGTCTGTTTTGATCGTTTGAGAAAGAGATTCAATCTCGGCCAGTAGCAGTTCTGCAGCGTTGCCTTCTGCTGTTTCGGCTTTTGTAAGCAGCAATTGAAGAAGCGAAAAGGAGGTGGTGGCTTTTACTGATTTTACGTTTGTCGCTTCAAGGACTCGCCGGAGCAGCGGTTCCGCTTTTTCAGGGGCAATATCCCATCCGATTCTTGGCGCGAACTTTGTCAACATCTCTGCTTCGCTGTGATGATCGATTAAAAGCTGGCTCATCATTTCAGCATCTCTTCTACCTCGATCGCCGTGCCACCACCAACTCAGGATTTCTTCAGCTTCTGTTGCCGTTGCTTCAGCGACAAGCTTTGACAAAAGTGGATGATAAATCTGAATCGTCGGTCTGGTTTGAGCCACTTTCGCTTTATCTTCACTGGCTGCCGCTCGGTATCGTTTGGTGTAAGCTTGCATTTCAATTTTGAAGTGCTGCCGGAACTCATCGTACGTCTGCAATTCCTCGACACTCAATTCGCTAACATCTCGATCGGAAGACTGGTCTTTTTTTGGAGCCTCTTCTTGAGCGGTTGCGTTAGCCACCAATAGGCAAACAAACAGGAGTGCTTGTAAGTAGGGCAATAGTCGTTTCATAAGATCAATCTTTTTTTGATTCAAAGCGTTACAATATAGGCAATTCTAAGATCTATCGCTGGCAACGTTACTCGTGCTTATCCAAGGCGATACTGAGCTTCTCGGGAGATTAAGTCTTCGTTGTCATTGTTTAGTTTACCACGCACTGATCCCAGCGCAAAACAAAGCTTAATAGTTGGTCGTTTGCTAGAGGGCCCAAGCCCGGCGATCCACTCGGGTGAGTATTATAGTAGCTCGCCTCTCCGAGGCGAAAACCAT
>CAZJBW010000214.1:0-3466 GCA_964543985.1 uncultured Pirellulaceae bacterium | reverse complement strand
CGTCGCAATAGTACTTTTCAAACACGTCGTACTTCAGCGGCCATTCTGGTGAAACACCGTCTTCGTGTTGCACGGTGTCAAAGTCTCGTTCGCGGAAACGAAACAGAGCGGCGCCATACATTTTGGTCGCGCCGCCAACGAAATAGTGTGACCCCGGTTGGAATGTTTTGTCTTTCTTGTCGTACCAGGTGTCTTTGGAGTGATACCGTTCCTTGTGAAAGACCTCTTCGGGATCCCAATTTTCCTTTTCGCGTCTCAGGAACTCACCTCGTTCAACCAGAAGAATTCGCTTGCCTGATTCGGCCAGCTTGCGGGCAAGGGTTCCACCACCGGCTCCCGTGCCGATGATGATCACGTCGTAGTGTTCGTTGAGCATTTGAGTTTCCATTCTTAGCTATGTTGATTCGTTTTCTTGAATGTCCGTATTCATTTGTGACTTCATCATTTTCGCGTTCTTCATTTTGGGATCGAATCCGCAAAAAATGCAACGAACGTCGAGCGTATGATGTAGCTTTGCGCAGTGCACTGCGTCTTTACCTTTGGTCCACAAATAGATTTCTGCAGCCACCAGCATGCCGATCATGGGCGCCAGAAAGTAAACCCACCAGCCCGTCCATTCGTTAGCGACTACTGCAGAACCAACCGTCCTGGCAGGGTTCATGCTCATACCGGATAGAGGCGCTTCAAAGGTGATAAATATCACAAGCAGGCAGCCAATCATGATGCCAGTGAAGTGCATGATATTTGGCTTGTTGGTTGTAAATAGAACGGTGCCCATGACACCGGCAGAGATCAGTGCTTCGGCCATAAAAGCGGTCCAGACACCTGGCTCACCCGGAATCGTGACAGCGAAGTTGACTTGCGGCATCGAGACCACACTGCCCAGCAGCAGCCAGGCAAGGGCAACGCCGACAATCGCACCAATGAACTGAGAGACGACATAAAAGAAAGCGTCTGGTGGTTTGATGGTCCCCAGCCGAAGAAACGTCAGCGTCAGCGCCGGGTTGATATGTGCGCCGGATCTTTTGCCCCATGGTGAGTAGACAATAAGGATAGCGGTCAGCCCCATCGCTATACCCATTAGCAAGCGTTGAATGTATGGACTTTGGTGAACCCAGTTTTCCACGGGAGACTCGGGATGCCATAACACCGCGGTACCAATACAGGCCGCGAACATAAACGTTCCCAGCCCCCATGCTTCCATCAGGTACTCTGGCCAATGATTACGTAAGGCTTTAATCATCTCGCAAGCTCTTCCGCAAAAAGTGGTTTAGGCTTCCAGCCTGTGTTTGAATTGTCTGGATCACAGGCCAGAGGCCTATGCCACGTTGCCCTTTTCGAACTCACAGCAATTCCTCGATCAACTTTTGAATGCGAATAAACTCCGACAGCGACCAGGCTTGAAACGGACAACCGCGTGGATGGAAAGGCGAGCTGGCGTCCGCGATTTCCGAAATGTGCCCCAACCCGGATGTTTCCAAGTGAGCTTCCAGCGGATACAGGAAACGGCTTTTCGCTTCATCCGCAGTCGTCTTGTTTTTGCCGTTGACGTTGAACCATGCTTCCACAAACGGTCCGATCAGCCAAGGCCAGACGGTGCCTTGATGGTAGGCCCCGTCGCGTTCCAAAACGCCGCCCGAGTAGACAGGCTTGTAATCGGGATCGTCCGGCGACAATGATCGCAGGCCTAGCGGGGTCAGCAGTGTGTTTTCCACAGTCGCAAGGATTGCCTTCGCTTGCTCGCCCTCGAAAACCGAGTAGGGTAGTCCCCCCACGGCCATGATCTGATTGGGACGAATCGCGGCGTCATTCCGACCGGCTTCATGGTTGTCATCTACGATGTCATAAAGGCAAGACGCTTCTTCGTTCCAAAATTTTTCCTTGAACGACTGCTCGGCTCTTGTAAGAAGAGGTTTCCAAACGGGCGAAAATTTGGAGGCAATCCATAACGCATTAATCCACATGCACTGAATTTCAACCGGCTTGCCGATTCGTGGCGTGACCACCCAGTCTCCAACCTTGGCGTCCATCCAGGTTAGCTGAACGCCGTCTTCGCCCGCGGCGATCAACCCGTCTTCGCCTTTGCCGATGCCGTGACGCGTGCCGCCAGAGTACCCTTCAAGAATCGCTTCGATGGCAGATTCGAGCTTTCTGGTTTCACCAGCGTCTTTCTTGATGCCCATCCGTTCCAGTAATTGCCAGTATTCGTAAACCGCGATGATGTACCACAGAGACGCGTCGACTGAATTAAATTCAGGTTCTTCGCCGTGGTCAGGGAAACGGTTGGGGATCATGCCCTCGGAAACCGTGTCGGCCCAACTGACAAGAATCTTCCTTGCTGTTTCATGGTCATCGCGAGCAAAACACAGACCTCGGATCGCAATGAATGTATCGCGGCCCCAGTCGGTGAACCATGGATACCCTGCGATAATCGTTTTCCCACCTTGCCGCTGGACGATGTATTGCTGAGCAGAACGTTCGACACGAGTGATTCTCTGGCGACGTTTTTGCTCGGCGTCATGCACGATTTCGAATACGCGTTCGGCCGGTGAACCTGCCGAGTTGATTTGGTTCGAAAGTCGCTGGCCAGCTCCCAACAGCAAAATCGCTTCGGACTTGTCGAGTTCAAAGTGAAACTCTCCGGGACAGCCCAGGTCTTCCATCGTGTCCAGTCCGCGCTGAGATTCCTTTTCATAGTGGAACGAACGAAACCATTCCGGTTTGGATTCGAACTCGCCTGTTGACTCGGCAAAAATTTCCGGCGAATCAGAATAGGGTTGCCAAATCAGTTCCCCGTCCTGCAATCGCGTTTCAAGGTTCATGTCAGCGTTTTCATGATGCATCGAATGATAATCACGAGCAGATAAAAACGGTTTAACGTGCAGCTTCACTCCCAACGCGGAACCGATCACCTGCCAGCGGATCGCGGTGCCCTGAATCCCATCGGGAACGAATAGTTCTTGCTTAATCTGCACCGATTCGCCAAGGTCGTAGATCCACGTTGGCCAAGGTGAACTGACGAAAGACCGTCTGAGCAAAAAGCCTTCAGGCCAAAAAACGTTGTTGCGATAGGCCTGAGTTGAAATAGGAAACGTGCCGTGCGGCGTTTCAACCCAGGCATCAAAACCGTTGACTAGAATCACTCGCTCAGACGGAGGATTCTTTGCGATCATCAATACGTTGTGATAACGGCGCGTGCGAACTCCCGAAGACGTCCCGCTGGCAAAGGCTCCCAAGCCATCGGTTTCGAGCCATTCATGTTGAGTCTCGGGTGTTAGATTCATCGTTCATCTCGATTGAATTTTGAAGATGGATGGGTGTGGCATAGGCTTCCAGCCTGTGGTCATATCGCTTCTGTGTGTTTGCGTTTGAAACACAGGCTGGAAGCCTATGCCACGAAGCGCCTATCCGCCGGTTGCAAATCCTGGGTACAAACACATGCCGCCATCAACCACCATGCTGGTTC
>CAZJBW010000213.1:1328-3476 GCA_964543985.1 uncultured Pirellulaceae bacterium | reverse complement strand
ACGTACTAAGAACGCACCTTGAAACTGAAAACTGCCGTCACGAACACGGGAAGGAATGCACCAAATCAATCAGCAAATCCCAAGCTGGGCAACGTCCGCGACTGAGGTGTCATTCGCCGGTTCTCGACAGGATATGACTAACAAGCTTTACATCTGTGGCGATACTAAGAGTAGCTATCGTTGACGAAATCTTGAATCCATGGGAAGTCTGAACGCCATTCGACCGATCAAAGTAGAATCTCGCATCCTGATTTACCACATACTCGTACCAGTCGTTCTGTGGAATAGCATGTTCTTCTGTTGCGTGAACACTCAGAGATTCAAGTTCCGCTACTGGCTTGTTTACCGCAGCGTCCACAAATTCTTCGCGTTGTGAGGCGGTTAGTCCGTTCCACCAATCATCGATCGCGGCTATTTGTTTTTCGCTTACGGCGATGAGTAGGCTTTGCGGAATCGAAGCAATTTCGCTTTGCTCCTTGTTGCTGTCCCCCTGCTCGTGTTCCCATGGATCGAGTGCGTCGGATGCCAACACTCGCGCGTTGCGTCCAAATAACGCGTATTCAAATTCGTGGCAAATTTCCCGATTCAGATATTCCCACGTCGAGGGCTCGGGGACGTTGTTCATGTGCGCGATCTTGGTCGCAACATGGGCGATGAAAAAATTGCGTAGCTCTCGTTCCGTGATCAAGCCTGACGCCAGTGCGTCCCAACGGTTTTTGGGCGGAGCAACGTGAAACGAGCGATTGAATAGCAAGTGACCGGAAAGAATGGTGGCATCGTCGGTTGAGATGTGCAACTCCCCCATCAGCGCCGCAAGCGAGGTGATGGCATTGGCAAGGCGCTTTAGTTCAGGTTCTTGCATGATGTTGAGGCAACTAACAAGCTAAATATTGAAACCTGCGCGACCCGCGGTTCCGTGTACAACCCATTGTTATCCTGCGCTGTCGGGTGCATTAGGACTTGGCAGTTTTTGTCTTTCGGCTTCTCGAATTCGCTGTTGGTTTTCATTTATGTATCGAATACCGAAAGTTATTGTAAGTGTCAACGGAATCCAAGCAAGTTGCGCGTAAGGTTGTGGAAGTGTTAGCATCAACGCAACAAAAATGGCCATCACGATCCAGCATGCAATAGAGCACCGAATCAGAAATGATCGCTCACATGGTGAACAGGTATTTGCCACCGCGATATATGTTCCGATTAATCCACCGACCAATCCAATGGCAGATCCTGCAATTCCCCAAATCATGATGGTGCCAATGTTGAGAGTCACTTGTTGAGATATGCGTAAGCTGGGGTGACGGCCGCGATCACCGAACCGGCCAGAACGATTAATCATCCACTTCAAAATCCACGCGCAAGAACGGCTTCGCGTGCATCACATTGTTATCCAACGTTCAGTACGTAGAATCTACACGCCAGTCTCCATAAACCGAACATTCAAAAGGCCCTAAGAATCCAAAAACGTCTATATATCGCCATGGAGATTTTGGTGTCAATTTGCATGTGCCAATCCAGACACTGCCGCGACCCATTCCAGGTTTAAACGGGATATGATTATTTGGATTCCATTCAAATGAGGCGGTGTGCATTTCGAGAGTTTCGTTGAAAGCAGGCACCTTGATGTGCCATCTGTGATCTCCCTCTCCGTAATAGTCGTACTCAGTCGCCTTCTCAGATTCAGCAAAGATACCCCGTCCTAGATATTCAACCGTTATCGTGCGGGCGGATACAGCGTAAAAACAAAAGATCCCCTGTAGCACAATGAAGGCAAACAGACCGATTGCGCAAATGGCGATTGCGTAAGTCTCGCGGCGAGTAAAAAATCGTTTCATTTGACTACAACAGACGGGTGACGTAGGGACACAACGGTTTCGTTTGCAAACCATTGTTATCTGGCGTTGTTTTTATTTGCAGTTGAGATCGACTCGAACAAAGATTCGAGCCATATGCGATCCGCATCAGTTAGCGGTGTCGTTCTATCAGAATCTTCCTGGTTAAGCTCCCACAATACGCCAGTGTACGACATACGTCGAATTTTGGTCCCATTCAAATAGACATCAATCGTTCGTTCACCGAGATTGCTCGGCAATGTGTGCCAGTAAGTCTCCCATTTTGACTTTGCGTAGACATCGGTGAGTCGGGAAATCG
>CAZJBW010000213.1:0-1228 GCA_964543985.1 uncultured Pirellulaceae bacterium | reverse complement strand
GAGTTATGTTGCCAAAAGAGAGATGCCCCAATTGCAAAAAGGCAAACCGTCACAAATGCGCACAATCGTTTCTTCGCTTTTGGGTTCATCCGTTTTCAGGCCAGATAACGTCCACGATCACCGAGTCCGGAACTTTGTTGTTCCACACAAATATCAATCTCGGCGAAACCCAAATACTATCGCGCACATTTTGATGAGCAAGCATTTTTTAGGCCGCAACATTTCGCGGCAAAAAGATGTGTGTAACAACGAGAGCCCGAACCAGCGATCTTCTCTTGTCAAAACCACGCGCAAGTCCGGCTTCGCGTGCATCGCAGATATCCAGCAGGCGAGCGTTGTTGCATGCTGCATTTTAACAACCGTGAACATGCAATCAAGAATGATCCAAAGCCCACCCAATAGCCATAACCGTTAAGTCTGTGTACCGCCTGGCAAGCAGTTGCCTGAAACCCACAGATTCTCATTGAGTTGAAGAATAGACAACGCACCTTTTGAATGAAAGGAACAATAATGAGAAGACAGCCGGCCAATCCAATTAGAATTCTTGGTTTGGTAATTACCTACTATTTCCTTAAGTTTTGCATGGACAGTGCGGTATCCGGTGTCAGCATGGCTGTTGTGGAAGGTGTTTCAAGCGGCGTCAGTGGCTGGAGTTTAACAAGGAAGGCTTCGTTGATATCACCAGTATTCATCTATCTGGCGTTTTCTGCACTGTACCTGGCATCCGGGTTTCTTAAGTTGTCGACACATCGCCTGGCAAAGGCGGTTGAACAAACCTTTCAATTTCACATTGGGTTTTTTGTTGTTTCTGTAGCAGCGTTCTTTCTATGCGGCCCGCCCACGATCCACATGTTTGAGGAAACCGCTTTGGGTGGATTTATTATGGCAGCAGGAAAATGCTTGCCATTGTTGCTCGTTTGCGTTTTTACATGGCGATACGCGGCGGCGGTGGGCGAGCCAGAAACAAGCCATCCGGTAACCAACGCCTTCAACAACACCCAGGCTGGATAACAACCGCCTTTCACCGAGTTGCACGTTTAACGACAAGCCGCAGGCGTCTGCGTGCGTATTTGTCGGGAGTACGCAATCGCCTGCAGCTTGCCGTTAAACGAATAGGCGCCGATTGGAATTCGGCAGGCACAATAGTAGAATTTACGCAGTTGCCGAAGGCACCAGACTTCGGGCGGCCGCGGACCGTGCGTGGCCGGGAATTCCAATTCAACCAGAC
>CAZJBW010000212.1:0-3581 GCA_964543985.1 uncultured Pirellulaceae bacterium | reverse complement strand
CTAATATATTGATACGGTCTATTTCTTCGGGCTCCGCGATTCCTATGCCGATTTGTGCATTTTTTTCTATCGCGTTCAGCAAGAGTTCACGTTGTTTGGAGGATAAGGCTTTACTGTCATTCAGACCTTCCGGGATTCTGGTTGGCGTCAATATGACCGCAGCGGCCACAACAGGGCCTGCCAGCGGACCGCGTCCGGCTTCGTCAACGCCGCAAACTGGGCCGCAACATTGGCGCTCGAAAGAAAAATCGGGAGTGAATTTTGACATAACTTATAACGTGGCCCGAATCCTGCATTTTTTATGCGATTAGGGCTTTTTAGGGCAAATAAGGTCTGATAAAAGGCCTCAAATGGAAAATATTGGAGTGAACCATGGGTAAATTACGTTTGGCAGCTACAGCCGCCGCATTAACCGTCGCAGCATTCGCAGCACCTGCTTTTGCGCAAGTTTCATCAGCAGCTGATTGTAACTATGAAGGCGGCGAAGTCTTTAACGTACAAGGCGCAACTGTATGTCTGGTACAAATTCGTCCTGAAGAATATCGCGACAATGAAGCTTATGACGGGCAACAACTCGGTGTGAATGAGTGTAATGGCGATACCCTCGCTAATGGTACATTTTGCAAAATCACATTGGTGCCGGCTCCGCCTAAGCCAAAAGTTGATGAGACAGTCGAACCTGTTGTGGTTGACGGCGCGGATGCCGCATTGGACGCAGCAGAATCTGTAGTGGAAGATAAGTCTAACTAAGTCTTTCACGAAATTGTTTATGAAACCCAGCTTTTGAGGCTGGGTTTTTTATTGCCTGCGAGCTTCACACACGGTCTAAGGCCTTATGATTTCTATTGTCATTCCGACATTAAATTGCGTCGACCATTTGTCGATGTTGCTACCGCAATTGGGCGATGCTGACCGTATCGTAATTGCGGATGGCGGTTCCACGGATGGAACGATTGCTGTGGCTGTTAAGAACGCTGTAATAGCGGCGGGAGCTAAGGGGCGAGGACAACAACTGGCTTTGGGAGCTCGTCATAGCGGCGCGGCGGATTGGCTGCTTTTTATTCATGCCGATAATCAACTGCCACCTAATTGGCGAGCCTCTGTTGATCAGCATATATCGCGCCATCCAAACGCTGTGGGTTATTTTCGCTATCGGGCGAATACCAAAGGCTTTTGGTCACGTTTTATGGACTTTTCTGTTGCTATGCGGTGTCGGTGGTGGAGGCTGCCTTATGGGGATCAAGGCGTATTGATTTCCAAAGAGATGTATGAAGCGGTAGGGGGATATCCCGCGCAAAGCCTTTTTGAAGACGTGGCTCTGATTGATGCCATAAAAGCCCGATTTAGCCGCAGCTCACTTCGTCCCTTAAGAGGGCATATGCGCATAGATGTTTCTAAATATGATCGGGAGGGCGTTTGGAAGCGAGGCCATAAAAACTTAGGGCTTTTAAGAGCCTACCGTGCAGGCCAAGATATCGAGGTGCTTTCACAACAATATCAGGACGGGCTATGAGACCTCAGCTTTACATCTTCGCAAAAGCGCCAGCTATGGGGAAAGCTAAGACACGTCTTGCGGCCGATATTGGTAAAGCTCATGCCCATAGGCTTTACCGGACGATGCTGTCTAAGGTTATTCGCCGGGTACAAGATCCTAGATGGGATACGGTCCTTATGGCTACGCCTGCGCGCGCAATTGGCAACGTGCGGGAATGGGATGGCCTTATTCAAATGCCGCAAGCTAGCGGATCACTTTCGCCGCGCCTTTTGGCAGCTTTTGCGCATAAGGGCCCATCTTTAGTGATTGGTACGGATTGTCCGCAAGTCACGCGCACTGACATTGCAGAAGGGTTTAAAGCGTTAAAGACACACGCTGCCGTCTTTGGTCCTGCTGATGATGGGGGCTTTTGGCTGATGGGGATGCGCGGCCCTGTAAAGCCATCCGTATTCGAAAATGTGCGCTGGTCACATGCAGAGACATTAAGCGATGTAGAGGCTAATATTGAGGGCTCGGTACATCACTTGCGTACACTGATAGATGTGGATGACCTTAAGGCTTTGCGGGCGCTTCGGGCTCTGCCGTCTCGGCAGCTTTAATGTCGGCATTGACCTTTGCCGCAATCATGGCGAGGGTTTTATCAATAAGGGTCAGATCAGCGCCTTTCCCATGCCCTGGCACAACTGTTTGCGCCTCACGATAAGTCGCCTTGACCCAATTTAGGCTGGCGGGCCAAGCTTTAATATCAGCATCACTAATGTTTCCCAGAGAGTTGGCTTCGGCCCCTTTAATGGCGCCGCCGCCATAAAGAATTTTCTGTGATGGAATATAAACGACTAGGTTTTCTTCGGCATGAGCGGCGCCAGGATAAGCAACTTCTACTGTTCCCACTTTTGTACGGGACTTTGCGTCTTTAAGTGCCGAAACGGATGTATTTGGGACGGGATAACCGGCATTAACAGCTTTAATCGGCGTTAGCGGGTGGGTGAAGACTTGGGCGCCTTCAAATTCCATCACATCTACTCCTGCCATTTTATCCAAATGATGATGCGTGATGACGAGTTTCGTGACGGGTTTGCCGATATCAGCCTTTATCTTTTCGAGCAGTGATTGTGTCGCCATTTCGCCCCAAGCTGTATCTACCATGATGAGACTGTCTCCATCCTCGACAATCAATCCATTGGACGGGATAGGTTTACGTCCCGGCACGATATAATTTGACGTATGAACCCAGACACCTTCGGCGATTTTTTGTAGCGCAATTGGGTAATTCTTAGAAAGTTCGCTTGGCTCTTTAACTGTTTCAGGGGCTTGATTACAAGCGGATAGAGATAGAGCCGCCGCAATGGCTAGAGTTAGAAACTGTTTCATATTCACTCTCAAAAATTTATCTTGGCGCTATATAAGAGGCAGGTTATCTAAGTGCAAGATTTACAAAGGTGTTGCTCTGTAACTTTCAGAGCTTAAGCTTTGTAATAATCCGTTTGGCGAAATGTGACGAGCGTATCGTTAGCCGCATAATCCGGTGCAAGCATCTCCACGATAAGTGGGGCAATATCAGCAGGGTTTGGCAAAACAGCAGGGTCTTCACCCGGCATAGCTTTGGCGCGCATCGCTGTGCGTGTTGCGCCGGGGTTGAGCAGATTGACTTTAAGTTTAGTCACTTCGGCTTCTTTGGCATAACAAGATACAAAAGCTTCGAGGGCGGCTTTAGAGGCCGCATAAGCGCTCCAATAAGCGCGGTGTGATTGGGCAACGCCTGATGTCATAAAGACGGCACGCCCAGCATCAGATGCTCTTAGGAGCGGGTCGAGCGAACGGATGAATCGGTAGTTTGACGTCACATTAACTGCCATCACATCATCCCACGTTTTGGGCGTTGTATGCGGGGCAGGCGTTATTTCGCCTAATATGCCTGCATTGGCAAAAAAGCCATCAAGCCGTCCCCAGCGTTCATGAATGATTTTCCCAAGTTGGTCTATGCCGTCGCCATTTTTGAGATCCATTGGGACAAGTGTGCATTCGCCGCCTTCGGCTTTTATAGCGTCATCCAAATCCTCAAGCCCGCCTTGGGTTCGGGCGGTAG
>CAZJBW010000211.1:0-3617 GCA_964543985.1 uncultured Pirellulaceae bacterium | reverse complement strand
CAATATACCAACGCGCTCTTTGATGTGGAGCGCATCGAGGTCGTTCGCGGCGGCCAAGGCGTGATATTCGGTAAGAATACGAGTGTCGGCGCAATCAGCGTTGTATCCCGCAAGCCCGGTGATGTCTTGGCTGGCGATGTCAGCGCGTCTTATGATCCCGTATTCGATGGTTACACCGCCGGTGCAACCGTGGACGTTCCGGTAAACGACGAGCTGAAATTTCGCTTTGGCGGTGAACTTTCACGCGCAGGTGGATTCGTCGAGAATCAGCAGACGGGCGAGGATGATGCCGAAAGAGATAGCTGGGTCATTCGCGGGATCGGCGAATATGATCCCGACGGCGCATTTTCAGCCAGTTTTTTGGGCCAGTATTCAGACACGGAAATTACGGGAGCCCTGTTCCAGAACATAGCCCTGTTTGATGATCCCGGGTCGCAAGGGATCGCAGGCCTGTTCGGTTTTCCTGAGCCCGTTCCTTTTGAGAGAAATACAAATGGAAGCACCAGAACGTTCGTGGATGGAACGACGACGCCTCCTGAAGGCAATGACACAGAGAGTTACGATCTGGCGCTTACACTTGAGTATGATCTAGGCGCCTCGGGGCAGATTACCTCAATTACGTCTTATTCCGAGTTCGACTATCGCAATGTTTTTGATGCTCTTGGCACCACTCAAACGACACCCTCTCCCCCGTTTCCCCCGATCGTAGCCTTTACGCAGATATTTAATGAGAGTTTCTCGCAATTCACTCAAGAACTACGCCACAACTACGAAGAAGAACGTTTTCGCCTGACAAGTGGTGTATTTTTCCAACATCAGGATTTCGATTTCTCCTCCACAACGCCAATAACCAACTTTTTCATCCCGCCCACTAGCCCAAGCCCGCTTGCGGGGGGCAATATAAATGGCACCACGCAAGATCTCTTTGATCAGGACTTATGGGCCGCGTCCATTTTTGCTCAAGCCGGGTACGATTTTACCGACCAACTGTCTATTGAGGCTGGAATACGGGTCAGCCGGGAAGAAAAAGATGGCGCCTTGTCCGATGGCAATATCGTCAACTTGCTCGGGTTGGCACCTGCAACTCCACCAAATTTTGCGGCGCCGGGAACCTCTATTCTTCCCTTCGTTGTGGCAACGACGGAACTGGAAGATGAGGTCAACGATACATCCGTCGATGGCAGTGTCACGCTCAGTTACTACGCCACCGACGATATCCTCGCTTTTGCTACCTTTTCACAAGGCACCAAAAGTGGCGGTTTCACAAATAGCGCCACCTTTGGCGTGCCTTTTACCTTTGAAGAGGAAGTTGCCCGCGCTGTCGAGTTAGGCATAAAGGGTGGATTCGCAGAAGGGGCTGGCTATTTCTCTTTGACTGGATTTTACACAGACATTGAAGATTTCCAGGACTCGGTTTTCGACCCACTGGGTGGAACCCTTGGAACGGGTGCATTTGTGACGGTTTCCTTCGATGCAGAAAATTACGGACTGGAAGCCGAGGCGCGCTACCAACTAACAGAGCATATTGTCATCGGCGGGAGCATATCGCTGCTTGACGCTGAGGCGAGCGACACCGGCGCGAGGCTCGCAAGGGCACCTACTTTCACCAGCTCCTGGACCATCGATTTCAACCGCAGTGTAACGCCAGATTTTGCATTACAAGCGGGTGGTCTTCTCGTCACAAATAGTGGCCAGCTTTATCGCCAAACGCCAATTGGCGCCCCGGACATTCCGCTCAACGATCCAATTGAATCAGGCGCCTTCCAGCTCCTGGACCTTTATGCGGGCATCCGGCACCTGAAATCTGGAGCGCAGTTTCGCGTAGAGGTTAAGAACGTGACCGACGAGGAATATTTAACCTTTGGATTCCCGCAACCTCTTTTGAACGCTGGCGTGAACGGCGCCTTCAACCGACCTCGTTCGGTTAATCTTTCGATTAGAGTGCCACTTGGTGGGTAAATATCTGGATGCGCGGGTCGGCCTCACCTACATGGTGGGTGTAGGCGCCGTGTATCTTGTACATACACTCACAAAAGAGTGAAACAACAAAGTAGTACCCAGCTATACGCGTTTTCGTCCCCGGCGGCCACCATGGCCGCTCTGGGCTTACCCATCGTCATCTTTCTCCCGCCTCTGTACGCAGAGATGGGCCTTGGGCTGAGCCTTGTCGGCACAATTTTCATGCTCACCCGTTTCTTCGATGTGGGTACCGATCCTGTGTTCGGCATTCTTGGAGACAAGATTCGTACCCGCTGGGGGCGTCGCCAGCCAGCCCTGGTATTGTCGGTTCCCGTGCTGATGTTTGGGGTCTACCGTGTTTTCTTCCCTAGCGACGGCGCTACAGCAACCGAGTTACTGATTTCATTGCTCATCCTTTACGTAGGCTGGACCATGTTTACCTTGGCCCACACCGCCTGGGCGAGTGAACTGTCTACCGACTACAACGTGCGCTCAAAGATCATGGGTACGATTCACTTTTTTGGCCTACTAGGCACGATTGTGGTTCTACTCCTGCCTGTGGGACTTGATCTCTTTTCCGTCGACGCCACAATGAGCGATCGCGCCGGAGTTATGGGTTGGTTCGTTCTACTCACGTTACCGTTGTTCACCGCTGCCGCGGTGCGATCAACGCCCGAACCCGCCCTCACGCCTTCGCCACCCATACACTGGCGGGAAGCGGCAACCTCGCTATTACACAATGCGCCCTTGCGACGCCTGCTGATCGCCGATTTGCTGCTCGGTATTCAGGCAGGCATCAACGGCTCAGTGCATTTCTTCTTTATTGGACAGGTACTGGGAATGCCGCAATACGCCAGCACCTATTTGATCGTCCTGTTTGCAGTTAGCCTTGTCAGCGTACCCTTGTTTGTGAAGCTCAGCTATCGATTGGGCAAACACCAAACACTCTGTATTGCTGCACTCATTACGGTGATAGGCACAGTGGGGCTTTTCTTTGTTCCTGCAGGCGCCTTCTGGATCACCTTTGTTGTCTTCCTTTTTATTGGCGTCATTACCGGCGGAAAAGACTTCCTGATGCGCGCCATCATGGCGGATGTTATCGACCAGGATCGTGTGAATACCGGACAGGATCGCGGCGCGCTGTATTACTCAATGCTCACTCTCACGGCAAAGATCGGTCTGGCGGCGTCGGTGGGCATCATCTACCCTATGCTGGATATGGTGGGCTTCAATCCGGCGGGGACCAACGATGCGAGCACAATCGAGGGTGTGAGGTTTGTGGTTGCCGCATCACCTACCCTGCTCTTGTTTTTAGTCGTCATAATCATGTGGCGATTTCCACTGGATAGGGCGACACAGGAAAAACTGCGACAAACATTAGGGTCAAAGTAAAGGCAAGGCCAGAATATAGCGGATGGGTTAACTAATGAATTTATCAGTAGAAGTCAGCATGTACCCGTTGCAGGACGGGTACATTCCCAAAATAGATGACTTTCTCGACGACATTAATCAGCGCGGCGATGGCATTGATATTCGCACCTCAAATATGAGCACCCGTCTATTTGGCGACTATGACCACGTGAGCTCATTGCTTAGTGAAGCAATGAAACGCTCGATGCAGAAGCATGGCAAGGTCGTATTTGTCTGTAAATTCATCG
>CAZJBW010000210.1:0-3633 GCA_964543985.1 uncultured Pirellulaceae bacterium | reverse complement strand
CTTTGAACGCACAGGGTTTGCCCATGACTGACCAGTTGGGTGGTGGATCAGGTGTGTACGGTACTGGAAGCAGTGGCGGATACACATCCTCAACAAGAGCAACTCCACGAACGAGCTATACACCTCGGACGACTAACACGAATCGCGGATTCCAACCACAAACGCGTGGAATGTCACCTCAACAAGCTCAGGAAATGGCCAACGCAATTGCGGCTCTCGGTCCTGCAATGCAGCAGGCTCGTCAAAACTTACAACAGATTCGAGCACGTAACGGCGGAACCTTGTATCCACAACAAAACCGTTCGGGAGGACTATTTGGGAATCGGCAACCTTCGAATTTGAACCAGCCGACTCGGCAACGATACTCGGACGTATTCGGGTACCAGAACGCTCAGCAAGTTCGCAGAAATCTTTTGCGAAACGGGTATCGAAATGTCCGAGTGCAAAATCATCCTCACAACGCATGGCGGCAACAACAAGGTTTGACACCCGTGTACGGAATCTACCACAACCGGTAAGTTTCAATAATGAGCTGCGTTCAATAATGACCTGCGGTTGGAACTGCTTCGCGAATTAAAAAACACGGTGCTTGGACACCGTGTTTTTATTTATTTGGACCTTCGTTTTCGACCGTGGTCCGGAATAGTTGGTCAAGTATTTCGGTTTCGATTTTGGACACACTTGCGGATTTTGGGCCTTCGCTGTGACGAGCCAATTCCGATTCCGCGTAGGTATGAATCGTGTGAAATCTCGGGCCTTCTTCCAGTTCTGTTCCGCTGCGTTTGAGTCGCAATAATTCTTCAATCTCTGATTTCAGTTTCGAATCAGTGACCGTGCCGTCAACGAGGACATCAAATTCAATCGGAACGACGCCAAGTCCTTTTTCGACCCAGTTTACGGCCAACAACGAACGAAGCACGTAGAGGTACTTCTTTCGACGAACCGTTTCGCCTTTGAGATACGCTCGGAAGTTGTTGTTCGCCATGTGGATATAGTGATAGTGAACCGCAACCGGATTGTAGGCAACCGGTGCCAACGCTCTCAGTCGCTCGGCGAACTCACCATACTCATTGTAAATGATCGTCGACACCAACCATTCATTGAGTGGCGGATTTGTTTTTTTGAAAGGCTGCAGTGCTTTTCGAATATCCCATCCGTTGATGTCAAGTAAATCGTTGATCGGAAGTTCGATCACGTCGCGTTTTCGCTCAACGTTGATGGACATGTACCAACCAAGGCCTCCTCGTTCCAACGCCGCCACTTGGCCCTCGCACGAAATCGGGCGATTCAAGTCGGTTCGCAAGTCGCCTGACGACGCCTTCTTGCAAGCCGTACGCCAGCCATCAGGGCCAATACCACAACGGTGGAGCTTGGTTCAGGCACTACGGCAGTATTGCCAAAGAAGAACTTGAAGTCTGCGTTTCCAGTATTAACGACCGAAAAACCATAAACATCTTGCGTCGTATTGAACAAGCTAAAATCGATCACGGACAATTCTTGAGTTTGTTCGTTGTTGACGGGGTCCAGGAAATTCTTGATCCCAGTGTCCCATTGATAGGATGGCGCGGCGAAATCCAAAGTGTCGCCTATTTCATTTTCATTGATATCGAGAGCGGTGATCGAGAAATCTGTGTTCCCGTTTCTTTCCTGCACAATTAAGTAGTTTGAAGGATCGATCGGAGCCGTGTACTGAACTTCCCAAAGTGAATCGGTGGTGGTTCCGTCAACGCGAATGTAACTTGCTAAGTCACCATTGGAGTGCACCTGTCCCAATTCAGTCTCGAAGCCGGTGTCGCCAGGTTGAAAAGCAGCACCGTTGGAAAAAACCTCAACGGTCCCATCGGTTGGAAAACTTGGGCTGACGATGGAAGCCGATGCGATGTTAAATTCATTCAAAATCGTTGAATCAGACAATGTTATGGACTGCAAGTTTGCCGATCGAGCGAGTGTAAAATCGGTTGGAGCTGTGCGGGGATTGGTTTGCGTTTGCACAAAATTCACGTTGTTGATATCTGTGATGTCCAAAACTATTTGAGAAATCGTCTCCGTATTGACGCCGAACTCGACATCGACAATACCGGCGTCGGCAGCACCCGCTGTGGCAATCAATGCACCAAGAAGCGTAATTGCAATCGTAAAACGAAACTTGGGGAAACGATGCATGGAGATATCTTTAAAGGTAGGGGGACTGGCAATAATTCCCCATTCGGCAAACTTCCCCCAGGCTCAGGAGGAATTTCCCGTTTGGCGTTGATTCCATTCCAGCGAGCATCTTTGGCACGGGCAGAGCTTCTATCAGATCCGATTCAATCGGTCCCTTGAAAAAGTTCTGTTGCCGGCAGACACAATGTGATCGTTGTCTCTTTTAGTCCGCGATTTGCTGCTCCGTGCAGCCGGGCACGTCAAAACCATGTGAAACTTGCTGTAACACCAGCAGCCCTCGAAATGTTAAAGTGGTAAAATGATACTACTTTAACCTTTTAGTGGACTGGGGCCGATATACTGCATCATGAAATTGCGAATTCAAACCGACTATGCGTTGCGAGCCCTGATTCTGCTTGGGCATGAAGATCGAAAAATGACAGCGATGGAAATCGCCGATGCATTCCTGATCTCCAAGGATCATCTCGTAAAGGTCATCCAGCAGCTGGCTCGGCACGGTTACGTCCGTGCCTTGCCGGGACGACATGGGGGCGTTGTGTTGACTCGCCCACCTGCGGAAATCCTGCTGCGTGACGTGATCAAAGCGATGGAAGGTGCGACTGGAATTTTGGCCTGCGTTGACGAGTCCTCGTTTTGCCCGATGCAGCCAGGCTGCCGTTTGCGAAGTATTTTGATGACTGCCGAAGCTTCATTTTACGATGCACTTGGTGCGACTTCCGTGGCCGATTTGTTTCGCGGTCGAAACAAAGGTGGGCTGGTTAATCTGAACATCAACTAATGGGTATGAGTGTTAAATATGAAAAATGTTTTTTTGGCCGTGTCTTTTGCGGGTTCTGTGTTGATTGGTGTCATTTTGGCCCAAACACAGCAAGCGACGTCTGCCCAATTGCAGAAGGATGCTTCGCATGGGATGAAGCAACAGCAGGAAGCGGTTGTCAGCGACACGCCCGTTGATGCGGCGGTCGAAAGGACTCGTCGCCAGATCCGGATGCTCGATGATATTTACAAGGGAGGGATTGTGCTGATCACGACTCACTATGTGGAAGGGGACGAGGATTTACCGGCGGGCACTGCCTTCAAAAAGCTCTTTGAGGCCGCTAAAGACAATGGTTGGCACGAAGTGCGGCTTGTTGACGCTACCGGCAGTCCGTACAGCGACGAAAACGTGGCCATCACGGACTTTGAAAAGCGAGCGATCAAGCAGTTGGTCGGCGGTGAGTCATTTGTGGACGAAACGATTGTGGAAAAAGAGAAACGCTATTTGCTGGCGGCAACTCCGATCCCGGTTGTGATGGAAAAGTGCGCCATGTGTCATTCCAATTACGATTTCGACGACAAGCAGCAGGTTGTCGGGGCGTTGACCTATCGCGTGCCGATCGACGAGTAGCATGCTTCGCCATGTTTGGTTAGACCGCTGGCCCACTTGAAACCAAGTCGGCAGGGCGTTTGCAATTCGGCAGGGCGTTTTGC
>CAZJBW010000209.1:0-3634 GCA_964543985.1 uncultured Pirellulaceae bacterium | reverse complement strand
ACCTTGGGATCCACCTTGGGATCCACCAAACCTAATTGCTCGGAGAACGATCGTTGATCCGCTTCTGGTTGTTCAACTTTCGCCATCACCTTTTGTAATGCGTCAGCCTTCGGTAGCTCAACTTTGGGCAATTCGACCTTGGGTAGCTCAACTTTGGGTAGTTCAACCTTAGGTGCTACGACTGATTCTGGCTTGGATGCCACGCCTTTGGTATCCAATAGTGGTGGTTCTGGTTTGACCTGAGTCTGCGGTTCCAATTTGGCTTCTGGTTTTGCCAGCTCGGCCTGATTGGATTCCGGTTGCACTGGTTCATTGGATTCTAATGGACAAATACCCAGGTCTGAGACAACGACTTCCATTTGACCAAACTGCAAACGGTCGCCTTGTTGAATCCAACTTTCATTAACCGCTTTGTCATTCAGTCGTAGGGTATTGCTGAAATCACGAACGAAGACGCCGGCGGGATTACGAACCAACTCGAAATGACAAGATTGGATTTCGGGCCGTTGGATTCGCACGTGTGCTTGATCTCTGGAGCCGACGATGCACACAGCATCGTGCACTTCAAAAACGTTTTCGACTGGGACAGATGAGTAGTCGATCACTCGCAAGACAAGCGGTGAGGCGTTTTTTTGTTCTGGTAGGTTTAGTGTGGAGTGGAGCACGTTATCCGGTCCTTCTGGAAAGTCAGTCTCGTGTTTACGATGCGTTGTTTATTCCAGCAAATCGTTGCTCGAATATCCAAAACGCACCTTCAAGGAATAGCTCGTCAGTGTCATCTAGCTTGGGGGAAACGCGCAGTCAAATTCTGGGTTGGCCTTTTCTGGTCAAACAATTGACCCATTCAACGAAATTTTCCAGGAAGTGTCGTGATTAGGTCCCCGCAAATATCAAATGCTGGTCTCAATAGGCAAACCAAGTGTCGAGGTACGTACGAACGTCAAATTCAAACGAATTTTTTGCAACAATCGGATTGGTTGGAACGTACCAGTGATAACGATAAAACCGCCTCGACTCGGTAAAATTCGTAAGGACACGCCGTCTGCAACTATTCGCGCCGTATAGTTCACGCAAATGACACACCGCGTGAAGTGAAGGCACTTGGCAAACAACAGGTCCAATACTTCCGTAGATGAAACCCGGGTGTCTGCATTAGCTGTTTTCGATTGGAGCAATTCCATGGCAAGAAAAGACCAACTATTGAAGCTGCGAACGATTCTGACAACACGTCGTGAAGCGTTAGTAAAAGCACTCGCAGGTGACAACAGTCTGTTGAATGAAATGTCACAGCAAGCGAGTGGCGATGTGATTGATTTCGCATTGGACACCGCTTCGGACGAGCTGTTTTCGAAACTGGCGGAAGCCGAAAGCCGAGAACTAGCACAAATCCAGTACGCACTCGAAAAAATGGACGAGGGCAACTATGGCAAGTGTGAAGCCTGTAGTAGCAACATCCCGCTGGCACGATTAGAAGCATTGCCTTACGCAACCCTGTGTATCAATTGCAAGCGTAAAGTCGAAGACGGCGTGATCGCTCCAACGGCGGAAGGCAAATGGAGTCCCGTCGGTGACGACGCCAATTACTCCTAAGCGGCAATTCCGTAACAATTTACCTTTTTAGCTCGAAATCGATTCGAGTAAGTAAAGACAACCGCAAACAGTTCGTTGAATTCCTAACGCCTAAAGATTATTCTCGTATCCACACGAGGACCGACTTGCCCGGCGAACGATCAGTCAGAAAAATACACCGTGAATTACCACCAACAAAAAACAGTCGCTTTGTTCCCAATCCTTCTAGCTGCCTTTGGCATGCTGGTAGGCTCGACCGCATGCTTGGGTCAATCCACCAAAGCAGCTCGCGATGCCGCCTACGCACAACTTCGCAAAGAATCGGACTTGGTCGACCGGCAATACGTTGCCAAGGTCGTGCAATTAGTGCAACCATCGGTCGTTCACATTCAAGCCAACAAAACTTCGCGAGGCAGTAACAACGGCCTGACGAAAATTGAAGAGGCTGGTGCTGGCGTGATCATGCGTTCGGGAGATCGCTATTTTGTAATCACAAACCGACACGTCATTGTTGATGCCGAAAACTCGGACATTCACATTCAATTAGAAAATGGCAAGTTCTTCAATCCAACCGGTGTCGTAACCGATCCCGATTCCGACTTAGCCGTCCTGTTTGTTGACCATCCCAATTTGATCCCCGCTCGATTTGGTGACAGCGAAGAAGTCAGAGTTGGTGACTTTGTAATCGCCTTTGGCAGCCCGTTTGGTTTAAGCCATTCGGTCAGCTTGGGTATCGTTAGCGCCCTAGGTCGTCGCGATTTGGAATTGGGTTCCGACGGAGTTCGGTACCAAGATTTCCTACAGACGGATGCTGCGATCAATCCTGGCAACAGTGGTGGACCATTGCTGAACTTCCGTGGTGAAGTCATCGGTATTAACACCGCCATCGCCAGCAACTCTGGTGGCAATGACGGAATTGGATTTTCGATCCCAGGCAAAATGGTGCGACGAGTCGTTGGTGACTTGCTGCAATTTGGTCGGGTTCGCCGAGGATTCGTGGGGGTCACCTTGGACGCTCGCTATTCCCCGCAGAAGGCTCGTGCCATCGGATTAGATACCGCCTTTGGTGCTCGCATTTCGCAGATCGCTCCCAATTCACCTGCCTCTCAAGCAGACCTTCAAAAAGGGGACGTGATCTTGTCTTTCAACGGAACCCAAATCGTCAACGATTCGCACCTGGTGACCGAAGTCAGCCAGACGGCGATCGGCGTAGCGGTCCCCGTAACAGTCTTTCGCAATGGCGTTCAACAACTGACGAACGTTACCGTGCGTGAAAAGCAACCGAACCTAAACGCCAGCAGCCGCAGCAACCGTTAGGCTCGTTTCAAAGCCAGTAAGCTTTGATTCAATATTCGGTAAGCTCGCTATTAAACCGACCGTGACCGTCGCGCGAAATGGTTCGCGGGCAAACGTTCCGCAAATTGAATTCAACCGAATCGAATTCAATTTTGGCGCCAATTTCGTAGAATAAACGAATGCTGGCCAACCCCTCTTTCCCTCGACCCAGTTCCCTGCCCGTGACAACATCTGTCCCATCACCAAGCTACTTTCTTGGCTGTCCCGTATGGGCATGCGACCAATGGAAGGGCGAGATCTTTCCACGAACCGCCAAACAGCGCGAGTTTCTGAAGTTCTATTCTCGGATCTTCAAGACCGTCGAAGGAAATTCAACGTTCTACGGCATCCCCTCGACCGACACGTTCCAGCGTTGGGCCCACGATACCGACGAAGGATTTCGATTTGCTTTGAAAATGCCCGGCGTGATCACTCACGAAAAACAATTAGTCGCAGTCGATACAGAAATGGAGCTGTTTCTGGAGGGGCTAGAAATCCTGTATCGCGCTGATCGTTTGGGTCCAACATTCATCCAATTGCCACCCGGCTTTGGTCCAGCGCAAATGCCTCAGTTGGAAACATTTTTGAACAACTTGCCAGCTCAGTACCCATTTGCTGTCGAGTTCCGTCATCATGACTACTTTAAAGAACCGTTGTTAAGTTCCATTAACGAACTGTTATTCGATCTTAAACGAGACCGCGTCATCTTTGACAGTCGGCCGCTGTATTC
>CAZJBW010000208.1:0-3702 GCA_964543985.1 uncultured Pirellulaceae bacterium | reverse complement strand
AAACCAGCCATTCAGAATTTGCCGTGCCGAACACTATTGGCTGCGTCCCCTTTTCGGGTATCCGTATTGGCCGGATCGGATTCCGTTCCCTTTGCTTCCGACATTGCTTGCTTTCGAGTCCACACCGTATTTCCAGTCGTCGTGTCGACTAGCGTATACGTAAAATCGGCTTGGAAAGCTTTGTGTCCTTCGCCTTCGTTGTCCGGTGAGACCGCCGTCAATTTGTACTTACCCGATACAGACAAGGACGTGATGTTAGGATAGAAACGATCCGTTGCGGTTGCCGATGCACAGAAAACGAAACAGAGTACCAAGCAATAAACAATCGGTACAATCTTGTTCTTGATCATGCAATCACCTCTTGGGTTACTTGATTTTCTTCAAATGGCCTTGCACTACGTTCATTTTGATGGTTGACGAAAAAGCGGGTCCATCGCGGAGTCGCGTGGCTTTTTGATATCATTGATGTTCACCGCGACCGGGTGAACATAAAAGACTATGATGTCCGGTAGTTTGGCAAGTGGTTTTCTTTTTGGGCTCGTCCGACTTGAGTTTGCCCAGGCGATGTTGAATGAACGCTCGATCTCTCTCGTTATTCGCGACTGCTTGAGGGTCGTCCTGGGGAAGGAAATGTTCCAGAGCTACCGTTACACTTTCTCATTCCTCGCCAGTTTGAATGCCGAAAACCATTGTTTCTCGGTAAGAATGTGCAACTGACGTTTCGGACCTAACACCAACTACGTTACCAGAATATATTAGTCGCCCGTTCGAGCGATTTTGAGCAATTGAACGTTGCCGATCAGCGACTACAATCAAATTTCAACTGGGACCAAGCAACCTTGCAAGCACGTCCAATGTACGATAAACATCGTTTAGTAGCGTCATGGAGCCAACAAAAATGCGTTCTTTTGTCTGTAACACTCTGACAGTAACGACCTTGCTATTTTCAGTGTGGTTCTGCCCAGATTTAGCTGGCCAAATGAGCCGGGATGCTATTAATGCTGCCAAGTCGGCGACAGTGCTTGTGGAACGGCCATCGGGCGATGGCTTCGGAACTGCTTTCTGCATTGATTCGAAAGGGTTCTTCATCACCAACGAACACGTCGTTGAGGGAGTATCCCAGAACGTACCGCTGATTATGAATTCAGGTACTGAGAACGAGATACGATTCCAATCCAAAATTGTCCGTGTTGACCGAAAGAATGATCTTGCGTTACTTCGGGCCGTTTCACTACCGGAGAATCTGAAAGCGCTGTCATTTGGTGAAGAAAACAGCCTCTACGAAACTCAGCAGATCACGGCATTTGGGTTTCCATTCGGAACATCACTGGCGGTAAGAGACAAGACGTACCCTGGTATCAGTATCAATGTAGGGCGCATTGCTTCTCTTCGTAAATCAGGCGATTCACTAGAGTCAATCCAGATTGACGCCGAGGTAAATCTGGGAAATTCTGGCGGACCCGTATTGAATGATGCAGGTCAGGTAGTTGGTGTTGTTGTAGCCAAGATCCTGGGCACATCAGTTAATTTTGCTATCCCAGGCTCGAAGGTCAAAGATTTCCTTGCCCAGCCGGAGTTGGCAGTAGACCCAATCGAAGTTCGGTTTGCAGATAGAAACGAACCGGTCCAATTAAAGTTTCATGCAACTTCCTTTTTCAATAACTCCACCGAACATCAGTTTGAATTGAAAGTTCGGGATGATCGTGGGAAAGTCCTTCCGTTTGAGTTGTTAGAGAACCCAGGTGACGCGGATTACGTTGCAAAGCTCATCCCTGCCCAGACCCTCTCCGAGCCATTGATGATTCCTGTTCAGATTGAATTTGATTCAGGTAGCTTGACCGGTGAAATTGAGGAGCAGAGTTTGACGTTTGGCGGCTCCACTCAACACCTCGTCGAAATGAAACTGTTTGAGAAGTTGGGAAATGGAAAATGGCGGTTAACTCGCTACGACGGAAAGGCCGTTGCACTTGAAGGTTTGAGTTTTAGCAAACCCCAAGTTTCATTGTCAGGTTCCGAAATCCCGATGGACCTGAACACCATCAAACGAATCAAGGTTGAACGTCCCAAACGCGTTGCCACTGGATTTCGACTGGAGGGAAAGCTAGTTAGTAACGACAAAGTTATCTCGCGACTCAATCAGACCATTGAATTCATAGGGTTACCCGGTCAAGGCGATGTCGACAACGTGCCAAAAACGGAAGTGGCAGCCAATACGTCCAACAATACTGCCGGCTACGTGCTACCGACAGACGCAGTAGCCTTCGAAGACGAAGAGATAGTTTTTGAGCTGGACCAAGCGTGCGACAACTACGTAATGGGTGGTGCAGATCGTTATATGATCTTGAAATCCAAGGAAGCAAATTCGATTACAATTTTTGATTTGTTGAAAGCGGACATTGTTCACGAAATCAAGAACGTCGACCCCGACTCGTTGATCACCGCTGGCTCGAAACATTTGTACGTCGCTTTGCCAAGTCAAATGCTGTTACAGAGATGGAATCTTAAGACCTTCACATTAGAGAAGACCAGCCGATTGCCAACCAGAAATGCTCCTCGGTCAATTCACATTGGAGTGAACTCAGATGAGTACATATTTTTGCATGACGGCAGCGAGTCGTACATTGTCGACACAAAGAGGCTGAAGCCTCTTTCAACTGGTGAGGAAAGGTTGTTCCTCAACCGGTACCAAAACCAGGAACGTGAAGTTGACGTTTCTGCAAATGGCAAGGTTTTCGGTACTGTCGCCCATGGAGGTGGGCCTTTTCCATACAACTCATTGATTATCGAAGACAAGGTAATAGTTCAGGGAGATTTGGGGCATACCAGTAATGCCATTCGCTGGGCAATGCCTTCGCCGGACGGACGACACATTCACATGCCTCATGGAAAGATCGTGGATATTTTCGGCAAGGAAATCTCACCAGAATGGTTGAGTAACGCCGAGACGTTTCCAACCGTCGATCCAAGGTATTTCATCGCGGTTCGTTTTATCGAAAAAAACCGAGACGATTGGCACACCCGACTCGATTTATGTACGTCTTCCGATTTGCGGATTGTTCACAGCAACATGCAGCTTACCGAACTCTCCCCAAAGGGAAATACAAATGGTAAACGTGTCGCCTTTGATGGGCTGGCTTATGGAAGAACTCACGTGCACTATGTTCCGTGGGCAAAGTTGATTGCAAACATGGACCACGAAAAGAAACGGATTTTCGTGCGGAAATATGATTTTGAATCAGCGATACAAGAGACAGGCGAGGACTATTTGCTTGTTGAATCACTGCCACCTTTTGTCGCATACAAAGGAAAACGCATGTCGTACCAAATTGAGTGCAAGTCGAATAGCAATTCACTGACCTTCAATTTGGTCGAGGGTCCCAAAGGGATGTCTGTTGATGAACGCGGGTTGGTTACTTGGTCCCCAAGAGCGGGAGCGCTAGAGGGTGCTGTGCCGGTTGTCGTTCAAATAACGGGGGACAATGACACAGACACGTTCCACTCTTTTGAAGTGGTGGTGGCTCCAAAGGTAACCAAACGCAGAAGGCGTTAACCTCGTTGCCCCTACTCAATCTAAGCCGTCAAATCTTTCGACATCAATGCTCTGGAATTGACGTTTGAAGTCCCTGCAAGCCGGACGCTGCGTCCGCAGGCAGTGTGCGTGTCTTGATGATTTGCTGACCCGCGTTAGGTAGCCTTATGTTT
>CAZJBW010000207.1:274-3717 GCA_964543985.1 uncultured Pirellulaceae bacterium | reverse complement strand
GTTGATCGCTCATCCACTGTGCCATGTGGCCGGATGCCGCACCGATTTAGACAAATGTCTTCGGATGCAACTGACGTATTAGGCGTTTGACGACCCAGCTACGCAAAAGGTAGCGAGGCATAGGAACCCAATCGGCCAGTTTGGACGTCTGCGGATTCGCTTCGCTGTGATCGGCGTCCTTCATTAGCATTGCTGGTCGACTCCTGATCGAGTTGTCAGGCTGTCGTTGTTTTCCGCGGTTGTCTTCGCTTGCTGTAAGTCGGCCACCGAGGCGTCCAGTTGCTGAACACGCCAATTAATCTTTTCTAACAACTTGCGATTTACCGAAATCAAATCACCAATCAACCCAACGACTACGGATAGCAGCCCAGCACTCATCAGAATCCCGGCCAGGATCAATGACTGGATATGTCCACCACCGGATCCCATCAAGTAGAAGACTAGATACCGCATGCACAGAAACAGACTAGCCAGGCACAATGCCGCACCGGGGATAGCAAAGAACTGCAGCGGGCGATAGGTCATGAAGATCCGAATGATTGTGGTAGCTGAACGCGACACGTAGGCGCGGATGCTTTTGAACAGCCGCGACGGTCGCAGATCGTCATTGGTGCGAATTGGCACCGAGGTGACGGCCATGTTGTTTTGGTCAGCTTGGATCAGTGTTTCCAAAGTGTAGGTGTAATCGTTGAAGACGTTCAGCTTCATAGCGGTGGCCCGACTGATCGCTCGGAAACCGCTGGGGGCGTCGGCGACGTCGGCGTTGCTGACTTGTCGGACAACCCAACTGCCAACTTTTTGCAGAATCTTTTTGACTTTGGAAAAGTGGGGTGTGTCTTCAATAGGTCTTTGGCCAACGACCATTTGAGCTTTTCCATCTACGATTGGTTGCACCAGTTTTTCGATATCGTCGGCACAGTACTGGTTATCGGCATCGGTGTTGACGATGATGTCCGCGCCCTGTCGCAGACATTCGTCGATGCCTGCCATGAAGGCTCTAGCCGACCCTTGGTTTTTGGGTAGACGAACGATGTGATCGACGTTGTATTCCTTGGCAACGTCGACGGTCGAATCAACACTGCCGTCGTCGATGATCAGCCACTGCACGCTATCGACGCCAGGAATTTCTCTAGGCAATGCTTCGAGAGTGATCCCCAGAGTAGCCGCTTCGTTGTAGCACGGAATCTGGATGATTAGTTTGATGGTGTCGGTAGCGGGTTGCGTCGGCGCAACACTTTGGACGGGGACCTGTAGACACTTTTCCTGCGCTTCGTGCAGCAGTTTTTCGGCTTCGGCCAAACGCTCTTCGATTTCTTGATCTTGTTGACGTACCAACGAGTTGGTAGCGCAAAGATAAGCCTCGGTCGAGCCGTGCGTGTCTAGGTTCAATTGAAATTGGGGATCTGAAGGCAACATTCGATGTCTCGCAAGGGTGGACGGACCACTGGTTGTGCGGCGAGCACATCGGCAAAATTGGTGGTGGGGTCACACAAGATTGCCTCGAAAACATACAAGGCGATGATGGTGAGTCAAAGTCTTTGGCTGAAGGAAGACCATCAAATTTGTCCAATTTTGATGATCGTTCTAGCGATTCGGAATGTGACGACTTTCCAAATAAGCTGAAGTTGGTGACCGCTAGGATGACCGCTATTGCCGCCTAAGCCTGAATGACCAGCTGTTCCAAGCGGATGCCTTGCCCGTTTCGAAAACGTTTCAATTCTCGGTTTAACCCGGAAGTATCTGCAGGCAAGTTGCAGGCCAGCAGGCATGACTGAACCAATTCTCGTTCCCAAATCGAAGCTCGTCCGTCCAGGACGACCGCCAACGAGATTAGCTCGAGGACAAATCGTTGTTCATCAGCTTCTAGTCGAGGTAGGTAGTCCAGCAGAGTGCCGGAATCATCAAGGTGCTTTTCCGTGGGCAGACCAAAGATCGTCACCAATTGATTTAACAACCGTTGGACGTTGGGGTGCAGGTACGGATTGCGTGCGACGGTACACCCGACCCCACACAACGCAGTCAATCTGCCAAGTTCGCTGATCGAACGAGCACGTTCTCGAAAATGGTCGCAGAGCGCCTCGATTGCAGAGGGTCCCATCGCACAAACTTTGGCCTGTCGCAACACCCAGTACGTGACCAACGCGTCCCAAATTGCGTAGACGGGAATCGCCACCAATTCGATTGCCCAACGCACAACGACTCGGCCCAGGAATCGTTGTACCAATGTCTTGGCAATGTAATAGGTGATCGTCACTTTCAAGCGATACAACAGCGTAGCTATCAAGACCCACCAGCGAGAAACCTCGTGTCCTGGTCTGGCGAACCAGGTTTCTTGTCGCGTGTTTGGCAGTTCCAAGGCGGCACCTACTAGTGCATTCATCACTTCTTTCGGTTGACCCGATGAATCGAAAAGCCGAAGACCAGCGGCCAAGGCCATTCGATGGACGGCCACTAGAGTGTTCCAGTAAAGCAGCGCGATTTCGATGATCGTTGCAATGGTGAACATGCCAATCATCACTGAATACTGACGCCAACTGCTTCGAATCGAGGCGTCGGCGGCTACGTCGCCAAACAAAGCTACTCCCGCAGACCAACTGAATGCACAGATGATGGCCGTCAGTGTTCCGATTAAGGCACCACGAACGATGGCGGCCCGCTCGATTCGTTTCAGTTGTTCTTGCTCGTCGTCATTGAGTACATGAATCAAGTCATCAGAGGATTGGATCAAGTCGTTTTGCGACAGCGAACGAAAGACACGGGCTCCCACCGCCAATAATAATTGAGTGCTTTTTGTAGAAAGAGACTCGCTCAATTATGGGGACTCGTTGAAGACTTTGATCGCGCAATAGAAAAAGCCCTTCACGATTTGTGAAGGGCTTTCAGTGTATCAAGTGAACAGCAGTATGTCCTGATTACGAGCTATCCATTGGCAGGTGCTTTAGCAATCAAGAAGTCTAGGCAAAGATGTTCCGTGCTTTGTCCAAAAAGGTGGCCCAATCGAGATTTGCCAGATCGCCGTTTGTGTACCAGTAACCCACAGCACCTATCGATGAAAAAAACAATACCGTCATCCAGGCATTCATGGTTTGGCGTCGGCGGTACTTCTTTTCCATCTTGTGTTGAGCTTTGAATCTGTCAGCCATGTATTTTTGAGTTACCAGAGGTTCGTATTTCTTCATAATGTGCTCGCTTTTTGATCCTGTCGAAGGATTGATCGATTAGGAGATTTTGATTTGGTCTGCAATGGAACAGTCGCAATCAGCATGCCAAAACGAAAAGCCCAGGTTAATACGGGGTTTGTGGGCAGAATTGATGCTTTTTGGCTACAAGTAAATGTCGGTGTTGCGAATTCGAAGCATTCAGGAACTATCGCAACAAAGATAGCGCTCCAGTCTTGTCACTCTCCTTGGGGAGAGTCGGAGTCTAAGCTCCGGAGAGGGGGA
>CAZJBW010000207.1:0-174 GCA_964543985.1 uncultured Pirellulaceae bacterium | reverse complement strand
TCGCTGGAATAATGCTTACCGCAGAATCAATTTTTCCATGGCAAACTCGAAGTCTCACCCCAGTCTTGTCACTCTCCTTGGGGAGAGTCGGAGTCTAAGCTCCGGAGAGGGGGATTACGTCGCTGGAATAATGCTTACCGCAGAATCAATTTTTCCATGGCAAACTCGAAGTCT
>CAZJBW010000206.1:0-3741 GCA_964543985.1 uncultured Pirellulaceae bacterium | reverse complement strand
AAAGGGGACGCAGCTCAAAAGGGGAACAATGAGCTGCGTCCCCTTTTATTTGCCCTGCGTCCCCTTTTATTTGCCCGTCCTTTTATTTGCCCGTCCCCTTTTATTTGCCTTGACGAGGGAACATTCTGACAGAAAGTAGCTCGCCTCTCCGAGGCGAAAGTTGGGACGGTCTACGGCTCGGAGAGCCGAGCTACTTACGACGATTGAATGGAAAGAGCCAGAAACAAGATGGATTACGGCTACTGAGTAGATTTGTTTCGGATCTGAATCAGGCCGTTTTCGCCTTCGATCCGCAGTGGAATTCCACCACCATTGATCTTACCGAACTGGTATTCTTCTACATTTGATTTCACGTTGGCGAGTATTGAGTCTGGACGTTCGTGGTCTTCAACCGAAGCAATATCGAATGCCGATCGATAGCTGCCTGTGCCGGAAGATATCGCGGTGGTTGCTGCGATCGAGTCGGGCAGGGTCAGATCAATGTTTCCGTTGTAAGATTCAAAGTCCAGCTTTGCGTTGGCTGCGACCTCTTGAAAAACGATAGTAATATTGCCGTTGCGGCTGTAACTTGTCGCCGCCCCCGCGATGTCCTGCATGCTAATGTCACAGTGTTGCGAGTGCGTGTCGATTACACCCGATACGTTTTTTACGACCAGGTAACCATCCATGTAGCTGTCAAGTGAAAGGTTGGTTTCATAAGGGACTTTGATTCGAAGGTTCAGTACGAAGTCTTGATTGTATGTGTTGAGCTTGATGGAGTTGCCGTCACGATCAAAATCAATGTCGTATTTTGGGGCGTATACCACGGATAGGTTGGAGCCTTTTTCCTGGTTGTCTGCGTCTTTCTCAAGTCTGGGTGGCGCCAATATTTCAATGACAACATTCTTGCCATCATGGCCAATCACATCGATAAAGCCGCGGTTAATATTGACATTGAGTGTCCCCGGTCTGTTTTGGTCTGGGAAATTCAGATCGTGCGTTTTGAAGACGGTAGGTCCCTCTAGTGAATCTGTGACAAACGGCGATTTCGTAGCGATTGCGTTTTCGCTGTCGCGGTCACTAAATAGGTTGCCGGATTGTATGGCGGCGAAAATGATCGCAATGAATGTGATTGTCATCATCATGAATGTCCCTATTGGCAAGGTTCTCGAAACTAAAGGCTTGGATGGAAAAGCTGGATTGGCCAGTTTTTCAGGCAGCGGAATTCGATCGGGTTGGTACACGTGGGCCAGGCATGCAACCAGCTGGTCGTGTACCTCAACTGAAGCAGGCCTGTCTAGCGGTGATTTCGCATGCATTTTTTGGATTAGTTCGCAAAGCCATTTTGGTATCTCTGGGTTCAGCTCTCGAATTGGCATCGGTTCTTGATCGGTAATTTTTCGTAGTACGCCAAACGAAGTTTTCGCGCGGAAAGGACGGTTTCCAGTACACAGTGCGTACAACAGACTTCCCAGACTGAAAATGTCGCTGACGCAGTCAACCGTGTCTCCTCGCGCCTGTTCTGGAGACATGTACTCAGGTGTGCCGGCAATGGCGCCGCTTCTAGTCATGGTGGCGTCGTCAATGGTTCGAGCCAAACCAAAGTCAGTGATCAATGCAGTTTCGACGCCTTCATCCAGCATGATGTTAGAAGGTTTGATGTCCCGATGAATCAAGCCGTTTTGGTGAGCCGCTGCCAGGCCTCCAGCAATTTGACTTCCAACTCTCAAGATCTCCACCAGTTCGAGAGGGCCTTGCCGATCCATTCGTTGTTGCAGAGAAATGCCGGCAATGTATGGCATGACGAGATAGGGTAAATCACGATCAGTCGATACGACATGGATTGCGATGACGTTGGGATGAAGCACGCCAGCTGCCGCTTTCGCTTCGCGAGCAAATCGGTACCGTGCCGTGCCACACGCGGCCAACGTTGGATTCATAACTTTGAGTGCCACGATTCGGTCGAGAGTTGCGTCGACAGCTTTCAAAACCACGCCCATGGCTCCACTTCCAACGACCCCAGTCACCTCATAACCGCCTAGTCGGCCCATCGAGCTTGGGTCGTCTGTTGGATCCAACATTTCAATGACTTGTCGAATCGTAAACGGCAAATTTCTTGCAAAGTTAACTTCCGGGTTTGATACAACTGGCCGAATCGCGGTGCGAGACAAATGCGTCTTTGCTTCTTTCCAACGGTCGGGGGCGGCAGCAAGCTGTTGAAGCTCGCGACCACATGCCGCACAGTCATCCAAATGTTTCGTAAGTTCGCTGACGTCGTGGTCGGTAAGCGAGCCATTTAGAAACGCGACCAAGCGGTTTGATTCGCAGACATTTTGGTTCATTCGTACGACTCCTCCAATTTCGAGACAACTTCGGACAGCTGTTTCATGATTCGACTTCGTGCGGCGTAAATTGCACCAACCGATTTCCCCAGATCCTGGGCGACCTCTTCGATGGCCACACCCTTGATTGCCGTCAACTCAAAAGCCTTCCAATTTAATTCGGTGACTTTGGCTCGAACCTTTTCTGCTGCTAGTAAATACAATTGGCGCTGGTACTCAAGGTCCAGTTCCCGATCACTTGGAATCTCCGCAGTTGACTGTTGGATCAAGTCTTGCGGAATGCCTTCTCCTCCAACGGCCTGGTCCGGCGGACGTCGTGTTAATGCGTTGATTGTGGCATTCTTGGCAATTCGCAACAGCCAATTCCGGAATCGGGTTTGCCCATCAAGCTTCTCCCAGCGTTCGATAGAGTTGGCGACCGAAACGAACACCGCCTGGATAAGATCGAGAGCATCTGCATGTTGAAGGCCCCTGGAAACTGCTACTCCGTAGATTACCGGACGGTACATCTCTACAAACTCCTCCCAAGCTAACCTGTTTTCAGGTGATTGGATCTGCAGGAGCAGGCTTTCTCGGGTTTCAGGGATTTCTCTCACAGCAGATATCGTTCGTCTCGACTAAGTACAAGGTTATGGCTTCTTAACATATAACACCGCAGTCAGATGAATCTAACGCGTTATCTCAAATGTTTTGCATGGCCCGTATGGTGCGACTCGTCCAAAAAACCTTCAGATGGCTTTTAGTAGAGAAACCGAGATAAGTTCGATCGCCAAGGACCCTAAGACGCCTGACCAAGATTCGTATTCGGCTGAGTGATATTTTGTGGTGGATGCGATTGTTGTCTCAGACGATCGTTCAACGGGCCAATCTGGATGGCCAAGAGGTTGGAAGGCTCTGGCAAGGTTGATCGCGATGTTGCAAGGAACCGAATCCGATACGCTCGCAAAAATCGACAAACTCTCAAACGAATTGCAGCAGCTTGAGAACATGGAAGAAAAAGCTCTCGCCCGATAGCAGATTGCACAATTAAAGACAGGAGCAAATGACCGTAGCGCCAAACACTTCGTCAACCCAGACGTCAGGGTCGTTGTCTCGACTGCCTTTGCTCTGTCCTTCCAGCGTTAATGTTTCTGTCACCATGCGACCCACCCTGTCGTAGTCTCGTTCTACCTCGTTATTGTAGCAAACGTTGTTTGGCAAACGAAAAACGCCACCGATTTCAATAACCGGTGGCGTTTGGTTTTAAAGTTGGAGAGTCGCTCAATCTAAACAATGACAACGGGAACTGTGCTAGCTGCCGTCGGTGCCTGTCCTGCAGGTGTTTTTTTGCAAAGAGTTTTCTTCTAAAGGCGTTAGAGGTCGAATTGCCGGTCAACTCATGAGCAACAAAATTTTCTCTTTTGCTGAGCCAGTTGTTTTT
>CAZJBW010000205.1:1526-3794 GCA_964543985.1 uncultured Pirellulaceae bacterium | reverse complement strand
ATGTGGGATTCTTTCCCTGAAGTTTCGCAACCTCATCTTTGAGTTGCTCGATCTGTAGCTGCTGGGACTGGATCTGTTGCTGCTGGAGGACGAGTAACTTGCGGGCTACCTCAAGCGTCAAGTTCTCGGATTCAAGGAAATTGTCTGTTTGCGAGTTAGTGCCCATCACAAAAAAAATAGCCACATCCAGAAAATCAACCAACAGAGATTTCACAAATTGGACAGCTACTTTTAAAAATGGAAAGAAATTGAATCGTTAGATTTGAGTTAAGTCAACAGCTACAATTTAAGCTGGCTTACTGGCTTTTCTTCCCTGCCCGGTATTGTGTGATGAACTCAGAACAGAATCCTTCAAAAAAGCTTCCCGTTAATATTGATCGCCAACCTGCCGACGAGATTTCTGAAACACCAACGGAGTTGCAGCCAACTGGACAGGTCTCTTCGTCGTTAGCGAATACCAAACCACAGTCTACAGAATCCTCTACCCGACAAATTGGTCCCTACAAACTGATCAAACAAATCGGCCAAGGAGGAATGGGCGAGGTTTGGTTGGCCGAGCGGAGCAATCCCTACCAACAGGTTGCATTGAAGCTAATCAAGTCCGATGGCGAGTTTTCGGTTGAGCGCCAAAAAGAGTTCGTGGCTCGGTTCGAGGCGGAACGCGAAGCGCTGGCCATGATGGACCACACCAATATCGCTCGAGTCCTGGACGGCGGAACGACTGAAGACGGTCTGCCTTACTTCGTTATGGAGTACGTACGTGGTATTCCACTCAACCAGTACTGTGACAACAAGAAACTGGGCATCAACCATCGCCTGCAGATCTTTGCCGAAATTTGTCGCGCCGTTCACCACGCTCACCAAAAAGGGATCATCCATCGGGACTTGAAACCGGGCAATATCATCCTTACCGAAGTGGATGATAAACCAGTGCCCAAGGTGATTGACTTTGGCTTGGCCAAGGCGTTACAGCAACACACTAAGCTGACCGATAAGACACTCCATACACAGATGGGTCAGGCACTGGGAACCTGGCAGTACATGAGTCCCGAACAAGCAGGCTCGGATGGCATGGATGTCGATACGCGAACAGATATCTTTTCGTTGGGAGCGATCTTGCATGAATTGTTGGTGGGTAGTCCACCCATTAACCGTCAGGAGATGTACGATCGCGCCGAGGGTATCGTTCCAAAACTGCACAAATACGAATTCGCCACGATGATCCGGGACTTCGAGCCCAAACGCCCCAGCGAACAACTGAGCAACTGGAGTAAAAACGGCATCGGCCACCAAGACGAAGGCCAGACATCCAGCCAGTTGGAGTCAGTCACTGGAAACCGCTCCATCAGTGCCTCGAAACTGCAGTCGCTGTTACGTGGCGAGCTGGATTGGATCGTCCTGAAGTCGATTGCGCGAGAGCGCTCCCGTCGTTACGAATCAGCCAGTGAGTTGGCCGAAGAGGTCGATCGCTACATCACTGGCCAGGCCGTCTTTGCGCGACCTCCGTCGACGGCTTACCGTTTCCGCAAATTCGTTGGCAAGAACAAAGGGTTGGTGGCCTCGTTGGCAACGATTGCCGGTCTGCTGTTGGCGGCGGTTGCCGTCTCCAGTTGGTTCGCGTACCAGGCCAGCAAGGCGCGAGACGATGCCTTCGCTCAAAAGAAGATCGCGGACAACAAAACGACCGAGGCCCGGAGTCAAACTGAAAAAGCGGAACAGGCCCGATTGGCAGCTGACCGCGCGCGTGATGACGCCGAAGATCAACGTGAGAATGCGCAGAAAGAAGTCGCAACGCAGAAGCAGATGCTGTCGATCATGACCAATGCGTTTGACGCCGTCGACCCGGATACCGGCGCAACGTTTGAAATGAGTGCCAGAGATGTACTGCTGGCTGTTCAGAAACAGCTGGAAAACTCAGACCTGGATGATACGGCCCGAAGCAGCATGTTGTGGAGTTTAGGAAGTTCTTTTTTGGGAATTGGGGAATACAGTTCCGCAATTTCAGCTCAAGAACAGACGCTTGAACTCAGTCAAAAGATCCTGGGCCCCGAGCACCCAGATACTCTGCTGGCGATGGGTAACCTGGGGATCAGCTACAACCGGGCCGGGCAGCTGGAGCAGGCCCTGCAGCTTCGCCAGCAGACGCTTGAACTCAGTCAAAAGATCCTGGGCCCCGAACACCCAGATACTCTGTGGGCGATGGGTAACCTGGCGATCAGCTACAACCGGGCCGGGCAGCTGGAGCAGGCCCTGCAGCTTCGCCAGCAG
>CAZJBW010000205.1:0-1426 GCA_964543985.1 uncultured Pirellulaceae bacterium | reverse complement strand
GGCCGGGCAGCTGGAGCAGGCCCTGCAGCTTGGCCAGCAGACGCTTGAACTAATGCAAAAGATCCTGGGACCCGAACACCCCGATACTCTGAGGGTGATAAATACGCTAGCTGTGTCGCTCTCCAACAACGGCCTGCAACTTGGCAAAGCGTTGAGACTATTTGATGAAGCCAACGTTGCAGCCAGAAAAACATTAGGTGATCAACATGAACTGGCTCAAATCACACTGCAAAGCCTGGGAATCACACTTAACAATGCTCAAAACAAGTCACTGCAACACCTGTGCCGAGGGAATTTTGAAGAAGCAATAAAGCTGTTGGACGCCATGTTGTCTTACCACGGTTCGTATCGGGATAAAGTACGCGATGTTCCTTACTACCAGATTTTGGCAGAGATCGGTCAACGGGATTGGCAGGCTGCCTTAAACAGATCTGATTCCAAACTGAAGGAAATTGAAGCAGAATATATCAATGAAGCTCAAACACCGAATGACAAAGTTGCCCTGAATATCGAGACGCTTCGCGCAGTCTGTTTGCTGGAATTGAGCGAATTTGACAAAGCGGAACCGATCGCCAAAACAACCCTGGAAAACGAATCTGCTGGCATTGGAAGCCGAGCTAGAGCCAAAAGTGTGCTGGCGGTTTGCCTGGCCCATAAGGGTGAGTCAACGGAAGCTCTGAACCTAATTGCCGAGGCGTACGAAACACTGGAATCACAGTTTGCAGAAACACCCGACCACGAACTTTTCCTGACGTTACGTATGGTTGAAAGAGCGATTCAGGTAAGCGAACTGTCAGATGAGCCAGACACCAAAGATGAATTGGTGAATGAGTGGAAACAGAAGGCAGTCGCCATCAACGACCGAATCAAAGCTCAAGTTTTTCGGATCACCACGGAGGAAGCGAAAGAACTCAACGCTCGAATCTGGCCACGCGTCGCAGCGCCACCAGGTCTCAATTCATCCAAAGCAGGACCCTTGTTCGAGGATGAACTCCCTGAGTTCCGACGTCTCTGCGAACAACACCCCAGCGGCGGTTATATAAACACACTGGGCGTGGCGGAGTATCGCATGGGCAATTATCAGGAAGCCATCGCTGCTGCCACCGAGTCCAGCAAAAAACTCGTCGAAGAGATGGGTCTTCCGTCGATCCACCCCAGCGATCTGGCCATCCTGGCCGCGAGCTACTATCGACTCGATGAAAAAGATAAGGCCAACGCCTTCCGTAAACAACTGGCCGAGGCAATGCTACTGGATGCCTTCAAGGAAGACAAGGAATGCCTGTCCTTCCACCAAGAAGTGAGAAAACTCTTCAGCAAACCGCCCGAATCTGAAAAGAAAAAAACAGCCACGGCTAAAAACAACGATTAAAACTGATGGCAGAACGGCTTCGTCGAAAGTTTCAACAATCGCTTTCGTGATGAAGAA
>CAZJBW010000204.1:0-3797 GCA_964543985.1 uncultured Pirellulaceae bacterium | reverse complement strand
AAGAAAACAGCCCATTAATACTGCAAGAGCAGACAATCGCGAAGCCTGAAGTTTCTGAGCCATGGATCAACCGTTCGATGCTGGTGCCACTGTGTTTATTTGCTTTAGCGGCATTCTATTGGTATTCGCTACAGACGACCGGCGACAGACAATTCAAGCTTGATTTGAATTCGATCAACTTTGTGTTTTTTATGGTTGGGATACTTTTACACGGCACGCCGCGGAAGTTTATCGATGCGGTTACTGAGGCGACTCCAAAAATTGCACCGATTTTGATTCAGTATCCGCTGTACGCGGGGATCATGGCGATATTGAATAAATCTGGATTGGCTGATCAGATTTCGCATTGGTTCGTCGAACATTCGACCGCGACGACCTTTCCGTTGATGACGTTTTATTCTGCTGGTTTGCTGAATTTGTTTGTGCCGTCTGGCGGTGGGCAGTGGGCGGTGCAGGCGCCGATTGTGGTTGAGGCAGCTGCGCAGTTGGACGTTAGTATTTCCAAAGTTGCAATGGCTGTCGCCTGGGGCGACGCTTGGACCAACATGCTTCAGCCGTTTTGGGCAGTACCGCTACTGACGATAGCTGGGCTTAGTATCAAAGACATCATTGGATTTTGTTTGCTGGTGTTGATTTCCAGCGGTCTGGTTTTAAGCGTACTATTCTTGCTCTTGTGACGCCTGTTTCAGTTGATTTACCAAGTCGCGGAATTCGTTGTTTGGCAATCCATCATTTGCGGTCGAAAGCTGCTCAAGAGCACCGCTCGCTTGGCCGGCTCGCATTGAAGTTTGGGTGTAAATCCCCGCAAGCTGGGTCGCCAGGTTCATGTGGCGTTTGGCGGCTTCGATAATCTTGGGATTGGTGCCTTGGAAATATTCTCCTGTGATCTCAGCAGCTCGACTAATGGAGGATTCGTCGTCAATTTTCAATAATGCTTTAGCTATTAGACAGCTAGTTGCCATCGTGCTTGGGTGCGATAAGCCAAATTGGTCCATTTGGATTTCGCGACATTCTTCAAGTTCCTTAAGACCTCGGGCACGCTGTTCTGGGCTGGTGTCGATCGCAAGAAAAGTTGCGAGTCTGATGCGGATCGTAATGGTATCAGGATGTTCGTCTCCCAGCAGTTCCCGTGCATCAGCCAATGCAAATTCAGAACGATCAATCGCACCTTGCAGGTCTTTGTTAATGTAGTCGATTACAGCGAGCTGGATGGCAGAAGTGATGCCCAGGGGATGTTTTTCTGATTTGTTTTTGAAAGCAGAAATGATGTTTTCAAAAATTTCACCTGCTTTTTCGTGCGCACCAGTACTCATGTAGATTGAGGCGAGTCGAAACTTTGACCAGAGGATATTGTTATGATCTGGCGTGTCGGCGTAGAGCTTTTGAGCGATCTGAATGCTTTCATTGATTTGCGAAATCGATTCATCTGGCTTTTGGTGATGAAAGCTGAGTCTTGAGCCGAGTAATTTTGATTTGAAATTCTGCAATGCCAGTTTATCGGGGCCAGACGAGATGATCTCCTGGATTTCCTGCTTCAAGTTCATCGCCTCGTTGGCGTTACCATCGTACAATTTGGTAAACGCCAGCCCAATCAGAACATCCAGGTGAAGTGGATCGGTGCGAGGGATGTTGTTTTCGTTGAGCAGCCGAAGCGATTTTTCATATTGTTTGATGGCACCGGTGTATTCGCCATGTCCTTTGCTGTTCCTTGCAAAAATCGCGTACAGCATTGCCTGGATTGGTGAATCGAACTCATCAATTTGAAGCATAAGATTGTCGAGGGCATCATCAAGAGTCGTGTTCTTGGTCGGCAGATTCAATCCACTATCGTCTGAACCCCCAAAAACATCTGCTAGAACCTGAATCGTACCGGTCAATTGAGATGTCCGTTTTTCCGCACGTTGCCGGGCAAGAGCTTCTGCTTTTCGCGAATCTTCAGATTCAACCAGTGCAATCGATTCAGATTCCCGAGCCGCGATCGCTGTTTGGCGTTCATGGTTGATCCAAATTGCCGCTGCGGCAAGAACAGCGGACAGCAAAATGGCGGCAATCGAAGATGCTGTTACGACTTCATTATGATTCCGGGTAAAGCTGTAGACGCGGTCGAGAAAAGAATATTCGTGCGCGTCAACGGATTCGTTGGATAAAAGCCGATGTACATCTTCAGAAAGTTCTTTTGCACTGCGGTATCGGTCGGCGGGTTTGGCCGACATGGCGCGTTTGCAAATTGAAACTAACGGTTGGTTGGAGCCGGTGAGTTTTTTGAGTCCGGCTTCTGTTTTGAGCCCGGCTTCCACTGAGTTTGGGGGCGAGTTGGTAATGATTTTCCAAAGCGTTGCTCCCAATCCAAAAACATCGGATTGAACGGTGATCGCTTCGATATTGCCGGAATTCTGTTCGGGGCTCATGTATCCTGGTGAGCCGATGGAATGGCCCGCCTTTGAATAGGTTCCGTTGGGGCCGTTGTTTGCGCTGTCAGTCTGCAATGTCGAAACTGTTTCAACGGATTCGTTTCCAAGTTTTGCCAGTCCCCAATCGACAACATAGGTCTCACCAAATTGACCAATCATAATGTTGGAAGGTTTAATGTCGCGATGCACAACGCTTTGCGAATGCGCGTAGTCGATCGTATTGCAGGCGTCGATAAAGTGTTGCAGTAGTCGACGAAATTTCAGTTGGCGTTCGACGCGGCTGGAACTCGAATCATCGTGGAATTTTTCAACCGCATCGGTCAGCGTAAGCCCATCAATAAACTGCATCGCGTAGTAGGGAGCGCCATCAGCGAAATATCCGACGCCGTAGATTGGAACGATTCCCGGGTTGTCCAATTTACTGGTTATGATTTGTTCGCGTTTGAATCTGGCTCGATGTGCGGGACTATCGTTGAATTTCTCTTTGATTTCCTTAATCACAACCGTGCGATTGAGTTCGCGATCATTGGCGAGCCAGATATTTCCAAGTCCGCCCTGTTTGTGAAGTTGTCTTTTGCGAAATCTGGAGCTGTAATCGGAACAGGATTCCTCAACTGGCTCCGATTGAACATGATTTCCCAAGTTACGGACTACCGTCGAATCACCAAGGAGGGAATCGGTTGGAAGCGACTGATACAACTCAGGAAATCGCTGAGCATATTCCTCGATGCGAAGTCCCGGTTCGAATTTGCTGCGAACCTTGTATTCGGTCTTAAGCAGTTCTTCGATCAATTCGGTTAGTGAGGCGATTTTTGGAAAACGAGCTGTATAGTCTTCGACCCGCGCGTTTTCGCCCGAGCGCAAACGTAATTCAAGATCGGTATGCAGCAACTCGCCAAACAACGGAGAAATTTCAGCCTCATTTGGTGTGATGAAATCCACGATGTCTGGATTTTGGCCTGAAAGAAATTGATCTTCAAAGCTGGCGATGGATTTTTCGAGATCTTGTGGATTCATTTTTCGATGAACATGATCAAACCGGGATGCATTTAGTAATCAGGAATTGGGAAGGCAACCTGTCACGAATTTTCCTGGTTTTCAAAAAGTTCTCGAATTCGATTCAAACTCCGATAAACCGTTCTTTCGCTACAGTTTAGTTGCTCGCAGATTTCGAAATTTGACATCCCTTGAAGCCGTAAACAGACAATCTGTTGAAGTTTTTCCGGCAATGAGTCCAGCAATTGATCCAGGCATTCGTTGAAGATCACGATATCCTGTGGTGTCGGCTGTTTCTTTGGGCCGAAAAATGAACTCTCGGCGTGCATGCCACTAGCATGCTTTTCACGTCGCACGTCCCGTTTGGCAGCTTTGAATCTTTTGACGCGA
>CAZJBW010000203.1:0-3808 GCA_964543985.1 uncultured Pirellulaceae bacterium | reverse complement strand
GGGAAATCAACAATTTACGATATGCGTCAATAACGGTGCCCAGGAACGCTTACACAAATTTTGCGCTGGCGCACGTTGAATCAATTGCTGTGTCTGGCACGACGCAGTGACCAAAACTGCTTTCGGTGATTTGCTCGTAACACTCATGGAAAGTTTTTACGATCAAAACCTCGCTAGCGGCGCAAACGAAATCCGACGTTTTCTACAGAGCCCTCCTGATCCTTTTGTTTGCTTCTTTCGTTTGCTCTGACCCTTTTGTTTGCTCCAAGAAGAATTTGCGTGTACAAATGCAACAATCCTCGCTTTGGTGTGACGGAAAGTAGTCTGCGGCATTCAGGTTTGAATCATGAGCACTGACAAAACAGAAGATTCAGATTCATCCATCGAGCAAACACGAGAGGATTCGGACGCTTCGCAAAAGTCTTCGGTTGAAATCGACGCGTCGGATCCACGATTTCAAAACAACCTGCAGACAAAGGAAACAGCAAGCGCGAAACCACACGAGACGGATACTGGCGATTTGACCTGCGCCGACAATTCAGACGTGTTCTTTTCGGTTGTCGCGACCACTGGTTCAACCATCTTCGAAAAGTACCATTGCGGCCTGGACGTTAAGTACGTCAGCACCGACACTGACATCCTGCCTCTCGGCTCCGGATCAGGTGCAGTGGAACCTCCATCCTTTGAGGGATTCCAGTTGCTGGAGCTGTTGGGCAAAGGAAGCTTCGGCACGGTATGGAAGGCCTTTGACAACAAGCTCAGGCGAATCGTGGCCCTGAAGTACCTTCACGGCGGCGGCGACAGAGTTCGACAACGCTTTGCCCGCGAAGCCCATTTGGCCGCACAGCTAAGACATCCCTGCATTGTCGGAATTCACGACTTTGTTGCCGATCATGATCCGCCTTATCTATCCTGCGAGTTTGTCGATGGTATTCTGCTGTCCGAATGGCGTAACGAATTCGATCCCGACTTCGTTAAGATTGCAGAGATGCTCGAGCGTATCGCACGAGCTGCCCACTACGCGCACCAGTTTGGAATCATTCACCGCGACCTCAAGCCGACAAACATTGTTGTTGACTACAACGAGATCCCGCATATTCTTGACTTTGGACTGGCCAAGGGCTATTCAGCTGAAGAATCCCTTACTGTTGATGGAATGTTGGTCGGCACGCCAGCGTACATGTCTCCGGAACAGATAACAGTAAACGAAAATCTTGAGCCAACTTGCGACGTTTTTTCCCTGGGTGTGATTCTGTACCTGATGCTTGGCCGTGAACTGCCGTTTCGCGGTAAAGAAAAAATGGTGATCAACCAGATTTTGCTCATGGAACCAACGTCGCTGTCCAAGCTTGATAGCCAAATCCCACGAGACCTCGAAGTCATCTGCTTCAAGTGCATGGAGAAATCTCCAGCGAGTCGATTTCAAACCGCGGAAGAACTTGCCGACGAATTGCAACGCTTCCGGAAGAAGATTCCCATACTCAGTCGCCCGACCGGCAATGTCACCAAAGCGTTTCGATGGTGCAACCGCAATCGCCTGGTGTCGATACTAGGCGCCGCATTTCTGCTTTCGCTGATCGCAGGTACCGTCGTTTCTCTGTTGTTTGCAGCGAGTGCCCGCCGAAACGCCAACAAGTCACTCCAGGTTGCCTACGCCAGTTCCATGAGCAGCGTTCAGCACCATATTGAGGAAGGCAGAGTCCATCGCGCTTTCGAAATGTTGGACAGGTACCAGAGTCCTGATCATGCCGAGATGCGCAAATGGGAATGGTACTTTTGGCACGAAAGAGCTCAATCGGGCCTGATTTGGGAATCGAATCCAACTTCGATCATTGACACACTGGAACCGTCTCCCGACGGAAACTGGATCGCATGGGCTGACCAGGACGGCGCGCTATTGATGACTTCCTCCAGGCAGGGCGAAAAATCGGAAGGCGGTGAGGTGACCAAATACCCGATTTTCAAAATTGGTCAAAGCGACAGTGGGATTCGAAGTCTGGACTGGACACCCGATTCAACAACAGTCGTTACCGGAAGTAAAGATGGGTTGATCGAACTCTGGCAGGCCGACGCAACACAAACTTCGCCGCCGAAACTGATTGCCGATCTGGAAATCAGCGTAAAGACGGTTCGAATAAGCCCGCGTTCTGGTGACGTCTTTATTGCATGCGGCCAGAACAAAGAGACCCAACAACTGGGCAAACTTGCCAGAATCAATCTGAAAACCGCGGAAGTCGTTTGGGAAAAGGAATTTGATAACGTTCAGATCAGCTGGCTGGATGTTTCCAAAGACGAAAGCAAGTTGGCCTATTCGCATTCGCCTTTTTCTTCTTTACAAGGCAATTACTCCGTCGTCGTGATTGATATCGAGTCACAACAGACGATCTTTACCAATTCACGGCGAAATAATCCCACGTCCTGCTTTATGTTTGACGGCAATAACCGGCTCATTTTCAATACACGGAATATCGGAGGTGTCTATGAGTTTCAGGTCCATGACTTTGCCAAAGAAACCACAAGCAGTTTGTCTCGACACGTTGAAGAAGCGGATTGCTACAACGTTGACTTTAATGGGCAGCAGATCTGTATTGGTAACGAACGCGGATCAGCGGTCATTCTTCAAGCGGATTTGGCAAAACCCCAAGCCAGTTTTCAACGAAAGATCGTCGGTTCCGTTGAACGAGTCCTGACCGTTGCGTTCTCCAAAGACTCCAAACATGTATTCACCGGAGGCGACGACGGGAAAATTCGAAAGTGGAAGAACATCGACCAGTCATCCATGCGTCCCTTTGCCACCATGCCCTCTCACGTCGGTCGAATTGAGATCAATCGCGAGGGCACCCTGGCGTTGGCTCATTGCCGTCACCAGCCGATCCTCAATGTTTACGATCTGGACACAGAGAAAACGCTCTTTTCAAGACACCTTCCCAATTTGGCAACAGTTACCGGTGCCTGTTTCCTTTCCGACAACAAGATCGCAATCGCCGGTGCCCTTGAAGCCGAAGAACCAAAGTTCAACATTTCTATCTGGGATTGCGGCAAAGATATCATTGAACTCACCCTGGAAACAGACTTGTACGAGCCGGCATATCTCAACGTCAGTCCCGACGGTAAAGAACTGTTGGTCGCGGGAGGAAAGACATCCATGTGGCCCGGGAAACCGGTCGACTGGGAAGTATGGGATCTGGCCACAGCAGAGCGGGTCCTGAACGTTGGAGGTCACCGGCGCACGATCAGTGACATTGAGTTCTCACCTGACGGCAAATGGATCGCGACTTCCGGTTCAGACCGGACGGTTCGACTTTGGAATGCGAAAACCAAAAAGGAATTTCACGTCTGGAAACCCGAACGCAATGATCGACATGCACTCTATTTCCCCGTCAACATTGACTTCTCCAACTCAGGAGACACCCTCGCCGCGTGCTATCGAAATGGAACGATTGTTCTGCACGATCTGAATTCGATGTTGGTCAGCAAAGTGCTCAGTGTCGATCTACCAGTCACTGACGGGGCATACTTTATCGAAGATGATCAGACTCTGCTTGTTTTCAGCAAGAACTCCAACCGCATCACGCTGCTGGATGTGGAAACCGGGATCATTCGATCCACGCTGCCAGTTCAAGATACGAACATTGCTTCTCTTGATGCGGTCAACAATGTCGTGCTAACTGGCGATCAGGCTGGAGCCATTCGACTGCACCGGATATCGGGCTCCAAGTAGAATAGAGCCGCTACGCGCTCTCATCCGGAAACCACTTCCGGCTGTGCCATTCGCTCCTGATACCTTTTCTTGCTCCTCCCTTTCTTT
>CAZJBW010000202.1:0-3818 GCA_964543985.1 uncultured Pirellulaceae bacterium | reverse complement strand
CTTTAGGCGGAATGATTGCAATCCGGCTAAAGCCGGAACTACGAACAAGTTTAGTGAACGCCAGATTCACTCGCTTGCGCTTCGGGCTTGTATTGGTCTGATTCGGCGTGCAGATCAATTAGCAAAACGTCGTTAAGCGTGGTTGCCAGTTTCCAGCGACCGTCTTTCGAATAACGTTGATCCGTCGGTGAATTCCATGCCGGTGCATTTGATGTTGGTTGCCAGGAACCTACTTCCCAAACAGCTCGATTGCCCACTTTGTCAATCGCTTCCAAATAATTGCCGTCGTCGCTGAATGAAACCAATCGCACTTGATCGCCTGGACCAGTCAAAATTTCAATCGGCTGCAATGTTTTCCGGTCCCAAACGATGGCAGTGCCATCATGGCTGCCAGAAGCAATCCATTTTTCGTCAGGGCTAAGGGCAACCGTTGTGGCGAGGTCCTGATGGCCTGAAAGTCGAACCTGCTTATATGGCGAACTATTCCAGGCGGAAATTTCTCGATCAATGTGTTGGTTGCTTCCAAGCCTTGAATAGAAACCATCCCCAGAATCATCAAATGCTAATGCCAATACGCGCTGGTCCGACGAATCCAAAGTCAGTAATTCAACGTTATTTTGAAGGTCCCAAATTTTGATTGCCCCATCCAAACAACCTGAGAGCAAGCGAGTCCCGCTGGGATGGTAGGCAATACTGAAAATCGCATCTTTGTGGCCACGTAGGGTGGTGACGTTTTCTCCCGTTTCGAGATTCCAGATTTTGATCGTCGAATCACCACTGCCGGAGGAAAAGTGTTTCCCGTTGGGACTGAATGCGAGGTCTCGAATTTCGCGATTATGGCCTTGATATTCGGCTAGCAACTCATGTGTATCTAAATCCCACAGTCTGATGAGATGTGGTTGATTGTCGTGGTTTTCTATTTCGCCCGTCAGCAAACGATTTGATTGCGGACAAAAGGCGAGGCTTCGAACTGTTTTATCATGGGCTTGCCACGAACTCAGTTTTTTATATTCCGGCAACTGAAAAACAGAAACGGTTCCATCGACTTCGCCTTTGGCAATCCGATTTTCATTCAATACTGTGAAATCTGAAAGCTTTTTGGTTTTTGATTTTTGGTGTTGCTGAAGTTGAGCAACGATTTCAGGGAATTGCCAAAACTTCAGATCGGAATCCGGATTTTGATCCGGCTTGTGAATCTGCTGCTCTTCCCCAAAAACGCTTTGAACCGAATACGGCGATGATAAATCCCAAATCTTGACCGTATTATCGACACCGATGCTGACAAGCTCGTTCGGCAGCTTAGTGAATTCCACCTCCCATACTCGACCCGCATGCCCAACCAACACGTCGACCAATTTCGAGGTTGCCACCTCCCAAATTCGTATTTTGCTGTCGTAACCACAACTGGCAATACGCTGACCATCTGGGCTGAAGGCACAGGTCACTACCCGATCAACGTGCGATAGGATTGAAAGCTGTTGTCCAGATTCGCAATCCCAAATTCTAACTGTTGCGTCGATATAACCAGCGGATGCGAGCTTGCTTCCATCTGGACTGAATGCCAGATCCCGAACGTGTGAACCATGACCGCTGAGCGTCTTTGGTTCTTCTGCAAGGTTGTCGGCAGGCCAAAGTTTGATTGTCCCATCATGGCTGCCTGTTGCAATGATTGATCCGTCTGGACTGAATTCGACACAGGCTACCTCGTCTGTATGGCCGAGCAAAGTTGATACAAGTGAAGGTGGTGAGCCAGCATTCAGTTTCCAAACTTTTAAAGTGTTGTCATTGCTTGCTGAAACCAGAAATTTGCCGTCGGGGCTAAACGCAACACCACGAACCACTGCATCATGACCTTGGATTTCAAACAGCTGGCTGGCGGTTTTTATGTCCCAAATCCGAATTGAATGATCTTCGCCACAACTGGCCAGCCATTCCCCGCAGGGACTGAATTTCACGCAATTGATCAGTCCATCGTGCTGTGCCAAAGTCGCCAGTTCAGTGCCGCTACCAAGATCCCACAATATTATTTTTCCAGACGAGCTGCCGGTGGCGATGCTCATTCCACCTGGGCTGACATCCAGCGAATAGACTGGCATTGTATGACCGTACAGTGTTTTCTTACTTCCATCAAAAAGTCGTCGCGACAAATGCCATTCGAAATACCTTTCTGATTGGGGAATAGAATCCAACAAAATGCGCGCTTCTGCCGGACGTTGCTGGTCCCACCGCGCCCAAGCCAAATGAAAATTCGATCTGGCCAGTGTCGACGTTGTCTTCCTGTTGGCGGAGCTAAGCTCCACGTTGGATTCAATTGAGTTACGCCAACCGATGGCCGAAACAATTCCTATGGCAATCAACAGAGAGGCGACGGCGATAGCAAGCGAACCGATTGCAGGTTCGCGCCGAAACCATTTGACGACTCGCCCGACACGACCGATTGGTCTGGCTGATGTCGGACGGTTAGCGATTATATTTTCCAGATCATTTGCCAATTCGGCGGCTGTTGAGTATCTGTTTTCCGGTTTCTTTTCCATGCATTTCAAGCAGACCGCTTCGAAGTCACGGGAAACCGATTCGTTCAAGACGGTGATGGCAACCGGATCATCCGATAGAACTTTGGAGATTTTTTCCGTGTCGGTTCCGCCTGCGAATGGAGCGCGGTTGGCAAGGCAGTGATACATTGATGCACCCATACCATAAATGTCAGCACGGCGATCGACGTTGCGAGCATCATGAATTTGCTCCGGCGATGAATAAGCGATGGTACCTAAAAAGGTGGCTTCCTGAGTCAGGTCGCTTTCGTCGGTTAACGATTTCGCCAATCCAAAGTCCCCCAAGACCGCCGTTGGTTCACTGGTCAAAAAGATATTCCTTGGCGTAATATCGCGGTGTACACCTCCGGTCTCATGCAGTTCATGCAGGCCACGTGCGATTCCGGCAAACATTGTTGCGGTTTCGGTGGAACTGATTCCGTCTTCACGCAGCTTTTCCAGAACCGTGGTTCCTTCGACCAATTGCATGCTTAAATACGGAATCGCATCGATTTCCCCAGACTCGTATATCGTGACGGTGTTTGGATGCACAACCGATGATCCGACTTGAGCTTCTACACGGAGACGATCTTTGAGTACCGCTTTATTATTGGGAGTCAGCGCGGCCCAGATGTCTGGTCGGACAATTTTCAACGCGACATCTCGGTCAATGTCTGTTTGCCTCGCTTTAAAAACCAGCCCCATGCCACCAGCACCAAGCTCTTCAGACAAGACGAACTTTCCAAAAACACGGGGCAAGTTTTCTTCATCATGGGATGAAGCCACGTGTTTTTTGCCGGCTCCCTGGCCCATTTGGCTTAGCAGAAAAACCAACGACTTGTTTTCACCGTTTGCCTTTGTCGTATTATCGGGGCTAGGATCCATAGGTTTCGTAAAAATTCAGTTGCTTCATTTCTGCCCGGATTCATAAGTCTAAACTCGCTCCAAATGAACGGCAATCAAAAATCAATTTTAATCCATACGGGTGCCCACACTGAGCACGATGATGCAAATCGGTTAACCGGTGCAAGTTGAATTCCAAACCAAATATAAACCGGGAAGGCAACGAAATTGAACAGCCCGATTTCTTCGTGAACTTCGTGCTGATGATACTACCGCCGCAACGAACTAAGGTGGCAATTAAGTGGCAGGATTGACAACTGGAATTCAATCTTGATCATGAAGGAAACCAACGAAGAATTAAAGCAAGTTGTTGTCGCCAATTGTGTTGCGATTGAAACTCAATTGGCTCGAAATTGGTTTGAACCGATTTAGGATCTAGTGTCC
>CAZJBW010000201.1:0-3932 GCA_964543985.1 uncultured Pirellulaceae bacterium | reverse complement strand
CAGTTAAAGACCAAGATACCGCTTGAAGACGATTATCATTGATATGCAAAATTGACTGCAAGTCCAACTTCCGTACTCAACTGTTTGTTATCCAGTCAGTTCGGGATCTAAAATCGTTACTCAGGCACTCTAATCCATAACTCACTGTTTATGATTTGTTTTAGCATGCCACCCAATGAGGCTTTCAAAAGCGGGTTGTCGCGGTTTTGTAGGTCATTTGCTAGATTCACCAGTGCCGTGGTTCTTGCCGAGATCCCATTGGGGTTGGCTTTGGGGCATAGACGCTTGGCAAACTCCAAGCATTGTTCTGGACTCAACGCACCGAGTCTAAGATATTGAATAGAAACTCCGGCACCCGACCACGATTCGTCGATCATTCTTTGCAGCATCGGATCACAAAGTTGGAAAGCGTTGGCATCCAGTTGCGTCAGGCAGGTCGATTCGACGCTGTGATTTGTATTAAAAAATTCATTGCAGTTGAGGTGAGGGCTTTTGCGGATAGCGGCGGCCCGCCAAGCAATTTCGGCAGCCCAACCCGTGTCAAGTTTTGCGATATCGACCAGGAAGCTAGCTATGTATTCCGATGGTTCTTTGACGAATCCACCGACCGGATTCCTGACCGCATACTGTTCGGTCGTAATTGCATCAACTGCCTCAGTAAACAGTTCTCTGGCCAAATCAGGATTGGACTCAACGATTTCGTTGGCGATGATCGCTTTAAGTTTCGCCTGCAGCATACGTCGTGGAGCTTCGTTCGCGTGGTGAGCCAACTGTTTACTCGCTCCTTCAAATGCAGGCATGGGCTCGCCACGAATCGGACATTTGTCGCAAAGGTTGACAAACTTGATTGCCAACTGAGGATCTTTTCGAGCAGCTAGAGCACAAAGGAGCGGCAGCCCATAGGTGGCGCTTAGTGCTGATCCCTGACCAATCCGGAATTCAAAATCTTTGGCGATTTCCCACGCTCGATGAGGATCGTGGGCGGCGATGTCATAGGCTAACAGGATAGGAAAGTAGGTTTCTTTGATCTGCTCGGCGAGTTTGACTGCCTGATCGATTTCTCCGATCTCCACCAAAACTTCGGCAACTGAAAAAATCAAGTTGTTCTTGTTCGCTGAATCCGTCGAAGCAAGCCTTTCCACAGCTTCGTTTGTCAACCGCGTCGCCAAATTAGTCTCTCCATTTTGGAACAAGACTGTGGCGATTTGTGTGATTCCGCCGATGGCAATTTCCGGAGACGCTTGCCGAACTTCGGGAATTAAAGTTATTGCTTGTCGATTCAGAATCCGTTTTTGTTCGGCCATTGCTTCTGCCGACACGTGGGTGTCTCGTTGCAAAATGTCCGAAGTGGTCATCAGGCCGTTCGTTCGGTCGTTTAGCGATTCGCTGGAGAACGTCCAAGCTAATGCGGCTTGATTGTCAGTTCCCTGATAATCGAACAGCACAGGAAAAAAGCGATCCGCTTGATTGCTGTTGGAATTGGTCATGAACTGCTGTTGCCAATGCGGGGACAGCATTCCCAATTGCCGCATGAAAAACGAGGTAGGACGATCCGTTAACAATTTTTGAATTTGTTTTTCGGTTAGTTGGTTGAGTTCTTCCGAGGCCGCTTTAATCGCAGTTTCGCGGATGCGTTGAAACCAAGGGTCTTCCGACGACAAGACCGGAAGTGCAAAGTCCGCTTCCCATTGCTCAGGGTTTTCCTGGTCTCTGGAAGTGATCTTCTTTTCGACACGGTTTTCGTCGGCAGGTAATACTTTGCCCGTGAACCAATAGTTGGAGTGTTCGAAAAACACGACGGCAGCGTGACCTGGAAAGCGTTTCAATTCAAAGCGACCCTTCTGATCGGTGACGGTTTCGTTAAGCTGGTGGCTGTCGCCTTGCTGGAAGACTCGAACACCCGCCAGTGGCTCGTCCGAATTCGATGTGACGCGACCAGTTATCGTTCGCCAACCAGAGAAAACGACATCTGGAAGTTCGATGACACCCGTTGCCAGATTGTGGTTTGCCCGACTAAATGCGATTTGGTCGTCGTGTGTGATCAACAGTCGATAGGCATTCTTGGTCGGCAAATTGGTTGCCAGCAGGTAACCCGACGAGTCGGATGGTTGAACTGGAAACTGTTCGCTGTCGATGGCACAGGCGGCCAAGGCGACAGCAGTTGCATTGGCAATGGGCTGGTTGTTCGAATCAACAACTCGCACTTTAAGCGAGATTGTTTTGTCGTCGTTGTTTTCTTGAGCAATACAATTTGAAGAAAAACAAAACCCGACTGACGTCATCGACCAAAGCACCAGCAATGCGGTTGAATGGAAAATTCGGCGCATCATTTTTCGCCTGCTTTCTTGTTTGCATCAATCACACACGTAGCGTTGAATTCCTTCGACTCGCCTGCCAGGAGACCGGCGGCGAATTGAACGTTGACAATCAAATCGTGACTCTTGTACTTGGCAGGCACTCGAACTGAGGCCGGGCAAAATGTGCCTCAGGCATAGCCTGACGTCGCGTTATCGATCCATTGATCTGTTGAGGGTTCGTCGACAGCCACCGATTGGATCGTGACAAACGCAGGGACTTGGTCATTAATGTCGTCATTACGGTAACAGGAAACGATTTGCAAACCAGATTCGGTGACCAATCGAGGTTGGATGTTTAAGGCGTCCAATCTGAATAAAGCGTCAGCGTCAGCAGTAGCAGAAAACTGAAACTCGCCAAATGGGTCGATTTCTAGCTTGCCATCTTCGTCCAGAGTGACCCAACTGGCTTTTTCTCGCGCTTGAAAACTGAAAGTCAAATACTCATTGTCACCGTTTGCTACTTTGCAAACCACGTTGTGAACTCGATATTTCCCACATGGCAGTTGTTGAGGGGTTTTTAGTTGATCGAATGTTGCAAAAATCCCTGATGCTTCGACCAATGTTACTGAGATTTCCTTGATCTTTCGTCCGAGTTTGCGGTCTTTCAAGACCAGTTCGATATTGCCAACCTGTGTTAGTTTTTCCAGGGTGCAAGTGGATCCATGCCAACTAGTTTGCAGCTTGAATCGATCGTCTCCCAAACGAATCACTGGCAGGTTGGCGAACTGTTCGGTCAAAGGATCCCAGGTTTTATCGTCATCCAAATCGATCCAGAGTCGATCCTTATTGCCGTTAAGTTGCCCATCAGAATCCTCGTCCGAACGCCGCGCTGCATACGGTTTGCCGTCAACGACGACTTTCCCAGTAAGGTAACCTCGAGTTGCAATCAACAGAGATTGCGAGGATAGACGGACCTCAAGTTCTCTTGTTTCTAGAGCCTTGGGTGATTCGGAATCCGCTGATGGATCGCCCACACTATCTTCGACGGGTAGCTTGAAAACCCATGAGGGTGGCAGCGACTGTTGACTCTGTTGCGGCTCAACTAGCTCGTTCATCGTTAGATCACGATTGCGATCCATGTCTGCGAATAACTGAGGAGAAGCTTCGTCAGAATTGTCGATAGCGATCGTCACTCGGCGAGAATCTTCCGCTCCGAATCGAATCTGACCATATAGAACTTTTTGATCATCGGACTGTTGGGTCAGCGAGTTCTTCAAGTCAATCGGACATTCGGACGTCAGTGGCAAATGTCGAAAGTTGGAAGTCTGAAACAAAGGATCGGCATCAGCCGATTCCCATTGAAACGAGGACTCGGGAGCCTGAGCAAATGCTACCCCGTTGAACAACAGTGTGAACAAACCAAAGCATCTGGCTAGATTCGAATAACAACTCATGGATGGTCATCCTTTGATTGATCGAGATTTGTTTTTGCAACAATCGCGAACTTCATTTTGGTGAAAACGTGTTTGGCTGACAAGGATTTATTTTGGTCGTATTTTTTTGGTCGGCTAACGGGATGGGTAGTTCACAAAAAAAGCCCACTGCGAACAGTGGACTTGTTGGTCGAAGAATCAG
>CAZJBW010000200.1:0-4261 GCA_964543985.1 uncultured Pirellulaceae bacterium | reverse complement strand
GATTAAGTACGTTACAGACGAAGCAGGCATTGTCAAAGTTCGCTACCCGAAATTCGTGGTAGAGAAACTCGAAACAGGTCAAGTCAACTGGACTGTTAACCATGATGGTTTCATGACGTTTCGGGGCGACATAAAAGTGGATAATAAATCGCCAGAAATTCAACTCAAACGCGGGTGTCGAGTGGCACTCAATGCAATTCATGGTGAGACAGGCCAGAAAATCACATCCGACCTGTACGCTGTGATGGGTTCATCGGGTTCAAATCGAAACAAATGGAAACTAACCAATCAGGGAATATTGGTTTCCCCAGTTTTTTCGCCCGAGTGGATCGTGTTTCGAATTGCCTGGTTGGCCGAAGACAAGCCTTCTGCCTTCAGCGATTTGATCGTTGTTAAACCGGAGGGACGAAGCAGTGTGTTACTCAAAGACGTCAAGATATTTCCTGGTGTGAGAGTCGAGGGAAAGATTGACGATGCTGTTCCCCGGCCCATCAGGGAGGGGGTTGTTCAGGCATCGCTTCAGAGCGTTTCGAACGAAGTCCATGACGGACACAAATCGCTGGCGCGATGGCAATGGAATGACGCTGCAAACATTTCCAAAGATGGCACGTTTGTTTTCGATTCGGTGCCGCGCGACGAAAAAATTATCCAGATGTTTGTCAGCTGTGATGGCTGGTCCAACGCACGGCCCAAAAAAGAAGCTGTTCTGGATCAGTTTCCCCATTTTGAACGTAAATACCAACTTGGCTGGTTACTACCGCATTTTGAAAAACTGACGGGTGAGAAAACGACACTGACCGTACCAATGAGAAGGAATTCCGAAGTCAATTTGACGGTCACGGACCCAAACGGAAAACCACTACCGAATTCGACCGTCTTTTTTTATCACCAGGAACTCCTGTTCAATGGCGGAGGACCTGCCCCGAAAAATGCGACTACCCGAAAATCCTTCCTGGAACCAAAGCTGGATCCGAAACAACAATTTCGTATCGACTATCGGACCACTAAAATTGATGATCAGGGAAAAGTGACCTTGCTGGTTCCACCTGGCAGGAAGGTTACCGTCAACGTGAATGCCCAGGGCTATCAAATGGAGATCAACCGAAATTCGCGTTTACTTCACATTGACGTCGAAGCAGGAAAATCAAAAGAAGTTTCGGTTCAAATGACAGCGAATGATTCTGAGAGACTGGGTGAAGAACCACACGACGACTGACGGGCGCTATTGACGCCAGAGCTGCACACTGCCCGGCAACCTATAGGTTTCTCCCTGCTGTAAATTTTTTAGCCGGGCGCGAATTCCCACTGCATGCTGCTTTTCTCGATTATGCAAGCGCTGTTGAACCAGGTCGCCAAATCAATTACAAACGTAAACATTCAGTTACACATGTAAACAGATTGGCACAATAGCGTGGAACGACCAGAAATTTCAAATGCGGAATGGCAGGTGATGAACATCATCTGGGAAACGCAGCCAACCACTGCCAGCGAAATTATCAAGCAGCTCTCAAAGGCAAATCGATGGTCTCCGGCAACGATTCGGACTTTCCTGCATCGCCTGGTCAAGAAAGGCGCGTTAACTTATGAAGAAGACGGCAATCGCTATCTCTACAAAGCCGCTGTCACTCGTGGTTCAACGATCAAACGCGCCAGCAAGTCATTTCTTTCGTCTGTATTCGATGGCCAATCCGGCCCGCTACTAACGCACTTTGTGAAAGCCAGCGAACTGTCTGCTGATGAGATTCAGCAACTCAAGGCGTTGCTTGAACAAAAGGAGTCAAAAGATGATTGAGGCCTTTTTTCAATCGATCGATTTTCAAACCAGCCCGGCAAACAGTTGGTTCGTGTTGCTCCTGATTGCCTCGCTGGTCGGCGCAAGCATCGTTGTAATTGGCTTTGCCCTCGAACGCACACTTGTCAAAAACGTCTCCAGCAAATTTCTCTATTGTGTGTGGATGTTGGTCCTGTTGCGATTCGTCCTGCTTTGGGTTCCGGCGAGCCCAATGAGTGCTTTGAATTGGATTCAATACGAATCAGATGACTCGCCGACGGTTACGCACCCAATTGCAATGTCTGCTCCATTGGAGATTATCTCCCTCGTGAATACACCATTCGTCGAGCAATCTCAAACATCGTTTGTGGAATCTCAATTTGGTGCGACTGAAAGTGCAGATTCTGGTTGGGTGGATGCAAACATAAATGTTCTCAACATGGCCATTTGTTTATGGTTCGTTGGCTGCCTGTACTGGACTTTGCGACTGGCAATTTCCTGGATGCGATTGCGCCGAATCGTCAAAGATGCGATCGAACTCGAATCGGTTGCTCCGCGAGTCTGCACCGTGTGCAATGAACTGCGAAAATTCTTGGGCATCCACACTTCGGTGCGTCTGTTACTTACGGACAAGATCTCGTGTCCGGCAACGACCGGAATTTTTCGGCCTGCCATATTGATTCCACAGCGTTGTTTGGAAGAGCTTTCCCCAGCAGAACTTCGACTGGTAATGACTCACGAACTCATCCACATACGTCGTCGCGATGGGCTTGTCCAGTTGATCGCATGGCTGATTGGAACGATCCACTGGTTCAACCCACTGGCTCAGTATGCCATTGGACGACTTGGAACATTCAGGGAAATTTCCTGCGACGTGTCGGTCCTTCAACTCGATGCAACATCGCAAACCAGAAAGATCTACGGACAGACAATCCTGAAGGTGGCACAATTTGAAATCGCTGAACCCCGTTTGCCAATTGTGCTAACTCACGGATTCACAGGATCCAACAATAACTTGATCACTCAAAGGATTGACATGATTATCAAACCAAACACAACCCGATGGCCAGGCACTCTCGTTGGCGGCGTCTTGATACTTGCCATCCTCGCGGTGGGCTTTACGGCTGCGCAAACTTCAAGTGCTGCGGATACGCAAATTGAGGACTCGACAGCCAAAGACAATTCCGGTAGCCCAGTCCAGCAGCAACAGAAATTGACTTACTCGCGAAATAATGCGTGGCCAAAACCATTTGTGGACTCCTCCGATTCAAATCAGTCCGACGCAATCCTGTTGCACAAAGAGATTGGAGAATTACCCGGGGCTCGGGATCTCGCCAATTTGATTGTCGCTGGATCCAGTTTGCCAATTGGAAAGCAATCGAAACCTGAAATTGAATTGTGGTCCGAAGTGAAGGCGGATGCGTTGAGGATGAGCATGCGTTCGACGCCTGACTCACGGTATCCCGAATTGGGAAAAGCGCCAGACATGCTGATGCCATCCCGTGTCCCGGTCAGGATGACGGCAGGAACAAAGCGAGTTTTTGAATTTGACAAAAACATCCCGGAGGTAAATGTCTTTAGGCCGGAAATTTTGAAAGTTACCCCTTTGGCCGCTCGCAAGATCGCCATTGAAACGCTCCAGCTTGGCGTATGCGATGTGACCCTGACTTTCGCCGACCGTTCGACTGAGTCGATAAGCGTTTGGGTCAACCGCGACACGGGCAATTTGGAAAAAGCCCTTTCCAGGCGTTTTCCGGACGTGAAAGTTTTTGTCAGCGCGAATCTGGATTTGGTCTCACTTCGGGGCAATGTGCCCGACCCTGCGAAAGCTAAAAAAGTAATTGAGTTTGCAGAGGATTTTGTTGGTGCAAAAGTGGAAAAATCACAATTTGGCCAATGGATCGCTTATCGACTCAAGGTCTACGAAATCCCAATGAAGAAGTTCAGGGATTCAGGCATCGCATCTCCATTCAACGCGGCAAAACAATGCACCAGGCCCTCCGAACTGTTTTTCGAACGTGAAGAGCGATTGAAAGTCGAAGACTCAATTCAGGTCGGATACCGCACCGATGACGGACATGAGAAGACTCTCGATATTCTCGTGCAGCGCGATGTGCTTAAACTTCTCAACCAACCAGTTCTGGTGTCGCAGTCTGGTCGAACAGCGGAATATTTTGCGGGACGTGAAATACGTTTTCTTCCTGGATCGCCCAATTGGAAGCAAGCGAAGATTGGAAATTCGTACCAGCTACTGACACACCAGGTAGAAGGTGAAACACTGACGTTGGAGATGAAGGTGGAATTTTCAAAGATCGACCCGCTGCTTTCGTCTGGTGATGGCACTCCAGGGTACAGAACCCGAAGAATCAACACTGGGAGAAAAATGAAATTTGGCGAGACGATCATGTTGCTGCACGAACCTTCTTCGGTTGGCCCAAAGACGAAAGCAACGCTGACGTTGATCACGCCAGAACAGGTAACCGGAGAGAC
>CAZJBW010000199.1:0-4266 GCA_964543985.1 uncultured Pirellulaceae bacterium | reverse complement strand
TAACAGTAGCTGCAACCGTGAGCACAACCGCGATACGGATTGATACTGAAACGAAACCGCACGTCCGGACTCGCGTTTTCCGAGACGATCGTTTGACTGTCGTCGATAAAATACTCAGTGGAGACCTTGCGATGGGTTAACTCCTTTTGCTCGTCGCATGAAAGTTGCTCCCAATCGTCCTCGACATGCATCCGCTCGAACCGATTCATCGGATTGGACGAGCTTCCTCGGCCAACGACTTTCAACGGTGTCGATCGATTTGGAGAATCAGAATCCATTTTGTTTTGAGGCGGTGAAACGATCAGTTATCCAAAATTCCTACTCGACTGCCCAAACAGTCTCTCGCACTGGCGCGAAGGTGTTGAGATTTCTGTGTTGGGTTTGGCGAGGCTTGCGCATTTGCCGCAGCCTTTCTGAAAATGAATCATAAACGATACGGATCTCGGCGAGTTGGATCGCCCGCTAGGTCGGTTTTGAAAATCGGGCAAGCACGAAAACGTGGCGATTTTCCCACAAAAAGCGGTGCCAGCGGTGTGGATATCGTTGCGAAACTTGGAAAAGCGTTGCTGAATGTTTGGTGAACTCGTAAATTGTTTCTATGAAATCTAATAACAACCATGGTCCAGCCAACCGAGCTTGGTGGACCAACAAACGAATTCTTTGTATCGCTGCCGTTTTGTTGGCAGCTGCCTATACGGCGTTGGAGCCCAAGCTGGAGCAGTGGCTGAATGTTGACCTACCGAGTTTGGTCGACCGAAAACCCCATAACGTAGCAACCAATGGCGACAACCAGTCTGAGGGCGAATTCCAAATCGATCCCGGATTTTTGGAAAACGCTGACAACAAAGACCAATCGAACAAAAACAACGGTAACTCATCATCGCAGCCTAGTACCGGCGGCAGCTTCAAGCTTCGTGAAACTGGCCGTCAAACTTACGAGTCACCGGCTGGCTTGCAGTACACGATGGGACCGCGTGGCGAACATCGAATCGAGCACGTAATGCGACACGCCAAAGACATCCCCAACCGAGGCATCCATGGCGTTTTTGATGCCAACGAAGAATTGGAAGTCTTAAAGGTTTTGGACGATGCCTATCTGCTGATCCAAAAGGGTGGCCGCAATGTGCGCACCGAACAATCAGATGGCGGCCGAACCGCACACACCGTCGATATGCCTACACGGATTGGCTATGTGGGTGGCAAGGACGGTGCTCGACAAAACAATCCGTCAACGAAACGCTTGAAGCTGATCCTGCAAGGCAAGAAAGTCATCACAGCCTATCCGACTTGGCCACCCAGACGTTGATCTGCTAGTTGCAAAACTGTTCTGGCGAACATGGTCGACTAAAGCCTTGGCATTCCTCGCACAATCAGCCTAACGCTTAACGGTTTTGATGGCATCGCAAACTTGCGATACGTTTTCGGAAGTGATTCCGGCGACGTTAATGCGGCCAGAACGCAACATGTAGATTCCGAATTCGTCACGTAGCCGATCAGTTTCTACAGGCGTCAAACCAGTAAAACTAAACATCCCGTTTTGTTCGGCCAAAAAGTCGAACAGCCCGTCACCCATGGTCTGCCGCAGCGTTTCCACCAACAAGGTGCGCATGTCATCGATTCGTCTTCGCACAAGTTGCAATTCGCATTCCCAGTTCTCACGAAATCCAGCGTCATCCAGAATCGTGGCCACGATCAACGCGCCGTGTTTCGGTGGATTGGAATAGATGGCTCGAATCAATGACTTCAAGTAACCGCCCAAGCGTTTCGCGTCGTCGCTGGTTGAGCAGACACCCGTAATGGCTCCGACTCGTTCACCATACAGTCCGAAATTTTTCGAGTTCGAACTGCAAATTAAAAACTCGCCACCCAGTTCGGCCATTCGGCGAATAGGAAATACGTCTCGATCAAGACATTCGCGAAATCCTTGGTAAGCGCAATCAAAAATGGGTAACAGGTTTCGTTTACCCATGCATTCAATCACTGTCTGCCATTGGTCAACCTGCAAATCGAATCCGGACGGATTGTGACAACAAGTATGGAATAGAAATGCATCTCCTTCAGCGCATCCGTCCAATGCATCGACCAAAGACTGGAAGTCTAGTCGCGTCTTGTTGTCCTTTTCTAAATAGTCATATTGGCCCAATTGCACATTGGCCTGTGAGAAAATATTTGTGTGATTGGACCAGGTGGGAAGGCCAATCCACATCTTGGAATTTGGTCGCAAATTACTCAAGTACTCGGCGGCAATCCGCAATGCTCCTGTACCACCGGGTGTTTGAATCGTCGTGTAGCGTTCATCGCCGATCACTGGAGACTGGTCGCCAAGCAATAACTTGGCGGTCAGGTGATTGAACTTTTCCAGTCCATCAATGCCCAGGTAATTTTTGGTCGATTCAGAATCCAATATCAAGGCTTCGGCTTGCTTAACGCAGCTCATGACGGGGGTGTGCCCCGCTTCGTCTTTATATGCACCAACGGTCAGATTGATCTTTTCCGATCGCTGGTCAGCACGAAATTGGGATACAAGACTAAAAATTGGATCCGGTGGGACCGACGGAACTGAACCAAACATTTTGATTGACCGGGCAGGACACTTGACGTTACACGCGGCGCGAGGCGAGAATCAATTTAACCAGTTGCTTGCCTCGCTACGAGGGTCCTCGACACAATATCTTGTCGGCTGGTCTTGTCGTCCGACTTTTTCTTCAATCACTCGATCGTCTTTATGTCACAATCCGTTGGACTTTGGCTCGTTGGAGCCCGTGGAGGTGTGGCAACGGTCGCCGCAACCGGATTGGCCGCCCTACAACAGGGCCAAATGGACCAGCATGGCTTGGTCACGGGCCTACCTCAATTTGCCAAAACCGATTTGGTCGATTGGTCGCAAATCGTTGTCGGTGGGCATGATATCCGGTCGGAATCTCTGGTTAATTCGGCAACAGAATTTCAACAATCCAGTCGGGCGTTTGGCCCAGCATTGATCGATCAGGTTCGCGATAGCCTAAATGCAATGGATGCGAACATTCGACTGGGCTGTTTGCATCAATGTGGATCGGCGATCGAACGACTGGCCGATCAAGCGCTGCTAAAGGATCAACGAACCGCGATCGAAAAAATTGAATCCATCAAGCAGGATTTGCAAGAATTCAAGCAACGGCACGATCTAAAACGCGTCGTGGTCATGAATGTGGCCTCGACTGAAAAACCGGTAGACCTGCAGACTCTGCCTGACGATTGGGCTGCGGCTGCCAAGAACTTAGATGCCTTTCCCAGCAGTTCACTGTATGCGATCGCAGCATTTCAAGCAGATTGTCCCTATATCAACTTTACGCCGTCACTGGGCAGTGACTGTCCAGCCTTGCACGAATTGGCCAACCAATGCCAATTGCCACACGGCGGGCGAGATGGCAAGACTGGCGAGACATTGTTGAAAAGCGCGTTGGCACCAGCCTTCGCTATGCGAAACTTGAATGTTATGAGCTGGGTAGGCCACAACATCTTTGGAAACATGGACGGTCAAGTGCTGGACGATCCAGAAAACAAAAAGACGAAAGTCGACAGTAAAGATCGATTGCTAGGCGAGATTCTTGGCTATGCACCTCAGTCGCATATCAGCATCGAATACATCCGCAGTTTGGGTGACTGGAAAACTGCCTGGGACCATATTCATTTCCAGGGGTTTCTGGGCACACCCATGATCATGCAGTTCACCTGGCAAGGGTGTGATTCGATCTTGGCAGCACCCTTGGTACTGGACCTTTTCCGATTGACCGAACGAGCGGCTCGTGATGGCGAAGTTAGCCAGCTGCCATGGCTAGCCTGTTTCTTTAAGTCACCGATGGGCACCAGCGAAAACAACTTGGTGCACCAGTTTCGCATGCTGGAAGAACGAGCAGCCCAAATGATTCGTTAGGCAATCGTTTGGCAATCATTTGGCTAAGGCCAGATCAGATTTAGCGAATCTAGCCTCGCCTTCTTTCTAGTGGTCTTCATTTCTTGGCCGATACTTCTGCATGTCTCCACTAAAAAAGCGAGACTCTATCGTACTATCGATCTGTTTTGTCTAAATTCTAGTCTGTTCAAGAAATATGCCCGAACTTGTCCGAGTCAGTCGACTGTAGCTCTCAGAACCCATTTATTTCACCCCTATGCCGAGTCCGAAATATGAAAGCACTTTCCATTGTGGCTGTCGCAGCTTGTCTATCATTTACGATGTCTGTCTCCGCGCAAACGGAAGGCCAGGCACAAACGGAAGGCCAGGCACAA
>CAZJBW010000198.1:0-4357 GCA_964543985.1 uncultured Pirellulaceae bacterium | reverse complement strand
CTTCTGGCCAGACGACTCAATGGAGGTACAGCATGCTTACGCTCCGCGCAAACATGTCCCCTGAATTCTCATCGAACCCTGAAAATTACTCAGCCACTGTTGCAGCGGTCACTTTTAGATGACCCGTAGCAACCTTTTCCTTCTCAAGGAAAATCCTCTTGAGCAACGGCAAGGCTTCGCCAGGATTAGAATCCAACTCGTGCATCAGCAGGATTTCTGCCGAGATACCGAATTCAAAGCCGTGCGTGTCGTAGAACTTGCGGATCTTTTCTTCGGCGATCTGCCGGGTAGCGTCTTGGCTGGAAATCTTGGGAGCTCGCCAACCGTGCTCGTAGTACGCAGCGATCAGGTGATCGAGATAAACCTTGATCGACTCTTCCTTGTTGGTAGTTGGAATCAGACTGCGTTCCGGCTGGTAGTTGTGCTTCCAGGTTAGTTCTTCGCCAAGAATCTCTTCAGCAATCGTCTCAGCCAAAACGGGACTTTTGTGGAAGCCATCGCGGTAGGTACCCGACAGAATGAATAGGCCTGCCATCGAGGTCTCGCCAATCAGCGGGAAACCATCGGCTGTAACAGGACGATTGCCGGTACGTGTCGTCAGTAATTGTGAGCGATACAGAGCCGGGTTGATTTGCTCGATTCCACATTCCAACAGGAAGTGAACGATGCCGGTCATCGGTCGTGTCTGCGGCCTCAAGTACAAATCATTGGAAGCACCCAGATAAAGTGAGCCATCACTTTGTGGTACGACATGCAGGCCACAGGCGCCAGCCCGGTTAGGTGTGCGAACGACTTTCCGGATCGGGTTGTTGGGGACCTGTTCTATGTTTGTTGAAAAACCGACACCCGGGAACAGGTGTGGGATTTGATCCGCAATATCGGGGTGTGCGTCCAATAGATCCTGAGTGAAAGCGCCTGCTGCCAAAAGACATTTTGACGATTGAACCGTATCGGAATCTTCCAACTCGACCGAAAACTCTGACCCTTCTTGGGAGAATCCTAGTGCTTTTTGTTCAATGAATTTAACGCCACGCTGTTCCAGAAGTGACCGTAGCACAGACATGAAACGTCTTGAGTCCAGCGACCCTTCATTGGGAATCACCAAAGAGCGTAATGGGCGCAGATTTTCATTGGGGTTGAAGCCCTCAATGATCCTCGGGTCGATCTCCTCATACGGTTCGTTAAACCGTTCCAGGGCTGAAAGCAGTTCTCTAAAACTGTCACTCTCAATTTGCCCCGAGCAAGGGTTCAAAACGACGAAAGTGCCTTGATTGATTTCTTGCTGATGCGCTTTGGGGACTAGGGAGTTAAGCTTCTCGATGACACTGGGCCAGCGCTGGTGCGCATCGTAGGCCATCATGAATCGTTTTTCGGCCTGATCATTGAAAAAGGTTTGATCAGTAATTTCCCCAAAGCATCCAAGCATCGCTCCAGAAGCTTGACTGGCGCCACCTTTTTGGTCCGAAGGGCCAATCACGGCAATCTTAAGATTTGGATCTCGATTGGTTAACTCAAACGCGGTCATCAGACCAAGAATGCCGTTACCGACAATAGTCAAATCGACTGTGATCAACGGAAAATCTCCAGAAAAGGTGAGCAGAATAGATAACAAAACGTTGCTCAAAACACGTCGTTTTGTCAAGGATCAAAAGCTATTTTCATCCAGTGCTTCGCATCGTCAAGTTCATATTCTATTCCCAAACTTCGAATCTGTTAGTGAAAAAATCCAATGGTGTCAAAAGCTAGATTTTGCGATTTTGGGCCTGTTGACAAAGCTCAGAGGATGCGCCCGAGGATAGGGCAGATAAAATCGTTAATACCGCTACAAGCATACCGTTAAAAGACTGCCGATTTTTGCTGAATAGTTTAGATTACAGAGACTGATTGCGCTTAAGATCAACCACTTTCGTGCGACAATGACGATGAGAATCGCCTTAAATCGAGGACGCTCAAGGAGCTGGTGCGGTGGCGACGATTGAGATTCTGATCGCCGCAACAGGACAGCAAGCTCTGGAACTCAAACCAAGGTAAGCGGGACGACCAAAAAAACGGGACGACGAAAAAATTTGCCAGCAAGGTAATTCTAATGAAGCTCGAAAAACTACTCACTGCCGGACTGATCGCAATATTCATCGTTGGCCTTTCAAGCCCAACCCAAGTCACCGGCCAGGAGCCGTCCGCAACAAAGGATTCGAAATCCGACAGTGGCCAGCAGCGAACACTCGTAGCAGGTTCTGAAGTCAGTCTTTCCCCGGTCAAACAAGCTGAGTGGATTCAGGGAGAAGCACCGAAGTCTTTTGAGCCAGGAAAGGTCTACATCTTTGAGTGCTGGTCCACCAAATGTGTTCCTTGCATCGGAATGATTCCGCATGTGAACGAACTCCATAAGAAATACTACGACAAGGGTTTGCGAATCTATGGCATGAGCGTCTACGAAAATGACATGGACGAATGCGTTAAATTCGTCAACGACCAGGGCGATGGAATGTCCTATCCGGTTGCGTTTACTGGCAAGAACGGGCCCTTCGAAACTGAATGGATGAAACCTGCCGGAGCCAAGGGTATTCCTCATGCGTTTATCGTAAGGAACGGAAAACTGCTGGCATCCACGCTGGCTTCACGGCTTACTGACGAGTTGGTCGAGACGATGCTGGACGGCGATGAAGGCGCGGAGAAAGCCGCCGCCACAATTTTGGCTGCTCAAATTCACGAAGGGAAAATCAAGCAATTGCTTGCCAACATCAGCTCGGCCCGTCGCGAAGAGGACACGGAAACGATGACAGCGAATATCGAGAAGCTGAAAGTCATCGACCCAGACAACGCTAAAATCCACACCGAGGAACTCCAGGTTTTAATGATCAACAAGGAATGGCCAGCCGCCGTGAAAGCGTTGAATGAAATGTCTGCAAGCTGGGCGAAAGATTCTTTCGTGTCGATGAATGGCCTGCGATTGGCCAGACGTAATAGTCACGACTATTCAGCGGAGTTTCATAAGGCGCTCATTCATGCATATTCCGACTACGTATTCGGCAAAGAACGTGTTGGCCCCAACCATTTTGCATGCCTAAGTATCCTGCAATGGAGAATTGGTGAAAAGGAAAACGCACTTGCTACCGCCGACAAGATGATCGATGCAGCGAAGGCGTTTTCGAACGGCGACGAATCATCGGTCGAGCCTTTCGTGCGCTTTAAGGAATCCGTGCACGAAGGCACCATGCCTGCGTTTGCAGATCTGTCGAAGTGGCAGATCGAGGCACGAAAAAATGCTACGCAACAAAATGAGGCAGGTTTCAACTAGTATTGAGTAGCACTATGCCGTCACGACAAGCAGTCTACAAATTCTGAAGAACTTCAGTCCAATGAATTAGTGAGGGACCATATGACTTCCTTTCGACTTTGGCAATTTTGGCTAGCGGCGCCGCTGCTTTTGGCATGTTCGTTTTTCGTGCCCATCACGAGCGCTCAGGAAAAGGTACACCCCGGTAGTGACGAAAAGAGCAGCGACGTTTTACTGCACTTTATTCAATCACTCGGCGGCATGAACATCTCCTCTGCCAGCAACCTGAAAATGAACGGTACAAACCGGATTACAATAAAGCAGGATGGTAGCGAGGACATAGGGTTTGTTCGAAATGTCGAACTATTGGTAATTGGGAAGTGGAGCCATAGGGAGTCACTGAGGGAAGACGATACTGCTTCTGCGACTATTTGCGATGGCAGAACAACCTGGAAATCTGAGCCCGACACCCCCTTTTCCAAGCTTGATGACCTTCCAATTCCGGATGTCATTCCCTGGCCCCAGATTGCCCTGAATTGGGAAGAGTCGAACCAGATTCGTTTCGTTGGCGAAGAAACCATTGAAGAAAAGAAATGCTGGAAACTCAAGTTCACCCATATCGATGGCAAGCAGTCCCTAAGGTTTTTTGATCAGGAAACGGGCCAGCTGGCTTTGGTTAGATACTCGCTTGAAAAATACGACCTGGACATCGAGGCGAATTTTGAGTTCGAAGAACTCGACGGCGTACTGCTGCCGCTGACCAGTGGAACCAAAATTTATAAAGAAGGTAAACTTATTCAAACCAACCTTCAGAAACTGACGGTCGAGGCGTCCGGCTTCCAGCAGGGAGGTGAATTCACTATCCCCGATCCCAACCGTTAAAACTGCAGATTCAATTGGTAGAGGTGGCATAGGCTTCTAGCCTGTGGTCGAGTCCGTCACGACAGGCGACTGTTCACCCATTACAAACGACAGAACTTGACTTGTGGTGTCACGAATTTGACTCCACTGAAATCGTAGCGGCCATCCATCGCCGAACAGAAAATCGGTTCGAGCCTTCAGCCCAAAGCCGGAATCGCC
>CAZJBW010000197.1:0-4472 GCA_964543985.1 uncultured Pirellulaceae bacterium | reverse complement strand
AAGAAGAGCGTCGGGCGCGGGCCTTTGGCATCGAGTTTTTTGGGCGCTTTGATTTTAAAATCGGCTCATCATCAGCAGCAGGTTCAGAAATCTAGCGTGATCGGCTCAAGCATATCTGTTATCGGCGTTTGAGTCGGTTGTAGCGTAATCGTCCCCTCACATACCGGCTCGCCTTCGTAAGTCCAGGCGGCAAGCGATCCTGGGATGAGAGTCCATTGAGGATCAGTTCTGGGTGGAGCTGATGTATCAACGGGCTCTGGGGGCGAGTTGATTTGCGTCCGAACGAAAGCGCGACCAGACAAAAAGACTGCTATGGTCATGCTGGGCGGTTCCGTGGGCGACTCTGGCGAGCAAGTGAAAGTAATTGTGCTGTTGTCTGAACTTACAAACGTCGAAAAAACAGCGTGACCGTTTCCGGACCCGTCAGTATTTGTGGCGCTTTTCCAGTAATGGAAATTTGGGCCGATCGAACCACCTGGAAAATCGATATTGTTCTGAACCAGCGGCGAAACCCAGGGGACATCGCCGGGGCCGCACGGTATGCTTGGCGAACCAGCCGGGGGATAGATCATGCCGACTGTTTGCCGCGAGCCGATATCTACTGACCACGGAATCGGGGGGTCGAAAAACGGGCCTTCGGGAAATGGATGCGGGGCCACGAGTTCGTTCGATCGGAAGACTACCGTGCCAAAGTTGATGGTAACGGTATTGCCCCTTAGTATCGCGCAGCATCTGGCACAACTTGGCTCTGTGTTTTCGTCAGGTTCGCCGCAGTTCGGGCACCCAGGCTGGTTTCGTTTTCGCATTTGACCCTCCACGGGCCATTTTGCAGATCGGGTGGCTCTATGGAACCCCAGCTCCTGCAGCGCCTCCTGCATCGTCTCCTGTGCTGGCTTCGGCGGGGCATTCCTCCCAGTCGATCCACCAGTTGCAGTCGACGTCGAGCTTGCATTGGATCCAGGTGTCGGTGGCGGTCGATGCGTTGGCTAGTGTCAAGACGGTTTCGGGGTCGCCGGCTACAACCAGATTATTGTTTTCGTCGAGTCGGTAGCGTTGGGCAGTTCCGCTGCCAGGAACGGGATTTGCGCCGGTTTCGTCCAGGCCTGGCACAACGCTGGTCGTGCGAAAGATTGCTGCGCCTGCGACTTGCGGGAATTCGAACCAGCGGCCACGGTGCCAGAATGCGAGTCGGCTTTTTCGCGACCTCGAGTATCGGTGCCCTTGCACACGATGGATTTGATGATTCTGATTCGAAGATCTTCGCTGGCCGTTGGCCGGCTCGATGAAGTAGCCAGGCAGCGACGGCGTGGAATCGTTAGCAGGCGACGTATCGATATCCAGGTCAATCACACGGATGGCTTGCGGTGGTTGGCGTCTCGAGTCGGCGCGTAGCAGGTCGATTGCCTGTTTCAGTTCAGCGATCTCGTTCTCGAGATCGCGGATCCTTTCCGTGTTATTGGCTTTTGTGCTGCTCATCATGGTTTCCCAGGAAACTTAGAGGGATCCAAAGTCGAGTTCGGCGAAATTCGTGCGGTAGCTAATCCTTGGCGGTGGTGGTTCGCGATCGCCGTCGGCAATGCCGGATTCGATCGTCAATTCAGTGATCACAGAATTGACAGTCGTATTGCCGCGTGGCCCCAAGCCTTTGACCTCGGTGATCATGTCGCCAATTTCAAATGCGTCCGTAACTAGCGACGTCGCAAAAGTCAGGCCGTGGCGATCTTGACCGTACCACTGAAACGCGAGCTGTGCGATACCAGCCAGCAACTCACGATCGTCGCGAACCCAGCGCGACGCTGCCATGCGCTGCAGGCTTTGATCCGGATTAACACCGATCACCGTATCTTTGGCGATGTGGTGGAGCTGGTACGCGGGGCCAACGTCGATCAGTCTTTCGCGAGCCGGTTCAAGGTTCGGGTCGTTGTCTGGCCAGGTTGCCTCGCAGTAATGATCGCCCTCGATGGCCACCGTAAAGATTGCCGTTTGATAATTCCAACCGCCTGTCGGTGCGTCTTCTGGCAACGCCGCGAAACCCGGATCGACTACATGTTTTGGCAGGCCGTTGATTCGCAGGCGGAATCCAGATTGCACACTGTCGGGTGACACGATAGCCGACCAACGATAGGTGTCGTCATCGTTTTCACCTTCGTTGTCGGCGATCTGTTCGACGTGCCTGGCATCCACCCATTTGCCAGTACTTGGAATCGCGAACCAGGCTTTCGGCTGTTCGAAGTCGACGCGGCCTGGTCGTATTTCTGGGTCGACCGTTTCTGGATCGACACCTGGTCGCAGCGGGATCACCGGTAGGACATTAACGCCGGCACGAAAGACGGTAGCCAATGTGTCGTCATTTGGGTTTAGGATTGCATCGTTTTCCCCCTCGCCTTCACCGTCTTTGGCGACTGGGTTTTCAGCGAACGACTGAGTGAGACGAAAACGTGAGTAGACGTATTCGAACATGGGCTGGTTCCGCCAGGCCTGGTTCGCTTTTTCGCGTTCGGCGATTTCTTCGACGGCCGGATAGTCGGGCAGAGTGCTCGCCCCTTGGGCATACTCCGTTTCCGTCGCTGGCAGCCAAGCAGTTTCCAGGTTGCCATCGGTAATCGATGCGTTGAAACAATAGACGGCACGGCCACCGCGCACGCGGACGCGAGTGTACTTGTGGAACGCATCGGTTGTTAGTTGCAGGGCCCCCGAGCGATCGCCGGACATTTCCAGCGTGTTCTGGGCTGGGTTGGCTTTTAGGATTGGATCGCCATTCAATTCTAAATCGGCATGCGCGAAGGTGATTGGCCGAACCAGAAATCTTGATTCGTCGGCGTTAACGAACACTCGAAAACTAAGGCCTCTCTGGCGCGGCATCAATCGATTAAGCAGGTCCCAGCGTCGGGCGTTGCGGGTGCGTAGCAGTGGGCGGTCGTCGGTTTCAACCAGCAAACCGCTTGGGTCATCCAATTGCCAGATATGGCTCGGGAATGGTCGATGCGTGTTGACTAGATATTCAACGATGCTGGCTGAGCTCCACCAATCCGCGTCCTCGGCGAGTGTCGGCGAAAACAGGTAGGCTTCTGCGCCGCTAAGAACTGCCGTTTTGGCGGTGTGCCTGTTGGGTCGCGTGCCTTCGTTGAAGTCGATCGGCCGAGTGGCATCACGTGTGAAGTTTTGCGAGTCGATGTATTGGGCGGTTGTGATGTAGTCGCGGGCAAGCAGCCATTCCAGCCCCACAGCTGGCAACGTTTGTAGGCCGTTGTCGACCAGGTTAGTTGATAGTGGACGCTCGAACAATCCGCCGATTGAATCCAGCAGCGTACCGACCACGCCATACCAAGTGCGCGTCGTTATTGCTTCGTTTGGAGCGGCCGCCGTGCCCAGCTGGTCATAGTCTACGATGTCGAATTCGATTTTCACGTAAGCCAACGATGGCAGGCTGTAAGGGTTGACGATGTCGATTTGGCCGTTGGCTGGCACCAAGCCCAGGCCGTATTGGTAGAACAGCTCGGCGCTGCTAATGGACGGCGCGCACGACCAGCTCGCCCGCGTACAAAATGCCAAGGGCTGCGGCTGCCAAGGATCTGCCCAAACCGTCTTTGCGAAAACTCGCTGTGCTTGAACCTGGCCGGTGTAAAACGAATTGAACTGGATATCAGCCATTAGCCTTTTAGCACCAAATGGAATTCGCGTTTTGCGGATTCGTTTGCGGACGAAACGAGTCGAGCGTGGCGAAAGTGAAACGTCTCGTCGTGCAAGATCTGGGCACCCTCACCCGCCGCATACGTTGCCTTTGGCGCTTTGTTTTTGTCGGCCAGCGGTGTCCAGCTGGCTGCGTCGTTTGGCGTGTTGCTGACTTCGATCGTGATGTCACCGTCTAATGCTGCCGGGATGGCAATGCTGCCAAAAGCGAGCGACGCAACATCGATCGGATCTGATGTCGTGGATTGTCGGTTGATCGATACGCGAATGGCGCGGACCGAACGTTGAATTGTAATCATCTAATTGACCTGGGCGGTCGTGCTGATCATCAGCCAAAAGTTGGGCAGGCTTTAAGCTGCCGGGACGTCCGTGGTGATCAATTGCCAACTTGCCATTGCCAGGCCGTTGGATGTCCCGAGTACTCCACCGACACCGATTACGGTTTGCCGGATCTTGTCTGGGATCGGGACGACATCCAAGATCCCCACCTGTCGAGGCAGCTGGACACCGCCAAAGACGTAGTTTGCAATTGCGCCGATCGTGGCCTCATAATTCTGGATTGCCAACACGGCATCTGCCAGGTTGATCGCGTCGTAAACGCTAGTGACGCTGAATTGTTGGCCGCGACGTCCGTTGAGCCAATAGAAAATCCCATCGACGCCAGCGCGAGACTGGACCGTGGTGGTCATCTTGTGGCCCGGTGCCATCTGCGACAGGTGGGCGAATTGAAATGGTCCAATCGAATTCATGGCTTAGTCGTTCTCTTCGTTGCGGCTAAGCGA
>CAZJBW010000196.1:0-4517 GCA_964543985.1 uncultured Pirellulaceae bacterium | reverse complement strand
AAAACCACTTGAGCCAAAACCACTTGAGCCAAAGCGTGAGGCAGTTGCGGTGAAAAGTCAGAAAATAATAAACGGGCGCCGCAAGCCATCCTGGCCTGCCGAAAGATGCGTTTGCTGACTTCGCCAATCATGGTGGCGATTCCATCGCCCGGTTACCGCAGTCATTCTTGTTGAACATCACGTCGTCCGAACATCCTGTTTACAGGCCTGCAATTGCAAATGGGTAAGCCCCAATTACAACCTAAATCCAAATTGCTTCAGGCCCTTCTGTACCGCAAGGATGCGTTGGTGTGTTTGTTCAATCAAGGGATCGTCAGTGTCGCTGGATTCGCGACCAGTGTTTTTATTGGCCGGCAATCTTCCTCCGAATTAGGTATCTATTATATCGGCTTGTCACTGGTGTTGTTCGCGCGCGGCTTTCAGCAACAGTTGGTGTCCACTCCGTATTCAATTTACCTGCCTCGTCAATCAGATGAGGACAGGCCTGGTTATCGTGGCAGTTGTCTCGTCCAGCAATTTGGATTTGTGATCATTACGTTGATCTATCTGCTGGCTCAGGTTCTGGCCGCTTACACCGGCTGGATCTCGATGGAAGTGGCTTCCTCGCTGTTAGTGCTTTTGGTTTTCCTGCCTGCGCTATTGTTGCGCGAATTGGTTCGGCACTACTGCTTTACCCACTCGGAAAATACGAGTGTCATGGGGATCGATGTAGCGATCTCGGTTTTGCAAATTGTTGCGTTGGTCGTGCTGGGCTACTTTGGATTTCTTACGGCAGCGACTGCTTGGGTCGCCATTGGGCTTTCGACCGTTATTTCGCTCGGCTATTGGTATCTTAGTCGTGGCCCAAAGATTGAATTCCAACGGGAACGATTTGCAAAAGACTGGAAGCTGAATTGGTCGTTTGGCAAATGGGCCGTGGCCGGTCAGTTCGTTGGCTCGCTGGCAACTTATCTACTGCCTTTAATGCTTCTTCAATCCGCTGCGACTGAGGAACTTGGTTCCGAACGCACTGGCTACTTTGCTGCGTGCATGACGCTAGTCGGTGTGGCGAACATCTTCAACATGGGAATGCTGAACTTCCTGACCCCTCGGGCTGCCAAGGTCTATTTGCACGAGGGAAGTGCAGGCCTCAAACGTCTGCTTTTGCGAATGTACGGCTTGTTCCTGATCGCGGTGGGCGGGTTTGCCATTTTCCTGACCTTTTTTGGCAGCTTTATAGCGGTCGAACTGTTCGGCCCCGAGTACGCTGGATTGAAAACAACGTTGATTATTTTGGCCGTGGCCAAGTTGCTTGATGGATTCTCGCACACAGCCAGCAGTGGTCTGTTTGCGATGGAAAAAATCAAAGCCAATTTTTTCGTCGATGTGATTCTAATGGTGATCACAATCACGGCCGCCGTTCTATTGATTTATCCTTACGGTGTGGTTGGGGCTGCGTGGACATCATTGGTCGGATCGTTTATCTGTGCGACCCTTCGTAGCGGTTTGCTGTTCAAATTTCTTGGTGAATCAAAAGTGAAAGGAGTAAGCGATGTCCGAAATTAGCATTTCAACAAATCGTAAGTCTGGTTCACCCATGATTCAGTGGCTTTTTACTCCTTTGGTTCTATCGATCTTTCTGGGAGTCTACGTTGCCGGGATGTTTTTCATCGCGGAACATAAAGTTGGAATCAGCAAGGACGACGATTTTGTAGAAGACATTGAAGTTCAGGAGCGTTGGGCTGAAGGTGGAAACAAACTTCGCCAACTAGCATTCATCAGTTGTGCTGCGATTGGAACGCTCAGTCTACTGTTCGGTCGGCAAGGCAGGTTTCGCTTGAACCTGCCAATTGTCTTGATCGTCGGTTATGTGCTGTGGGCGGGAGTCAGTGTGACGTGGTCGATCGACACAGGTAGCACGATTAGACGCTATATGGTGGTGGTCTTGTGCGCTATCGGTTGCCTGGGTTTCGGGCGATTTCTGCAAGTCAAAGATGTGGTGCTGGCGGCTATGGTGTTGTCACTGATCTATCTGACGCTGGGGGTGATGTTGGAGATTGTCCACGGCTCATTTCGTCCGCATGTTGGCGGCTATCGATTCGCCGGAACAATACACCCGAATATCCAGGCCGCCAGTCTAGCGATGGGCTGTATTGCCGCGTACACCATGTCGAAAATCCAGCCAAAACTAAAGCTTGCGTTCTATGGCGTTTTTGGTGTTTTGTTCTTGTTCCTGGTTTTGACCAAATGCCGCAGCGCGACCGGTGCTGTCCCGGTCGCATTGGGCGTCATCTGGCTGGGATCGCAGCCGACACGAAACATTGTGATTTGGTCTTTGGCCGGCTTTTGGTTGCTGTCGACGATTGTTCTGTTGTGCCTGGTATCCGGTTTCAACCCAATCACGGAATACCAAGAGATTCTACTTTTGGGACGGCAGGAGGAGACTGGAAGTTCCTTGACCGGCCGATTGCCGCTGTGGCAGGACCTAATGACTTATGTTTCTCAACAACCATGGCGAGGGTTCGGGTTTGGCGCTTTTTGGACGCCGAAACATATTTATGAAATCGCCACGTCTCAAGAATGGGTCATTAGTGAAGCTCATTCGTCTTACGTTGAAGCAACCTTGCATATGGGAATCATTGGGGCTGGATTATTGACCGCCACGATGTTTGCGACCCTGTTCCATTCAGCGATCATGTATCGAAAAACGTTGCGACACCCCGAATATCTGTTTGTCACCGGCGGCGCCTTTTTCTGTATCGTGCGCGGTCTGACCGAATCCGGGCTGACGGGTCCGTCTTCCGTAACGGCATTCTTGTTCCTGGCTATCGTTGCGCATTCTTGGAACGGAATGCGAAACTTGATTGACAATCCAGATACAGCTAATGATGATTTGAAAAGTCCCTTATCCTCTAACTCCCAGACGTAGAAGACGTAGAAAAATGCCCCACCCGGACGTATCGGTGATCATCTGTTCTTACAACCGCGCCGACTGGTTGCGCGAGGCCATTGAAAGCTTGCTGGTTCTCGACACCGACAATTTTTCTTATGAAATTCTGGTCATCGACAACGCTTCAACCGACCACACGGCTGAGACCGTTACGGAATTGCAACGGAACCATCCCGATAGAATTCGTTATGTGCTGGAGAGCGAACCGGGTGTGTCGTTTGCCAGAAATCGCGGCGTTGCAGAATCGACTGGCCAATGGATTGCCTTTTTCGATGACGACGAAATGGCCGAACCGGATTGGTTGCTGCAGTTGTTAAAAGCGGCTGAAGAAAACGATGTGAAGTGTGTCGGAGGAGCCGTCAAACTGAAATTTGACCCCGGCAAGGAAAGAGACCTGCGTCGTTGGGTTCGAGTGACACTTGGGTGCACCGAGGGTATGGTGGGCCAGCTATACGACGGCAAACGTGTACCGACCACCGGGAACATGTTGATCCATAAGGAGATCTTTGAAGCAGTCGGCTTGTTCCGCACCGACCTTGTCGAAGGCGGGGAAGACACCGACCTGTATCACCGTTTGCGAAAAGCAGGCTACGAGGCATATTTCTGTCCACAGGCAATCACTCATCACCAAATCCCTCCGTTTCGAATCGAGCCATCCTATCTTTGCTCGACATCAACACGGATGGGGTCGCATATTGCTCGTCGCGAGTACGAAGATTTTGGACGGCTTCAATTTCCGTTTAGGGTGCTGGCCCGAGTTGGCCAGACGTCGCTTATTCATCTACCGAAACTTGCGTTGGCCAAACTCAGCGGTGATCAAGAAGCCATTTTGGAACGGAAGTGCTATTGGTGGATGTGGAAAGGTTACTTCGCGGGGGCCTTTCGCTTGGTGTTTCGTGGCCAAAAACAGGCTAACCCGCTTAGCTTCCGCCAAGAACGAGAACTGGCGTCGGAGAGCCGTTAACCATTGCGAATCTAGGGTCGTCGACCCGTCCCGCTGTTGCGGGGTTCCGTCGTTTTTGCTGAGGGGAACACGGCCTGAACCCTCGTGGCTTTGTCTTTGTAACAGACGCCCATAAATACGATAAATTTCGTCTCCATCGGCAACCAGCCACATTTCATCGAAGCCCGGAAACACAGGCGTGAATCCCGATTTACAGTTCCCTTTTTCTGTCTTTCGATTATATTAATCCTCTATTCATAATTCGACCTGATACACATCCCATGATTTTCCTCGCATTAACCGGGCTGGCAGTTGCTCTGCTGGTTCCCATCGTCATTTTCTCGTTGCAGTGCTTTCTTTCCCTGATACCTGCCAAACGCTCAAAAACCTCTGTTGTCAGCGACGCTTCCCCGCGAACGGCCGTCTTGATTCCTGCGCACAACGAAGCTGATATTATCCACGGGATAATCCAGGATGTGACTGGGCAATTGAAGGAGGCCGATCGGGTATTCGTCATTGCTGACAATTGCACTGACGATACTGCCGCAGTCGCCAAACGGCACGGGGCAGAGGTAATTGAAAGAACTAATCTGGAACAACGCGGCAAGTCATATGCTCTTCGCTACGCACTTGAGCAATTAGAGG
>CAZJBW010000195.1:0-4547 GCA_964543985.1 uncultured Pirellulaceae bacterium | reverse complement strand
CAGCAATATGAATCTTCGGTTAACTTGCGTTTCTCGACGCGTATTTGTAAATTTATAGTCGTGAGGAATATATAATTCTGTAACCAAGCTCTGACTGACTCCGCGACTCCTTTCCCGTCCCGCCCTTTCATTCGCGAGATTAACTGCCTCGTAAATCACTGGCTTCGGCCAACGGTAATCGTTCAGCCTTTACGCTCGTCGAGCTTCTGGTCGTTATTGCGATCATTGGCATTTTGATGGGCATGCTGCTCAATGGCATCCAGGGCTTCCCGACCAAAAGACCTTGATGGGCCATATCAAGATGGACAAATCGAAATTAAAACCGATAACTGTCTTCCGCTGCCCGAGCTGCGGACTGCTGAAGTTTGTCGCGAAGTAGATGGCAGGGTCTTACCAAATGCAAGTCCGAATCACTCACTTGCTGGCATTCACATCGGCGATTGTTGTACTTATTTTGCTACGCCCCGTGGCTGTTGCTGTGATCATACTCGGACCACCGTTGTACTGCTTTTTACTTGCGATTAGTGACATATCCGCACTCTTTAAAACTCGCAAGCGCGTTCCACTAAACGATGACGAATACTATTCTCAGTTTGACCCAAAACCCAGAATGGCGATTCTTCTTGCAATCATTGCCATGACGATTTATCTCACCGGTTGGCTGGTTGGGGCTTTTGCAGAACCTGGCCTCCGACCAATGCCAGCCACTCTTATCGCAGACATTGTATTCACGGTCGTTGGTTTGGCATTCTGCTTCTACGCACACAAAAAATCGGCTACGTATTTTCAAACCGCACTAACATGGGTACCGTTGTGTTGCTGGATGGTGCATTTCATTGTACTATTGAGCCACGGCCTCCAAATTGAAAAAGTGAGCGTCGCTGGATAACAATGTGATGCACGCCAAGCCAGAATTTGCGTGGTCGCCGTAGGTCGCAGACTTCAATGCTTAACGAATTCGCTGCGGCCCAGTAAACCCGGACATTACACAGCTACCAAAAACATACTCTTCCGCATGTCTTGCGAGTCGATACAAACACACGCAAATTCGATGTCTGAAACATCTCTTGAAGTAAAGATCATCCCCGGCATTTCGCCAGACAACCGCCACCACATTGAAGACATTTTCAGCAGTAAAGGCCTCGACGTCGCAGGCGGTGGTGGATACAGCGATGGTTCGGAATCGGATATCATGATGTATTCCGAAAAGCCCGCGACTCACTTGCCGGTCGTAATCCAAATACTCCGCAAAGCCAAGGTCGGAGATGCTTCGCACGTGATTGTCAATGATTCTGACAAGCATCTCGTGTACGATGAACTGACTGGAATAAGCTTACGCTCAAAGCCTTGGTGGAAGTTTTGGCAATCCTAAACGTCGCAATTCGCAAATGAACGTAGCGATGGACCCAAGTCGAATTTCGCGTCTGCGAATGCGCGTCACCCCAGACGCTATGTCGCTTAATCTCAAAGGCCTTGAATGCCAAATAAAATTCGTCCATTGATTTTGCGACTCGGCAACATGCTTGTAGCTGGCCCCGATACCATTCATCAGGCTGGCTCGGTTGGAAACAGCTATGTCGAGGCCTCGACGTCATTGCACCAGAACGATTCGTCGTTCACTACTTTTCGATCGTGCCGGATCTACTGCGATGCCTGTGGTGAAGATGAAACTGGTTACCTTCTACCGCTCGCTAGAATTGCCAAATGGGATCGAGCTGCCGACATGAAAACTGCCGGGCTTCAATGGCCTAATGTTGACATCCGTTTATTCCAAATCGAATTGGATTGCCCAGAGCTCCAAAGTGAGATTGAAACAATACAAAAGCGTATGGATGGAAATATGCTAACGACGCATGGATTGCCAACTCGCCGAAACTTTGGCGATGCCGAACACGGATCGCATGGATTGCTTCACATTGAAACCAGCGCTGGATGGCAGCGATTGTCCAGAAAAGTATGGCTGAACGAAACACCTCAATTCCTGGATGTGTTTGACTCTCTTTGCAATGTCATTGACAATATCGGTCGGCCTGTCGACGTGGCCCAATGGGTGGAGCGTCACGAACATTCACCTGAAATCCTCTCAAGGGGCAAATGGTGGGATTGGAACTACCGACCGCAAACGGTTGAGGAAGACGCGACATAATAATTTGCTGGATGCGAGGTCAGGAATCGCGTGTTGTTTGGAAATGGAAGTTATGTGAGCCAAATGATGCCTCGAGAATCACATTTCAACCACTGCCTATTCTGGCTCAGCGTGATTGCAATCGTATTGGTGCAATTTGCGCTGTGCTATGAAGCGCTCGTGTGTCGAGGTTCACCTCCCCTCACCGAGACGGGCAAAATTAAAATGTACGCGTCTCCATTTCTGATATGGATTCCAGCAATATTTGGAACACGGGTCATGCGTTTCTGGGGATTAGCCTGTATGTCGTTCGTGTCTGCTTGCTTGTTTCAAATGATCTCAATAAGTGGAATGGTGAGACCAAGCGTCGGTCACTTGTCAGGCGTTTTCGGGATTCTCAAAGATCACTATCCCGAAATTCTGATTCACGCTACGTTTTGCTTTCCGATTGTGTTTGCAATAACCTATTTTCTGGAACGTGTATTCGGTGACCTGTGGCGTGCAATATTTGCACTGCCGACGCGTGACCTCTCGTTTACAGAAACCTGGAATTCGGCATGGAGAATTGGCACCAAATCGAACGCAGAGTCGCCTACATAACAATGGGTTGCGCGTGTTTAATTGTTTACCCGTCGCAACCTTGTTCAATACTACCATTGCCGTAGACCGGAGCGATCAAATGAGGCCGCCAGATGAAAACCGGCTTGTACCCTACTACGATTTTCAAAACAGAAAAATCGTGGAGATCCCTGTTTCCGAACTCTCCGCTAATGCGATCCAGGTCCAAGTTGACGGCATCGAAGGTCTGGTTTGGGTTAATGCCGGTGAACTCAAACAGTCCGAACCGCGACACCCACCGTTCTCTGAGCAGCGACGAAGCTACGTTCAAGCAATCCACGAAATATTCTCGGAGCATCGAGACCTTTCGTACGCAGAGTGGGAAGATGGATTCCGACGAGACGCGAATCCAGACTCAGAAATTGCGATATGGTTAGGTGCCGCAGAAATTTATAAACAATTCACTTCCGATGAGGATGATTTTAATCGCCGCAGTGAAGTTCACAAAACACTGATTGCCTGCTTGACAACCACTTACGAAACAATTTGGGATGTATTGAGACTCGAACATCTAACGGAATCCGAGGCTCAAAAAATTATTGACCGATTCCATAACGCCAAATAACGGTGGGTTGTACATGGAGCCGGACTTGCGCGACAGCATTCTCGACACCTTTGCAAAAGTTCGCCTATTCGCAATGATTTTGTGCAATATCGATAGACAGTAAACGAACCATTGGAAACGCACGCTGCAGTTGCCTGGTTTAACAAATTCATTGATAGAGAGTTCAAATGACGCGTCGCAAACTTACATTTTCAAACCTCAATCAGGCAGTGGAAGATGTAGCGTCGTTGCAACAGTCTGGTTTCGCGGCAGTTGGGAATTGGTCACTCGAACAAATTTTGGATCATCTTAATAAAACCATGCGAATGGCAACGGATGGCCCGCCGTTTTTTTACCCGGCGCCGATACGACCAATTCTTCGCTGGCTGATCTATCCGAAAATGAAACGCGGCGTTCAAATGTCTGCGGGAGGCCCCACTCCAAAAGCTCTGGATCCAGACGACGGCAAGGATTTGAATGAGTTAGTCAATGAGTTTCGAGAACTTTCGGCAAGGATTATGGCTGCCGATGCGAAACTTGCCCCGGTACATCCTTTGATGGGCAAATTCACCCATGAGCAGTGGATTGTAATGCAATCATGGCACGCCGCTCACCACCTCAGTTTTTTAGTTCCTTCGCCTCCCAAGCTAAATTCAGCAAACGACGCAGGATAGCCAATGGGTGCAATGCTTAACGAGTTCACCGCCCCGGTAATCATAGACGTTATCCCACTTTGCAATCACGCGCTCCTTACACCTCCATTTATCTGGTTCGCAATCGGGTTAGCAATTGCTGCGCTGGCAATGTTCTGCCGCTCGATCTGGATAGCCAAGACATGGATCACCGCGACTGCCGAGATTACTGGATACTCTATAAATTCAGAACAGGGCGAAAGCACTTTTTACCACCCAGAATTCATGATCAAGCATCGTCATGGGCCGCGCAAAAAATTCGTTTCACGTTGGGGATCATGGCGAAAACCTTGGACTACCGGAACCGAAATTTCCGTTCTGATTCATCCAAATGATAGTGAAAGAGTAGAAATCAATTGTCTCGCAAATCTGTATGGCATTCCTACTACATTGATGGGATTAGCACTCAGCTGTTTGGCATTTTCCAAATTTCTTGGATAGGATCGTGGGAATAAGCGAAAGGTGGCATAGGCTTCTAGCCTGTGAGCGAGCCAATCACTGAGCGCATCTCCACACAGGCTGGAAGCCTATGCCACAAGTTTTAGAACAACCTATCGATGATCGCGAT
>CAZJBW010000194.1:3440-4654 GCA_964543985.1 uncultured Pirellulaceae bacterium | reverse complement strand
ACCGACAAATAAGTAGCTCGCCTCTCCGAGGCGATGATCGCGCAGATTAACGCCTCGGAGAGGCGAGCTACTTTGCCAATGAGCGAAACATGATTCGGAAGTGAAAGAAAACGGAGACTCAGACTGTGCAAAACAAGACCATCGGAATTGGAATCAAGACATTCCAGAAACTGGCGGACGACAAAGGGCATTACGGTTCGATTATGTTTCGGTCTGCCGTCGATGATGGCGCTGTCTCTGACGATTTCCATCAGGTTCGTCGACGACGGATCAATCCGAATGTTGTAGGCCAAAGTGAGGAAGAATACGGGCTTCAAACACTTAATGTTGTTGCCGACGCGGCTCTTTTCACAGATTTAGACGTGTCGCGATTTGTAAACTCGTTGGCGATTTATGCCATGCTGGAAGCGGCGAATCAAATCAGGGTTGGTCAGGATACCGGTTCGTTTCTGTCCGCCTTTGAAATTCACACGGTAAAGCAGGATCAGCCAACAATGGCGATCTACCTATTCTTCCGAAAACATAAACGCAGCAGAATCGAACAACTGCATCTCGATTTGCAGAGACGCACAGTGCCCGGAATGGAAGAATTTGCCGGATTGGGAATCTCCATGGACCAGCCGGGCCTGACCGGGCCCTACCTTCGTACTGGCCCGGGTGGCAAACCTTTTCTGCACGGCAATAAGGGTGACGGGCCACGTGGCATGGACCCAGACAGCGACTGGAGGGGGTACCGAGTGCGCCTGACATTCCCGGACACCCCTCAATTCGATGGTTACGCCGATGGCAATCCAGGATTAACTTCTCATTTGGATGACGCGGCGAATATTCCCTTGGCCCAGCTGACGGATTTGGTGATCGCTCTGAAGGCACAAGGAATGGAAGCCGCTGAAAAGTCACGCATTCAAAGTCTGATCAAATCGAATTCCGGCAGCTATGAAAAGTTTAGGGAAGTCAGCCAACAGCCAACTGATTCTATTGAACACCAAATTGCCAGTGATGTTGACGATCTTCTGGACATCAACATGATCCACGATGTGCAAAAAACGGGCTCGGCCGATTTTTGGCGGAACTTCAAGTAAAGCGGGATACAGCAGTTATTCGATTCTCGGAGCCATCAGGGCCGACTAAGTAGATCGCCTCTCCGAGGCGAAAACTGACCAAATTCGCCTCGAAGGCGTGCTCAAAGAACCTAGCCTCTACACAGTCAAGCT
>CAZJBW010000194.1:0-3340 GCA_964543985.1 uncultured Pirellulaceae bacterium | reverse complement strand
ACCAAATTCGCCTCGAAGGCGTGCTCAAAGAACCTAGCCTCTACACAGTCAAGCTCAAGCTGCATCAAGACATTCAAAGTAGATCGCCTCTCCGAGGCGAAAACCGTCCGACAAATAAGTAGATCGCCTCTCCGAGGCGAAAACTGACCAAATTCGCCTCGAAGGCGTGCTCAAAGAACCTAGCCTCTACACAGTCAAGCTACATCAAGACATTCAAACTGAATTGAAAGTTTGGGTTGTTCCTTCGGTTGATCCGGAAGCAGCTGCCAGCTAACAAAGTTTGAGAATGCTTTCAATGAACATTTGATTTTGGGCAACATTCCTGGTGGATTGTTGCCTTTTTTCGTCGACTCGCCACGCCGCAGTTCAAGCAGCTAATGCAATCGCCGTGGTGTTCCAGTCACTTTCAAAATACAATTCGAACATCATTTGATCAGCTGGTTCGACAGCTGTTCCAACAATACACAATTGATCAGGTTTAAAGGCTAATGGAAGCGGGAATTGTCGGACTGCCCAATGTAGGCAAGAGCACTTTGTTTAACGCACTGACGCTATCTAAAGCGGCTGCCAGTGAAAATTATCCGTTCTGTACTATCGAACCGAACGAAGGGATCGTCAGTGTTCCCGATGATCGACTGGAGCGGATAACGACCTACATCACGCCTCAAAAAGTCATCCCGGCAACACTCAAGTTGGTCGATATCGCCGGCATTGTAAAAGGTGCGAGTGAAGGTGAAGGGCTTGGCAACAAATTTCTCAGTCACATTCGTCAAGTCGACGCGATTTTGCAGGTTGTTCGGTGTTTCGAAGACGAAGACGTAATCCACGTTAGCGGTTCGGTTAACCCGATTGACGATATCGAAGTCATCGAAATGGAGTTGATGCTGGCGGATATTGAAACGTTGCAGAACGCGTTATCGAAAGCGGAGCGAACGGCAAGGTCGGGTGACAAGGAAGCGAAGGCGACGGTTGAGGTGGTCAACAAGTGCCTGAAGCATCTCGAAACCGAGGCACCGCTGCGAAGTTTGTCCCTCAACGAGCCGGAACAGAAACTGATCAAGAGCTACGGTTTGTTGACCGCCAAGCCGATCATGTACGTTGCCAATGTTGCCGAGGATGATCTTGAAGGTAAATCACCGCTGGTCGCCAAGGTCAAAGAATACGCTGACAAGGTTGCTGCCGGGTTCGTTGTCGTCTGTGCGAAAACGGAAGCTGAAATCGCCGAACTGGAACCAGAAGATCGCCGCGAGATGCTGGAAGCTGTCGGGCTTGCCGAGCCAGCTCTGAATTTGTTGGCCCGTACCGCTTACACAACACTTGGATTGGAAAGCTATTTTACCGCAGGCGAAAAAGAAGTTCGTGCCTGGACAATCAAGAAAGGCTTTACTGGCCCACAAGCTGCCGGCGTGATTCATACCGACTTCGAACGTGGCTTCATCCGCGCCGAAGTCTATTCACTCGAAGACCTGGAAACCCACAAGACCGAAGCAGCGATCCGACAAAACGGCAAGCTACGAGTCGAAGGGAAAAACTACGTCGTTCAAGACGGCGATATCTGCCACTTCTTGTTCAACGTCTAGTTCCGACCAGTTGGGATCGGCCAGGTTTTGCGATTAAACCAGAAAGTTGTTCTACATGCTTCATTCTTCAACAAGGCCCGCACTGATGAGGGCAGCAGTGATTCAGTTTGTCATGGGCAGCCTGATCACGGCGGTCTGGTTGCAACAAAGTCTGGCATTCGCACAACCAGTCACTGAGGGTTCGCTGGCTCCGTTTCTGGAGCCGGGCCCATTGGAAACCAACCAGTTGTTTAGCGATGGGCGTTTCCCGAACATCGTCGTTAGCATGCGTGGTACCTTGCTGGCCACGTGGGGTGACTCGCACGTGAAAGTTCGCCGCAGTCTGGATGGAGGCGTCACATGGGAAGAACCGATCGAAATCGCTTCCGGGATTCATGGCGGTGGAACTCTGGTTGATGAGTCCACCGGTGACATCCTGGTGTTTGTTGAATCAGAACATCCGCCGGCTACGATCTCGGTTTTCAGAAGCTCCGACGACGGAAAAACCTGGCTGGCCAGCGATGCGACTTTTCAACCGGATTCGCTGGGCAACCAACCTTCGATGCACATGAACGAACATGGCATTACATTGCGACACGGCACTCATGCCGGTCGGCTGATACGTTGTTCTCGATACTACGGCAAAACAAACGACCGCTCGGAATGGCCAAATCACTACACCAACGCGGTCTACAGCGATGATGGCGGCAAGACCTGGAAAACGAGCGATCCATTTCCTGAAAACGGCACCGGCGAAGCTGCCATCGTCGAGCTGAGCAACGGCGACATCTACTACAATTCCAGAGTGCACTGGCAACAGCGACCCATGAACACACGACGGCGTAGTGCCATCAGCAACAATGGTGGTGAATCTTGGCAGCAGTGGCAAATCGTCGAGAGCCTGCCAGACGGACACCAGCATCGATCTTACGGATGCATGGGTGGGCTGGTGCGATTGCCGGTGAAAGATCATGACATCTTGATCTTTAGCAATATCGATACTGACAAAGCCAAACGAGAGCGGGCAACCGTGTGGGCCAGCTTTGATGGCGGGAAGACATGGCCAGTCAAACGATTGGTCAATCCCGGCCCCAGCGCCTATTCATCGCTCAACGCCGGACGACCGGGCACGACCAGCGAAGGCTGGATCTACCTGCACTACGAAGGCGGATCCGACCAGGACAATTCCGCGGGCAGTCACATCGCTCGCTTTCGCTTGTCATGGTTGTTGGAAGGTGAGCAGACAACTGACGGAGAAATTCCTGAACTGTCGAGCGATCAATGATCCGTCGTGTCGGTTATCCTTTTCTCACAAATTGATATCGGCGCATAAAAAAACCACCGCATTGAAGCGGTGGTGGTAAGACCGTAGCCAATGCGATCCTCGAACATCAACATCGCTGCAATGCGTCGCGCTGGAAACGAACCGGATGCCGAGGAGATGGAAGCTCTACGTGAGAAGGTCGAACAGGGGTAGGGAGGGCTACTGAGACACAACCGACGTTCGTCACGCCGCTGTTCGTATTTCTGCTTTTTTTCGTTCCAGGTATGGGCAATCCATTGGGCCGCCACAGCACTCGGCGGATCAGTTGTATCAATTTCCAGCATCTGCTGTGGACCGTAAACCGTAACGGGGAAACGATTCGCAGCGTCATCTTCTTCTTGGGCTGACGCAGGTTTGCTTTCTTTCGTCTGAGTCGATACAGGCTTCTTTAATTTGTGTTTCGCAGGGCCCGTGGCTGAAGCCTCTTGCCCTTGAGCCAAACAAGGAATCAAAAACA
>CAZJBW010000193.1:0-4694 GCA_964543985.1 uncultured Pirellulaceae bacterium | reverse complement strand
ACATAACGTCAACGATCACCGGGCACGAACGAAAACTAGCCACTTCGCACCCGCCCGAATGAGTGCTCCGTGTGCATCGTATTGTTATGCCGCGTTTGCCACGTTTCAATTGTTGATGCTTGAACTCTCATTGTATCGTGCTGCCCTGTCGCAAACCAGCATGTTTCGTCGAAAATCGTAATTCCAGTGTCGACCACGCGGGAATCGGGCATGTCGCGAGTATGGAATGGAGGCCGGCGAGCATGTCACGAACCTGTGCGAGCCCGTCGCGACCCTGCACGAGTACGTCACGAAGCTGAGCGAGTGCGTGGCGAACATGTCGCGAGCGCCAACGATCATGTCAGTGCTTGCGACTGAAGCGGCATAACGGCAACGATCACCGGGACGCGGTGATCGACTTGCAAGCAGAAAAACCCGCGCGGCCCGCGGCTCCGTGTGCATCGTATTGTTATCACGCGTTTCCCGTGATGCCTACCAGAACTTCCACCACGGACGTTCCTCCTCGAGTACCCATTCGTATCCTACCTCCCAATCCTCGTCTTGAGCGAGGTATTTCAGAAGAACCCGTTCCAATTGCGACCGTGTGAGATGCGATTGACATTGATACGCCCGTGGCTTTTGAGGGTCGTCGTTGTAGTATTCAACAAAAAATGGCTCTTCGTCACCTGCAGCCTGTATGAAGCACGAATCGCTCTTGGACAGGATCAGGAATTCACCTCTCTGTGCATCATCTGCAATGGCAGTCCGGATGTCGGCCGGTGTTGCGTTGGGAGACGAGAAGGATTGCGCTGTTTCTAGTTTCATTGTTGAAGCGTGATAACGTTAACGATCACCGAGCCGCCGGCTTGTTGTTACACACAAATACCAATTTCGGCGAAAACCCAGTGCTATCGTGTACGAATTGATAACAGGCTGAGAGGTTTTGGCGCATGGCGTCGGACTATTTTAAAAAATCGGAAAGTGGCGATTCACCCAGCGATCCGTATTCGGTTCGGTTGCTGCAGGACGTTTATTTTCTGGACTGGTTGTTTGATGCCCCACAAGCAACCGACGAAGGAACCGAAATCGGCGCGATTGAGAGCAAAAAAAAACAGAAAGCTCTTTGTTCAGTCCGCTATCGGGAACGATCACGCAATTCAATCCAGCGTTGATGGACGACCCTTCTGCGATCAATGTCGACAAATACGGCGATGGCTGGTTGTTCGAAATGCAGTCAGATGATTTGACGCCGTTGCTCATGGCGGCTGATTATGTGCAATTGCTCGAAGATGTTTGGGACAAAACCCAAAAGACGATCAAGGGACAGCTAAACAGCTGAACTCATGGCGTTTTGCAGCACAACGAGCTAGCCGCTATCGAGCCAAAAATGCTAAACTTGTGATCCATGTGATGGACGATTTAAATCGCGGATGGATCCATGATGTACAAAAGCTTTGTTCCTGTTCTTTGCTGCACTCTGTTGGTACTTTATCTGTGGGCTCCCTTTTCATCGCCCAATGGAAATTCGAATCCGAACCATGGATTGATCAACCTTGCCGCCGAAGCCAGGATCACTGGTCCCGGTGAAGAAACGCTAAATGGCCTGATCGATGGCGTCATAAAAAAGCCAACTGGCGAATGGATTGGTGGAAGTAGAAATCTGCCCTGGGGAGAAATCGATTACCCGAAAATCAGTCTTCAATGGGAGCAGCCCCGGAAGATCAACAAAGTCGTTGTCTACGATCGGGTTTCGCCCCACGAGCACATGGCAGCCTGCACGTTGACTTTTGACGACGGTTCAAAAATTTACGTCAACGCGATACCCAACGATGGCAATGGCAAAACCATCGTGTTCGAAGAAAAACTGACAAAGAGTTTGCGACTCTCAGGCGTCGATGGGGCCGGAAGAAACATTGGGCTTGCAGAACTGGAAGCCTTTTTTGATCCGTCTGCAAAGCCGAATCCTCCCGTCAAAAAGGAGCTCATCGACCTCGTTTCCCGAGTCGACCCCACGATCGAAACCGGACGTGGGCGATGGTTTTTTTGCACGCCGGGCAGTCGGCCTTTTGGCATGGTCGCTGCGGCTGCCTACACATCGAACAAAAACCAGATGGGTGGAGGCTACAACTACAACCGCATGGAAATTCGGGGCTTCGCTCAGGTTCATGGCTGGATCATGTCAGGCATCAACATCATGCCCACGATCGGAAAGGTCAATCCAAACATGGGTGAAATATTCTGGAAATCGAAGTACTCCCACCAGAACGAGATCATTGAACCTGGATATCACAAAGTCTATCTCGAGCGGTACAAAACAGGCGTAGAATACACATCGACGGACCGCGCATCTTTTTATCGGCTCACCTACGATCAAAAATCCGAAGCAAACCTGCTGTTGTCTTTGGGTAGTTTTCTTGGATCAGTCAGCTGTGTTGATGGAAAAGCGAAACTGGTCGGCGATCGGCGGATCGAAGGAAGCATTGGCACAACAGACCGTTTTTGGGGCGGCCCAAAACTGGCCAGAGTTTTCTACGTGATGGAACTGGACAGACCTGTCAAAAGAATGGATGGCTGGAAGGGGCCCAGGGAGAAACTTCACGACATCAAGGATTTTCACAATTCGCTAAAAGCCGGCCGCATCGATACCCGTAAAGAAAATTCACTGTCTCCCAAGTGGCGCAGGTACCTTTTTAGAAATCGCCCCGAAGAACAGGCGGGTGTATCGCTGGTTTACGATGTCGAAAAGGGCGATGAAGTTCTGGTAAAGATTGGCATCTCGTTTACTTCGGTTGAAAACGCGCGTCGCAATCTCAAAGAAGAATGCGATCATTGGGACTTTGACCGGGTACGCCAAGACTCAAGAAACCAGTGGAACCAGTGGCTTGGCCGAATGACCGTCGCCGGCGGCACCGACGAACAACAGATCAAGTTCTATACCGATCTTTGGCATGTGCTGCTGGGACGTCACAAGATCGACGATATCAGTGGCGACTATCCGTCATACATGGGAGAGGATGGTCCGGCGGGTTACCCGGAACTGGAAATCAAAACCGTGCCCACCAACGAACAGGGCGAATCAGCGTTCCACATGTACAACTCGGATGCGCTTTGGCTGATGAGATGGAATCTGAATGTACTCTGGGGCCTTGGCTGGCCTGAATTGATGGACGAGTTTTCAGCATCATTGATAGAGTATGCCAACGTTGGTGGTCGGCTCCCGCGAGGTCCCTGTTCAGGCGGTTACTCCAATATTATGACCGGGAATCCGGCGACCAGTCTGATCACTGCTGCCTGGCAAAAAAATCTGATGACCCACGTTGATGCTAACCACGCGTACAAGGTAATGCGCAACAGCCAGCGGGAAATGAGCGGGGATGGCACCAACGTGGGCATCGAAGTTCAAACCGCTTTCGAGTACTGGGCCTTGGCTCAGATGGCCAAAGAGATGGGAGAAACGTCGGACCTTCCTGCGTTCCAAAAGGAAATCGATGACTGGAAAAAATTCTACGATGATCAACAGAAACTTCTGATGGCTCCCGGCAGTGACGACCCTTTATCCGGCAAGGGATGGGTCGAAGCAAACTCGTGGCAGGGAACTTTTGGGCTGGCACACGATATTCCGACGCTTGCCGCGAAAATGGGTGGCAATGAAGCGTTGGCCAAAAAGCTGAATCATGCGTTCGAAATGGCGACTCCTAATGATTTTGTCAGTAGTTACAAAAAAGGATACGTCAGTTACGCCAATCAGCCCGGCTGTGCAAACGCCCATATCTTTAACCTAGTGGATCACCCATGGTTGTCGCAGTACTGGGTGCGCCGGGTCAATGAGCAAGCCTATGGCGGCACCAACCCGAACATCGGCTACGGCGGTCACGATGAAGATCAGGGACAAATGGGAGGCGTCAGCGCCCTAATGTCGATCGGCCTGTTCAGTGCCAAAGGGACGTGTTCCAAAGACCCCGTGTACGAAATCACCAGCCCTGTTTTTGACGAAGTCGTCATTAAGCTGAACCCTGAATATTACCCAGGAAAGGAATTTAGGATCAAAGCTCACGACAACTCCAGAGAAAACATGTACATCCAAAAGGCAACGCTCAACGGAAAAGAACTCAACCAATGCTGGTTCTATCACCGTGAATTTGCCAACGGAGGCGTGCTGGAATTGTGGATGGGACCCGAACCGAACAAATCCTGGGGGATCGGCAAGCAAAATTGATTGATGTGAGGGGCACAAAGCGCACACGGATTCTCCCTAACACTCGATAACCTGCCCGTTGTTGAGACAGATCGAAACAAAGTTGTCTCAAAAGTTGGCTAGCACATCCCCGAAAACGTCATCGCGCAGAGTCGAGATTTGGGTCCCAAGTGAGTCGGGCGGTGGCGCACCATCGCGCAAATGAAGACGTTTCGTTCGGCTATTTAAGGTCAGAGGTCCGCCAAAGGGCCGATCGATGCCCAGTTTTGAATCTGGATAAGGCGGGGTCTTTGCCTGTGTTTCTATTTGCGACGGCGGTTGTTAGCGAATTTTCCGGCCTCAACACCAAAAAGACTCCGAGTTTATCGCTTGTGATGAGGATATTGCCTTTGTGCAAGCAGTATTCTCAAACCACAATATTTCGTAGCAAAAAAGATGTTTGCAACAACGAGAGCCGCCGGAGTAACCTTAGCTTCGAAGCACGCGTCGCCAGCGGATTCGCGTGCATCGCATTGTTATC
>CAZJBW010000192.1:0-4706 GCA_964543985.1 uncultured Pirellulaceae bacterium | reverse complement strand
AAACGTCGGGCGCCAGTCCCATTTTCTGTGCTCAATAAAACCAATCCTTGGCTTTTTGGCTTTCTATGCAAGGACTTAATCTGTCTTGGACTTTTTGTAGTCCTTGATGTGATCCTTCATTTCCAAATGCTTGATACCTTCACTCCACCATGTCGGCGCGTCTTGCTCTTTAAGGTAATGATTGAAGAAATCCATCATCCGATAGCTATAGTCCTTGCGATTGGCCGGTTGGCGTAGACCGTGATTTTCGCCCGTGTATTGAAGCATCACCACTGGCTTGTCCAATCGCCGCAAGGTATTGAAGTACTCAATACCCTGGTTCCAATCGACAGCACCATCCTTGTCGTTGTGCAATAGTAGCAGCGGAGTGTTAACATTCTTGGCGTAGTACACTGGCGAGTTTCGGGCATACGCTTCCAAGTTATCCCAGTAGCCACTCTCAAAGCGACCTTGGCTGCGTTCAAAGATGGGCTGATTGGCACTGCCCGAATTCCAGTAGATCGAACTGTACATGCTGATCATGTTGGTCAAAGGGGCACCAGCAACCGCGGCCTTAAAACGATTGGACTGAGTAATCATGAATGCGGTTTGGTAACCACCCCATGAATGGCCATGAATTCCAACTCGATCTGAATCGACCACTCCCGTCTCAATTGCCGCATCCAATCCAGCCAAGATACAGTCGACGCTGGATGTGCCCGGATCATTGACTTTAAAGACAATGTCTGGATTGAAAACAGCGTACCCGTTGCTGGTGTAAATCGAAGCGCTGAATCCGCCTACGCGAGGCGTATCGTAACGGTTCGCATTTTGAGAAAGCTTCTCATACATGTACACGATGGTTGGGTACTTCTTGCCTTCGATATAGCCGGTCGGCAAATGAAGAGCTCCCTGCAATTTCACTCCATCGGAATTGGTGTAGTCCACAAGTCGAACGCCATCAGACCATTTAAAATTAGCCTGTTGCTGATTTGAAACTGTCATTTGCCGAGCATCTTCCAAATCGGGCCCACCGACAAAAAAGTCATTGGAATCCGAATGAGTCGCTCGTGCGTACATGTAAATGTCATGATCTTCAAGCTTTCTCAGGCCACCAAAACTAGCGTCCTGCCAAACCAGCATTTCCACGCCCGGATTGTCGGAATCGATTCGTGCAAACCCGGCTTTCTTGGTCCATTCACCATAAGCCGCAACGTAAACCGCTTCTGATAAATCGATACCAGTCACGTCGGGGTCAAATCGAGCCGGCGATCGATAACGAATCTGCTTTTCAGTTCCATCAACGGTCAAATTTGTACCGCCATCGCCATTGGCCGCCACCTTCCAAATGTCCCAACCGTCACTTAGCAACACGTAGTCACTGTCGGTCGACCAGCCCCATGATCTACGGGGCGGATTTTCCAGATTGTGGTCGTCTTCAACGTTGATGAACGAGGCGTCAACATCTTTTGTGATGTTGGTGTGAGCACCCTTTACCATATCGTAGACATAGAATTGCCCATCGTCGTTTTTGTAATAGAGAAGGCGAGTTCCGTCGGGGCTAACATTCAAGACATACTGGGCTTTCTCCAATATCAGCTTGCGTTTATCCGTTTCCAGATCGATAGAATAAACGTCGCGATAACTTGTTCCTTCAAGATTGCCAAATCGCTCGTAGTTGCGGTTGTCCGTACCGATTGCAAAACGATGAGGCCGAGTAACAGTGACCTGAGGAATTTCTTCATCTGCCAGCCTTACTGCCTTTTCATCCGCAACGTGAAAGACGCATAGATCAGACTGGTTCTTATCACGAGATTCCTGGACCTGCTGCATTGACTGCATCCGAGGATCCTGCCAATGCCAAATTACCAGGCCAGCCTGTTCATCGTCGGCACTCTTTGGTTTCTTTTTTGATTCCGCATCGTCTTTCTTGTCGCCGCTTTCTTTGTCCTTGTCACCTTTTTTGTCTTTGCCTTTGAGAGCGTGGATGCCAAAAAAGATCATCTGACGATCTTCGCTCCATTCTGGTGCGCGGTTTGGACTAATCGTCATGTCCTCCGGAATCGCTCCGTGTTTCGTGGGGTCCACCACGACTTTAGCCTGTCTAGCACCACCAATATCCGAAAACGCCAAAAGATGGTGATGTGGATTCTCGTAGTCGTCATCCTTTTTTGATTTCAGCAGCGCCAACGCATCGCCCTCTCGAGTCCAAGACAGCGAGCGATAGGTTGCGTCTCCATTTTCCAATGTCTCAATACGATTATCGTCGACGTGAAACAGCTGCAACCCGTTACCAGTCCGACCTTCTGCATCGATCACTATGGCCAATTGACTTCCTGCCTTGTTGAACGCAAATGCCTTCACGTTGCCAATGTTGATTTGCGATTGTGAATCCAGACTATGAATTACCAAATCGGTACCGTCCCAGCCCTTATCACCGTCAGGACGACCCTTTGGCTTGTTTTTTTGTACGGCCAGGCAACTGGAATTCTCTCCGGCAAACGAGAAACGTTGAACCTTTTCGAACTCGACCTTCTCTCCAGTTTCCAGGTTCAATAAGACGGCTTTGCCTTGTAGCGGGTTACCAGACTTTCTAGCTGCTTTAGCTTCCTTGTCCTTTGGCGATTGACGAAACACTACAAATTTCGAATCGTGGGAAAACTGAATTTGGCCAGAGCCGGGTCCAACTTCGAATTCGTGCTGTTGTTTCGAGGCCTCTTCTTTGTCTTCGCCTTCTTCCTCCTTGTCCTCGTCTTCTGACGTTTGTTCATCCTGCGTTTCGTCTGTCGTTTTATCAGCAGCTGCTGCGGCGGCCGCGTCAGCGCGTTTGACAAACAAATGACCGTCGCCTTCGGTCGGCATTAAGACCCACACAGCCCACTGGCCATCCGGCGAAACTTGGAACTGCGATACTCGCTGCCAGTCGTCAGCGTCCGAAATTTTCAGCGCTCGCTGAGTGGTCACCTTTTCAGGAGGACCTTGCTGAGCGAACACGCTGCACTGCGTGAAAAGCGAAATGATCAAAGCAACAAAAACGATGCGCGACATGAAGTGGTTCCTCGACTCAAACTTCGAATGGGTGGAGTTCAGTGCTACCATCATAGTCACCAATGTCGAAAAGCGGGCAGTATTCGAGTTGACCTTTTTGGGAGCTTTGTTTCGTGTACGCCCGAATAACCACTACCGCCACCCTGTCGATAGCCACTGTATTTTTCTTGCGAAAAAAACAAAAGCATTTGGTCTTCGATAGCATGGATGTCGAGATAACCGATCGTGGCAAACAGGTGTTACGCTCAGCACGTTCCAGCACCCGTTTCGGGTGTATACTTCATGACAAAAAGGCGAAGTCCGCCCTTATCCAGTCGCACCACGTTGAATGTCGTTCAGTGTCGATCTCGCTTAGGGCGGAACAACTTGCCTTCAACGCAGACCGTGTTATCGTGAAGGCATCGCTTAGGTGTTGTCAGAAGTATCAAGATTAAGAGTATCAGGATGTTGTGTTCTAAATCGATTCGATTTTACATTGCTTGGTTGCTTTTTGCGGCCTCGACCAACGTCGTTCATTTGGAAAATTGCTTTGGCCAGAAAAAGGAAGCGGAAGAAGTGACGGAAGCGCTTCAGCCCGTCGATCCAGCGGACCTGACCACCCTGCTAGGCCACACCGTTGAGATCACTTTCAATGACGGTTATCACCAAGCGTTTCTGGAGGTCACCGACACCATCGCCGGAAAAGCTCCCGGCGGTCTAAGATCAATCAAGATTCGGCCTGTAGGTGCACGAAAGAAAAAGACGATCAACGCCAAAAATATTGTTGAGATTTATCTGGATGAACAACCACTGGATGTTACTTACGATCGCAAACAGCGAAGCCTGATTCATGATCCAGAAAAACGATCCGCCCGTATTGCTCACGATGAAAGGGTAACCAGCCGGTTGAGATCCATTGGCCATCGCAAATGGCAACCACTGACCGATCAGCAGCAGGCAGAGTTTGTCAACAAACAACGAAAGTTCCTGGAAGAAGTGCAAGAAGCTCTTCCGCACGTTGAGTTCCGTTTGGTGGAAACAGAATTCTTCATGGTTTTCACCAACTTGCCGTCGGAACAGGTCGACGGCTATCTCGCCTCGCTGGATGCCATGTATCGCGAGTTGTGTTTGGCGTTTGGATTGTCGAACCAAAAAAACGTCTGGTGTGGCAAATGCGTGGTGCTGCCATTTTCGTCTGAACGAGATTATTTAGTTTTCGAATCCGTGGTAATGAAGAACGATGACGCGCGGGGTAGCCAGGGGCTATGCCATCAACGCGGCAACGGAGAAGTTATTTTTGCAGGTTTTCGTCGCGATAACGACACCGTCTTTGGCTCGGTTCTGGTTCACGAAACCTCTCATGGATTCATACATCGCTACCTATCCAGCGCCAGGATTCCATCTTGGCTGAACGAAGGGATGGCGGACTGGATTGCCAATGCAATCATGAAACCAAGACATATCCCTCTTAAGCAACTGCGATCAGCACAGCTAGTAAAACAAAACGGTGGCTGGGGCGATTTTCTTAGCGCCAAACGAATCTCATTTGATCATTACGGTTCGGCATCCTCACTGGTGGAAATCCTGGTTTCTCAGGATAAGGGCGGTCAGTTCCGAGAATTTTTCAAAGGGATCAAAGAAGGTAAAGCGGGTGAAGAGAGTCTCAAAGACAGCTTCGGTATCAGCTACGCGGACCTAAC
>CAZJBW010000191.1:0-4733 GCA_964543985.1 uncultured Pirellulaceae bacterium | reverse complement strand
CTGCCGATCGTCAACGATTTTTGCACCAGCCCGGATGCGAAGAGCGTCTGTTTGTTTTCTTTCTCAGCCAACGAATGTTGAATTGCGACGTCAATCGTTCCATCGAATCCAGCATGGAATTCCTGGTTGAGTCCGTCCAGGTTTTCCGTGCACGAGACAACGGGTTGCGTCAAAGCACTGTGGAACAAAACGATCAAAAAGAACATTGATGTCTGAATCAACAGGTTTTGAGTTTTCACGAGCACTTTCCTTCTTAAAGGGACTAAGTTGAGTTGGCTTCAAGGGTCGATGTCTAAAATATCATACTTTACATTCCTGAAGTGCGAGCGTCAAAACCCAGTTGGGAGAGAAAGGACGCAGCGCCGCCCCGGTCAAGACGACGGGATTCTCACGGCGCAAGAGATTTCTTTTCTGCCCCTGGATGGTGTCGAGACGGTTGTGTTGTCGGCTTGCCAAACGGGACTTGGTGAAGTCGCTGGTGGCGAAGGCCTGATCGGTATTCAACGAGCATTTCAGGTTGCGGGCGTCAATACGACGATTGCCAGTCTATGGAAAGTAAATGACCACGCTACTCGCGTATTGATGGAACGGTTTTACCGAAACCTGTGGGACAGAGAGATGAGCCATCTGGACGCTTTACGAGAAGCCCAGATTTACATCTTGAACAGTCCGAACAGCGTACGTTCGCTTGAAGTTGATTCCCAGGAAGAAACCCAGCGCGCGAGTCCTGAATTTTGGGGTGCGTTTCAATTGTCTGGTGACTGGCGTTAACTTTGAGCGTGCCTATCTTCGAGCTTAAGGTTGCAGAACGGGAAGCAACGTTAAACGCTGGGTTCGTCGACAGCGACGGTATTGGCTGGGGGCGGTGACGTTTTTCCAAGTGCTTTTTTTCTGAGTGCTTTGAACTGCCAAATTTCTCGAAGGTTTTTGAACAGGATCCAGGCGAATGCGAATACGACTAGCCATAGGATCCACCAGTGGGGCATCGTGGCGGTCCAACAGAACAGAATCCAGGCACTATGGAATGTGAATGCCGCAAAGACGACCCCCATGACAAGAAGTAGTGTTCTTGGTCGCGCGGACCAGGAGGCGAAACTGTGCAGTGCCAGCCGGATAAAGATAAAGGTTGAGAATGGATACAACAACGCAATCATGGTTTGCCACATTGAATCGCTCCGCCAAAAACTGAAGGTGATCGAGTACTACTCGTCGTTGCCGTACATCTTGGCGACCCAATCGCCATAGCCATTGTATTTCTGAGTGCGTATCCGCTTGGCCCAGGTGCCAATCAACGCTTCCCACTTTTGCGACCAGCGAGGGTGCGGTTTGTCTGGATTAACGTTTCCATAGAATCCGTACTCTTCCGGTTGCAACGTATTCCAAAAGGTTGATGGACGACTGTTCGTCAAGCTAATTTGCACAACACTCTTGGGACCTTTGAATCCGTACTTCCAGGGAAAGACAACGCGAAACGGGGCGCCGTTTTGAGGTTGCAGCATTTTTCCATACAGACCGATCGCAGCAAAAGCGAGTGGGTTCATCGCCTCGTCCAAACGAACCCCTTCGCGATACGGCCAAGGGGCCCATGGGTCTGCTTGCCGAGGTGCCTGAGTGGTATCGTAGAAGCTGGTCAAGGAAGCGAACTTCGCTTCTGGTTTGGGGTCGGCCATCTTAATCAACGTTGCCAAGGGGACTCCCGTCCAGGGTACCGTCATGGCCCAAGCCTCGACACATCGAAATCGATAAACGCGTTGTTCGACGTCCAGTTTTTTGATGTCGTCAATGGTCAATTTCAGCGGCTTGTTGACCAAGCCATTGATTTCCAGAGTCCAGGGATCGAGCTTAAAGTTTTTGCAAACACGAGTCGGGCTGCGTTTGTCGATCCCGAATTCGTAGAAGTTGGTGAATCGAAAAACAGATTGTGCGGGCGTTTGTTGGCGACCTGGATCGGCAAAATCTGGGTTGGTTGTCGCGGCGATCGCAGGTGTGTCAATTAAACGGGTCCGCGTACCAAAGTGCAGTCCTGCTGCTCCCGCCCCACCGGCGATAACGCCCAACCCCATCGCTTTGACGAAACGGCGTCGCGCTTCAAAAACGGACTCGGGGGTAGCTGCGGCTTCGGCTAGTTCCCAGTCTTTCTTTTTTTTAGTGAACATAACGTTCGATGACCTTCAAGGTTCGCAGAAACGATTGTGCTAGTTTACCGAATCACAGTTGTGCCGGGTGTCCATCGGCCAAGGCTTCGTCGAAGTGCGGGTGAGACTGCAGCAACCTGAGGTAGCGAGCGTAAACTTGATCGTACGTGTCGGCCGCTTGCGGATTGGGAGTCAATGGGCGCGACTCACTTCGGTGTTGGTCGAGAAAAGTCCCCCACTCCTTACTGTCTCCCGCAATTTTTTGGTGTCGGAATTTGGCCAGCAATGCTGCTCCCCAGGCCGTTCCTTCCGCCGCGCTGGACAAAAGAGTGACAGGTGTTCGAAAAACGTCAGCCAGGATTTGAGCCAATTCAGGTGATTTGGTTAGCCCGCCGGAAAGAACCAGTTCGGTTCTTGGGAAGCCTTGGCGGTCCAAAACTTCGCTGCCTCGTCGCAAATTAAACATCGTCGATAGTAGCGCTGCTTTGACCGCGTTGCCGGGAGTCGAATTTTCAGGATTGAGCCCGACTAGCATGGCTGTCCCGCCACGTTGTACGTTCAATCCCGGTTCGTCATCCATAAAAGGTAACGCCAAAACTCCGCCGCAGTCGGCACTGGCCGCTATGACTTGAGGGATCACGGCGTCGAATCCGGCCGATCGATCTTCGCCCAACGCTGCTCCAAACATCTCGACAATCGCGTTCATGAAAGTTGTGCCGTTGCGAAGCCAGACCATGTTGATCGGCTTGCCATCGACGGCACAGAAATGATCGACGGCTTTGTCGACTCCTTGAAACGAACGATCACCTACCGAGTTGGCACAAACGGACGTTCCAAAACTGCAACTGACCATCCCGGCGTCACCGATTAGTGAACCGGCCAGCGCCGCAGGTTGATCACCTTCGGCCGCCGCCACAGGGATGCCGGGCGGAAGGCCCAAATGTTGACTGCCCGATTCGGAAAGTTGTCCAGCATCCTGGCCAGCGGTGCGTACGTTAGGAAGCAGTTGCGTTAGACTCAGAAAGTCAGTGCCAGCAATGTCCTGGAATTTTTTCAGCAGGTCCTGATCAAAATCCAGCGTTTGCTGATCTACTGGGAACATCCCAGCAGCATCGCCGATTCCCAGGTTCCATTGACCCGTCAATTGAAATGCCAGCCAACCCGCTGGGGTCGTTAGATTTTTTGCCAACGCCGCTTTTTCTTTTTGGTTGCGAGTGGTCCAAAGCCAGCGGACAGCCGTCATCCGTTTGGGCATTTTTACATTGAATTGTTCAGTCAGTTCAGACTCTTCATCAGCGTTGCGTCCATCGCACCACAGTCGCACGGGACCGACTGGATTGCCCGTGGCGTCCGACAGCACCTCGCCGTGCATCTGTCCAGAAATTCCGATTGCCAGAATTTGAATATCACCCGCCAACTTAGTGCGTAAGTCGTTCATCGCTTGACTTAAAGCGGCCAGCCAATCGGCGGGATTCTGTTCGTAGCAACCTTCTGGTAGGCCGGCCAACATCTCGTAAGAGCCGTCACCAGTGGCCAGGACTTGCATGGATTCGTTAGTGAAAACGACGGACAGTCCTTGTGTGCCGGCATCGATTCCAAGGTAACCAGTTTGCATATTTCGTGACTTTGATTCTTAGGGAGTAGGCGGGGAGTAGGCTTCGACTAGACGCCGCAACGGTTGACTTGGATGCCCAGCGCGGTGGCCATCACGGATTTTACTTGCATTGAGTGGTCTGCGGTTTCAGCGTCCGTGCAGTAGTAGACTTGGATGTGATTGGATTTGTGCTGAGCCATCATTTGGTCTCTTGAAACACCGTGCGTCACTGCGTGCATGATGGGCCATTGCGGAGTGGTCGCTTGCCACCGGCGTTCGGTTTCTTGCGTTGGTAACTCAACGACCGATCCACGGCCGATATCCATCCACAAGGAATCGTCTTGAACATAGATGCGTGACCAGACGATTTCGCCGGGCTTCGAGATACCTCGGACTGTGCTACCGCCGTTGGGAAAGTACATTGCGGGTTGGCGATGTCCATCGGTGCCCGCCCAGCCGTTAATAAAGTGAGCGGGCGGCGCGGCGCCACTGATCAAGAACACCCACACATAGTGTTCGGTCGAGCCGGTGGGATCGAAGTCACCCCATCGCAGGTCGTGCAATGTCGATTCGATCGGTTGCTGCAAAGCCGATTGCACTCGATAAGTTATCAACGCGTCCAAACCAGCGCATTCATCGACCTCGTTGAAGTGTACCACTGGCTGGCCCTCAAATAGAACTCGCTGTCCACATCGACTGGTGACGGGTGGTCGGTCCGAGTTATTGAGTAGGCCCTCGACCAGATCACTGGCGGGCATCAAGTCTTTAAGGCCTTGTTGATATTGGATGCCAATCGTATCGCAGCCAAAATCGTCGGCGATTCGCACGGCCGCGATATACATTTGGCACTGTTTGCGGATCTGATCGTCGGTCAGGTCCGTGGCATGATTGGGCCCCGTGTGAAAGGTCATTCCGGCTTTTTCCAACCAATCGCGGACTCCATCTGCCTGATCCGGACAGACTTGAGTCGATTCGTAGTACAACGCCGATTGGCTGAGCCGTTC
>CAZJBW010000190.1:0-4771 GCA_964543985.1 uncultured Pirellulaceae bacterium | reverse complement strand
AGCCAGAAGGAAGCGGCAGCAGGAACTGGATCGAGAGCGCGAGCTTCAACGGAAGGCGAAGGAATTCGACAAAGAGATCGAGGAATTTGATTCGGCTGCAGACGATGTTGCACGCGTAATACTGCTCGTGGCCGGCAATCACCAACACAATCGAGGAGAATGGAGAAGACGGCATGGACGAAAATAGCACGGCTTTAACGACCAAGAGCGACATTAGGGACGTGATCATTGCGGCAAACGCTGGAGATGAGAATGCCTTGTCAATTCTGCGAGAGCAGCTCAAAGATGAATCGGCTAAATCTCTTCTAAAGCGAGCTTGGGGCATGGCGAGCCAAGTCGAAATGTCGCTTTTGAATTCGATCTTCGGTGATCTGCTTGGATCGCGTGAGTTGGTCGAACAACAACTTCGAACAATGCGTCAAGATTTAGGCTGGGCTCAAGCGCCGAGGATGGAACAGATCTTGATTGAGCGTGTTGTTCAGACGTGGCTTTACCTGCACATGATCGAGTTAAGACAGGCTCAGTCCCCGAGGTTGAGCGACTCCAAGACCAAATTGTTTGAGCTTCGAATGGAAAAGGCTCAGCGTCGGCATCTCAAGGCGATCAAGATGCTTGCTACGGTGCGCAAGATGGCGTTGCCGATTCAGATCGACGTCCGGGCTCAGATTAGTGCTGTGGGGTCAGTCAACGCCGGAAATTGATTATTGAGTGACTGCTTTTTAATCAGCTAACGACAGTCGATTCGACAATGCGAGTCCGTCGATTTGTTGGCGGCCAGCAATACGATAGAATGATTGCGATGCCCGGCGACGGTTGGGTGCACTTGGGCAGCGGTTTGATCACCGTGCGCCAGCCCGGTCATTGGTGATCCTTTCCCACTGGCCCCGGCTGGCACCCATTCTGATGTTGAAAGGATACCTAATGCACATGGAAGAAAGTTTTTCAAACTTGTCTTCTCACCTACAGACCGTTCTCAGCGATCTCGACAAGTGCGTGGACAATTTCTCTGGTAAATGGGATTCACCGAACTTGCCCAACGCGTGCGCATTCTATTTATGTCGAATCGGAGCGGTCCTTCGCGTGATTGATGGCAATCCAATATCGCAGATCCAGCCTTATATTGACGAGCTCAACAGACTCCGGGTGTCGTCCGAAAGTCCGTCCGTAGAATTTGAAAGAAAGTTCTTTTTATCTTTTCACGAAGCGGCACTAGCGACCGCTCGCGGTGTTTTTGGCGATGCGGCGAGAGCATCGAATCCTTCGAAATGGTTGGATATGACTTGCGGGGATGACGTGTGTTTTGAGATGGCTGATTTTCATTCAGGCATGAAAAAGATTACAGAGGATTTCATGGCTTTGCCACGCTTTGGTGAACTAGTAGTTGAACTCAGACGCGAGGTCATAACATTTGAGGCTAACGCCCAATGTATGCGTTTAACTGAAGGTCTTCCGGCTGGCAAAGCGGAACCAGACTCGTCGGAAACAGCGAACCTTGCGGAGCTACGAAAGCAATGCGGTGAACGTAACGCTGAGCTAATGGAAGACAAAAAGGTAGATGAGCGACTAGCAATTCTCAAAATAGAGTTTCCTAAACTCAACTTGAATAAGGACAGTCTAAACACAATCAATCGCACTTACCGAAATCGCATGAATCGAAACAACAATAAAGTCAAGTAGTTTGTCATCGCAATTGTCATAGTGACAATCTCGACGGTTCGCCAGCTTGTTCTACGCTGCGTCTGTACGCTTACTCCCTAGTGGATTGGTTTGTCATCACGATTGGTTTGATGACAACCATGATGACATCCTCTGAATTGCAATTGATGCTTTTTCGAGCGTCATTAGTTTTCTCTTTCGTTGAGGCCACGCACCAGCAACATCGCTGACCGGTCTCACTGGAGAAAAGACATGACAAATGAAACAAAGCGGCAGATCCGCAGTGGTGGGGCATTGAGCCGAGCAAAGGCAGCGGCCTACCTAAGTATCTCTACGCGATTGCTGGACGACCTTTTGACCGCCGGCGACATCCCCAAAATTAAGTTGGGGCGCAAAACACTAATCCGTGTTTGCGATCTTGACACCTACTTGGCTGGCTTGCTTCCAGAGGAGGTGACCCGTGACGACGTCTAATTGGAGCCGAGTAAGGCGAAGCCATCCATGCCCGATTTGTGAGCGACCAGATTGGTGCCTGATCACAGGGGATGGATCGGCTGCGATTTGCCAACGAGTTGAGTCTAACAAGCCAGTGGGCACCAAGGGGGCTGGCTGGCTGCACAAGCTTTCGGATGAACCGTTGAGTTATGGTCCAGCTAGTCAGCCGAAACTTGAGCGTGTAAAGCCACAACGCGACTGGGCAGCACTTGCAGCGCGGTACCAAGTCGCGATGACACAAGGCGGCTACAAGTATTTGAGCGTGCAACTTGGAGTCTCAATTGAATCGCTCCACCGACTGCAAGTTGGCTGGCATGGTTCAGGCTTGTGCTCGACTTGGCCTATGCGGGACGCGACCGGTGTTGTTGTTGGCATTCGCACTCGAAGCGAGGACGCGAAGAAGTCAGTCAGCGGCACCGATGGAAACGGCCTGTTCTTCGATGCCGATTCGCTTTCCTCAAACTATTTGTTGATCTGCGAGGGGCCGACGGATACCGCGGCACTATTTGATTGTGGCTTCAACTCGTGTGTTGGCCGGCCATCGTGCAGGGGTGGCACCGAGTACATCATCAAGATCATCAAGCGGCTGCAACCTAAAGCGGTCTTGTTGATCCCTGACAACGATCAAGCTGGCTTGTCTGGCTTTGGGGAACTTGCGGCAGCGATAGCATCTGCTGGCAACATCAATCTACGTCGACTCGACGCGATCACACCACCGCCGGGAGTAAACGACATTCGGCAATGGGCGCAAAAAAGCCGTGATCATCTTGCAGGACGCATCACGGCTGCTTTGAATCTAATCAAACAACGTATGGAGACATCGGATGACTAACCGAGATTATAACGCAACTATTGGCGCAGATGGATTGAGTTTTGAATGCGAAATAGAAAACTGGAAGGCAGGACAGCCAATCCCCTTGAGACGCTCGAATTTGGACAGCATTCCACCTGACACGTTTGACGGCGGGTTCTTGGAAGCGATTATTGCGGATGCAAGCCGAGCAGCTGAGACTCCGATTGAGCTCGCAGGCTTTCTAGGTCTTGCTGTAATTGCAACCATCGTCGCAAAGCGGTTTACGGTTCGCGTTGAGCCTGACTACTTTGAGCCACTAAATATCTGGCTTGCGGCTGCGATGGATCCAAGTAATCGAAAATCGTTTGTGCTCAAGACAATGGTTGGCACGCTGGTCGAGTGGGAACGCCAGCAAGCTAGGGAACTGGCACCAAGCATCGAAAAGGCTAAGTCAGAGCGGAAGACTTATGAAAAACTGATCGCGGATAAACGTAAGCAAATTGCAAAGCTTAAAACTCAAGATGAGCAAGAAAAGGCAATCGAAGAGATCACCGAGATGGAAAGAGACATTCCCCCAGTGCCAGTAGCTCCCCAACTACTGATCAACGATTGTACGCCTGAGAAAGTCGCTGCGTTACTCGATGAGCAGGGGGAGCGAATATCGTTCCTGGATTCTGAAGCCGATTCCATGTTTGCAATGATGATGGGACGATACTCCGATAGCCCAGTGCTGGATGTTTACCTGAAGGCATATTCCGGCGATTACTGCAAAGTCGATCGGCAAACTAAAGCACCGATCAGCCTAAGCCATCCGTTAATGACGATGGGAATCGCTCCACAGCCCGGTTTAATTCAGGATCTGACCAAAAAGCCAGTGCTGGTTCAACGTGGTTTGCTTTCACGCTTTATGTTTGCACTGCCGCTGAGCAAAGTAGGCTCAAGACAGCTAAAGCCAAACAGAGTCAGCGACTCCGCAAAACAGCAGTACGAAGCCGGCATCGCGAATTTACTTGCAATACCAGCGAACGTGAATGAAGACGGGGTGGAGATCCCTTACACAATTGAGTTCTCGGTGCGAGCGTACGAGCAATGGAAGGCTTGGCAAAAAGAGATTGAGCCAATGCTGGCTGACGATGGTCGATTAGCCGACCCGGCACTGAAGTACTGGGGCGGAAAGCTTGCGGGTAACACAGCGAGATTTGCGGCGTTGTTGCACATCGCAAGCACCGCTCCCCAGCGACGCCCTGATGAAGTTGAGATCGACATCTCGATTGTTGAGAAAGCCGTTAGCGCGGCCAGAGTCCTGATAGATCATGCGATTGCCGTCCACGATCTGGCTAACACGGACTCTGAACGTCATCAAGCAATTCAGATTCTCGATTGGCTTGGGCGGCATCACAAAGAACACATTAGTGTTCGCGACTTGCATCAGTCACTAAAGCAGCGAGCTTGTTTTCAAAAGGCTCAAGACATTAGGGCTGGCTGCGACGTGCTTGTTGAACTGGGGTGGTTGTTGCCAGCCGGCAAAGAACCAAAACCTGGCAGGCCCTCCGAAAAGTTTTTCGTACACCCCGCAACACATCCCCAATATTCTCAAAACCCAAACGCCGAAAAGATGCCCAATAGTTTTGGGGATATTGAGGACGCTTCTAGAGAAAACGAAAACGACTTTGATGCTGGCCTCGTAGTTGGGTTCAGTGATTGATCGAGTACTTGAGAACGGTTAGCGCCGACAAAGAATGATAGAGAATTGACTTGCGCTGGAGAGCAGGACAGCGTAGAATATTTAAAAGTGGCCGCCGACTGCGCTAACAATCGGCGACCCGT
>CAZJBW010000189.1:2519-4845 GCA_964543985.1 uncultured Pirellulaceae bacterium | reverse complement strand
AAACATTTTTGCCGCCACTGAACGCTTGTCGCAAGCGCTGGTGTAGGGTCAGCCTTGGGTCAGAGGGTCAGCCTTGGGTCAGCCTTGGTTTTCGGTTTTCAACCCGGACCATCGGTCGTCAAACCACCAAACTGTTATCGAACACGCCCGCATGTGTAGCTTGCCTGAACGAAGGCGGTGACCATGCGGGCGATTTTTTTTGAGTGATCGTTGCAACTGGCACCGCCGCGCGTTTCGATATGGCCGAAGTAGTCGATGTTGATCGCGGCGGAATCTCGTTGGACGCTCCAACGCATAAACAGTCGGAGTTTTTCAGGTTCGGCCGGTCATCAAGATTGTCGAAAGAGTGACCGAAGGTACGCCGATCCATGGACGGTCGGCGTTTGACGCGGCCCGGGCCACGGATGGGTCCGAGCGGAGGCCATGGATGGCCGGGAGCGAGGATGCGAGCCTGCGAGCACCGGGCCGTTAGCGAAACGCGCAGCGGAGGCCATGGAAGCGGCCGGATGTACTTCCGGGCAAGACTTTACGACCCAACTGCTGGAGAATTCACTAGCAGAGATCCGCTCGAGTATATTGACGGAGAGTCGTTGACTAGAGGGTATATGGGCATATCACGGCAGGACGCCTTTGGACTCGCCTGCAAACTAGTTAGTAAGGTTTCACGGGTGAGTAAGTTAGATTCAGTAGGCATTAAAGGAGGTGGTTGGCAATTGTCAGCTGGAACCAATCCAAGCAATTTGGATGGACGGATTGCTCATGATATTCGATGCGAATGTAACTACACATTTTCATTTCTTGAGGAATGCGATGCGGGTTGTTGGCCCTATAACTACAAGGTCTTGCGAGACAAGTTTGTGAAGTACACTTTGGGGGCACGAAATACGTGTTGCACTCGGAGTGTTCGTCATTGGAATTGGAATCGGCATTCCTCTTCCTGGTTCGCTAAGCAAGGGAAATTTAGCAGTGTGGTGGAATGAGCTTCACCCTGATGATAAAAGGCTTCATTTACCGAGATGTCAGCAATATTGCAAAACAGCTAGAATCACACTTACGCTACCTTGAGAGACCATTCACGCAAATTTTTGGAGATGGCGTTTATGTTTTTAGTTGTTCGGAATAGGAACGGATTCGTTCTATGTTTTAGCTGCCTGCTTTTAGGCATCCTACCTATTGGATGTCAGGAATTAAACCCAGATCAAGTTCAACTTGCGATTGTCAAAGATATTCAGCAATTGGGTGGACGTGTCGCATTCAGTTATGCAATCGGAGACTTTTACTTCGATACGATCGATGCTCAAGACTTGAGTGAACCAGTTGGAATCAGTTGTGACTCAGAAGAAGTTTTGAACATAGTAATCGATCGACATGACGAATTGCCAAAACTCACAAAACTCCAACTGAATAATTGCGACGTCTCAGTTAGCTTGTTAGAAAGTTTAACTGATGCGGTCAAATTCAAGACTATGCGTTTCGACAAATGTGCGTTTGATGAAAGTTTTCGGCGTGATGACGAATCTCGTTTTTTAGATGTTGGATCGGTCCATCTTACGAGAATGCACAACGACGATGTGATTTGCGCATTGACCGCTTTCCATCGCCAGAAGTTGAAAATTGTAAATTTTGATGGCTGTTCTCTTTTACCTGAGATCTCACAAGAAATTTCGGACTTCAAGTCCTTAGTCTTTTTGAGTCTAAGACTTTCTGATTCTGCCAGTGAGATCGTTTCAGAAATCCAAAGCAACACTATCGAAGCGATTGATGTTAGCGATTCGATAATCGAACCAAGCACATTTCAATTGGAGAAATTGCCCAATCTGAAATATATCAATTTTCGAAGAACTTCACTTTCCGCTGACCAGATTACCAAGATAGTTAGAGGACGGAGCCTTGATAGCGTTTTTGTGGACGACGAACACAGGGAATTGTTAAGTAAACAACTAGGCAATGTGAATATCTACTGCAATGACATGTTTGTGTTCAAATTGGTTGATGCAAAAAAATTACAGCTTGAAAAGTAAGGTTCTTCGTGAATTTTAGTGACTTGCTGTCGCAGCAATGCTTAATGCCATTCGGGTCAGCCTTGAATGGCATTAACATCTTCGTAAGTCATTGGTTGGCCAGTTCTTGCTTCTGCACGTTAGTAGCAGCGTGCAATGGAATTCTTTGACTCGTAGGTATCAGGAAGTACCGTAGGCCGAAAAAGAGGGGCAGACAAAACGAAGGTGTTAACGGTGTCAGCGACGAACAGCACTGGCGCTGGGCAAAACAAAGGTGTCAGAGACCGAAAATTGATTTGACACGTCAAAACCGTGTCGAATCAGAC
>CAZJBW010000189.1:0-2419 GCA_964543985.1 uncultured Pirellulaceae bacterium | reverse complement strand
CGTTTGTTTGGGTTTTGCCCGAATTTGTCGTAGTTCAATGAGCCAATTACGGTTTGATAATGGGCAATTGGGCCTCGGACGTTGCAACGCCTTCTGGCTCTACACCCATTTCTAAAAGTTGCCTTCTGGCTAAAAGAGCTGTTTGAGCGTTGCTGTGAGAAGGTGCGTAAGCGACCGAACTTCGTTGAAAGTAGTCGATCGCGACATCGTCAAAACCCAAATTCCTGGCGACGACACCCATGACATATTCGTCATCAGGTTCGACGTATCTTCCGACTCCTTTCCGATCACAACAAGTTCGCAGATAGTCCATCGCATCAACGTTTTCCCCTTTGGTTGCCATAAGTGTTGCCATTGTGTGTGCGTAGACATCATTGTTCTTCTGCGATTTCACAGCTCTTTTCAATTTAGCTTCAATTCCCCGCGATGGCGTTTCTTTTGAGAACATGCTGTTCCATACGTAGGCATTGGCTAGGCTGAAATCCGAATTGCCTGCGGACACAGTGTCCCGAAGTCGTTCATTGGCTCGAGCAAAATCGCCTTTCAAAACATCCACCCGTGCTTGTTGGTAAAGGCCGTTCACCGTTTCCTGGTATTGTTCCAGAATATCTTCGACTTGTTCGAAACGGCGTGTTTCGGAGTAAAACCTAATTTCATCGTCGTGAGAAAACCCTATTTGACCCGGTTTGGACTTTATCTTTTCAAGTGTTCTGGCGGCAGCCTGGTTGTTACCGTTTGAAAATTGAGCAACAAACAATGCTTGTTCGCAAATACTTGAGGAGTCACCTGTCAGGTCTGATCGCAAATTTTCCAGGTACTGCACAACTTCGGCACCTCCTCGTCTGGCAGCCAAAATTGCCGAAGCGAATTGCAACTGGTTTTGCAGTGACAATCTCCGAAATTTTAACGCCTTTTCTACATGAATTTTGACCGTTCGATTCAGCGCGTAAAAATCATAAGTATCCAATAATTCAGCAAACGTGGTTTGGATTTTTTTCAGTTCGCCTTCTTCCAAATCGCTGTTGAGCAGCTCAAAAAGATAGGAACCGAGGTGTCGGAAATCACCGCCCGGCAACAAGATCTTCCAGGCTTGTTCTTGACCTTCACCTTTTGGTGTTTTGACCAAGTAGCATTGGTAACGGGGAGCCCAAACATCCTGAAAATTATCAGTCCAGTGCGTTTCCACGTGAACGATGTAACCATGCACAATCTTGTGATATTGACATTGTTCGATCAGGAAGTCGAGATGTTTGCTAGTCGAGGAAAGTGCAATTTCATTCGCTGGTAATTCACCGCCCAGGTGAGGGAAGAATTTTAGGTGCGAATCACAAACAAATTGTTGAATCTGTTTGACGTTAGCGTTGTAAAAAAATTCTTGTGCGGCGCTGTAATCGTTGCGATCATTGAACGTCCAATTCAACAAGCCTCTGACTGCGTCGAATTGCGGTGAGTCATTTGGTGGAACAATTGATACTGCTTTAATCGAATCAAGGATCGAATCGCTATTTGCAATTTCGTAGAATTCACCGGCATCTTTGTATTCGCCAATACTCATCAAATTCCAGTAAACTCGAGAACCAAGGCTTAAGATTCCAGCTGATGTTGAATCAATCTTTTTTAGTTCTGCAAACGATTTTTGAGCGCCTTGCTGCATGCAAACAGCAACTAGATAAAGCGTAGGATATTCGATTGTGTCAGAACGTTGAAAAAACTTGACTGTCTTTTCATACTGCCCCGCGTAGTTCAACGCTAACAAATAACGAATCGTCATTTTGGTATCATATTGATCAAGGTTCAGTTTTTCATATTGTTCAATCGCCAATTTCAATTGCTCACGATTTACATAGTGATTGCCGTTCGGTTGGTGTTCGTAAAGCACGCCAAGTTGCCAAACGGAGTGTTGGTCATTTTTGTCCAATTCGATCGCTTTGGAATACGCTTCAATTGCACTCTCAAAGTCGAAATCACGAACCAGTTTTCGACCGAGAGGACCGTGGGTGGAAACCTCTGCGAGATTTCGCCAGGCGGTGGCGGATTCAGGGAAGTCTTCAACTGCTCGACGGGCTAGGAAACGTGCACCCTCGCCCAAACCGATTGACAATAAGATTTGTGAATTGCGAATATCGGCAGCCATCTCGATTTCCGATGAATCAGGAACCTCGGCCGTTTCCGTTCGAGTCTTTTTGCTGTTATCAATTTGTGCCATACAACAACAAATGATCAACAAATTCAGCAACCAAAATTGAGTGACCGTTGCGATAGAAACACAAAGCAAATGCTCGAAAGAAAGGTGAGACACGAATGTTCCTTAAATAGATTTCTGCGGACAGTTTTGCAGGCATTAGCGAATAGATCGCGCAATGTTCGGTCCCGTTGATTTCACGATTCTGATTCTATTGCACAGGCTTGAGCCAGTCAT
>CAZJBW010000188.1:0-4922 GCA_964543985.1 uncultured Pirellulaceae bacterium | reverse complement strand
AGGTTCCTGTGACATCCTCTGTGCCATCATTGTCGACAATGACCAACTCGGTGCCAGCGGGAATGCTAAGCGGACCTGCAGCAGAAAGAGCAAGCGTGGCACCACCTAGATCAACAGGACCAGTGACATCCACTTGATCGTGACCACCGACGACACCTGCCCCAGCAGCTCCGTCAACATCTATCTCAAGTGTATCGCCACCGACCAATACAAGACCACCGGTGACGGTCACAATTCCAGGACTGAATCCTGGTGAGATCGTTGCTGCGTTGTCATCAACACTTGGACCGCTGAGTGCTCCGTTTACCGTGACATTGCCAGCAACCAAACCGGTTCCAAGGTCAACGTTGCCATTGACCGTTGTTGTTCCTGTCAATGTTCCGTCTTCGACATCGACATCACCGTCAATTGTCAGCGACCCATCCACGGTTCCCGAATTGATATTCAAATCATCAGTGCCCGTCCCAACATCAACAGTTCCGGCACCAGTAAGTACATCACCACTAGAGAGGCTGAGACCTTCGACAGCTGTCAGTGTTCCGCCCTCGGTGACTGTCGTCAGACTACCGAGTGAAGCTTGGTTACTATCGACCAGCGTTAGCTGGTAGTTGTCGCCCACATAAATCGTACCGGTTGTTGAAAAATTACTGACACCGATGGTCAAATTGCCACCTCCACCATCCACAACGATCGCTGATCCGGCTGCACCGATAAAGTTCGAGTCGACTCGGTTACCAGGACCGCTCGCATACAGAGTCTCACCATTTTCGAGATTGGTCGTTCCCACCGGAGTCAACGCCGCCAGCGTACTGGAATTCAACATGAAATCATCGGTTCCAGCGCCACCAGTGAACGTCAGATCAACACTGGCAGAAACGTCTGTGGCGGTCAGCGTGTCATTGCCATCCGCTGTATTGACCACCAAACTATCGAAATCTGCGGTTGGAATGGTTAGCACAGTATTCCCCATGCTCAACGTCCCCGGTACGCCCGAAGCGAAGCTCATGAAGGTGGAGGCACCACCATTCGAGGTCACAACTGTATCAGTACCGACCTCTTGGACTGTCAACTGATCGTTGTTACCTATCACATCTGCGATCAACAGCTCATTGTTTGTACTGTTAAAACTGACTGACAGGTCACCTCCCACCATCGCCAACATTTGTCGCGGCTCAACCGCCTCATAGGTCTTTGAGCTCATGTCGCTTTTTTGCGACGCACGTCTTTTCGCAGACTTTCTTCCTTTGTTGCGACCTTTACCCCAGCGGAGGACGCCACTGCGAGGCGCGAGGCGGATTGGCCGGGTAGGTGGAGTCAGGCACATGCTCACCAGCAGGTTGGTCATCGTTGCCCAAACGGTGGCAAGGCCAGACCGAACCATCGGCACAAAGCTGAACGCTCGCCGCCAAGCCCGGCGGAGAAGGTGGATGCGAACACGATGCTCGTCCTGTCGCTTGAGCCAGCGTTGATCTGAGTCATTTCCTCGTTGCAATGCCTTCTTTGTGTAGCGTCCAATGCTGCGAGAAATTGAAGAGAAATGTCGATTGTTGCGGCGAAACATGTAGGTTAACTCCAATAAATTGTCTCTTTGGGTATCTTCCCCAGTCGCTTCCTTGGCACGAGCCAGTGGTTGCAGATCGCTTTAACCCCCTAGAGCAATTGAAAATGCAACAAGTTGAAGGCATTGAAACGATGATGACGCGTATCGTAAAAGGAAAAAAAACGAATGCAAGAAAATTCATGAACGATTTGCGAGCACGATACTTGCACCTATTGGGCTGGGGGGCGTGGAATCTGGCAAAGTCAGACCGAGTCTACTTATGTCGTTTTGAGACAGCACGATCTGTAGGATTGGCGTTCGAAATCCTAGTTGAGCTTGTTAAAACCAATGGTTTGAAACTCTTGCGCATCAAAAAGTTATAAAACAGGCGCGTGAAAAGTGAGTGTTCGTCGAGTTGCCAAGGACGTCGGACGATCGTTTCTCTTGCCAAAAAATGTCCAGCGAAAGTCAAGAAAAAGAGCAGAGAAATAGGACGCACGACAGACGCATGCTGGCGTTGTGAGCCTCTTTTTTCAAAATGGTCGGCAAGAGGTGGCTTTTATGTCGTGATTGACTAACTGCATCGAGTTGCTTAACGTACGGGGCGGGAGCGCACGATACATGCAGTTGGTTTTGGCATTTGGGCGTTGCTGGAGATGTGTACGGTTTATCACTTTGTTGGGGAGGGTGGCATTGTCCGCTAGGGACGTGGCGCTGTCCGTAGGCGGTTTTCTTTTCTTGGGGATAGGACGGAGTTCTTTTGGCGGAGTAGATTTCACCGGTGAGTTGTGGGCGAGGTTGTGGGCGTTTAGGCGTGTCGGCAACTCTCGAACCCACTAGACGCGGCTACGTTTTTATTTTTTGTAGCATTAGGCGGCCGGCGGGGATCGATTGCGTGGTCAATCTATTTTGATTGGAAACGTCGTTGGATGCGTGAAATGAAGCGAACTTGTCTTCACGGTTCAGGTCGCCTTGGCGGACAGCGTTCAGACCCATTCGAGGAAAAATAGTGTGGCGTGGTTGCCAATCTTGTGGGGATTTTAATGAGCTGGTCGTTAGAGGATGTCAGGCGAAGCTACGTTTGCAATCAAGGATTGTTGAAGTTTTTTCGCGAACGGAAGGGTTGGTCGCAACAACAGCTTGCCAGTGAATCGGGCGTCAGTGTTCGAGTCATCTGCAAGGTAGAAGGGGGGGAAAGTGTTTCCGCAAAGTCAATCGAGCGAATCGCGACGGCTTTATGTTGTGAAGACCGTGTAGTTTATCCCGAGGATCTGATAAGTTATCCAGTGGAATTGGCCAAAGCTTTCGTCGCGTCAGTCCACGAGTATCGGGAGCGAAGGTTCGAAGGATGTGGATGCGAGGTTGAAGCTGAAGCAGTGTTTCGTGTCGTGGGTGATCCAGAGCGAATTCCACTGGCTGGTAACTATGCCGGTTTGGAAGAATACAAAGAGGCGTTGGGGAGTTTTCTCAGCGTTTTTGAGCATGCACCTTCCTTTGATCCCAGGGTGGGATACGAGTGTTTCTGCAAAGGAAATGATGTTGTGCTATGCGGGGATATGGAGTTTTGGCCTATTGCAGGCGATGGGGAAGCTCAGTCGTTCCGTCATCGGCATCGGTTCCGGTTTCGCCGAGGGAGACTATGGTCTTCTGAAGAACAATACAGTGTGGAAGACGATGGCGGGCTTGCTTCCGGGGTAGAAACGGCTGACGTTCGATGAGACTGGCGGTTTCGAGCTAAAGCTTGGGGTTCGCTTAAATTTCATGCTGTTTTGTCATTTTTTTGAATTATTTGTGACACGATTCTCGTGGTTTATCCGCCTTGTTAGTTGGAAGGGATACTATTTAGCGTGTGGGGTTAAGCTATGAGTTGGACACGACATGAGCGAAAGCAATCTTATCAATGTCACGGAGCTTATATTAAGTGCTTGCGGAAGCGAAGGGGCTGGTCTCAGCAGCAACTTGTTAAGGCTTCAGGGTACAGTTTGCGTCTGGTTTCCAAGGCTGAATCAGGTGGTCGAATCACACTAACGACATTGTTCGATTTGGCTCAGGCTTTGAGCACAGACACGGAAGTCGTCCGACCTGAAATGCTCGTATTTGAGCCGATACGAGTCGCTCGGTTCTTGATGCACTCGACTTATGTCTTGCAGCGGGACATGTTCCAGCACGTGAGTCATTTGGTTGCGGATGATTTTGTTATGAAGATTATCGGTGATGACAGGAAATTTCCGTTCGTTGGGGAGTATCGAGGGGCCAGCGGATTGACTGTAGCCATCGATAAATTTTATTCGCACATGGTCGTGCCTGCTGAGGTTGACTATCGAAAGTGGTACGACTACTACTCGAGCGACAGCGACGACAACATCGTGTTGGTTTTGGGGAAATCATGGATTCATCCGGTGGGACAGCCTTTCAGTGAACCGTTGGATATCAGTCAGAGAATTGAATTCAAGAACGGAAAAATTCGTTCTTGGGAGAACAGGTACGATGCGTATCCTTCAGCGTCCTTTCAAAGCTCTTAAAAAATTGCTGAGTCTTCGTGCGGAGCCATGTGCTAGGAGTTGACAGCATTTACGACACGTAAGAACGGTGCCATGACATCCTGATCATGGACAATCTCAGCAGCTACAAAGTAAAGGAAGTGGCAGAGGCTTAGGAAATCCGCTGGGGCTTCTGCGAGGTTCCTGTCTCCCTGCAGTCCTGAACTCAACCCCATCGAGATGGCGTTCTCAAAACTCAAACGGCTGATTCGCTCCGCAAAAGAAAGAACCGTCGAAAGCCTCTGGATCACCTGCGGCAAAGTGCTCGATCGATCCATCGAATCCGACTTCAGAGATTTCATCAGCCACGCCGGCCACCGCATTGCATTTCGCGCGCGCGCTCTAGTGGTGCGAAACGTTGATTGATAGCGGCCTGCTGTCAAAGGCTTGGACCTTGCCTTCAAACGTCAGGGCCGATCAGCAACCGAAGGTGAGGGAGCGAATTGCTGAATTACAAGAGGATCGTTCTTCGTTGACGCTTCGAGGCTGTGATTTTTTGCAACAGCTGTTTCTCGTTTCATTCAGATGCTTGCGTCTTTTGTAGTCCCGATTTTAACCCAAATGTTTGTCGCTTGTTCAGGCCCGATTCTACCTAAAGGCGGTACTGCAAACACTACATGGGAAAAATTACAGCCTCTTCCGCTTGCGATTTTAAGGGCCAATGCTTTGGCTAGCTTAAGAATTGAAGGTGAGATATCGTTTCAACACGAATTCTGGTTGGCGAAATGAATCACCAACGCCAACATTTCATTTTGACAAAGCACAGGGCTCTCGGGCGGTTTCCGCAATTTGTTACAACAAAAGAGGCGAAAAATACTCGTCTGCCTGTCCTCGAGCGTGAA
>CAZJBW010000187.1:0-4985 GCA_964543985.1 uncultured Pirellulaceae bacterium | reverse complement strand
TGCCGTTATGTTGCCTGACGTAACTCACATAGATTTGGACAATACACAATGAAAGTCATCACCGTTTCACTCGTTGCAGGCGTAATCTCGGCGCTCATTGCGGCCGTCGTAATCAAGCTAATTGGTGTTGAAGTCGACGCGGCGGTAATCGGCGGGATTGCTGGCGCAGTTGGCGCCGCTGTGGGCAGTAGTGTCACCGTATCCATGTCAAGAACAAAATGACGGCGATTCTTTTCAGTTTCCTACGTGTTTCAACCTTTCCGACCTGCTGACTGGTGCGCTGACGACATGTGGGATCGGTGAAGTGGCCCAGGTGACGAGCGAGTTCGGTTTGGATTGCTTTTAGTGCTCGCCGACGCTTACGTCGGTGGCTTTCAAAAGCTGTATGTGCATTGGCCAGATCGACTTGCCTCGCAAGTACGCGTGCCAGGTGTTGGTGGTGATGAGCTACAGAAGCAGGACATCGAAATTGAATTCTCAATCGGTCGATCGGGGCCAGCAGCCCGGAAGAAGATCTGTTGCTTCAGATGCAAGGCATGTTTGCCGAATGCGAACGCGCGGAAATCATGGAGCGTTCACGTCGCGGCAAACGTCACAGGCAGCAGCACTCGCTGACGATATCTTGATGCGCTGGCACGATCATCTGTTCTACAGGGACCGGTGACCTTTTTTGCAAACCAACAAGCTTATTGCGATGGATCCTTGGCAGGCTTGGTCCAATCTTTTGTTGGGGCGGTGGATTCTTCGATTGGGACTGAATTCAAATTAAACGCAAAGATCATTGCGTTCCATGGGGTAAATTCGAAGGTGGCAGAGCCCTCGGTTTTTCCTTTGGAGCCAGTCGCTACATAGTCGTATCTCCAATGGTTTTCGTCTTCGTCGAAAGTCTTGCTGGTGACATCAATCGACTCGATGATTCCGACGTTTTCGTTTAGACGTGCCTGGAATGCTTTGATACTTTCTTCCGTTATCGAATCGAATCCCTCCTTAGGCAACAGCTTTAAGATTTCATCGTGTTGGCCAGTAGCGAGCGTTTGTAGAAATCTCTTTCCATACTGCTGAATTCGGGAGTGCTCTTTGATGTTCTTTGCCCAGGGCTTAAAGCCTCTGTCTATTTTGAATTCGTCCAAGGTTCCAAACGAGGACAAGATTTTGAACGTGAACGACCCGTTCTCAAAGTTGGCGACACCCTGGCATTTGTTTTTTTCAACGCCATTTGAAAAAGTTGCCACGTTATAGCTTGATTCGGGTGCAATTGATTTGAACTTGCCAAATTCTTCCTGCAATTCCGCTTGGTAGGCAGCGTTGATTTCTATAATGATGTTTGACTTGTCAGTTGGATGCACAAGATCTACGACTTTTTGCGGATCGCCAGAAACCATGGCATTGAAAAACGACTGCTCAAATTCAAAATCGCGATGCGTGTAAGCACTCTCAAATTCGCCCGTGTTGTAATTGGTAACCAGAAATTTGCCAACTTCGGGATGGTGGGTGAAGATGACCCGCGATGGATTGAAGGCGTCGTCATTGAGCTCAATCAAATGAAAACAACCGATCGCAAACGATTCTTGTGTAAAGTTGGGTTCCAAGATTCGAACATTTAAGAGCTTTTGACCGGCTATCGGTATACCAGATTTGCCGACCATTTGGTCGAGTAGATTGGATAGGTGTTTTTTAAAGGGTTCGCTAGGAATGGCGGATTCCAGAAGGTTGGCAGGCCAATCCGTTGCCATGACGTCGTACATTTCATTAACGTCGTTACCGTAGAAAGCGACCCACAGTTTGGCTGCTGTCTGGGCGTAGTGCAGATCGTCGGCGATGACGTCCAGAGTATCAGCTTGAAAGTCATTCGTTACGATAGCGACGCCCGTCAGTTTTCCAGACTTGTCGCGATAAACAACTAGCTGATCGGCTACGCCACGCATGCGAATGGTCGCCTGCTGTTGCTGCAGGTCAGGATCGAGTTTGAAGTCGGTCCAAGTCACTGTGTCCAGATTTGGGAAATGGTGATTGATTAATTTGAATCGATCAGCGAGCTTTTCGTCGTCAATCACTTCTGCCAGGGCTGGATCCATTTGTTGCTTGAAGTCTTTTGTGTCGCCGTTGTGAATCGCCAGCAGAACTTTTTTTGCATCTAACTTGAACTGCAGGTCGCGCAAGCTATTCGTCGCAATCTCATGCTGTTGAGTCCCAACTTGAGATAACTCGAGTCCTTTTTCGTAGTCCTGCTTCGCTTTATCCAACTGCCCAAGCGATTCGAATGCGAACCCGCGATAGTACCGGACGATGGGGTTGGTGGATCCGCGTTCGATTTCGAAACTCAAGTCTTCGATAACTTTTGCATACTCGTCATTGCCGGCGTGCAAGATAGCCATCGTCATTCTGGAACCCGGTTCGTCGTAACCAAGCGCGACCGCTTTTTCGTATTCTGTCAACGCGACGTCGTAAATTTTAGCTTCAAACAAGGTGTCGGCACGCAAGTGGACGAGCTCTCCCGTATCCTCTTTCTTTGTTTGCTTGATCGCGTGGGAGTAGAGAGTCAAAGCGCGTTCGTAGTTATTAACCGTATGGAAAAAACCAGCTCGAAACTGCAGGCCAGATGGATGGTTCAGTGCGATTAATTGGTCAATATCCAGATTGGACTTTTCGAATGTCTCTTGGGAAGTCAGTTCCTCAGCGATCATCATTTCTTTGTAGAGTGCTATGCGGGCCAGAAGCAGGTGCACGTTCTCGGGGTCCATTTCGAGGCCCTGTTTCAGAACTTCCAGCGCCTTGTCGTATTGTTCGGTAAAACTGTATAAGAGCGCTTTTGATTCTGCGGCATCAGCATGTTCCAGGGGTGAGTCGAGCGTCTTATCAACAAGCTCGTCCATGGACTCACGCTCGCTTTTTAGTCGCTCCAGTTCGGTCATGAATTCAAGATGTATTTGATTGACAGGAAAGGTTCGCGGGCCCCGTTGTTCTACTGGCTGGCCAGCCAACAAGTTCGCCTCAAGTTCCATTATTGATTCTCGTGCTTGCCGGATCGCTTCAAGAGTCACGTGGCTGGATTGATTGGTACCTTGCTGCAGCAGTTTTTCGGCCCTATCCAAATCCTCTTTTGCTTTTCCAGGTTTGCCAGCCAGTTTGTAGAAACCCGATCTGGTGAAAAAGTGAATGGGTTGAGGTTCCTGTTGGCTCGCCAGAAAATTGTTCACGTCCGTTATTGCTTCAGCGTACTTTCCCAATTGGCTCAGGCAACCAGCGCGTTTGAACATGTATCTTGGTGAGGGAACGAGTTTCATCGAGGCGTTGTATTGCTCGATTGCAAGGTCGTATGATTTCAGTTCTTCGAACCATTTCCCACGAATTCCATAGGCGTGAGCAAGCATGTCCTTGTCGTCGGCTTCCATTCGCTCTTTGATCCAACTGGATAAATCGGCCAGCGCGGCGGTAACGTTACCCAACTGGAAATTGGCATAGGCTCGCAGTTCAAACGGTTGTAATCCGCATTGGCCCTGAAAGACCTTGTTGCAATCGGCGAGTGCTGCTTCATAATTGCCTTCCAAGAATTCGAGCAAGGCACGTTCCTTGTACGCCGGATCAAATTGAGGATCGATCTGCAAAGCTTGGTTGAATGCCGCCATGGCCTCCGGGGCTCGTTGCAAGGCGTACAAAATCTGGCCTTTCCAGGTGTGCAGAAGGGCTTGTGGCGTCTCAGATTTTTCGATCGCTTGACTAATTAGCGATAACGCAACCTCGGGTTTTTTGGCATGGTGCGCGTTGATCGCTTGCTGTCCCAGTTCGTCTGCAGTCAGTTCACTGGCCGTCAATTCTTTCGCCGTCGATTCCTGGGCGAACAATACGTTGGCAAAGCAAATGCCAAAAAACAGCGTTGCCAGGACTACTTGATACTGTCTCATTGCCGAAGTTCCCACTTTTATCACTTTGCTAAAATCCCCGCACGGTCGCGCGCTCCGCCCATACGACTAGTGATGTAGACGCTTTCTTTAGGCAGGTTCGGTCACTTGAATGGAAAGAAAATTGCCAAGAAGAGCAGGGTGCCGCATCAACCTTTCGCCAATTTATTACGCGGAAACATGCGTTTATGGTAGGTTTAGTCACAGAGAGACAGTCTGCCCACCTACCGTATTTACTAAAACTTCCTGCCAGCAACATAAGAATGTTTTGGATGACTGACATTTCAACGGAAGCACTACTCACAGCCGGAACCGCCTCCAGCAAACGTAAATCGATCAAAAAGATCTCGTGGTTTTCCAAAAAAATTAAGGCTCCGAATATTACGGTCGAACAAATTTTGGCCATTCAGAATAACGTCGAGGCAGAGGGCAGGTTTTTGATCCTGGACGTGCGATCTGTCGCTGAATCCGACGTCTCAGTTCTGCCTGGTGCCATCACGTTGAAAGAGTTTGAGGAGACTTTTGACGATCATCAGTCCAAAACGATTATCACTTACTGCACAATCGGAGTCCGCAGTGGCTGGTATGCCAACCGTTTGAAAACCAACGGCTGGAATGCCTACAACTACAAAGGCAGCATCATTGATTGGTGCAAACATGGACTACCCGTTGAAACTTCAGACGGCCAGGCAACCAATCGAGTTCACACATACAACCGGATATATTCCGTTCCCTCCAGCTACGAAGCCGTCCGCTGATATCGGTTGAGTTGCCGAAAAGATGTTTTCCATAAATGAAGTGACGGGTTCGGGCTCGCTAAACTGTAGCGAAGTACAATCCTTGCGACTAAAATTGGTACAGGGCATTTCAAAACTCAGGTCGATAGCAGCGCGACTTTCCAAGTCGTGTTTTTTCCTGCCAAACGACTCACAGAGTCATGCGACGTTGGTTTTGAAAGGCGCCTAAATCCTTTCAAGCGGACGGGTGGCTTAGTCGCGTCTCGCTACCTTGAATTTTGACACAAAGCTCTGTTCCAAGGAAAACATGCCAAATTCAAAAAAAGTTCTGTTGATCGGCTGGGACGCC
>CAZJBW010000186.1:0-5017 GCA_964543985.1 uncultured Pirellulaceae bacterium | reverse complement strand
GAGCGGCGGAAAAGGGGACGCAGCCAATACTGTTCGGCATGGTGGGTTGTCTTTGGGGACAGTCACATTCTACCAGTCGGTGGTTGCGGTAAATATGCAAATGTCCAGTTTAGAAAAGGGGCGAACGAGGAGACAATTCTCCATACCCAACTGCCGATAAAGAGCATTTGAGTTCGCCAAATTTCTTTCGAAATAGTCACGAACTTGCTTCCCTGTCGTGAGCCTGAAACAATGCATGTCGATGCGCTCAGCTATTTTGGGTCGTTCTTCGATTTGGAGAACTCTGTAATGCGACGATAAATTTTGGTCAAAGAGTAGAGTTGTGAGCATTTAAGGTCGTCGGAATGCGAACAAATCGATATTGATCCTTTAGATTTCTCTACCTGATATGGAACCATTGAATACGCGATGCGTCTAAGCCGTGTATTGCTAATTTGCTACCCCAAAACCAGAGGTTCGAGATGAAATTGTTGATTGTTGCCGGATTAACTTTGTGCCTCGGTATCGCTGGCTGTTTTTCGAATCTGGAAGAGCAAGTGTTGGATGAGCTGACGATTGTATTTCTGAACGGTCTGGAGATTTCGTGTCGTGACAGTAACGGTCTGGAACTATGGAGTCATAGATCCGCGGACGGACATTTTTTTCGCGACACCATGAATTTTTCGCACCTGGCAGCAGACGAAGACACTCTTTTCGTCTCAACGAAGACATCGGTCATTGCCTTGAATTTGGAAAATGGCGCGAAGCTTTGGTCGTACGACTTTGTCAAACCATCATTCCTGGCAACCTGCCAATCGATTGTGGTCAGCGGCGACCGGGTTTTGATCAGCGTCAACCAGGTCAGTGCGCCTCTGGTTTGTCTGGACAAAACCAGTGGTGCAATTGCCTGGCAGTACCCCGACCCGGGCTCGGAAGATCAAATGAGTTTTGGGCAGGTTACAGTCCAGGACGGAAACGCACTCTTTCACGCCACCATATCAAAACGAGATCAACGCGGTTATGACTATGTAAATCAGGCACTTAACTTGCTATCTGGCGAGTTGGTTGCGTGGCCAACTGAGTTCACCGAAATACCGAAACACATCGGACTAAAGAAAGTCGCAACGGTGTTTGGGGGAGAGGCGATGGCCCCATCTCGTAACGCCGACTATTATTTTGCGAGTGATACGTTTACCGGTGTCTTGAAAGCCAAGGACGGCGGAGGATATCAATTCGACAGACCGGAATTTTACACCATTCGCCCCTTATACAACTTCAAGGTCGCAGCCGAAGATGAAGAGAAATTCCTGGAGCTGCTGGATGAAAAAGTCGTGATTCGTGGCAAAGTAACAGCGCTCAAAGAGAGCTCCCCGCCAATCGTCGAGATCGATGCTTTGGAGATTTCAAAGCATGAAGATTGAATTTCGTTAGAAATCTTGTTCCGGTCGTTCGCAATCAATCACGTCAGTTTGCACCACAATTGGTTCTTTCCCTGACCGATGAATGACCTGCTGATCGATTCTGTCTGGCCATCAGTTTCTCCGTGAGTTAGGCGACAGGCGGAATGTAACAAATCAACGAATCTGAGTTCATAAGGGTGGCCTCAGTCCGATCCTCCCAAAGGAGGGTACCGACGGGGTGCTGCTCCTGCCAAGGGGTGCATCTGCATGAGCAAATTCCTAAGTGGTAATGAATGAATACCGTCGTTTGGCGAATCAACAATCAGGCAGCCACGCTGTGGTTCTGGCTAGGTTTCATGACGCCAAGTAGACAGCCAACCAATTGTTCTATCGTCGCCAATTCGCCATGGCGTAGCTGAGACCTTCTACCCATCCGAGTCGCGATTTCTGGTTGGTTGACCAGCCGATTCACGCACCGTGCAATCTCGTTCCGAGCACCTCTTTCGACCGCGAAACCATTATCGCCGCTTGCAACCAATTCTTGGTGCGGCGTTCTGGAAGTCCCCACGACGGGCAAGCCCAGGCTCATGGCTGTGATTAACCCAGCGCAACTGTCGTCCCATGTCGATGGTTGCACGTAGACATCCAGTCCTGCAAGCACGTTGGGCGTGTCTTGATCCCAGTCCAAGAAATGCAGGTGCTTGCCGATTTCTAACTGGCTGGCAAACTTTTTCAATCGCCACTCCTGAGGACCTTTGCCGATCGCCAACCAATGCACATCCTGCCGAATGCAACTCATCAGGTCGCCTGCCCATATGAAGTCTTTGACTCGCGTGCGTGGCTCGAAGGACGCGCAAGAGCCAACTAACTTGCAATCCCCCGGAAGACCCAACCTCTGTTTGATCGATTCGCTGTTGGAACTCTCGATTAGTGGCATCCGAGTGGTTGGCAGACAGGACACTGCGCCGCCACTTGCACCCAACAACGACTGTAACCGAGCGACGACGCCCTGATGGTGAACTAGATGTTGTGGGTAGCGACGCAAAGCAATTTGATTGATGTTGCTTTGGTGATGCCACCAGTCAACCGATTCATGAACGGCACAAAAATGACCGGGCAACCCCAGTGCGCAAAACCCGAGTTGCTGAATCGCCAAATTTCCCCAAGCAATCACTCGGTCGGCACTTACTGCTTTGACCTGCTGACGCAACTTCCGTAAGAATCTTAGACAGTGGCGTCCTGGATAGACGATCGAAGACGAATCGACGCTTGAGATCTGATTTTCCGATCCGCCTAGCGTCACCAATTGAACTTCGTGGCCGTTTTGCCGAAATGCCTGAATCAAATTTGGCAGCACAGACGTTGATCGTCCTGCATTTACGAAATCCGTTACGATGAGTATCCGGTCCATCGGTACATCCTTGTCGTCGCCACTACTGTTTTTGGCACTCCGGGCCATGCAACAGCCTAATTGACCGCGACTTAAATCTCCTAGAGCAATTCACTCGTGAATCTACGGTGAATCCTGCCTACCCCAGCTTAAGCGGCGGCTCGCCCGTTGTACCGCATCTTCAATTCTTCGTCTTCGATGATATGGCAATGCGATTCGCCATTTTCAACTAAGCGGATGCGTTTTTTGATGTTCTTGCGAATGGCTCGGTGATAGCCCGTCGAAGCGGCAAACAGAGTCATCGAGTCGACGAAGCCCCTGTCTTTGGCCAGCGGATGAGAATCGAGACTGACGTAGCTGTCCGAACCGAAACAGGCCACCTTGGAATCCAACAGGCCAATCTCCTGCCCGTCGACGAAAACATCGAAGTCGGGACCGAATGAAACCCAACGTTGCTTTAGCGTAACGTGCCACATTCGTTGACCGTCGTAGTAGCAAAAAGAAAACACGGCAGGCCAGCGAAACGTTCGGTGATTCTGTTGAATGTGAGTAACGATTTTGACTCGCGGCAAAATCACTACCAGGGAAATCAGGCAACGATTCGAACCGATCGAGTTGTGAACCTCGGACGTCGTGATCTCCTCAATCGACCCGCACCACCGTGTTCGAGTGGTCGTGGTTCCAAAAAGTTTAAGCACCAAACGACGTTTTTCGATGTCACCGCTATCCAATTGCATGACGCTGTCGTCGGCAACCGTATTATCTAATCTTGCGGTTTGGCTTCCAGACAGCCGGCCTGATCTTTTGATCTGCTTTTTCAGTTCCTGCTTGCGACGTTTCTTTAAAGAGCGCAGCGAGCTCGCCATCTCCTGTTCATTGGGTTTCCAAATATCGGTTCGCACGCCGACAAGGTGAGTCTTTTGATATTTCTGAGATTCGGGATCCTGATCTGAAACTGTCCCCACCACCTGCATACTTTTGTTGAAATGATTGCTGTCGGCGGTCTTCAGTTTTTGCATCAATTCAATATTCGTTGGATGCGCGCCCGGCAAGGCCCACATGTCGATGTGTCGACTTGATTCCAACGGAATGATCGAATCCATTTCAATTCAACTTTGGACGGTATTAGAAGCATGACGGGGTGCCAGACGAGCGGTCGGAACCAAACCGCGAACGCGCACACAAAAACTGCAACTGATTCAGTACTCTTTTCATCGATTATTCGCAACGATCAAATGCAGGAATCTGTCCCCCTCGCCTAAAAATTAGCTTTGAAACTTGAGTTTTTGCTTGGCGATTTCGCTTTTCGCTAGCTTTCAATGTGAATTAGACTAAAAGTCAGGACCGAATTCGGAAACGGTGATCAAGCAGAAGGCCCAATATGTATCCATGCCCCAAATGCCGAAACGACCGACCTGATCTGCACGCCGCTTGCGTTCATTGCAACTGGGATCCTGATGAACCGAAGCCGCAGCACAAACCGAACCAATTGGAAGCGTCGTCCAGGCCCGGAACGACAAACGAGCTTCGCGTCAGTGCTGTCATATGCATGGTCATTGGCTGTTTTATGTTCATTGGCGCTTTAGTATTTCTGGTACTCGTGTCCTTATTCAACGGACCCATCTGGTCGATGATTGTAGGTGGCAGTCAAATGCTGGTCGCTTTGGCTTGCATGGTGTTCGGATTCTTGTTCAGGAAAACGACACCGAATAACTAACGGCCGAGGTGCAATTTGCCAACTAACGACGCATTCAAATTCGGTTACGTCAGCACCAGCTGATTCAACTGTTCCAGGTAACCATCGACCATTTGTTGCATCGAAGCACCGATGTTTGTCGACGGAGTCGGCCTGTCCGGCGACTTGGATTCAGGTTCGGAAGGTTTTCGTTGATCGGAAACAGACGTTGCCCAACGACTGACAACTAAATCCAGCATCCGCGAATCGTCATCAAATGGGATGTTGTTGCTGGGCTGCATCACTCGCGAGACTTCGCTGTTTTTGTGGTGGATGATCGTGAGTCCCAAGCTGGCAGCCGTTTTGGCAAACCAGCCGGGCGATTCATTCACACCGGGCAAGATATACGCGTCGGCGGCCGAGACCACGTCACTGACTTCGTCGAACCCTCCCACCATTAGGACCGAGTGTTGCATGTCCAGGTCGCAAACTTGGCGAAACAGTTCGGGCGAATTCGGACCGTGCCCAATCAACCACAAACGAGCGGACGGGTGCGCAGCGACTACTCGACGC
>CAZJBW010000185.1:0-5074 GCA_964543985.1 uncultured Pirellulaceae bacterium | reverse complement strand
CGCCGAGTTTGCGCCAAGACTTAGACGAACATCTTCGACTTGGTGGTAACATTTGATCTGCATTGCCAGACTCGGGTTCATCAGGCTGAGAATTGACGGGTGGGTCATTGGTTTCAAGATGCAGACCGCAAAAGTACCCCGAGCCGCCTCTCAACGCTACTTTTTCGATCAGAATTTTGGCTTTGTCAGTGTGTTCTGGTCTGTGCGTGTCCTGTTTTGTCACAGCATGACACGCTGTTGTGTCGGTTGATTGGGTGTTGGGGAACTGTCGAAGGGCCAACCCGGAAGCAATTGTAATGCTCATTCAAGATTGATTGGGTCGGACATAGCCGCTCGATGAGATGTTTTTCTTGCCTGGCAATACTCAAACGTTCACCAAAGATGAGCGGAAATCTTGCTTTGGACTCACTAACCAAAGCTGTGTCAATTTCTGCAAGCAGTCTCCTTGAACTGAACAACGAATTGCCAGATTGACACAGCTAGGAACAAAGCCGGTAGTTGCTGTTGACGCTTTTAGTGGAATCAGCGAGTGTACGTCGCCAATTCTTATAGATGCGAGCGAACTATGCACTCTAGATTGCGAAATACCGACTACTGTCCAGGGTTTTTGATCCTGTGTTTTGGCTTTTTGATGCTAGGACTCGGACTGCAAGTCCCGCTGGTTGCCCAAGAACAAAACGATGATTTTGTCGATTTAAAATACGCGCAGGGTGAGCCAGTTAGTTTGGAAACGCTGGTTCGTCTTTTGCAACGGGAAGAGAGCTTACAGATTTACATCGCTGATTCACTCAGCGAATTCAGAGAGAGCAGTCAGATTGTCTTCTATGGAGACATTCAAATTCGAAGAGGCGAATCCTTTTTCCAGTTCGTTCAGTTGGTGCTGCGTAACAACGGCTTCGCAGTGGTCAAAGACGAAGCCGAAGACTTGCATCGAATTGTACGATTATCAAATGTTCGACCTTTCGTTCCTGCGAGACAGAACGAGGAAGGCATTACTGATGGTCTATCCAACGGTGACTACGTAACGGGGATATTTTCGTTAACTCACATTTCATTGAGCGAAGCGGAGAGCTACGTCAAGCAATTTGTACTGCCTCAAGGTAATCGTTCGGGCAACAACTCGGCGGACTCAGATACACTTGTAACCCGCCTCAGCCCCAACCTGTTGATCGTCACGGAACTGGCGTCTCGAATAAAACGAGTCAAGGAAGTATTGGCAGCCATCGATAACCCGCAGACTCAGATTAAGACGGAATTCCGAGAAATTAGCAACCTGGAAGCCAAGTCTTTGGCCGATCAACTAAACGACATTCTACAACGTGAAAACGAAGCTCGGGCGTCGCTTAACGCTGAGCAGCAACCTTCAGTGGAAAGCACTGCGACTTCACGCAATCTTAGAAACATCCAAATCTCCGCCGACGAACGTACCAATCGAATAATCTTGATAGGCTCAGACGCAGCAATTGCTCATGCGGACAAGTTGATAAGCCAGTTGGATCAAAACGTTGAACGCAAAGTCCAGACCTTTACGTTCGAACACATCTCAGCTGGCAGAGTCGATACCATGATTCGGCAGTCATTTCCGGCAGAAACCGAACGCTTAGAACGATTTTACCAATCGAACATTAACGAAGAAACGAATTCATTGATCGTTACTGCTAGATCGGATCTGCTGCAACGAATCGAAGAAATCAAACGACAACTGGACGTAAGCGGCTCCAACTTTAAGTCTTCCAGCCCAGTCGTTTTCTACAAATTGAAACACGTTGACGCAGCAGACATCCTCGACACCTTGCAGCGAGTCGTACGGCAAACGCGACCGGACCTGTTCAATTCAAATGCCAATGGGCTTTCGACTCAAGGTTTTAATACTGGTACCGGCTTCAACTCGATTCCAGGTCTGCCACCGAATGGGATCAATGCGCCCAATCAGAACCTGGGCGGAGGGTTTGCTCCTCAAAACTTTCTCAATCAAGACCCAAACGATCCCGTAACTCGCGGTGGATTGGCTCAGTCTCTCCTTCAGGATCAAGGAAGCCAGTCCAGAGGTCAATTGGTCGATGGCGCCACACCATTTGGTGGTGTCCCGATCATCTCGTCTGAAAACGTGCTGCCGGGCGATGCGCAGATCACCATCGATCAAAACACCAACACATTAATCGTTGTGGCAGAACCCGCGATTCAAGAGCTCTACCGCGAACTCATCGAAAAACTGGATGTCTACCGACCTCAAGTTCTGGTCGAGGTCATTGTTGTGACGCTAACTGCTAATGAAGATTTCAGCCTGGGCGTCGAAGTTTCGGGTGGAGATCGGGAGGGTGCCGAAAGAGCTTTTGCCTTTTCCAGTTTCGGACTAAGCGAGGTAGACGCCACGACGGGAGCGTTGTCACTGGCCCCAGGCCTTGGTTTCAATGGAACACTTGTCGATCCAGATATCGCCGACGTGATCCTACGAGCACTTTCACAGCACTCGCGAGCTCGCATCGTGACCGCACCCAGAATTCTGGTCAACGACAACGCAACAGGAGTTCTTTCCAGCGTTTCAGAGGTTCCTGTGCAGAGCATTAACGCCTCTCAGACCGTCGCTACAACAAGTTTTGCGGGGTTCGCTACGGCAGGCACGACGGTCCAAATCACACCTCAAATCTCAGAAGGCGACTACCTCAATTTGGAGTTCGATATTCTGGTCAACGACTTCACGGGAGCCGCCACGGATGCATTGCCGCCACCCAGAAGTACCAACCAAGTCGTTAGCGAAGTTTCGATTCCCAACGGCCACACTATTATCGTGGGCGGATTAACATCACGTCAAAAATCAAAAGCCGAGCAAGGGATCCCCTTCCTTGAAGACATTCCTATTTTCGAACTTGTAACTGGAAATACGACCGAAGCGGAAAACGAAAGCCGGCTTTTTGTCTTTATCAAGCCAACAATTCTAAAAGATGACAAGTTCAAGGATCTTCGTTACCTATCGGAAATCGACCACCGTGAAGCCTGCTTGCCTGGAGACTTCCCCCAAAGCCGCCCCCTGCTCATCCGGTAACCAATCTACTCGTGACTGCTCATTTGTGATTTGCTAAGCAAACACGAAAAGCTTCTGCGTGTTTACGTGCATTTCGACTTGCCTTGGCTATAATTAGGTTTGACCCGCTCGGGCAGGATTGAGACGATGCTAGGTCTCGTTCGGCATCGCCCCAACAATCGGTCTCTGGTGTTTCTTTGCATGCATGCCTACAAAAACCCACTATCCGATGAATTTCTGCGATGGAAAGAATCTCTAGCGAATTCCGACCACCCTTTCGCAACAGATGTGGCGCAACTTGACCTGGAATCCTTTCGCCAATGGATTGAAGAAGAATTTTCGGGCCACTCTGAATCCTCTCTCCTTGCATTGCGAGCCTACGCTGACGTTTGCAGAAGGCCCTGGCTAAGTGATATTGATTCATTAAACGTATCGCCAAAATTTGTTGGCCAATACCCAATAAGCTTGGCGCGTCGATTCAACATCGTGGGTGCCCAGGACGACGGTGATCAGTTATTGGTGGTCGGTGGCAGTCCGTATTCTCCTATGCAACTCGACCATATCCGTCGCCTCTTTCGGTGCCCGACTCGGTTTTGTTTTGCGCACCCGCAGCATGTCAAACAGCTCATTGAATCAGGGTACCAACTGAAACCCAGCGAAACTCTGAATACAATCGCTGATTTGGACCGTGAATCGGTTGACTCACTCAGGATTGAATCGGGTGGTGAAGACCTGTTGGCCAGTTCTGGCAAGTCACCGGTCGTCAAATTGGCCAACTCAATTTTGTTCGACGCAATCAAAGAGCGTGCTTCGGATATACACATACAGCCCTACGAGAATCACCTGCAAGTCCGCTTTCGTATCGACGGTCTGCTGTTTGATCAGTTTGAAATCCCCAAAGAGAAACAGGAAGAACTGTTGAGTCGCATTAAGGTGATGGGCAAAATGAACATCGCTGAGAAACGATTGCCGCAAGATGGACGAGCATCCGTAGCTTTCGGAGACCGTAACATTGATCTGCGTATCGCGTCGTTACCAACCAGCTTTGGCGAACGAGTCGTCATTCGTCTTCTCGATAAAGGTGCCCGGCTTTATACGCTGGAAGAATTGGGCATGCCCCAGCACCTAATGGTTCAATTTCGCAAACTGATTCACCGTGAACACGGTTTGTTTCTGGTCACTGGTCCGACCGGCAGCGGAAAGAGCACAACACTCTATGCTGCGCTACAAGAAATCAACTCGCGAGACAAAAACGTTGTCACTCTAGAAGATCCGATCGAGTATCAACTTAACGGGATCAGCCAAACACAAATCAATGAGAAAAAAGGGATGACGTTTGCCAAGGGGCTTAGGAATATCCTTCGACAAGACCCTGACATTATTATGGTCGGCGAAATCCGCGATCAAGAAACAGCCGAGATGGCAATCCAGTCAGCATTGACGGGTCACATGGTTTATTCCACCCTGCATACCAACGACGCCACCAGCGCAGTAACTCGTCTTTTGGACTTGGGGATCGAACCTTACTTGGTAGCCAGCAGTTTGGTTGGCGTTCTGGCCCAACGATTGGTGCGGCGAATTTGCCAAGATTGCAAACGAAGTCTAAAAGACAATTCAGCCGACAATCAGGAAAGCTTGGCTTACGAAGGTGTGGGCTGTGAAAATTGTCGCCAAACTGGTTTTCGAGGGCGAGTAGGACTTTTTGAATTGATGTCGATCAATGAACAGGTTCAAGGGTTGATTCAAAAGCGAAGTGCCGCAAGTAAAATTGGTAGAATGGCTGTGAGTCAGGGCATGCACCGACTACGTGAATCCGGCTTGCAGCTAGTGCAGCAAGGGCAAACTACGCTTTCGGAGGTGCTGCGCGTTGCCAGCGAATCCGACTAGTAGCCATGAATTACGCCAGTGGAAAATGGCCTGACCCGACCCGCTTTGTGAGTCCATCTCTTTACAATAACCCTTCGTCGTTACATGGTGTCGCTGTCATGACTTTGAGGCTTCGATTCTCGCAAAACCCAATTAGCCGTATTTTGGCTTTTTAAGCCTTTAACA
>CAZJBW010000184.1:0-5113 GCA_964543985.1 uncultured Pirellulaceae bacterium | reverse complement strand
CGAAGTTTCACGCCGAGCGTTGTTGGGCAACAGGAATACTGCATTCGGCAGTCAGGCCGATGCAAGTTGCCGCGCTGTCGAATCGCCTATTTCACGATATGATTTTCGATTGCAAACCGCACAAGCTCACTGTTTGTTTGCAAGCCAAGCTTTTCCAATATTCGGCTTCGATAAGTCGAGATCGTACTAACTTTGATTCCGAGTTGGGTTGCACATTCCTGAAGCGATTTGCCTTCGGCTTGCAACCTAAGCACTTCCAACTCACGAGCCGAAAGCAATCCCAATCCGGCTTTTCCGTTCTTAGTGGATTGGCGTTGCTGCCAGACTTTCTCTGCAATCTGCTTCGATACATAAACGTTGCCGTGCTTCACGGTGTCGATTGCCAATATTAGTTCATCAACCGCAGCAGCTTTGATCAGATAGCCGTGAGCACCCGCATTGAGAATGTGAACGGCGTAGTGGATGTTCTCGTGCACGGTTAAGACGACGACCCGCATTTTGGGCCAAGTTTCGAGGAAATCCTTGATCGCATCAACCGCTTGATGGTCAGGCATGGAGTAGTCCATTACCAGAAAGTCAGGTTTCGCTGATGCAACAATCTGTTTGAGCTTGATTCCATTTCCAGCCTGGCCAACCACCGAGATCGTCGCCTCGGCCTCAAGAACGCGGGCAAGGGATTCACGCACCATGGCATGATCGTCGGCAAGTACAAGTCGAATCATTGGGTTACCTCGCTTTGTTGTTCCGTCAATGTCGTGAGCGGAATACGGATCTCAAGTGTAGTTCCACGACTAGATGCACCTTCCAGATCCATCTCGCCTCTTAACAACTCGACTCGTTCTCGCATCCCCAACACACCTAGCCGCTTTTCAAATCCGGAATCCTTGCCATTGGTATTTGGATCCGACTCAATACCAACGCCGTCATCTGCGATCACCAATTCCAGTTCATTTTCTCGTTCATCAATCTTTAACTCAACGGAGGCAATATTCGCGTCGGCGTGCTTTGAAATGTTGTTCAACGCTTCTTGGACGATTCGAAAAACGTGAGTCTCCAAAGCGGAGTCGATGACACCCGTTCCAAAATGACATTGGAAGTCACATTCGATATTGGTTCTGTTCCCAAACTCCGAAACGTGGGATTCGATTGCTTCACGGAGGCCCAGGTCATCCAGCTCTGCCGGGCGCACCCGGGTCGCAAAACCATGCAGCGAACTCAGCAACTCGCCACTTTCATTGATCACACGATCTAATTCTGGCAGATCGGGAAGCGATTCTTTTAACATCTTGAGGTCAAGGTTAATCGCGGTTGCTTGCTGTCCAAGCGAATCGTGAATTTCACGCGAGAGACTTCGACGTTCTTCCTCCTGCAATCGAATCAATTGCGCCGACAATTGGCGCAGGCGTTTTTCAGATTCTGCGATTTTCTGGCTTTGCCATTCTCGCCGGTCAGCTGCTGACGTCCAAAATCGTGTTATCAAAGCTAATGGAGCCAGCATGATTCCGCCCACAATCAGCAGCCAGTTAAGCAGTTGGCGGGAAGCGGGAAACGATTCGTTTGCAGGAATGTGGGCCGCGAAGAAAAGCGGTAGTCGACTTGCATCCCTTCGGTCTTTCTCCAACTGAATCTCCTGAAAGTTGAAAAATCCATCCTGACCAAGAATCGGTTCTTCTGCGCCAATCAGTCTTTGCAATTCAATTTCTTGAAACGATGTTTCGAAACGATTGGAGTGCCCAAGCAACCATCCCCACTCTGTGTATTGGCTTGGCCCCAACAGAAATTCGCCATCGGATCGAACCAGATAAGTACGTCCCGGTAGCGAGATTCCGGACAGTTCACGTAGCAGTGAAGCTCCCTGATAGTTGAAAACCAACAGGTTGCCAATCCGACCTTTCTGAAGCACAGGAGTCACAAAACGAATCACAGGGTTTACAGGTTTTTCAATCTGGCCTTGCTCTAGGTTGAGATCGAATTCGGAAGTGAAGATCTGCCCCACCTTCAATTCAAGGGACTCAGCAACGTAATACCGGTCGGCCTTGTTCTGAAGATTCGACGCATCGGTTATCGTTGACGAAGAGCCATCCCAGTCAACTCTCGCGATCTCTTTGCCAGCCCGACTGATAAGCCGAACCTGGGAGTAAGTTTGTTGAGCGTTTGCGAAGTCTTGAAAGACACGAACCGCTTCCTGCAACGAATCGGGATCGCCTGCATCGGCGTTATGGATTTCAGGAAGTGATGCGACAAACAACAAATCCGATCGAACCCGCTTCAAGTCGCGGGCGATGATTTCCTGAGCGATGACGAGTCGGTGGTTGGATTGTTCGACTCGCAGCTGCCACTCTTTGCTGCGTTCTTGAAAGTAGATGCCGGACAACAGAGCCAGCAACAACGTGGCCGCCAACAACATAACCCAAAATTGCCTTTGGCCGATCGTAGGTCGACGACCGTTTTGAGTTGAGTCGTGTTGGTTGTGCTTGTTCTGCATAGGTCAATGGTAGTTGCTTTGCAGGAATTTGAACCACCCCAAAGTTGTTTCTCATCAAGCATTTGACAATGATTCATGGGTCTTAGCGGCAAGTAAGCCTGTCGACTGGCATTCCAGGAATGACGGGCAACATCAGAGTTCTCTACTCAGCCCTGGCACCCACAAACGGGCTTGTAGCCAAATTACTACAAGGCAAGCCGGCTTTCGGCGACAGATAAACGAGAGCCCGCCAAGCAGAATTGATACTTTGATTTGTCATTGTTATGTAATTGGAAATGCCACTCATGTTCTACCGAACCTCGATCGTTTTGTTGGCGGTCTGTTGTATGCTCACAAGCAACGCGTTTGTAAACAACGTCAACGGCCAACAGATTCCTGACTCCGAAGCCACTATCAAGCACACGCCATCGGCGGCCTACAAATGGCTTGACGTGATGCTTGAAGCTGCCGCCCGCGACGTTGAACGGATCGGCGCTCAACCAACGATCCTGTCGCGGCAGATGGCGATTCCAGTCACCGCGATGTTTGATGCGTGGGCCGCCTACGATGAAAAAGCTGTTGGCACGATGCACGGTGGCTCACTGCGGCGACCGGCGAGCGAACGGACTGAAGCCAACAAAGAGACTGCGATTGCATTTGCGATGTATCGCACGTGCCTTGATCAATACCCGCATTTCTCGGACTACCTGACCGAAGAGATGAAAAAGATGGGGTTCGACCCCAGCAACAAATCTGAAAACCTGACCACTCCTGCAGGCATCGGCAATCATGTCGCGCGAGCCTTGCTTGAGTATCGTTATCGTGACGGAGCCAACCAGTTGGGCGATGAACAAGGCTCCAACGGCCAGCCCTATTCTGACTACACGATGTATCGGCCAGTCAATCCTACGGATAAAATCAATGACCCCGATCGTTGGCAACTGATTCCTTTTGACGACGGAAAAGGCGGCACGTTTGTTCTGGATTTCCTGACACCACAATGGTATCGCGTAAAGCCGTTTGGACTCGATAGTGCTGAACAGTTTCGTCCCGGACCTCCGCCATTGGTGGGAAGTGAACAACTGTTGAAAGAAGTCGACGAATGCATCGAGTTCAATGCAAACTTGACTCCGGAACAAAAAGCGATCGTTGAATTCATGCGTGACGGCCCACGTTCAACGGGACAGTCAGGCCACTGGCTCAAGTTCGCTTTGGTCGTTTCAACTCGCGACAAAAACGATCTTGATCGCGACGTGAAGCTATTCTTTACTGTCGGCAATTGCGCGCTAGATACGTTCATTGCTTCATGGGATTCAAAACGTTACTACGACAGTTCCCGCCCGTGGACTTTGATTCGCCACTACTACAAAGGCAAGACTATCAAAGGCTGGACTGGCCCTGGCCAGGGCGTCAAAGATATTCTGGGAGACAATTGGCTTCCTTACTCGCCAAGCAACTTCATCACGCCGCCGTTTCCCGGTTACGTTTCCGGACATAGCTGCATCAGTGGTGGCTGTGCGGAAATCCTCAAGCTTTTCACCGGCAGCGACAAATGTGGATTCATCGAGCCACGCCACGCGGGTGAGATCACCGAGCAGGGGTTTACCTGTAAGCAAATGCAGCAGTTGGATGGTCGTCCCTTGGCAGAGATCGTCGGAGAAGAACACGCAACGTGCGACATCGTTCTGCCGATGCCAACCTTTACCGAAGTCTCTGAATTGGCTGGCATCTCGCGCGTGATGGGTGGCTATCACATCCAAGCCGACAACGTTGCCGGTTTGAAATTGGGCCGCGACGTCGCCCAGCACATCTGGCCCAAGATTCAGTCGTACTTCGACGGAACAGCGGAGCTCAAGCACAAGATGGCTTACGAGACGGCGATTTCCAGAAAGTAGCCGAAACGTTTTTGCTTCTTCGGTCTTGCAGTTTCCTGAACCGAGGATGATACCCGCTGTCTCTTTCTGCGGGCGCATCCCTGGTTGTATCAATGTTCATAAAAAACAGAGTTCGCCAACATGTCAAACCAACTCTCCTACAATCTGACACGAATTTCACTAGCATTCGTCTATTTGTACTTCGGCGTCTTAAAGTTTTTTGATGGATGTAGTCCAGCCGAGGTACTTGCGGGGCAAACCATTCATTTGATGACACTTAGGTGCGTCACTCCAGGTTTGGCACTCCTGCTTTTGGCGGTGTTCGAGACTGTTCTTGGTTTGTTACTTCTAACGAACCGGCTTCCTAGAACCACCTTCGTCTTGTTTTTGATTCACATGGCCGGGACATTTTCGCCACTAATATTAATGCCAGATTCCGCCTTCAACGGTAGTCCAATGATGCCGACGCTCGTTGGCCAGTATATTTTAAAGAATGTTGTATACGTGGCAGCGGTTTCCGCGGTGTTTGCACCCGTCATTTTTGGTCAAGAAGCAAGTCATGCCACTCGTGCCAGACAGTCGGAACCATTCGAAGACAAGTTTGGAGCGGCAGTGCGTCTTTGATCGCCGCATCAGAGCAGATTAACTTGAAACACATTTGACAATTGCGGCAAATGGACGTTTGCTTACCAACTCGTCAATTAGCGACGGTTCGGTTCGGCCAAGCAACCGATGCGGCTATGGCGTATTTTCAAAATGCGTCGGCTTCATCGTC
>CAZJBW010000183.1:0-5215 GCA_964543985.1 uncultured Pirellulaceae bacterium | reverse complement strand
TCCGCGAGGCCGACCTAGAACCAAATAAAGTACAATGTCCCCTTATTGGTTGTCTCAATGTCAATGAATTAACGATCTTTGCGCCTTCGCGCCTTTGCGAGAGAAATTCCACGCTGCGATTTTCTTGTTGTTGCGAATGAACGAATTCAAGATGTCAGCAAGTCTGAAATCGCGTGGCTAGAGAAAGGTTATTCAGTAATGTTCGGTCAGCGAATGAAAGCTCTTTTTAACGGATGCCACGAAGTGCTTTGGGCAATCTGTGAGAAAAAAACGACTATCCGGCATTGCTTCGACTATTTAGAAACAGTTCATTTATTTGGAGGTTGAACGGCGAGCTAAAAAAAGAGAAACACTACGTTCAGAAGCTAGATGGTTTCGAAGAAGGGAGGACAAAAATTACTGCCGAAGACTTGCAATTTGAAATTCAATATTTGGGAATTCGATTGCATGTACAGATCAAGCAGACGCCAAATTGAGACAACTTTATATCGGCTATTTCTTACGTTGCAGTAAGCGATTCCTCGACCTTTGATCCAACCTGTGTTGGTGTGAAACACTGAATGCACGAATTGCCAACGCCCAATCTGCTTCAGTCACATCTACGTCATCGAACGATGTCGTGACACCGGGGCTAAAATGACGAGCCGGATTCCTCCCCAGCGGAAACCCTATTGAAGCTGCATGTTTCGAAACGCGATCGCTTCGAGTTCCGAGTGGCTCACGTCACTAGGTTTGACGGATTCGACAAGCTGCCCCTGTCTCATGATACCGATGTTGGTGGCGATGTCTGGCGCGGTAGAGATCGTGAGTCGCCATCAGCACCGTTGCTGATCGACCCGGCAGAATTGAACCAAGAGTTATCAAGCGAAGGGGAAAGTCATACAAGGTGATGACTGAACCAAGGAACGTGCTCAAAGCAAAACTACGTCATTCTTAAGCAAAAACAGCGACAGTGCCATTCGCTTCTGACACCGTTTATTTGCCCAATCGCAGAAATCCTTAAAGCCGAAGGATATGCAACTGCGGCCTAGTGTCGACGCCATCGTTGGGAAAACCATTCGTGTTCCATGGTCAACCGTGACGCCAATTAAGCGGCTTGCCTCGACTCCGCGAAAGACGTGCAGCACGCCCCAAAAATCCAGCCGATTCGTGTGACTTGGCGTGCTTCGTGGGCAGGAATCAGCAGGTTGGCCGAAGAAAACACCCAGTTCGTTTGACTAACGCTTTCTCAGTTCGCAAACCGCATTTCTAAGTTTTTCTAAAAAACAACTCTTGACGTCACGTGCATTGCCACCATAATGCACCTATGCACCCAGTAGAAATATCTTTCACCGTTCATCCATCCTCTGGGGTGGCGATTTACCGTCAGATCATGAACCAAGTGATCGCCATGACGGCCAGCGGTCGTGCCAAGCCAGGGGATAAACTGCCCAGTATCCGAGCATTGGCGCAGTCGCTGGAGGTCAACATGATGACGGTCTCCAAAGCTTATTCGCGGTTGGAAGCCGATGGCGTGCTGACTCGACTTCGTGGTCGAGGCATGGTGATTGCGGCCGACATCGGCGAGGTCAAGTCACCGGTGAAGGATCGGCAAGCAGACTTGCGACCGTTGGTCGAGCAAGCGGTGCTGCGTGGTTTGCAATTGAATTTGACGCAGCGGCAAATTTTGGCCGTAGTTCAATCGGTTCTCAAAGAAAAGGCTCCCAAATGAGTAGCGTGTTGTCAGAATATCAGAAAGAGGACGTGGCGATGGATGATTCAGCAATCGTGATGCGAGGCGTCAACAAAACGTTTGGCAAAAATCAAGTCCTGCGAGATCTCGACTGGGAGATCCCCGCTGGTGCCGTTGTTGGGCTGCTGGGAGTCAACGGCTCCGGAAAAAGTACGCTCATCCGCTGCCTGCTTGGGTTGCTCAAACCAGATTCGGGAAGCTTGACGATCCAAGGGCATGACGTCTGGGATCTGCCTGACGAAATCAAGGCTCGGATCGGCTACGTGGACCAGCAACCCAAGCTCTTCCCATGGATGAAAGGCAAGCAGTTGCTAAAGCACATTGGTTCTTTCTACCCAAACTGGGACCAAGGGATGCTGGAAAAACTGGCTGAGCAATGGAAGACTCCACTTGACCAAACATTCGGTTCTCTTTCGCCAGGCCAACAGCACAAGCTGGCGATCCTGTCCGCACTTGGGAACGATCCAGATTTTCTAGTGTTGGATGAACCGGTCAGCAGTCTCGATCCAATCGGGCGACGCGACTTTTTGAAATCGCTGCTGGACCATTCTCGAGACCGTCCACGAACGATTTTGTTTTCGACTCACATTACGTCGGACCTAGAACGAGTTGCCTCGCATGTGACGGTGTTGGTCGAAGGGCAAATTCGATGGTTTGACGAGCTCGACAATCTAAAAGACCGGTTGAAACGATGGCGAGTTTCAAGTGAACAGGATTTGCCAGCTGACTTCTCGGTGGAGGGTGCGATGCAAGTCAAAGTGCAGGGTCGATCCGCGACGGTGCTCGTTGCGGATGCGGCCGAAGACGCCATTACTGTGACGAGTCAGCGGTACAACGCGGAGGTTTTGGTGGAAGACTTGAACCTCGAAGAGATTTTCATGGAACTTCACGGTGAAGGGGTGGCTCAATGAATCGTTTCATCGGGATCTTGGTGATCTATGTAACTCGGCCGATGTGCTGGTTGTTTGCGCTGGTGTTGTTGGTGGCTCTTTGCGTAACCACATGGTCGTCTGATTCGGACCGGTACGTGCCTAACGATAAAGGTATCTTCAGCCAAACAGTCAAAATTCTTGGCTATCAAAAACATGTCAACTCGCAGAAAACGCTAACCGCTGCAGTGGAGTCGTCCGATGGGCGACCGGTCGATGTTAACTATGGCCGGTTGGCTGTTGACCTGCAACTAGGGCCACGCGAAACCGATGATACTGGGGCTGTGTTCAGGGAAATGCTTGGACCAAACGAAGCCATGTCACGGTTGAGTCAAATTCAATTTCCAACGCGGACGCATTCGTTGACCACGAGTAGCTTGAAGGTAGGACAATCCACGATCCAGCAGATTTGTAAAGTGGGTTCGCTGAAGCATCTAAAATTCGGCTCTGCTGAGTCGGACTCTGTTCCCTTGGATCTGTCGCCGCTGGTAGAGCTTAAGAATCTGAACTCACTGGATTTGGGCGATTTAACAAACGTCATTTCCCTAGCACCGTTACAGCAATTGCCAAAGCTAGAAACGCTCACGATCGGCAGTACCCAATTGGTGACCACGCAAACCATGCGTCAAGTAGCGGCGACTAAGTCGTTACGGCGGTTGGTTCTACCATCCGTTGCCCACAACCCCGCTGCTATGACCGCGTTGGAAGAATTGAATCAGTCGTCGCTGGAGCTGATTCTCGTTGAGATCCCGATTTCCGACAGAGCGTCTTACCAAACCATCGCTAACTCAATTTCAGACATTCCAGTTCGCCCTTCAATCTACTTACCGATGCGAGGGAAGGTGTGCCTGGGAGTGATATGGGCTGCCTTGGTTCTTAATTTCTTGGGCACCCACTTTTCAGCGATGGTGACATTGCCCACAGCCGAACTAACTCCTGGCTACAAAGCGGCTCAGCAGCGAACCGCCTGGGCAATCCTAATTGCCGTGATTTGCGTGGGAGCCGGGTTGATGTGGAGCTATCGAGTTCATCTTGGCTTGGCAATTCCATTGATGTCGACTGCGTTACTGGCAAGCGTAAACGGTGGTTCGGCCTTGCAAAAGAGAACGAACCTGGTCCCCTCAACCCAACGCTTGCTCAGGTTGCTGTTCCTTGGCGTTTTATTTGCAGGTATTGGTGTCGCAGCTCAACGACCACTGGAAATAGAATATCTACTCGTCCATCCGCCGCTGTGGGGGATGATTCTTCTATCGCTGGCGACGGCCTATTTTGCAATCAAATTGAACGGGCAGTTAGAATCGGATTGCCGTGCCCGAATCGCAGTTGGGAATGATCCGGTCTTGTCATTTTCCGACCTGCAACAAGCAAGTGCGAAGCTCAGATCGCTACGGCTCGGGAAACCTGCGGATCCCTATGGGCGCGGAGTTAGCTTGATGGCTGGAATTGGATGGTTCCTGCTTCTGGTTGTCTTAGTGCAAAGCTACGCACCGACATTTTGGTTCAGTCACATCGTCAATAAGGTTCTGCTGACGCAATTGCCGATGATCGCGGCTGTCGCCTTAGTGCTTGTCGGGGTTAAGTGGTGGAAACGCATGCCTTTTCTGGCAACGATGGCTACCCGTCCACCCAATCGACAAACTCAGGTTAATCAAATCTTTACGGGCGTCGCGGCTGACTTCGCCCGCAACACTCCGATGTTGGCCGCTGTAGTTTTATTGGTCGGCAACAACTTCGCCGAGAAGTTTGGCAGCTCAATCGCATTGACGATAACTGTCTTGCTGTTGGTCATTGGAGCGGTCGCAATGATCTACGCCTTCACACTTTGGGTGATAACCGTACGATCGACGCGCTGGGCCATTGTTAGTTGCTTGCTTGCAAGTTTGTTTCTTCCTGCCATCGGTGGTGGCTCGGTCAGTTTTCTCGTTCTGAAGTCGGATCTTCTGGGGGCTGGAGGTGGGCTTGCTGCGGGACTAGGCCTGGCAAGTGCCGCGATGATTGCGACTGGAATCGCCGCAACGGTGCTGACCCTGCGATATTACCAGAAGCTTGAATGGGGCAGCTACCTGCCCTAAGCACGTTTAACGAATGGCTGACGGTCATGGTTTCTTAAGGATTTCGAAAGTCTGGACGGATTGTCGACTTAGTCCGTGAAATAGCAATCAAGGTTAGCCGAAAAACTCTTGACGAACTTCGCTACGAAATGATCGATTAAAAGACTCGAAGAACCAAAAAAGACAAACATAATACCTGCAGCGGACGAAAGCTGGGACAGGTCCAATTTGTTTGCTTCGGTCACATCGACCGAAGTAGTAACGTCCTTTCTTGCATTGGTCATCAACCTACGAAAGCTTCTTGTACATCATTCGATCTAACCAGCGTTTGGGGAGCCAACGCATGACGTGTAGGCGCCAGCGCTGTTTGTGGATGATGTAGGCGGTTTTTGGGTTGGGGGTTTCGATGATTTTTTGCACTAGCCGCGAAAAGACTTCGGCAGGCTGGGCGATTTTTTGGGCGTCTTGGAGGATCGCTTCGGTTTTGGAAATCATTGGGCCGT
>CAZJBW010000182.1:0-5241 GCA_964543985.1 uncultured Pirellulaceae bacterium | reverse complement strand
TATCAATGTTTCCTGACCGAAACCGAAAACCAACTGGTAAGAGAGGTCTAACCATGTCAAAAACAGCACTCATCACCGGCGTCACAGGACAAGATGGTTCCTATCTGGCCGAGTTGTTACTGGAAAAGGGCTACGACGTTCATGGCATCGTCCGTCGCAGCAGCACGTTCAACACGTCTCGCCTGGATCACATCTATCGCGACCCGCACGAAACAGATGCCAAATTGCATTTGCACTATGGCGATTTGACGGACGGACAAAACATGACCAACCTGGCTTTGGATGTCGAGCCGGATGAAATTTACAACCTGGGAGCCCAGAGTCACGTTCGCGTTTCGTTTGATTCACCCGTTTACACTTTGAACACGGTTGGCGTCGGAGCGTTGAATGTTCTGGAAGCCGCCCGGCAATTGAAAAAGAAAGGCAAGGACGTCCGCGTATATCAAGCCTCGTCTTCCGAGATGTTCGGAGACGTGCTGGAAACACCTCAATCGGAAAAAACACCGTTCCGTCCACAAAGCCCTTACGCATGTGCGAAAGTCTACGCGTATCACCAAACGGTAAACTACCGCGACGCCTACGACATGTTTGCCTGTAACGGAATCTTGTTTAACCACGAATCACCAAGACGCGGCGAGACATTTGTGACTCGCAAGATCACCCGTGCCGCGACCCGCATCAAACTCGGGCTGCAGGAAAAGTTGTACCTCGGAAACCTGGACGCCAAACGCGATTGGGGCTACGCCAAAGATTATGTCGAAGGTATGTGGATGATGTTGCAACACAGCGAACCCGACGACTTCGTCTTGTCGACCGGCGAGACTCAGTCGATCAAGGACTTCCTTGGCTACACCTTCGAATACCTGGAATTGAACTGGGAAGACTTCGTCGAGATCGACCCACGATACTTCCGCCCTACAGAAGTCGAGTTACTACTGGGCGATTGCAGCAAAGCCAAAGACAAACTCGGCTGGGTAGCCAAAACCTCATGTCGCGAACTAGCCGAACTAATGGTCGACCACGACCTGGAACTCGCCAAACAAGAAGCGGTCCAAAGCAGCTTGGGCTAAGGTTGTTGCTTCTCGCTGCCTTGGATCGACCCTGAATCGAGTATCTAAATCGCTGAGACTAAACAAGCAAATCTACTGATCGTCAACTTCCTGGCGACGCTTGTCCGAATCTCTGGCGTGGTTGTGATCGGATTCTTTATGACCCCAATTTTGATTGGGCAATTGGGAATCGAAGTTTTTGGGCTTTTGACAACCTTGGGCGCCGCTGGAGGTATGCTGGTAATCGTTACCAACACGTTGCAAATCAGTATTGCACGAGAGCTTGGCGTTTCCGTAGGCAAGGATGAAACCACGCTTTTGCCACAAGCATTTTCAACTGCATTTGGAATCCAGTTGGCAATGGGGCTTCTCTTTGGTGGATTCGCAATCCTGTTTGCGCGTCCAATTGCCAATGGTCTGACTATTCCGGAAGGTTACGAGCAAACCACTTTTTATTGCTTGATTCTGGTGTTCGTTCAATTCACAGCGGGCATCATTACCAGTCCATTCGGGGCTATGATTCGGGCCTACCAACACTTGAGGACCATTTCGGTCATTCAGTTGTTAACTCGAACCGGAATCTTTGTCGCAGCATTGATCATGATATTCATGGACGGCGACAAGCTACTGTTCTTCGTTTTTGCTTCCATGATCGTCAATTTGCTCGCACAGCTGTCACAAGTATATTTGTCTGTTACTCGTTACCCGGCGTCCAAGCCAAAGCTATCCAACTTCTCGTTTGACGTCTTGAAATCCATTGTTCGCTATGGAAGCTTTGCGTTGATCGGAGGCATCGGTGGACAGATTCGCCGAAACGGGATCGCCGTAGTGCTGAACATCTTCTTCGGAAACATCGTTACCGCTGCCAACGGAATTGCCACCCGGTTGTCAAACCTGATTAGCCAGGCAGCATCCGTCGTACACGCAGTCATCCAACCTGCCATGAACACAAATCAAGGCGCGGGCAAGAAGTCAATAAACGAACGACTCACTATGCTTAGTAGCACTATCGGAGTCGCAATTGTCTTGCCACTTGCGATCCCTTTAGTAACCGATACACATGTACTGCTTGAAAGCTGGTTGCGGGTGGAGTTGCCTGAATACGCGGTATTATTTTCCAGACTGATAACGATCACCTTTTTGATTTCGATGGTGTCCAAAGGTCACAATATGGCGATGCATGCCGACGGAAAAATCGGCTGGCTGGTTGCTGTTAACCAGCTGTTAATAGCCGGGTTGATCATTGTCGGGGCAATCATCGCCTGCAGCTGGAAGTCCAATCCATGGCTTTTACCGGCGGGTGAGTTAATGGGAATGTGCCTTGTCGTTTTAATTTGGCAACCATACTGGGTTGGACGGCAGCTCTCGATCTCGAACAAAAACTGGTTAGATGCAACCTTGAAACCATGTCTCATAATGCTGACGGCTGGCATATTAAGCAGTTGCTTTTTGATTTGGCTGTTACCTTCAAGTTTGTGGCGTGCGACTGCTCTTGGAGCGATCAACGGCATGATCTGTCTTATTGCACTTTGGCACATCGGTTTTAATTCAACCGAAAAGGCCCGCTTGTTGGGTTTTTATCAGCAGCAAGTTCGAAAATTCCAGCGAGTGAGTACCTAAACCCATTTTCCGGAAATCATTCAAATGAACGTGTTCGTGCTTTGCACAGGCAGATGTGGCTCGGTTACTTTTTCAAAAGCCTGCAGCCATATGACCAACTTCACTGCGGATCATGAATCGCTGGCGAATCGACTCGGCGACAACCGATTCGCTTTTTCGGACAATCATATTGAAGTCGACAACCGGCTACCCTGGTGTCTTGGAAAACTCGACGAAACACACGGGAACGATGCCTTTTATGTCCACCTGACCAGAGATATGGACGAGGTCGTGGCCAGCTTCGTCAAACGTTGGGGCTTTGGGATCATGAAGGCATTCGAAGATGGCATTGTTCGACGCCCTTCGCCGGATCTTCAAAACACAGAGTTATTGGCTCGCGAGATTTGTGAAACGGCGACCTCCAACATTCTTCACTTCCTGAAGGACAAAGATCAAAAAATGAACTTTCGCCTGGAAACGGCTGCCCAGGACTTCGCAACGTTTTGGGAAGCTATCGGTGCGGAGGGTGATTTTGATCAGGCCGTTGCATGTTGGCAATCTGTTAATAACGCATCCCAAGGCAACATGATTCCAAACTCGCTGTTGGAAGGCTCAAACGAAAATTCAAAAGGGCACTAAGCAAGACCTGAACCAAAGTGCCAACCGCACCGATGCAGTCTGGAATTGTACGGATCGACTATGAAAAGATTTTTTGGAAAACTAAAAAGCTTTACGCGAAATCAACGGCTGTTGCAAAAGGATATTTATTCCAATCAGCTGATGATCAACCTGGCCTCGATGGGAAAATACTTCCCGGTTACAGGTTCCTCATTGAATATGCATTCACTGGCTACGATCCTTAACGATGTGGTCGTCAACCAACGAAAGCAAATCGTCGAGTTTGGAGCGGGATTGTCGACGCTGTATTTCGCACGATTGATTCACAGCTTGAATCTGGAAACCCGGCTGATCTCGGTTGATGATAACCAGGGCTGGCTGGACCTGATGAAACATCGACTCGAAGACGAAAATCTATCGGAATACGTGCAGTTCGTTTTTGGGCCACTCAAACCCTGCACTCATGCAAAAAACAAATTGCATTGGTACGACGAAAACGCGGTAACAGAGGCTCTTTCAAATTGTCCCCGAAAACTTGATTCCGTTTTAGTAGACGGCCCGATGGCTTACGAAAAATCGAAGGGCCTGGCTCGGTATCCGGCTCTCCCCGTTGTGTCGCCGTATCTCGATGAAAAATGCGCCATCTTTCTTGATGACATGCATCGAGAGGGCGAGCAGACCATTTGCAAGGAATGGTCAAAACAACACCAGATTGAGTTTCGAAAAGTCAATCCCGTCTTCAGTCTTGGTCAGCGGGGACAGGGCTACAATCCTGTCGTCTAGCTACCTTTGAATCCTCCAATTCATATTCTTTACATCCACCATGCTATTGGGTTGGGCGGTGCGCCCAGAAGTCTTTCATTCCTGATAGAGTCTCTGGAGCCAGGTTCGCATGAGGCCACCGTTTTGATGCCCAAGCGGCCAGGAAACGAAGCGGTCAAGGCGCTTTTTCAGGAGGCCGGGGCGACGGTTGTCGAAGAGCAACACATTCGACCTTTCAATGGCGTCAACGGGTGCCGTTGTGATTCGCTAAAGGATCGTGCGTATGCGATTCTATCTGCTTTACCGACTATGTTTGCCGTTCGCAAACATGTCAAAAAATTGAAACCTGACGTCGTACACCTGAACACTTCAGTCCTGCCGTTTGCAGCGATCGGAAGTCGTTTTGCATCGCGCAAAACGCCAGTGATCGTACAAGTAAGGGAAACACTGCTTACCAATTGGTGGGGCAAACTGCTTGGTTGGTTGAATCGAATATCAGCACCTTTTTTTGTGGGTATCGACCAACATGGCCTGGAATCGATTTCCGCGCCCACCAAGAACTCCGTCGTGATTCGAAATTTCGTAAATCGTTCCGAATTCAATCCCCAGTCTGGACAGCGTTCACATTTCAGAGACCAGTTCCAGGTCGATGACCATGATGTCGTCTTCGCCTCGATTTCCAGAATCGCAAAAAGCAATGGGTCATTGGAATTGGCCAAGTTCTTAAATGATTACAACGACCAATTGCCGGGCAATGCGAAGTTCCTGATTTGCGGATTTGAAGACTGCTCTTCCGAATATGTGAAAAACACGCTGAAAGAGATTGACGGGAATTCGAACGTGTTTGCGGTGGACTTTACAAGTCAAGTCAAGGACTTGATTGCGGCTGCAGATGTCATCATTGCACCATTCCGCACTGCGCACAGCGCTCGCATGATAATCGAAGGAGCCGCCATGGCTAAACCTTGCATGGTCACAGATTTACCGAATCTTAAAGAACAACTGGCTCCGGAAAAGTCCGGGTTTATATTTCAATTTTCAAAACCCGAAAGTCTGCTGCAGCCGATCCGCCGACTCTGCAATGAACCACAACTGCTGAAAGAAATGAGTAGCGAAGCAAGCAAATTCGCTGCCGAGCACTTTGATGACAAGACTAACGCTCGCCGCACGACGATGATTTACCATCAGTTGTTGGGAACAGCTTCAACTGACC
>CAZJBW010000181.1:0-5347 GCA_964543985.1 uncultured Pirellulaceae bacterium | reverse complement strand
GTCATTAACCTGGCCCCTGCCGAGCTACCCAAGCAAGCCGCCTCGTTCGACCTGCCGATCTCGTTGGGCATGTTGGTGGGCACTGCTCAAATCGAATCTGATCGCCTGGACGACTACGCTGCGGTTGGCGAGTTGTCGTTGGAGGGAAACATGCGTCCGGTTAAGGGTGCGTTGTCGATCGCCATCGCTGCGGCTAAGCAAGGAGTCAAAGGGTTGGTGCTGCCGTCGGCAAACGCTCACGAGGCAGCCGTCGTCGAGGACCTTGAGATCATCGCCGTCGACAGTCTCAGTCAAGCCGTTTCGTTCTACACGGGTGCGCTGGACATCACGCCGACGCCTTCTCGTATGAACGACTTGTTCGAAGAATACTCGGCCTACGAAGTCGACTTCTCTGACGTGCGTGGACAGTCGATGGCAAAACGAGCGGTTGTAATCGCCGCCGCTGGCGCGCACAACATGTTGATGCTGGGCCCTCCCGGTTCGGGCAAAACGATGTTGGCCAAACGCATCCCGACGATCATGCCTTCGTTGTCGCCACCAGAATCGATTGAGACGACACGTATCTACAGCGCATTGGGTCGGCTGGATGCCGGGCAGCCGCTGTTGGCCAAGCGACCGTTTCGGTCGCCACATCACACGATCAGTGACGCTGGATTGGTTGGCGGAGGTAGCACGCCGGTGCCGGGCGAGATCTCGATGGCCCATCACGGTGTTTTGTTTTTGGACGAATTACCAGAGTTCAATCGGCGGACTCTGGAAGTGATGCGGCAACCGCTGGAAGATCGCGTTGTCACGATCAGTCGCGCACTGGCATCGACCACTTTCCCGGCAAACTTTATGTTGGTCGCGGCCTTGAACCCCTGCCCTTGCGGCTTTCGTACTGACCCTCGCCGAGTCTGCAACTGCACTCCGCCGCAGGTCGAAAAATACATGGGTAAGATCTCAGGGCGGATAATTGGAAACCACGGTATGAATTTGGCGGCTTAACCTTCAAGGTCAGTCGCACAAGCGTCGGGCCGTTCACTGCTTACCTGAACCGCCTTGATTTCGAGGCTGGTTTTTTCCTCCTCGGTTTCATTTCTTCCGCGTGCCTTTATTGGTTTGGCTGCTCGGCTGCTTTTTCTGCGTAGGTTCTTTCTTTGTCTGGTTGCCGTTAGATTTTTTGTCAACAAAACGTTCGACTTCACCCATGAGAATGCTTTCCATCGCCTCTTCGACCAACGCTGGATTCGCGTATTTGTTTACCGACTTTTGGTAGACCTTTTCTATTAACCTGTTCGGCAACGGACTGTCCCGTTTGTGCCCGTAACGGTTTTTGAAGAAAACGACACCGAAAAAAAGTAAAGGTAAACACGATAAAACGGTTACCCAAAGGGAGCGTGCCCGAATTACTAGCGGGTTGATCGGCACCTTGGCCTTGTTGTCATCTGCTTCACCACTTTGCCGAAAAGTTACTTCGTCGGGGAACTTCCGCGAATCGGAATAGATAAAGAGCAACCCAATACTTTGCCCCGGCCCAAGCGTGCGATTGCCTGCCGGGTCAGTTTCTAAGTTTATTTCGAATTGATGTTCGCCGTCGGGCTTCGGTACAGCATGCCCGTTGTCTATTCGAATGAAACTGAAATCAGGATCGCTTTTGACGTACGGAAACGGAAAGTTGAATAGAAGTTGCGGGTTGCTAATGTCGCCCGGGCCGGGATTAATAATCTCGTACTTCACAGCTGTGCGAGAATGCCCTTCAATCCCAAGGGTTTCCTTAAAGGAATAGCCGTACAAAACATTCGTTTGTTTACTCTTAGCGAAAGAGTAAATATCGATTGCAACTAAAGGCAGAAAGGAAGAAAGGCCAATCGCGACGACAGTCCAAAACTTCCCTTTACCCTCTTTTTCGCTCATGATGTCATGGCGACTGGCAAGGTCTCAGTGATCGGGAGTGCACCTCCGAAAACTGTATCGAACGCGACATTTAAGTTCGCGACGCCTTCCAAAGCTGAAAAACAAATACTCGCCGGCACTTCCGGGGAGTCGTCGCGAAACTCTTGATTGTAACTGTCTGAATCCTGCGGTATCGCGATTCGATACGCATCGTTATGGACCAAGCAATACTGCGGAGTCTTCTCAGGCCCGAATCTAACGCGGATCTCCAACTGGCTCTGCCTAGTGAACTCCTCGAGGAATCCTAGTGTGCCACTCTCGTAAGGCGAGAACTCCACCTTCGCTAAGCCATCCTCGACGGAATGTTCCCGCCAAAGCAAGATTTTTAATTTGCCTTCTCGAGTCGTCAAAAAGTTCCGCAGTTGATTTTGGACATCCGCGTCAAAGAAGTAATCGTTTAATCCGAGGGTGAAAAGTCGGATCTCAATGTTTTCACCAAAGCAAGAGCGTTGGTTTTCGAGCGCATGCTGGAACAGCTGTTTCATAGCCGCTTTGCAGTGTGCGGGGTATCTGTTCGCGATCTTGATTTTGGAACCTGAAACCCGAGCGTCCTTTAAGATGGATTCGTACTCTTCGATATGCATCTTTCACTCCGGAGGTAATGGTATTGTGGGTGGTAGTGGCGTGGTGAAAGCTATTCTATCCCAGAGGTAACATCGTCAAAGGGAGTCGATTGAATTAGCGATGACCACGGGTATTGTCAACATTAAGGATAATCGGAAAATAGAAAAATTCACCTAATCCCGCATTTTACGTCATTTTTGATCCGGTTTTTTCGGCAACGACAGACGAAAGTGCGGTTTGGCGGGAGTACCCCCGATCGGGTGGCGGTATTGGCAACATTAAGAGGCGACGAAGTAGGTCGGCTCACCGATACTACCTGCAAAACTCGAATAAATTACTTTATCGATCGTGGACAGCTGAACGCCGTAACCGATCAATGTAGTCAATAAATCAGAGGAAACAACAGGGGTCCGCATTAGCCTGGGCTTTTTTATTGCCCGGGTCGGGCAGTGCCGTAATAGAAAACCGCTTCGCCAACACAACGAAGCGGTACGCTTTTCGTCTTGGCGGGGTTATTTGCGATCGCTCTTCGGTCGCTTCACGGCGACTTTCTCGCCGCGTTTAGGCGGGCGACCCATTAGCAATTTGAACAGTTGCCGTTTTGCCTCTGCGGGCGTGCGTTTGCTGCTCATTCGGCACCTGCCGATTGCTTTTCGACGAATCGTCGCACCGCGGAAATACTGGAATATCTGCCGCCCGCGATTTTGACGGTCTCAAGCCCTTGCTCGTTTTTCCAACGGTGAAGCGTCGCGTTAGACGGGCGTCGCTTTAAGATCTTCTCGAAGTGATCCGGGAGCTCGGAGAAGCGAATTAGAGTTTCTTTATTTGGATCGATCGGCATAGCTGAATCTTCCCTTGTGGATGCAGGAAAGTTTCAGGGAGTATCTCGCGGACAAGCGTTGCCGATCTTGTCACCCATTGGCCAAAAGCTAACAGAGTGTTTGCTTCGCCATGCCTACGCTCGATCGAGTCGAGTTTCGGATCTCGTTAGCGGATGTTACCGCTCACCCGTGAAGATAAGAGAACGGGCAAAAATTGTCAAATGCTCTCAAATAGTTTGCGAGCCTTGGCGTAATCCTTTGCAGTGAAACGCCAGCCCGCTTCGCATTGCTGGCGTAGTGTCTTGTCGAGCTTCGGACCGGTTAAGTGCCCAAGGCTTCCGTCATCGAGCTCGAGGGCTCGCACAAATTCGCCTGTCTTAAAGTGGATCTCGACGAACGCACGAACCGGCGATCGCCGGAGCTCGCCAAGCTTCACCGGGTAAAGCCAAATCTTTTCGACGATCGCTCTGATCTGGTCGCGAACGATGATTCGTTCGTCGTTAGTGCCGCGTCGCATTTTTGCCAGCTTCTCGCGGTAGTTTTTCGTCGGCTTAATGGTCCGTTGGGGCGTCGATAGAAGTTCTTAGTTCACAGCTTTCAGTTGATCGCCCAGGTCGGCTAGCGGTCCAGCCAGCACAGGCGCGGAGCCAGATCGCTTCGTAATCTGATTTTGCAAAGCTTCAATTTCCGATTGCAGGTAATCGCGTGACGCTTCAAGATCCGCTCGGGGGTCGCTCCGCTTTCGACCGAGATTCAACGTCGGCAGAAATTCAAAAACCATATCCTCAAAGCGTGAGACGTCGACCGTCGCCGTGTGCGAGCCCTTTACCCCATGGGTCGCGTTGTACGACTTGAACCGCGTGTGAAGTACGTTAGGGCCTTTAACCCGCTTTGTTTGATACTTGTAATAGCCCATCGCACAATCATCGACCGGGTGATAAAGCAAACCATTAAACAGGTTGATGCCTTTGGTGCTAGGTCCGCGTTCCGTTCGCCGATTCGCCGATTCGCCGATTCGCCGATTCGGCGTTAGCTTTAAGCCAAACAGCTTCCGTGATGATCGCAGGGTAATAATTCCTGAACGGCGGTACACCTTCTAGCGTCGATTCGAGATCGCCAACGACTCGACGGCTCTTGATAAGCAACGTAACCATTTGTTCGTTCCAACGCGTCGTATTCTTACGACCCGTCGAGAGCGGTTCAAACTTTTCATTAAGCTCGCGGACCAATCTTTTGCGACCGGTGCCGGCGATCGTCCTTTTGAATACGTATTTGATCGCTTTAACGGCTTCGGGCTTTTTGGTGAATCGCTCACGTTCCGCGTCCCACACGAGCCACGACGGAACGTTCGCGGAGATCGTCGCCCGTTTACCTGATCGACATTCGCGACGAGCGTTAGCGTTGAAGCTCTTGAGTCGAGAGCTCAGGTTTTCAGAATAGACGTGTGCTTGATAGGCGAACGCGGCGAGCTCGATCATCTTGCCCATATCGTTTTTGACGTCGGCACGATAAACCTTTTCGATCGGCGTTAGAATCGCGATATGCACCCCGGCTTTTTGAATCTCACGAACTAAGTCGTAGGTTTCGTCTACGCCTTTGCGACCCAATCGGTCGACAGCTTCGACGAGTAACGTCTCGCCGTTCTTTACTCGTCCGTCCTTGATGGCTTTGCGGAACGCGTTCAATGCTTTTTGCTTGTCGCCTTTGTAGCCCGATCGCGCCTTGTCAGTAAATTTCAAATCCGAAAGCTGCCAGCCCTTCCGATCACAGAAAGCCTCTGCGACTTCGCGTTGCCGGCGAAGTGAATCGCCACCTTATTGGCTCGGATCTGAAAAGCGTGCGTATGAGTGAACGAGCATTTGTGTCCCTTAAAAAACGTTTGTTTTCCGGGATTTTATCATACATGACTAAACAAGCAACTGCGGTCCGTTGCTAGACAGAATCGACATTCATATCGAGGTGCCAGCCACGCAGTACAAGGAATTGGCCTCGACGACCCCCGGAACGTCTTCCGCATTGATGCGCGA
>CAZJBW010000180.1:0-5466 GCA_964543985.1 uncultured Pirellulaceae bacterium | reverse complement strand
GCAATCCATCAGTTTCGTCCCTAGCAATCCATCAGTCAGGTTGCTTGAGAAGCAAATCAAGCAGAGAACAACAAACTGACAACCTGACCCATCTCAGTGAAGTTGCAGGTCATCCCTACATTGCTGTTAGTCGACTGAGCATCGCCGGTCACAATGTTGATGGGGCAACGACTATCTCGTTTATCAAGATTCAGTACGGGTGGCAAAAGGCCATGGCGGCAAGCCTCGATACTGGAAGCTAACTCCAACGCTCCGGTGCCAGGTCCGATATTGCCAAAGTTGCTTTTCGGAGCAATGACAGGAGTGTCACCTAGCACTTTTTGAATCGCCTGAGCCTCATAAATATCCTCTTGGACGACCGAAAGCCCATTAGCGTTCACGTGTCCAACATCGTTAGCGGATAAACCGGCACGATCCAAGCTCGTCTGCAAACTGCTACCGATTGCGTCTGAGAAACCGTCATCAAACGGCGCCCAACCGCGACAGTGCCCCAGGATTTTGGCCAGTGGTTTAGCGCCTCGCGCTTTCGCAAAATCTTCTCGTTCGAGGACGAACGCCGTGGCACCTTCGCCCACGACCATTCCGTCGCGAGATTCGTCGAAAGGTCGGCAGGCAGCTTCGGGCGCGTCGACACGACCACTTAGCCTTTGCATTCCACGGTAAATCAAACCTGTGGTCGCCATCAACGAACCGGTTCCACCCGCGATGACCGCGTCAACGTATCCGCGTTTTATTAAGTCGATCGCTTCGATGATTGCCAACAGGCTGGAAGCTTCCGATTGGCAGATCGTGTTACTTGGTCCTCGAGCGTCACAGGCGATCGAGATATGCGAGGCTACCATGTTGGGCAAGTACTTCAACATCCACAACGGTTCGATCTCGCGCATCGAATGTTGGCCCCAACGATCATGGTCGTAGCATCGGTTAACGATACATTGCCGAAAGACTCTAGCAACCTCGTTAGGGTCAGCGTAAAAAGCTTCGGTCCCGAAAACGGTCGAGAAACGATCGGGGTCGATATTGCCTTCCAGTTCGGCATCGGCGACAGCCAACGTCGAGGCTGCAAACCCAAATTGAATGGGACGGCACATCACTTTCAGAGACTTGCGAGGTCGTACGTATTTGCGAGGATCAAAGTCCAGGATTTGCGAGGCAATACGGCACGGGAAAGAAAACGACTGGAATTCTTCTCGAGTAGAAACACCAGACTTCTTCTGGACCAACGCATCCCACAAGGTCTGGCGTTGCAGACCGAGTGGGCTAACGATGCCCATTCCGGTGATAACGACAGAACAATCAGATCTCATAGAAACAGATACCAAACAAGTGTGGATGAACCATCGTATTCATCGACGTTTTCCCAACCGTTGGTTGAGAAGTTCCGCAGTGATAGCAGAAGGCAGCGGATCACTCGGACCTCGAACCACCTCCAAAATAGAGATTTTAGATTCCGTTGCCAATATGCCTGAGGGGCCGTTTTGTACCCTGTCACCGTAAAAACTACTCGCAATTTTTGTCGAAAATGCGATAAGTTTTGATCAATTGGGCGCCGCCGCGTTCCAAGGTACCTCGCGACAGCTTGTTGGATTCCAGGACCCACGAAAATTCTGCGTCCTTAATCCCCCAACTGATAGCTGTTGGAATAATTCGTGACATCAGTGCCAAACCAAGTCCCCAACGTTGATATTTGGGCAAAACATTGGTGCTAATCAAGCGGACTCGATCGATATGTTTGCGTTTGGTCAACAGTTTGATGAATCCGAATGGGAACAGACGTCCATCAATCTCTTTGATCAGCGGGTTGTAATCCAGCAATCCAAAAACGACACCGGCCGGACCGTCTTCATCTTCGGCGATCGAGGTCATTTCGGGAATAATCAGTTGTTTTAATCCGCCTGCCACGTGTTTCAACTCGCCATTGGACAGAGGCACAAAGCCCCACTGGCCGGGTAGTGACTTGTTATAAATGTCCAAAAACGTCGTCACGTCCTCGCGAAAACGTTTTCGATCCAGCATTCGTACCGTCAAGTTAAAACGCTTCACTGCCTCGCCGGCGACAAAATGCAGCTTCTCGTCCAAAGTCTCAAGCATGTCCACGTGCCCGTAAAACGCGAACAAATCTTGCGATTTTTCGAACCCATAGCCTTCAACAAGCTTTTGATAGTACGAGTGGTTGTACGTCATCATGAACGTCGGTGAACTGTCAAAGCCTTCGATTAGTAGCCCACATTCGTAGTTCATCGAGGGATTCATGGGCCCTCGCATATCCTTGATATCACGTTCGGAAAACCAGTCCCGACAGGCATCAAACAGGGCATTTGCGACCTGTTGATCGTCGATACACTCGAAGAAACCAAACATCCCTCGCTGTTCTTTGTTATAGCGATTGTGGGCGTGGTCAATGATCGCAGCGATTCGGCCACACACTTGGCCGTCCCGATAGGCCAAAAAGGTCTGAATATCGGCGTCGTCATAAAATGGATGCCGTTTATAATTCACCAATTCCTTTTGGTTAATCCGCAACGGCGGAATCCAATATTGGTCGCCCTTATAATGTTTCCACGGGAAACTGAGAAAGAGTTTCTTTTCAGAACGAGTGGAGACGGGTTTTACGGTAACTGGCTGGTCTGACATTGAAGAGAGGAGGAAAAGTGTCCTTCTTGGAATTAAGGCTCAAACGGACTCCTAATCCAGAATGCCATCGCACCCCTTTGCTTGAGCTACTAACATCGTACTAGGCATCAATGGTTCTATAAAGGTGTCGATGAAGGTGTCCAAGATTCGCGAATTCAAGATTAGCGCGACATCAGCTTTTAGTTTTAGGCTAGCTGGATTCAAATTCAGACCCGTCGCAAAACCGAAGTCTGCCGTTGACCCCAATTTTGAATCTTGGCAATACTAGAAGTCCTTCCAAATTCTAATGCTGTAACAAAATTCATATGTTTTGCTGTGTCACCGGGTCCACAGGACTACTCGGAAACAACCTCGTTCGAGAATTAATCAACCAAGGCCACCAAGTTCGTGTGGCGATCCGGGAAACCAGCGATCGCCGGCCACTTGAGGGATTGGACGTTGAAATCATGGTTGGGTCCCTAGATTCGCCCCAATTCGCCAGCCAATTGGTCGACGGGATCGATGCCATGATTCACTCAGCTGGATTTATTTGGTTTGGCTACCAACACCTGGAAAAGTCTCGGGCTGTAAATGTTGAGTGTTCGCGAATTTTGGCTGAACAATGCCGACAACAATCCGTTCGCTTCTTACACGTCTCGTCCACCGATGCTTTAGCAGCTGGGACAATCAATCAACCCGCAAACGAAACCAACCTGAATCCAGCCAAAGGTAAATCGTCCTACGTTCTTAGCAAACGCGAAGCAGAACAGGTAATTCTGGATCTTCACAAAAATGGCCTGGACACTGTGATCGCCAATCCAAGCTTGATGCTCGGCCCCTACGACTGGAAACCATCTACAGGACAAATGATGCTGGCCGTCACCGATGGCTTCATCCCCTTCACCCCGCGTGGCGGCATTTCTGTTGCTGACGTTCGGCAGGTCGCCAAAGGTATCATCACAGCGGTGCAACGTGGCAAGTCTGGCGAGCGTTACATCTTGGCCGGCCAAAACCTGACCTATTTGAAATTGTGGCGACGCATGGCCGGCGTGGTTAACCGCAAAGGCCCGTGGACCAGAATGCCACCTCGCATGGCCTTTGTCGTCGGCGTGGCAGGTGACTTGTATGGCAAAGTGAAACGCCGCGAGACTAACGTGAATTCGGCAGCCATCAAGCTGGGCGCCTACTACAACTACTACGACAGCAGCAAAGCAAAAACAGAATTAGACTACGAATCAGGCGACTTGGACCAATTGCTAAAAGACAGCTGGACCTGGCTACTGGAAAACGGCTATTCAAGCAAATCCAAAGTCAATGACGAATGAGCCTAGATCTGGATTGGCTAGACCATAACTACCGCGACGACGGGTTTTCTAACGAATTTGGAACGCCAATCACTGGCGCCTCGGCCAACTCCATCGGCATCTCTTTGAACAGGAACGGCAGCGTTAGTTCGCGAGTGCTCTCGACCAATTCGATATCCAAATCCAAACCAGTGGAAATGCCATTCATCACCACGTATTGAAAAAACGTGATCCTTTGCGACGACATCCGGCGGAATTGATTTGAAACACCCGTTCCGCCAGCAATTCCAACTTTTTTTACCAAGTTCGAATCGCCACGAATCTCGACCACCAAGTTTGCAGCGTCCGGCTGTCGCACAATAATTTCGAGCCCTTTTTCGTCCAGAAATGGATGCTGGATCCGACCTTGATTGGCCGAGAAGTCTTGCAAAGTTAGAACTCGCGTCCGAGTTGCCAACAACAACTTCAATCTCCCTTTCACGACATCCATGGCCAGAGGTATTTGTGTTGGTCGTTCAAACTCGACACCGACCGCTACGCTAGACGACGTACCGGTAAAACGCCGATAGTTTTCTGAGAAGGCGGCAACCCAGTCAATCGTCGGATTGACCACTCCGGGTGGCTGCGTCAGTGGCAAATGTGTTCGCTCACTTTCATCGACAACCTCGTCAAATTCAACCAACCCAATGCTGGTTGCAGCAGACAAAACACTCCGATTTTCTAAACCGACGACCACATGAAAATTCGGAGGGTTGGGCACCAGTCTTGGCGACAACTTGACACGACCCATCCAGGACACGTGCCCCTTCATACGAATGGAATCGATCAACTGTTGATCCGTTTGGTTTTGCCAATCCCCTTCGACCACGTTCGAAACAACAGTAACCGCACTGGAATCGATCACCGACAAATTGGCATTCGTATCATTGGCGACACGCGGCATTGGCCAGTTTTTCGGTACCGTAGAGTTCTCACTATCACCAGGCTGAGCAGTATCTGTCGAATTTCCCGAATCTGCGATTTCCGAACTAGGTTTCTCTGACTTTGGTGTTTCCGGCTCAACCGCCCCCGAATCAACATCGTTTGAATTGTTCGCTGTCGTATTGCCGGATCCCGAAAATTGCGGAATAGCTGGCCGAGTCTCGGGTTGCCTTTCAGGTTGGCTGGGGTTGGTCGCCATGGCGTCTTCGTCCGGCGTGTTTCGATCTGGAATCGGGTCGGCCGCCGGTTCTTCCATCGGCTGTTCGATGGGCTGTGCTGGAATCGGGTTCACGGCGATCGCTGGCGGTAACTCGCTGGGTGCCGGACGCAGGGGTGGAGGGATAGGCGTGTTGTCGTTGCTAGGCACCGTTGGCGCAGTCGACCCTGTTCCTGCCATCCCATCAGGCTGCGAGGCGATATCAGAAATAGTGCCGCCTGCCGCAGGTGGTGACTGTCCATCGCCTGGCAGTCGAGGTTGAGTCTGATCTGACAATGTTCCGGAGGCACCCGAGCCAAATTCAGGAATCGACGTTGATGGATCTCGTGGTGGAATATCCAGCGGAGGTGG
>CAZJBW010000179.1:0-5504 GCA_964543985.1 uncultured Pirellulaceae bacterium | reverse complement strand
CATAAAGCCAGCCAACGATCCGTTTCTTCCAGCGAGAATTTTTTACGGCCCACGGATCGAGCATGCCATGAGGAGAAACTACATAGGGTGTGTTGTTCTTGAGAGCAGTCAATCGATTTACCCGCGACTGATACATCCAAATACCATGGGCATGTTGAATGTCAGGTGTTCCGATTAACGAATTGATCTTGCTAGAAAAGCCCAGCGATGCTGGCCCGACCACATCAAAACTATCCACCTCAACCGGATTCCATGCAGCCTTATCCGCATCCGTGAATTCATCTCGTGGAGCAATGATCCTACATTTGCATCCGTTTGCGGCCAAATGTTGGGCAAGTGGTTTTACGGCGAAATAGATACCGCCAGCGTTTCGAGATGACGACATCATCAAAAAGCGAACATTCATTTAGATTTGGCCAATTCGATTGCTTTCAACAGCCCACGTCCAAAATTGGCTGTTGAAAACTCTTTCTCAATTTTGATCGCCGAAGCTTTTCCAAACTCATCAAGATTCGAATTGGACATTTCAATGATCTTGTTTGTCATCTCATCGGTCGAATGCGGATCAAAACCAAAACCATTGACGCCTTCGTCAATCAATTCTGGATGACAGCCACAGGTGTTGGAAAGCAGCAATGGCAAACCAGCCGCCATGGCTTCGTTGGCCACCAGCCCCCATTGCTCCGAGAGCGCGGGATGCACAAACGCGCTGGCAGCAGCATACCAGTGACATATTTTGTCGTAGGTTGCAAATCCCGGGCAGTGGATTCGGTCGCTCATCTCAAACTGCTCAATGGTAGATTTGATCAGCTTCGTTTGCTCATCTGTGCCACCGCCCAGCAAAACCAAATCCCAATCGTACTTCATTTTTCCACTGGTCACTGCAGCCGCGAAACTCTCAATTAATCGGGGTAAATTTTTGCGTGGAATAAATCGGTTGGCCGAGAGGAAGAATTTGTTCGTTGGAAACGTGTCAGGTCGGCCGGTGTTTGACCATTCCTTTTTGATCTTTGCGACTTCGCCTGAAAAGAATCCGTTATCCACAACGTCGTAGCCAGTAAAGATCTTCGCCCGTTGCATCCCTAAATCGATCAGATAGTCAATATGTTTTTGGCCGCCGACAATTGCTGAGTCAAATTTGTTGACCCAGAAGTATTTCTTAACGGCTTCTTTAATAAAGTTCCGAGGCGCGTCATCCTTTTTGGATTCGCTCATCAGGACCAATTGCTTGTTGTGCTGCTTACCCCACTTGATGGTGATCCGCGAGAAATCATAACCCCAGCCCGGGATCGCGATGACGTCTGGGTTGTATTCGTCGAGTGCCGAGATCAAAGTGCTGGAGTCGCCAACAGTGGGGCGGTCGCCCTTGCCGAAATCGGAAAGTGTGCGGACATAACTTGGTCGCGACTGTTCGCCCCAGGGATGCTCGCTCGTGTCGCTGGTGATCTCAATCGAGTCGAGTTCAATACCTGCCGCATCCAAAGCCGTTTTGGCAGAAGCCAATCGTGCGAGATGGTAGCCACCCAGGTTGTAAAAGAGGATTGTGACTTTCAAAGAATTGTACTTTTCAATTTATCAGGCAATACGCTGAAGTTGTTCCGATTGACTTTTTTGGAACTCAATGAAGCGGACGACAATGTAGCCAAATACAAACGGATACAACACCAGAAGCGTTACATCGCGTCCGCAATTGAATGTTAAAACCAATCCAATTGCATACAATGGTAATCGCCATAACGACTGAGCATGCAAGTCAATTCGCGCAAGAACCACTATCCACATCGCCATTATGAAACTTGCAGCGATAGGGCCACCAATCGCACCAAAGTTATCGACGCCCTGTCCAATCATGCCGGTTGAAATCGTGGCACCGACACCAGCTTGATCGGCGCCCGCAAATTCCCATTTTTGGCCCCGGGCAATAGCATATTCGATCCCAATCATTGGCTTTCCAGGCCACAATCCGCGAGGTATTGGATTTACGATTTCTGCGAAATAGCGTTTTCCCATATTTGGTGCATAGGTTTTGTTTTCAATCAACTGGCTCAACCAGCAAAGCTCTTCGTACATGTTGAGTCCCGCATGTTTCGCCGTGGTTTCGACAATATCATTTGACTCACTTTCGAAGAAATAGCTTGCAACATTGCTACCGCTGTTTCGGGCTTCCATCACAAAGCGGAGCCATATATCACCAGCAAAAACAGCCAATGCGAGAACAACAATCCGAACGGCCATTGGGGCTCGCAAACGAATAAATATCAGCGCCAGAATTCCTGGGACGCAAGACGCCAACATCGTGTTGCGCGTCCGATTGAGAAGGAAATACGGCCAAGTCATCAAGCACCCAATCAATGCAACAATTCTGATATTTGAATTTCGCGTAAGCGATGCAACGATTCCAAAACCAGCAGCAACCAAAACGTGGAAGTTAGTTGCCAATGCAAACACTGCAGACAACAGTCCACTTCCAACTCGACCACGAACAAAGGGGTTCACAGGGTTGCCGATGAATGGAAACATGAAACGAATGGACTTTTCTCCGGCGTTTACAGCCGCAAGGGCAATCAGCAAAACCCAAATAGAGACACATATTTTTGCAAAAAGCGAGATGGTGGATTGAAGTGCTTCGCTTTTGGCACCCTCTCGGTAAAGTTGATAAATTCGACTCGTATTGCTTAAGCAATCGTGATTAACATACTTGTGTAAAAGGACCGAAAAAAGCGACAGGCAAATCGTGAAAATAAATACTTGCATCCAAGCAGAAGCGAGAATTTGCGGTGTGAATTTTTGAACGTGGTTGTTGGGATAGTCGTTGTAGACGACATCTCCGATATACCAAAACGTCACAGTCGCGATGACCGCCAAGAGCGGCAGGCCGATCCCATGACGGATTCTCGCAATCCCATAGACTGCTGAAAATAATAGTGAGGTCACTACCATCCAGAATTCCAAGGGTAACATTTCAATGGTACTTGGGCCCACGACTAGATCCGCTGGTTGATATTAAAAAGATCTTCGGACAAATCTGTTATCGTGCGAAATTGACGATCAAGTTGGTTGGCTCGAAATTGAGCCAGTGTTTCCGGTGAGTCAATCAACGAGTCAATGCTACTGGCAATTGCATCACAGCTTACTTCAGGCATTGTTAATCCATCAATACCGTTTCGTACGACATCGCCACAAAACGGCGATGCAACGATCGGCAACCCAAAGGCGGCAGCTTCAAGCAATGTGATTGCAAATCCATCTGAATGCGTTGGCAAAATAAACACGTCGGCGTTTTGGTAGTAAAGGATTGCTGATTCGCGATCGACCTGGCCTGTTACCGTAACCCTGTCTCGCTGCCGCAATTGATCCAATAAATTGGCATCGCCTCCACCCACCATCGTCCAATGCATGGGACGATCGCCAAGTCGATCGATTGCGTCGATCAATTCTACCACACCCTTACGAGCAATCATTTGTCCGAGGTAGAGAATTTGAAGGGGGCGATTTTGAGAAAATTGATTTGGAGTTTCTTTGGTCTGGATCACAACGTCTTTGGGAGCTTGATAAGCAAGCGGAACGATTTCGATTTTTTCTAACGGAACTCCTTCATTAACAAGGGCTTGCTGCGACCAGGAAGAATTCACAATGATGCAATCTGCCAGCTCACATTCGGCATGCCAATTTTCCCAATAACTTTCTGGGGGAGTTGCCAGCGGTTCAATCCCGTGCCGGTCATGAAGTTCCTGAACCAAGCGAACTTCGAAAGGACCGGGGTCAATTTGGCCAAGAACCGTTGGGCACCCATGCTCTTTTGCCGCCTCAAAAATTTGTCGGGCTGCATAGCTAAATCCGAAAACTGCTGGCGGTTTTTCTGACTTCGATCGCTCAATGATTGCCGCAACTTTCTCGGAAGCCGCTTCTTGAAACCAGTTGTTGCGATGGAGAATTAATGGCCAGCCATCTCGTTTTTTGATTCTTGAGGCCATTTCCAGCTTCAAAAACCCCGAGTTGAGCCCCACTACATTTTCGCTTGCCAGATCCGAATGGAATCGAGTCGCCAACGACTGACTCATGCTTCCCGGCAGAATAGATTCGAGTTTGCCACCAGCCCAATAATCGGTAACAACACCTGCGCACAGGTTTTTCATCCGCAGCGCACGCGGGATTGCATAGTGCTCTCTGGCCCCGATCTGGCAACTGATCCATTTTCGTGTTGCTGTCATACGACCCTAGCCATTCGGTACAGCCAATCGCGAACTTGTTTTGTTTTGTTTTCGGTCACCAACGAAACAAGGTAGGAAACCACAAACGCCACGAACGTGAAAAGCAAGAACATCAAAAGGCTGGTTGTTGAAATTTGCGAACGTCCTGAGGTAGCTTGAAAACTGAAATAGGCCGCAGCTGAAAACAGAACGACTGGAAAGTGAATCAAGTAAACGGAATATGAAAAATCAGCCAACCATTTTGATTGCGACGACAAGGGCCAGTTGGATTGGAATTGAGAAACCGAATTTAGCAATAAAGCAAATCCAATTCCCAGCAAGAATTGGTTCAGGTACGGAAGGGTAGCCACTTCCATTCGCATCAATGCCAACGAACCCAGAAACAGAACGAGGCTAACTCCCCAGGGAATCAATTTTCGATCGTTAATCACACGTCCAACCACACCAACCAGCCAAACTCCAAGCAATATCAAAATGTACTTTGTGACGAGAAAGCAAATTCCAGCAAACAGAATCACAGATCCAACGCGCATCGCAGTTGATCCGCGCCAAACTGTCAAAGCCATTGGAAACAATAAATAGTACCACCACTCATGTGCCAAACTCCAAAGTGGCCCATTACTTCCGAAAGTATCCACACTGATGTTTTGAAGCATTAGCAGGTTGCCAACAAATCCAATGAAGGTCACTCGCTCGGAAACGTCGTTGGGCAACACGACCATTTTTTCCGTGTTGGTTCCATCGTAAAGTCCAGTTGATTCACCTGTCAAATCAATGATCGCACCCAAAATCAAAGCCACGATCAAAACCGCATACAACCGGCTGATGCGATCGCAAAGGTATCTTCGATATTCGAATCGACCCTGTTGCCAAAGCTCAAACACCTTTCCGCCAACCAAAAACCCACTATGACAAAAAAGATCACTACCGCTTCATGCCCAAATCCTGTCAGGAAATAAAATGCTTTGGACCCGACTCCCGTTTTTTCAAGCGAGCCATAGTCAACAAACAAAAGGTTTCGAACGTGTTCGATGACGACCAGTCCGGCCGCCGACCAACGCGCAAAATTCAAAAAATCAGACTGGGTCTTGTTGATCATGTCAGGAAGGGATAAATGAGACTGCTGGGACATGCGGCAATACATAGGTTTGTTTGCCAGACGTGATTGCTTGAATCCGGGCTAAAAATTCCGAAAAAAGTCCCACTTGTGATCGGGTGAATTTTTTTTCCGCAGGACCAACAGATTCGAGAATCCGTTTGGCCATGAATACCACATTGCACGCTGTTTTAAGA
>CAZJBW010000178.1:0-5542 GCA_964543985.1 uncultured Pirellulaceae bacterium | reverse complement strand
CAAATGTTACCACCAAGTCGAAGATGTTCGTCTAAGTCTTGGCGCAAACTCGGCGCTGATGGGAAGCGACAGGGAATTTGCCATGGAAAGACTCCATCTTGTGCCCGTCGAATATGCTCCACTAGTTAAAGCAATTTCGTTTGCTTGATCTTCCAGAAATACTTTCTGAAAACAAAAAAACCATTGACCATTTGGGCAGCTGTAGCAGTTGCGAAGAGCAATTTGTCGATGCCCTTTCCCTTTCACGGATCGGGAAAACCCTGCCGAAAAACTCCAATGAAGTTTGTAGTTCAAGTTCTCATTGCTTGAACTGCAATGAAATGAATTGATTTGTTTTTCCTCTGAACCAGGCAGGTACGCGTCAACAATCGGCGGGCAATTTCTGACTGGGATCGTCAAGTTCCTGGATCTGAATGAACCCGTTTTAATCTCGCGATCACCAATCAATGGCGACTGAACCAATACCAGACAACGAACCTGCCTCGCTATTCGATCCATGGATCATTTGGGTTACGTTTCGGCGTTACTGGCCGATTGCGTTACCTATTGGCGTGATCCTGGCTGGTGCTGTTGCCTACGCAGTATTGCAATCGTTTGTTCCGATGTACCGAGCTACCCATTTACTGGAAGCCAACCATGACTTTGTTGTTTTCAAACACGTAATGCCGGCGCTCAAGAACTTCGAGCGAACAGAAAAACCTTTGTTTTTCAATGCCATTGTGTTGGATCCGATCCTGGCAGATCAAAGTCTTCAAGCTGCTCCGAGTCTCTCCGATCCTGAATCGGCTGAAGCAAATCTGAGAAAGAACCTTCGTGTAACAAGTGGAGGAACTGAGTCGCGATTGCAGGTCAGTTACGAAGATTCAGATCGTGAGTGGGCTGCGAAAGTCTGCAACGCGATCGTTGAATCGTATTTGCGACAGCGCGATGCATATGACAACAAACGCGTTTCAAACCTTGAGCGTTGGTTGGAACCGGAAATACGGCGATGGGAACAAAACGTACAAGCAAAGCAAAGGGTCGTGCAAAGACTCAGCCAACAAACGCTGGGATATGCACCGGGTCAGCAAGCTTCAAAAATGGAAATCAAAAGCAATCTCGATCTTGCCACCTCATTACGCTCGCAAATCACTGAATTGAGCCTGAAGATTTCGATCGGGGAAGCCAAGCTTGCGATGGAACAAGCCGCTGGTTCCGAACTCAGCAAAGAAAACGAGCTCAATGAACCGGGTGGCACTGCGGTAGGTGAAGCTGAATTTCCTCATTATGAACCAACTGAGTTGGAGATTTCGAGACTCGCCAGCGCCGACGTCAACGTCAACAACGCGCGAAGTCAGATCGAGCAATACAGATCAGCGATCCTTGAGCTCGAAGACAAAGTCCGGCCCGGAATTCGTCATCCGATGTACGAGAAATACAAAGAAAGAGTAGCTCATTTTACGAATGTTTTGGCGCAAGCAGAAGCTCAGGCCCGCGCTGATGCGATTGCGAAATTGAAACAGGTTGCGGAACGACGATACCGCCAAGAACTGGCCGAAGAAGTTGAGCAAGCCCAAATCAATCAACGAAACAATCAACTCGCAAATCATCAACAACTTGCCGCTGCGAAAACTGAGATTGAGGATCACAAGAGAGAGTTGTCGATTCTGACGCAACAATATGAACGGGAGCGTGTTCTACTGGAACAATTTGGAGGAGCCAGCGCGGAACTTCAATTTGCCCAGGAAGAACTCGGTGTTGCCAACGATGTGTTGCATAAACTGCGTGATCGCGTCGCGGCCATCCGAACCGAGCGGCAACAAGACGGAGCAGTCCGATCACTGGCGCCATCAACGCCACCTCGAAACGCAGTCGAAAGTGTTCCCACCAGGAAGCTGGCCATGTATGGCGGCGCGGCATTGTTGTTTCCATTCATGATCGGATTGCTATGGGAAATCCGGGTTCAGCGGCTGACAGACAGTGCGATGTGCGTCAAGAACGGCATGTCTGTGATTGGAGAGATTGCAAGATTTCCGACCGGAAAACAACTGGAGAAACGACTTCGCCTGTTTCAGGAAAGCGTCGACACACTACGAACGAATTTGTCGCTGTCAGTGACCACGGCACAAGCGCGAACGTTTGCAATTGTCAGCAGCATGGCGGGAGAAGGCAAAAGCAAAGTGGCGTCGCAACTTGCTTTGTCCATCGCCAAGGCGACTGGTGAAATTGTTTTGTTAGTTGACGCTGATTTACGCTGTCCGGAACAGCACGAAATTTTTGGTCTGAAGATGGGCGCGGGACTGAGTGGCGTTCTGTCCAATGATGCAAAGCTTTCTGAAGCTGTGGACAAAAGCCTTGGCGATACAATTCACGTTCTTCCAGCCGGTCCTTCTGACGGGAATCACCATCAGATTATCAATACGGAAAACGTGAAGGCTTTTGTAGATTTTGCGCTAAAAGAATACGCATACATCATTTTCGACACGGCACCGATTCTTTCGGCTGGTGAATCCCTGGCATTCGCTTCCAATGTCGACGCAGCGTTGCTGTGTGTGATGCGAGATGTCAGTCGCGCCGACAATGTCGCCCGCGCAACGCTTCGCCTTGAAGCCGTTGGAGCAAAACTCGCCGGTTCCGTTTTCAATGGCATTCCGGCATGGCAGTACGTAGATCGTTTCGGCGACTACCATGCGACCAAATCGGAATCGCGTTTAGAAAAGGCTGCCTGATTTGGAAACTGCAGAATACTTTTGAGACTGGATCCGCTTGATCATTCATTTCGTTTCTGAACGACGCCTTAATACCAATGTCAGTACACCACAGTAGAGCCATTCAAAAATATGCCTGAACCCGTTTTTGCAACCGATGTAATTCTTTCAAGTAAATCAAACAGTCGTCCACAGACTGTCGTCCAATGGACGCATCAGCGGCGTCGATTTTTTCGACGAAAGAATATTGTCGAGAAACCGATCGGGATCGCGTTGTTGGTATTGTTTATGCCCGTAATTGTCGTGTTGTGGTTGCTGGTCAAGCTGACTTCGTCAGGACCAGGTTTCTATCGGCAAACTCGACTTGGATTGAACAAGCAGGAATTTCAATTGTTCAAACTTCGTTCGATGAGCAACGACGCAGAAGCAAATGGTCAGGCGATTTGGGCCAATGGTGCTGACAATCGAGTGACACGACTGGGCAAGGTACTTCGCAAGTTTCATCTCGATGAACTTCCTCAACTAGTCAATGTTGTGCGTGGCGAGATGGCTCTGGTTGGCCCAAGACCCGAACGACCATGCATTTGTAGTTCGCTGCAGCAAAAAATTGAGGGCTACTACGATCGGGTTTTGGTGAAGCCCGGAATCAGCGGCCTTTCGCAAATCAATCTGGAATCCGACCTAACTCTAGAAGATGTCGTTCGCAAACAAACTCTGGATCTGCATTACATCAACGAGACCAGTTTTTGGTTTGAATTCCGAATCATAATTGCGACGGCCTTGCGATTTGTTGGAATCAAAGGCGAAACCACAATGAAATTGATGCGACTTTGTCGGCGATCTTTAGTGGAAGAACTGGAAGCGAAAACATCAGAACAGCCATCACTAAATTGGGAGGTCTCAACGCAATTATCACTTTTGGCTTCAACCGACTCGGCAACAAATGCCATGTCGAATGTGATTGAGTCCTCTGATCCTCCGCATTCGATTTCTACAGTTGTTTTTCCTCATATTGCAATTCCAGAAACCGCCAGCTCCGAAGGAGTGCCTTCATGATAATGAAAGGAAACATTCCAAGGAGCGACAACCTTAACTGTTTGACAATCGATGTCGAAGACTATTTTCAAGTCTCGGCATTCGCAGATCGAGTATCACGTCATGACTGGGACCGCTACACGTCTCGCGTCGAAGCCAATACGAATCGGTTGTTGTCGATTTTTGATTCCGCTCAGGTTTTAGGGACCTTTTTCGTGCTGGGTTGGGTCGCTGAAAGGTACCCCGCATTAGTACGGCGAATCGCAGAGGCTGGCCACGAGATTGCCAGCCACGGTTATTGGCATCAACTGGTCTACGATTTGGAACCAGGGGAATTCGAAGATGACATCGTTGCCAGCCGTGAAGCCATTTTCAATGCCTGCGGTGTCGAAGTTTCGATGTACCGCGCTCCCAGCTTTTCAATCGTTCCACGATCACGTTGGGCGCTGGACATCCTGGTTGCGAACGGATTCAAAGTCGATTCAAGCATTTTCCCAATTGCTGGTCATGACCGGTATGGAGATCCAGACGCGCCGCGGTCCATTCACACGATCGACACAGCGCACGGCGCGATCGTCGAGTTCCCGCCAACTTCCGGAGGTGTGGGAAGGCTTCCGATTCCAATTGGCGGCGGATACTTTCGCCTGCTCCCTTTACGCCTTACTCAGTTTGCGATTAACCAGGTGAACAAAAAAATCAGCCCCGCGCTGATCTACATTCATCCTTGGGAAATTGACCCGGATCAACCTCGCATTTGCGGTGTCTCGAAAAAGAGTTACTTCCGGCATTACACAGGCTTGCGAAATACGGAAACGAAACTGCGAGAGCTTCTGAAAACAAATCGTTTCTCAACCGTTTCGAATGTGATTGAGTCTCGACCGAGCGACTCTGCGAATACTCACCCGCTAATCCCTGAACCGGTAAGCGGGGCGCGACAAAGCACCACATCGATTCTGTCGCAATTGACTCCATCACAACCGTCAACGCCCGGTGGTTAAAACCATGCTCGATACCAAACCTCGCTTGTTGATGCTTACGCATCGGTTTCCGTATCCGCCCAATCGTGGAGATCGGATTCGCGCTTACCATTTGCTGTGTGAAATGGTGTCCGAGTTCTCAGTCACTCTCGGGTCGTTCGTTGACGAGCCTGTGAAGCCGCAACACTATCAACACATTCAGTCTCTTTGTGAGCAAGTCCTGATCTCGCAGTCCAGTCGTTTCTCGCGATGTTACCGGGCTGTAAAGTCTGTCGCTAAAAACAAAAGCATCACCGAGGGAATGTTTGCGTCTGACGCTTTTTCAGACCAAATCAAGTCGATTCATCAATGTCGACGCTTTGATACCGTTTTGGTTTTCTGCAGCAGCATGTTTCCATACGTAGATCAACCGGAATTCAACGATGCGAGAATCGTCGTTGATCTGGTTGATGTTGACAGCCACAAATGGGAACAAATGGGAACCGAAGCGGCGTTTCCGAAAGACTTGATCTACAAACGCGAATCGAAGCGCGTCAGAAACATCGAACAACGAATCGCTGACTCGGCTGATGGCATCTCGTTGGTTAGTGAACTGGAAGCGAAGCTATACCGACGTGCTGTCCGTGTTCCAGATTCCCAAACTGTTGCCGGGGTCAGTAATGGAGTGAATGCAGGCTTTTTTCAGCCAACCAATGCTAAGCGATTCTTAGTTCACGATGGCACAGCAAGTAAACCGTTGCGACTCGTATTCACCGGGGTGATGAATTACACGCCCAACGTCGAAGGGGTGGATTGGTTCTGTCGCAAAGTACTGCCTGAACTGCAAAAGGAACTGAAGGTTGC
>CAZJBW010000177.1:0-5789 GCA_964543985.1 uncultured Pirellulaceae bacterium | reverse complement strand
GGGAGCATTGGTTGCCAGTTTCGCGTTCTTGATCTGGATCGGATTGTGGCAGTCGATCGTGTTGATATCTGCCATGTTCCTGATCGCTGCGTTGGTTCTGCTTTGGCGTGCCAAGCAAACAAAATTTGCCGCGGTAATTTCGATTTTGACAGCGGCAGTTTCTGTGATTGCCTGGCAAAGTCCAATTGAGTCGGAATTCAATCGACGAGAATATCACGAACAGCTTGTCAAAAGATGGCATTCCTCCTACGGCTGGATTGACGTCGTTCAAAACGAGAAAACCGGTTCGTTCAAGATTCGCCAAAACCTGCATTATCGGTTCGGCAAAACGGGAAGCGACGTTCGTGAATATCGCCAAGCCCATATTCCGATCCTGTTGCATGATAGCCCAGACGAAGTCCTGTTTTTGGGACTTGGAACGGGGCTGACGGCTGGTGGTGCGATTCCGCACTCCGATGTCGAAAACATCGTTGCCGTCGAGTTGATTCCCGAAGTCGTCGACGCTGTGCGAATGCTTTCGGAACATAACTACAATGTTGTCGACGATTCCAAAGTCGATATTCAGATAGATGACGCACGGCATTATCTGTTAGCAAATGATAGAGAATTTGATGTCATCATTTCTGATCTGTTTGTTCCGTGGGAAAGCGAGACGGGTTACCTGTACACGGTCGAGCACTACGAAATCGCTTTGCAGCGTCTGAAACCGGACGGACTTTTCTGCCAATGGTTGCCGCTTTATCAACTTGGCGAGCGCGAATTCGAGTCAATCGCTAACAGTTTCGCCAGCGTATTTCCACATACAACGATTTGGTGGGGGCAGCTAGAGACAACCAGCCCGGTCGTCGCCTTGATTGGCAGCCGTTCATCAATTGAAGTCGACCCGATCGAACTGGCCCAGCGATTGGACAGCCTGAACGCCAACGCAACTACCCCCGATCAATCCATCGCAACGCCCGAACGATTCTGGGATCACTACATCGGCGACTGGCAGTTACAGGCAAATGCGGAATTCAACACCGACGAACATCCGCGTGTTGAATTCCTGACACCCGTGTCCAACCGCGATGGAAAGATGATCAAAGGCAAAGTGTTGAATCAATATTTCACTGACGTGTTGTTCAACTTGCCAATGAACTCAGCAAGAATTCGGGAAGACAAATCGCATGACGCCCTGCGCCGACGGTCGGCCCAAAAGCTCATCTTGCTTGGTCAATAGGATTGTTGTTACAAAAGTGCCTCCCAATCAAAACCAGTGATTCCGATTTGCCAGACCAAAAACAACGCCAAGTCAACACTATTCGTCTAGGTAGTCCATCATTCTTGGGTTGAAATCGGCGGTCTGTGCGTTTCAGCTTGATCGGCGATCCCGCAGAACTATGATAAAGATTGCTCTTAATGGCCCGACGCATCAATCCACTTGATTATCAACTTGACTTACCTCATCTCGGTCTATGAATTCCCTTCCATCAGCTGACTCAAATCGCATTGCTACGCGCATGGAAAAGGCCGGCGACTCAAGTGACTTATTGAGGGAACGTTCGATATTCGTCGCGCTTCCGGCATTCAATGAAGCGGTCGGACTGCCCAGCTTGTTAACCAAGCTAAATCGCGCTCTTAAGCCTCTTGATTTCGAATTCAAGATCATTTTGGTCGATGACGCAAGCACTGACGATACTGCCAAAGTATCTCGCGCCCATATGAACCAGATGCCAATTCACCTGGTCCAACACGAACAGAACAAGGGACTTTCGGGTGCACTCGATACTGGATTTAAGACGGCGTTGAGAATGGCGATGGATGGCGACATTATCGTCACTATGGATGCTGATGACACTCACATGCCTGCAACCATCAACTGTTTGCTTCTCAAAATTGAGGAAGGCTACGATGTCGTGATTGCCTCGCGATACCAACCGGGCTCGCGAGTCGAAGGCGTACCGTTTACCAGGCTCCTGATGACCGAAGCCGCTCGCTATTTGTTTAGAATGATCATGCCGATAAAGGGCGTGCGTGATTACACCTGTGGATTCCGCGCTTATCGATACAGCGTGCTGAGAGAAGGCTTTGATCATTACGGCAAAGACTTCGTCAGCGAAACAGGTTTCTCGTGTATGGTTGACGTGCTACTCAAGCTTCGGCGATTCGGTTTTATCATGGGGGAAGTTCCTATGCTACTTCGATACGATCAAAAGCACGGGCCAAGCAAGATGAAAGTTGGTATGACCGCTTTTAAAACGCTCCGCTTGCTTATCAAACGTCGACTTGGTGGCTATTAACAAGATGATCATCAAAACTTCTTCTGATCAGGACGGCAATGCCGATGTACGTAAACACTGGGCCATCGTCGGTGGTGGAATGATGGGTCTTACGTTGGCCTACCGGATGGCCAAGATGGGGCAAAAAATCACTCTTTTCGAAGCCGCTCCAACCCTCGGCGGTTTGGCAGCGGTATGGGACATGAATGAAATTGAGTGGGAAAAATATTACCACGTCATCCTGCTGTCGGATTCGCGATTGCGAAACTTGCTTAAAGAAATCCAGCTCGATGAAAAACTCAAATGGGCCGAGACCAAGACCGGTTTCTTCACGGACGGTCAACTCTATTCGATGTCGGACACCAAGGAGTTTATGACTTTCCCACCACTAAAACTTATCGAAAAACTCCGGTTGGGCGGAACGATCTTTTACGCTTCGAAAATTCGCAACTGGAAGCGACTGGAGAAAATCGGAGTCGTCAACTGGCTTCGTCGCTGGTCTGGCAAGGGAACTTTTGAAAAGATCTGGGAGCCGCTCCTAAAAGCGAAGCTGGGAGAATGTTACAAGAAAACTTCCGCCGCATTCATCTGGGCCGCCATCAACCGAATGTATAAGGCGCGTCGAACTGGGCTCAAGAAAGAGATGTTTGGATACGTTGAGGGTGGGTATCGAACGGTCCTGGCACGATTGGCTGAGCTGCTGGAAGAACGTGGAGTCGAAATCAAGACAGGGTATCGCATCTCTGACGTAGCGCAAAACGGCGACGGCACATTCAGTCTTGACTTCGCCGAAGGTGGAACTCGTCAATTCGATCGCGTCATCATGTCGACTCCCTGTTCGGTGATCGACAAGGTTTGCCACGACCTAACTACAGACGAAAAACAACGCTTCGATGACATTGAATACCTTGGGATCGTGTGTGCATCAATGCTCATCAAGAAACCAATCTCGCCTTACTATGTCACCAACATTACGGACACCTGGGTTCCCCTGACCGCCGTGATCGAAATGTCGAATATCGTCGACAAAAGTGAATTGGGGGGCAGCTCGCTGATCTACCTCCCCAAGTACATCCCGGCTGAACATCCGATGTTCGAAAGGACGGACGAGGAAATTCGTGAAGAGTTTCTCGCAACGCTGGAAAAGATTTACCCCGAATTTGATCGCGAAGATGTTCAAGCGTTTCGAGTTTCACGAACGCGCAACGTGATGGCATTGCCAGTTCACAATTATTCAAGAAAGCTACCCTCGATGAAAACGACCGTGAGCGGGCTTTACATCGTTAACTCAGCCTACATTCTTAAAGGTAACCTCAATGTCAACGAAACCATCACCATCGCCGAAGAAGCATTGAATGGTGTCTTGGCCGACGAATTGAAATCGACTGAAAAAATTTCCAAAACAGTTTTTTAAGTCCTCTCCGTTTGGATGGTCATCAGAGAGCGGAAGGCAGACGCCAAGTGGAATTCCAGATGGGCCATCAAAAGCAAAATTGTGGATTTGAAATCGCGTGGTTTGATAGTCGCCGACTAAGCAATTGCGACACGTTGCATTGTAGCATTTGCAAAATCTTATTCGAAACGAGCTAAGCGACGTAATTATTGATTCCGTTCGCCTCGCGATCTAACGTACGGAGCTGTCGGTTTGAGTTGCCATGGTTTCCGGAACCGACGTGGCGATCGCAAGCTCCAAACGTCAACGTTGATCAACGTATACTTGGTGGGCATGGCATCTTCTAACACATCAAGCTCAATCGCGCCGTCGTCCGATATATCAACCTGAGCCTGGAAACCAACAAGCCAAGATCGAGATGCGTGCCGGAGTCAATCAATAACTAAAATCCGCAACCGATTGCAGATATCAATGACCGCAAAATTCTTTCGAGCCGCACCCTACGCCGATGACGCCATGAACCTTCCGGTTCGAGATGTCGACTTGGCGATTCCGTTTTGCGAGTCGAAGATGGGCTTTCGCGTTGCATCGCGATCGGATGAAGGTTGTCGCCGAGCGGTACTTGAGCGAGACACGATTCAAATCGGACTGGCCGAAAACGGCGGTGATCCGTCTCAAGAAGGCTGCTTCTTTGAAGTCGACGATGTCGAAGCGGCTGCAGCTGAACTTCGGTCGTACGATTCGAGTTTCAATGCGGATCTGCAAACACAAAAACATGGTGACACAAAGTATCGGTTGTTCTTCGTCGTTGCACCCGACGGTTTGTGTTATTGCATTGGGGAAGCGCAGAAGTGATTCTGGCGAACCATTCCGAATTGTTCCTGGCATAACTGTTGGCTTTCATCCCTTTTCTCGAAGTTTGGCGACTCTCCGATTAGCGCCACCTACGACCAACCGATATATGAACATCCGAATTGGGCCAGGACGATTCTGGTATTGTGGGCTGGAGTAGTATTCCGCTGGTTCATCCCACGTTCCGTGATCGCCGGTGACTGCGGCCATTTGTTCAAACTGCTCTGCACCAAGATCGAAGTTGTTGCAATGTTTGTCACCTTCCAATGGAGGTTTTGAAATTGAGAACCCGGTTTGCCAGCCCCGCCGATCAAGTTCTTTGACGGCTGCCTGATGCAGTCGATCATCGTTAATATAAGAGTCAATCCGATGCCATTTGCTATCGACCTGGACTTCAATCCATGAATGCGACACGTTGCGTGGTAAAAGCCAGTAACTGAATCCGGTAAAGAATCCTCTTTGGATCTCCTTGCGGATTAGGGAAAAGTGCAGCCGAGCGGGGATGCCAATGGATTTGCATAGCGCAAGAAACAAACAGCCTTTCGTGTTGCATTGGCCACGTCGTGATCGAATCGTCTCGGATGCGGAAACCAAGTCCCCTTTCAATGGAAAGCTAAATTCAATTTCGTCGCGTACGAAGTAGAAGATCTTTTCCAGTTTACCCACGATTGTCTCTTGGCCTTTTGTCAGTTCCGTGGCTGTTGACACAACCAGCGGATGATCAAAATTCGCCAGCTTGTTTTGTTTAGGTTCATTGCCCATCAGTTCTCCATTTGTAGCAACCGACTCTGCCGCATTAGATTTGGAAAGTCAGCCATCTTCCTTTCGTAAATTCGATCAAAAACGCCAACCCTTTGCCGAGCATTGGGAACTATCAATGGTGGCGAAGTAATTGGCTCAGATTTTTGACCTCGACGATTCTAAACATTGGTTGCATCCAACCATGGCGACGCAACTTTACATTGCGATTCCAGCGAGCCTATTCATCTGAATCTCCCCGCTTGTTTGTTTGTGGATCATTTTCGGATGAATTGAGGAGGGTTGTCAGATCAACAGCAAACGATTCCGGTTTTTGAAAACCGTTTAATTTATTGATTTCTTTTCCTTCAGGTGAAAGAAAGCGGATATCTGGAAGGCTGGCGACATTGAAATGTTTTGCGAGCTCAGGATGCTCGTCTGTGTCGATCTCGAGGAACACACATTTGTCCAAAAGGGCGGACACCTCTTCATCCGCGAAGGTCTCGTTGACAAGCCGTTTGCATGGATCACACCAAACGGCCATGAAA
>CAZJBW010000176.1:0-5909 GCA_964543985.1 uncultured Pirellulaceae bacterium | reverse complement strand
TCACTGACGAAATCATGCCCGGAGTCGTCAGCCTGCCGCACGGCTACGGACACCACCGGCCCAAAACAAAACTGTCCATCGCCTCACAACATGCTGGAGTTAGCATTAACGATTTAACCGACGACAAAATTGTCGACAACTTAACCGGCAATGCTGCGTTCTCTGCGCAAACGATACGAATCGAGGCAACCAGCGATGAGTAACCACGACAAAATCGAACGCAAGATCACTGGCTCAATCACTGCAGAGATCCATGGCGAGCCAAACGAAATCGAATCGCCCCTGTTCGCCATCAATTGGTTCGATACGCGAATCGCGATCGTTTACCACTTATACAACCTGCTCGCCGCCAGCCGAGTCTTCAAAATCGGCGCCAAGGCTCTGTTCAAAGGCAAAGTCCAAAAGACAATTTCCGGCAACCCGGATCTGGCGCGTCATTATTTATTGATCGTCAACTACCCGTCGGGCCATCGCTTTCTGGAACTGCTTTCCGATAAGCTGTTTCAGTTGATGAGCGTTCTTCGTGTTGCGGCTGTGAAGCGATTTTCATTTGTCCTGCATCAGCGGCAAGGGGAACCGCAATTGTTGCCGAACAGCAAATCAGAGATTGATCCCGGCGACCACTACGCCGTACTGCAAGTTCAACTGCCCGAGGAAACCAAACAAGAGGCAGCGTTTGATTTTTCGGCTTTCGAAAATTTGGCCGCGCAACACGGTTCACAGGTCTTCTTTGCCGGCCGAGTCGCTGGACAAGTTGTATTGAACAAAGCAAAACAAAACGAATCGGATGCAATGCCTTATTTGACCGACATAACGGTCCTGATTAAATCTTCGACTACTAAAAACGTTTTGGATTGCTTAGCATCGGATCAAGTGTCGAACCTGTTGCCAACCGGCGCGAAATTCTTTGCTGCACACGTTAAACGGACAATGTAACGTGAAATCAATCGTAATCACTGGCGTATCGACCGGCATCGGCTACGACGCCGTTCGACATTTCGTTTCTCTTGGCTACCAAGTTTTCGGAAGCGTTCGAAAACAAGCAGACCAACAGCGGCTGGAATCTGAATTTCCTGAACGTTTCAAGTGTTTTTTGTTCGACGTCGTTGATCGACCTGCGATCCAAGCCGCAGCCGACGAGATCGCAGATCTTCTAGACGGCAATTTGTTAACGTGCTTGTTCAACAACGCTGGCGTCGCCTTGGCTGGCCCCATGCAGTTGATCGACAGCGAAGCGTTCGATCGTCAGTTACTAGTCAACGTCAGCGGAGCTCGCAACGTCATCAATGCCTTCTTGCCATTACTGGGCGCGTCGCTCGATCGCAGCCCCGACCAAAAACCTGGCAAGATCGTCAACAACAGTTCCATCAGCGGATTCATCAACACACCGGTCAACGGCTCGTACTGCGTCGCCAAACACGCGATCGAGAGTCTAGGAGAAGTCTACCGCCGCGAGTTAATGATGTACGGCATCGACGTCGTTTCAGTCCAATCCGGCCCGATTCAATCCCAGATCTGGAACAAATCCAGCGGCGCTTTAGATGAATTCAAAGAGTCCGACTACGGTCCGATGATTTGCAAAACGGAAGCCATCCTGGAGGAAGCCCAAAAAATCGCTCAACCCGCCGAAGTCTTCTCTCGACTAGTCCAAAAGATCATCGAAAGCCCCAATCCCAAAACCGCCTACGTCATCCACAAACAGCCCTGGCGCCTACGCGTAATGCGCTGGCTCCCCAAACGCTGGCTCGATCGAATGATGCATAAAAAGCTTTCTTAGCAGATTCCTTTGGATTGCTCGCGTTCTCTTTCCGTTGCGGGCTGATTTAGACCTGAGTGTTGGCTTCGACTTCAAGAGCTACGGTCAGTTGCTCCGCCAGTTCAGTGACGTGCGGTGCGAACATGACGGTAAAGTGCTTACCGCCAAGTTCCTGGTGAATGCACTGGTCGGTCGTCCATTGTCTCCAGAAATCCAAGCCGTCACCCATTCCGTCAGTCGCACTCCAGATGTGCAGCGGAATATCAAGCGGATTGATCTCACTAGTATCGTTGACCAGCAACATCAGGTCGGAACCAAGTCGTCCGAAATAATCGCTAACCAGACCCAGTGGAACGTCCTCGGCAATGTGGCCGTTGCCGACCAGCCAGTCGAGAATCGCGTCCGGTTTGAAATCAGTCGCGACTGTGGCCGCTTCCCTCGCCAGCGCCTGCGGGTCGATTGGCTTGAAGAAATCCATCTCGCCACGCACAAGCTCGTACGTCTCGCAGATAAACCGAGCCAGACGTTCTTCACGTGCGGACTTGTCTTCCAGGCGACCAGGATTTAACTCAATCACTCCGATGAAATCGATCATTCGACCGCGTTGCTGCAGCCTCTTCGCGGTGTGAGCCGCGATCAGGCCACCGAACGAAAATCCAAACACACGAATCGGTCCGATCGGGACGGACGCCGTGATCACATCAGCGCAGTGGTCGGCCAGTTCGGTCAGGCTACTGACAGAATCGTCCGAACCCTGCACGCCATAGATCGGAAAGTCTCCGTCCAGTTGTTCGACAAGGCTATCGTAGATTCCCAACTCGCCCCCCGCCGGAGCAAACAGGAACACAGGTGGCGCTTCGCCAATGTCGCGAAGAGGAATCAGACCGCCCGATCCCGTCGCAGGACTCGTTGCTGCAGGACGTGTATCTGTTGCAGTCGCAGCCGGTGCGGCAACTGCCGCCGCGATGACGTCCGTGCCGAACATGGCACCCAGTAATGTATCGGAGAGTTTCGTCACCGTGACTTCTCGCGACAAGGCACTGACAGGAACAGACACTCCCAGATCAGTTTCGACGATACTGGCCAGTTCGACCGCCATTAGCGAATCGAGTCCCATTTCCGACAGTGGCCGTTCACTTTCGATTTTCTGCGGCGACATTCCCAACACGCGAGCAACTCGCGCTTTGGTGAAGTTGAGCATCAGGCCGCGTCGTTCTTCCGGTGCCGCTTCGTCCAGAGATTCGCGGATGCCGCCGCTGGCTTCTTCTTCGGCTTCGTCAGATACAACCAGTTTCGAAATAATTCCGGGCGTGAGCAGCGTGTTGCGGAAACGCTGACCCAGCTTTGGCCAGTCGACTCGAACCGCAACCGTTGCCGGCAGCTGAGATGCAACGCCACCTTCGTCAAGCGATGCGTCCATTGTTGCGCGGATGTCTTCGACCGTCATTTCGGTGAAGCCAAGTTTGCTTAGTGATTCGCTAAGGTCTTCGCGTTCCGCTACGTAGCCAACTTCGCCAAGCACACCCCAGTTGATCGCGGTTGCGGGCAAGCCCTGGCTGCGACGATGGGCGGCCAGTGATTCCAAAGCGGCATTTGCGGCCGCATAGTTGGCCTGGCCAAAGTTACCGACGACAGAACTGACTGAACTGAACAAGACAAACATTTCTAATGGACAGTCGCGAGTCAGACGATGCAGATGCCAGGCACCGTGTGCCTTGGGTTGTGTCGCACGCAGGAACCGTTCGCGATCCAGCTTGCCGATCACGACATCGTCCAGCACCATCGCCAGATGGAAAACGCCGGCCAGTGGCGGCATTTCTTCGCGAACATCCTTGATCAGTGTCGCCAGAGCTTCCGTATCGTTCAGGTCGCATTTGGCCACGCGAACTTCAACACCCATCTCACGCAAATGGTCCAGCGACTCTTTTGCGTGATCGGTTTTCGGCCCGCTGCGGCTCAGCATCACCAGATGCTTTGCACCTCGGTCAGCCAACCAGCGAGCGGTTTCCAACCCGATGCCGCCGAATGCTCCCGTCAGCAAGTAAGTCGCATCGCTGCGAATCTTCGCATCGTGCGGCGTTCGCTGCACCATGCCCCAGGTCTGCGTCATGTCGACCAGCAGCTTGCCAATGTGAGTTCCCTGGCCCATCAGACGGAATGCGTTCTGAATTTGAGCGGCCGGCAGGACTCGCAGCGGCAATGGCGGCAGACTGTTCGGCCCTTCGAACACACCGTCCAGTAAACCGTTCGCTTCGCCAGGGTTTTCGGCCAGCAATTGTGAAAGGTCGACCGCGTGGTACGAAACGTTATGCCGAAACGGATACAGGCCAACGGACGTATTTTCGTAGAAGTCTCGTTTGCCGAGTTCCAGAAACCGACCGCGATTGCCAACACAGGCCAAACTGCGCGTCATGGCTTTTCCGGCCAGCGAATTCAGCACCATGTTGACGCCTTCGCCATCGGTTGCTTCCATCACCTGGTCGAAGAATTCGAGATCACGAGAATTCATGGCCCGCTCGACGCCGAACTTATCAACGAGTGCTCGTTTGGCATTGGTTCCGGCAGTTGCGAAGATTTTCGCATTCTTCGATCGAGCGACGTGAACGGCCGCGCTGCCGACCCCGCCAGCTGCCGAGTGAACCAGCAGCGATTCGCCTTCCTGCAATCGACCCACGGTTTGCAACGCATACAAAACCGTGATGTAGGCGACCGGCATTGTGACGGCGGACGCCAGATTCAAACTGTCAGGGATCGGCGTCACACGAATTCTGTCAACGGTCAACACAGAACGGAAACAACCGACCGAACAAACCAACACGCGATCACCAACTTTAACGTCGGTCACGTCTGCTCCGACCGCACGCACGATGCCGGCACATTCGTCACCCGTTGGCAGCTGTGCCGGATCTTCAGCAGGGAACTGACCGAGTGCCTTCAGGATGTCGCGGAAGTTGAGTGCCACAAAATGCACATCGACCTGGACGTCGTTTGGCCCAGGCCGAGTTGGTTCGATTTCGCGGATGGACAAACTACTGAGATCGCCCGGCCGACCGATATTCAGTTCGAACGGAACAGCGTTCTCAACACCAGGATTCTGCTGCGAGCCCAGTGGAGCGTCGGAGTTGGCAACATCCGCGTCCGTGGTTTTTCTTTCCAGGTTGGAAGTTTTTGTGAACTTCGGCATCGCTTCAAGTCGTGGGACAAGACGATGCGGACCCCGCCAGGCGACTTCCATCTGCGGATCGTTTGCGTTCAGTTCGCCCCACAATGCCAGATCGATTTCGGTTGCATTTGGGTCGAGATCCACGAGGCGGACTGAGAGCTGACGATATTCGGTCGAAACGACACGAGCGAAGCCAACAAGGTTGCCCTGCAAAGCGCCCGTTTCGCTGACGTTGCCGTCGACATTTCGTGCACCGCGAGTCACCAGAACCAGACGTTCGGGGGCTTGCACTTCGTCCGTCGTCAGCGCCTGAATCAGGTGCATGACGCTGTGGCAGGACTGCGTTTCGAAGTCGACAAGCTGAGCTGCCTGGTCTTCGCTTTTCGAAACCGCTGCCGCGTTGATATCGGTTGACCAAAGATGCACAACGGATGTCGTTTCATCACTGGCCGGATTGAACATTCCGGATTCCTGAACGACCCGCTGCATATCGGTGTCGCTGTGAGGCGCGATGGTGAATTCGTCGCTGGAATCGCCGTTGTTCGCCGGTGCGGCATGGAATGCTTCTCCCGCGCGGACCAGGACGGCACGTTTACCAGCTTCGCGCAGACTCATCGCCAGGCGTTCGCCTTCGCCGGCTTCGTCCGTGAAGATCAACCAGTTCTGTTCGGACAGTTCGCCCTTCGGCATCGCGACTTCAACAGTCTGTGCGTCTGACCGTTTGGGTTGTCGAGCCACGATGGCGGCCGCGTAATCGTCGGAATGCTGGCTCGTCAGTGATGGAGTCGGTTGTTCGAAACCCGCTTCGATCAACAAATCCTTCCACTGATCGGGTAACAACAACGCACTGTCGTTGCGAGTGGCATCGCCCCGAGTCTTCCAATTCCACCAACCTTCCATCAGGCCGAATAGCAAATCGAACGATGGTCGTGAACTGGTGAGTTCTCGAAGAACCAGCATTCCGCCATCGACCAATAACTCGGAACAGTT
>CAZJBW010000175.1:0-5997 GCA_964543985.1 uncultured Pirellulaceae bacterium | reverse complement strand
GTTTGTTTTTGAGTCTTTTGAAACAGGCGAAACCGTTTCGATTCGCTGACCAACCGGTATCTAGAATCAAACGGGAGAATCAAACGGGGACACAGGACTTCTTGACAACGCAACGGCACTCCCCGACACAAAGCCAAGCGCCAAGCCCGCCAATTGTTGAAGGCTTAAGCGCTCTGATTACTGCATTGGGTTAATGGAAAAGAATTGGTGCCTCGCAACCCGTATAACGGGACGCAAGAAGCGACAAATCGCTGCAACGTTGCGCGATCGCTTCTTGATGACTACCGTCTTTCTGAACGAACATCAGCAAACGGGCCCTCAAACGAATGACTCGGGGACAAGCAGTAAGTAGATTCTAGATCTTGCGGATAGCGACCACGGTCGAGTGGAAAGCCTGTTGGCCGGTCACGGGATCCGGTGCCACTGGCAGGATTTGATTTTGATTCCAACCGTTACCCGTGTTCTTTTTCCATTGGGTGTGATCGCCACCTGACTTGTCTTCCCACCACATATTCTCTTCCCAGTCAGCGTCTCGATAGGTAACACCATCGCTTCCCAGTTTGTGATCACCTTGCCGATTCTTGCTGGCGGTCGCAACGGAAGTGTATTGCCAGTGACCACACGAGTTACTCATGGCGATGGCACTGGGATGGATCCCTTCCATCAGCACGACAGGCACACGCATACGGCCGGCCACACGCTTGCCATCTTCGTCGGGTTCGGTACGAGTCAAGTGAGGTGAAACTTCGGCCAGCATCTCGCTGTGGTAACTGGTTAGTTCAATCCAGTCGCCACTCTTGATGCCGAACTTAGCTGCGGTTTCTGGATTCAACCAAGCAGGGTTGCTGTGTACGATTTCTGCCAGCCACTTCAAGTTCATTGTGCGACCATGATTGTGCACATTCCATTTGAAGCTGGTCATAATCAATTGATTCTCAGCCAGATTCTTGTGCTCTATCGGTTGTAGCCAGATCGGCATTTGATCGATGTCCAGATCGTTCCCTTTGTGTTGGGCGGGGCGATTGCTGGCCTTTGAACCACTCTTCTTGATCAAGTCGGAACAGTCCAGGTTTTTGCCCGTGCGTTCGACGAACAAACTGCGTACCTCGAACTTTCGACTTGGTGTCGCAAATCCACGAACCATCTTGCCATCGATCTTGATACCGATCCCTTTGCCGTCCTTGGAAATCAGCCCAGATTCTTCGTTCACTTCAGCATCTTGCAGCTGATCGTCACTGAGATTACGGTTGTAGGACTCGTAGTACGGTTCGCGAGTTGGGTTTTCCCAAGCACCTTCGTCCATCAAACGATCGAGCCCACCTTTGCCGGTCTGTTCGTTGACTGGGACGTTCTTGGCCCATTCACGCATGAAATCTTCTTGCGATCCGTACTCGTACCACTTCTCCATGCCGCCACCGATTCGACGAGCCAATTCGGGGAAGAATTCGCGAACGTCTTTCGATTCGCCCAGCGGTTCCACCATCGGGCTACGTAGTCCGACATAGGGTCGCAGGTTATAGGATCCGCGGGCGTCCAGGTCCCAACGTTCCAAGTAGGTTGTCCATGGCAACACGATGTCGGCGTAGTGAGCCGTTTCGTTGTAGAACGGATTCACGCACACGTGGAAGTTGATCAACGACTCGTCCGACAACACCTGCTTTGTCAGGCTTTCTTCGGGCCAAGTCATTGGCGCGTCCAGGTTGTAAGTCATGTAGGCCTGAATCTTGGCTCGACCTTGTAGCAGGTACAGATAGATCACTTCGCCGACCCGCATTCGCCGCCAAACGTTGGCCAGCGGGTATTCGGGCGGATCTTCCAGGACGCTCCATGTTTTCGCAGACGGAGGCATCGCGGGCGTTTTGAAATCTGGGTCCAGACCACCCCATGGCGACCAACACCAACCACCTTTTTTACCGACGCTTCCGACGACCGCGTTTAGCAGCTGAATAGCGCGGTCATTGTAGTATCCGTTTAAGTGAGCGGACGAACCACGGTTGCACATAGTCGTGGCTGCCGGTGCGGCATCAGCGAACTCAAGTGCGATTCGTCGAATGTCAGCAGCCGGAACGCCACTGATTTTCTCAGCCCATTCGGGAGTGTTCTCGGCCAAGTGAGCCTTCAGCTCGTCGACCGAAACATTCGTCCAGGTTGATATAAATTGTTCGTCGTGTTTTCCAGCTTCCAAAATGGCTTGACTCATGGCCAACGCCACGGCTCCGTCCGTACCAGGGAAGGGCGAAAGCCATTCGTCACTGGCGCCGGCTGTATTGCTGAGTCGAACGTCGAAGGTAACCATTTTGGCACCGTTCTTGTATCGCCCGTTTTGAATCCGGTTTGCAAACGGCACATGACCTTGGTGAGCCTCGAAAGCGTTGGAACCGAAGTTCAAGATGTACTTACTGTTCTCAACGTCGTTCAGGTCCCAGTCACTTTCCCATAAATAGGTCAAGTTGGCGGCGCGGCGGTTGCCACTGCACAGAGACCGGTGAGACAACTGGGTCTTCGTGCCGTAGGCGTCCAAGAAGCGTTTTAGAGCGTCTTTACTACGCTGTCGGCCCTGGTGAAACGCGAACTCTTCGGGTGTGCCCGAGTCGCGAACGGCTTTCAGCTTTTCGGCGATCTCGTCCAGAGCCTCGTCCCAAGTGATGCGTTTCCATTTACCTTCACCTCGCTCGCCAACTCGCTTCAACGGGTACAGCAATCTTTCGGGGTGATATAGATGGTTCAAACCGGCCTGGCCTCTAGCACACAAACGACCGCGACTGTTGGGATCGTTCGGATTGCCTTCGATTTTCAGCAGTCGTCCGTCTTTGACGTGTCCCACGATGCCACAGATTGTGCTGCAAAGCTGGCACATTCCAGGGACCTTCTTTGTGCCCTCGTACTTTTTCAAGTCAGGCCATTTTTTATCGTTGCCTGGACCGGGTAAATCCGAGTTGCCTGGCATGTTTAGAAACTTGCCAGCGGCAGCTTCGTTCAGTGAAATCGCAGAGCCCGACGATGAGGCATTCAGTTGCTGGGTTCCCAACAACGTACTGCCCAACACCGCGGCGCCCAATTGGATGAAACTGCGGCGATCTTGATTACTCATTCGATTTTCGGTCCCAGTTGTAAATGTTGTAAGTCTCAGGCGAGAATGAATCGCCTTCTTGCGGAATGTGTTGTTCGATTTCAGCCGGAGCAGGTCCGGCGAACCACATTCTAGGTTTCGTGTTTTTGTCAGTACGCAATTGCACGAGCGGTAGATCTACCTTCTTGGCTTCATCGATCGCTTTTGAGACTTTTGATTCTGGATCATTCATGTCGCCAAAGTAGATCGCATCGGCTGGGCAGGTCGAAGCACAGGCAGGTTCCATGTCGTGCTCAAGTCGGTGATAGCAGTTGTGACACTTCACCGCTTGGTCCGTTTTGGGATCCAGGTAGATTGCACCGTAAGGGCAAGCGCTAACACAATCGCCGGAACCGTCGCAGGTCGAGTAGTCCACGACCACACTGCCACCAATCCCTTTGCTGATCGATCCGGTAGGGCAGGCCTTCAAACACGGCGCATCTTCGCAGTGTTGGCAGCTCATTGGCAGAAACATCCGCGCGACCTTGGGGTATTCGCCAACGTCTTTATAAAACGTTTGGCGAATGTAATTGCCCAACGGCACATTGTTTTCTGCTTTGCAGGCAACTTCGCAGCCGTGACAACCAAAACAGCGTCGTGTGTCGATAAACCAGCCGAACTTTTTCCCGTCATCGGGTGCCGTCATCCGCTGTTCGACAGACTCTTGTGGCTTTGATTCAGCAGGCTGTTTCGTTTGGCCTACAGTAGAGGCAGCGACCGCGCCACTGGTTGTAGCCGCAGCGGTTTTCAGGAAGTCTCGGCGATTTTTGTCTGGCATTCGAGTGTGTTCTCTCAGTTAAAGATCGTTCGACGATATCAGCCACGCCAAGAAATTCAAGACGCGGAATGACCGTGGACTTGCTGCAGCGACTTTTTGGTTTGCCAACTTGCAAAACGACTTTGGCATTCATCGGCAATTCGGCTTGCTGGCAATACCGTTGCTGTATCCATTTTAGATTTTAGTCTCAAAATGAGAATGGGTGGTGCCGACCGCTGGCAAAACAGGGGTACACATTTTACGTATCTTCGAAAAAAAGGTGCAATGAATTACTTGTTTTTGGCGGGTGTAAGGGTGGCATGCGCTTTGCGTCTAGGGACTGTTATTCATTATTTGCTTATTTTCTATTGGAGACAGCACATGAACCCTATTCGTCAAGGGAGGTGGCAAGTTCACTCGCTCGAAGTGAACTCGAAGCCTGCCTGCGAGAACGACGAATTCCGGACGTTGGAGACAACGCCTGACGGAATTCGAATCGAACCCGCAGGGATCGAATTCACCTTCCAGCAAGTCGCGGCCCGTAGTGCTGTGTTGGAATCGAGATCTCAAGTCTTTTACGCCGACTTCTCAATTCGTGGCGATCAACTCACCCTGAATTTGACTCGCCCTTCATTCCAGGAAAAGGTTTGCCTGAAAGCGACACTCGTGACGGCTGCACAGCCGCTGTTGGAATCCGCTTGAAGCAACGACCTTTAACAATTTGAACCATCCCAAGCGGCCTAACGGTCGCTTTTTTTGTGGTGTTGCTTGTAGTGTTTTGGTTCGCTGACTTGTCGCCTCTGCATTTCACTTTCTTCGGTTGTCTATTCGGTTTGCATCTACGTGTCGATGACAAGTTATCGCTGTTCCATGACACAGGTGATCAACCCGGTTTCTGATGCTGGGTTCATTCCGGACTATGTATTGGAGCCTTTGCCGACGGAGGAGTTTCGCCAAGAGGCTGACATTTTTTTCGCGGAGTGTTTGTGCCGCTGCCTGGACTACATCGAAGACTGGACTGCCCTGTTCAAGGAAGACGCCGCAGCGTCAAAAGTCACGGGAAAGCAAGAATTGGAGGGGACGACGGTGTATGTTGTCGAGATGGATGTCGAAGGCATCGGCAAACAGAAATTGTTTTTCGGAGTTGAATCTGGTTTGCTCTTTGCGATTCAATTGAATCCGTCGGGCAAAAACGGACTGATGACCAGTTACTTTCTCAAAGACCATCGTGAAGTCGAAGGGATCCTGGTTCCGCACTCATTCGATTACCGAATCAAGGATATGGGTATTGAAATCCTGATGACGATCGAGAAAATCGAATTCAATGAAGACATCGACGAATCGGATCTCGAAGTGCCAAAAGAGTTGACTGATGCAGCCAAGGACGAAGCAGACAAGTAGTTTTTTGCAATGGGTTGAATTTGGTTTGGTTGTCAGAAGTTGGCTGGACCAGCTTCGCCGATTTGGGTGCGGCGTTAACACGAGACAGCGTTTGGAAAGGGAGAGCCTGGCGTGAGTCTCCGCGCACACGGCACCTCAGAAATTGAATCATGCGATCACTGGAATCCCCATTGCGAAAAGGCAAACAGCTGCGAGTTATCGGTTTCGATGACGCGCCGTTTGATCGAGACTCACTCGATCCGGTGAACGTTACTGGCATCATCTGCTCCAACACTCGCTTCGAAGGCATGTTGTGGGGGCAGATTGATCGCGACGGATTGGACAGCACCCAAAGATTGGTGCAGATGGTGTCTGAGAGCAAGTTTCACGACCAATTAAATTTGTTGCTGTGCGATGGCATCACGATGGCCGGCTTCAACGTGATCGATCTTCCGAAACTGGCTGAACAGCTGGCGATTCCCTGCTTGGCTGTCATGAGAAGACAGCCCGACCTGAAGAAGTTTTTTGAGGCCATGGAGAACACCACCGACATGGCGATTCGTCGCACGTTGATTCAACGTGCTGGCGAGATTCACTCACAAGACGGCTTCTTTTTTCAAGTCGCAGGCTGCTCGCCTGATTTGGCCGTGCAGGCCCTAAGGCAATTGACCGACAAAGGACACGTTCCCGAAGCGTTGCGGTTGGCACACTTAATTGGATCGGCGGTCAAGACAGGTCAGAGTTCCAAGAG
>CAZJBW010000174.1:0-6031 GCA_964543985.1 uncultured Pirellulaceae bacterium | reverse complement strand
TCGAGATTTCGACGATTGGTTGGTCGGCGGTCAGATTGCGATCTTTAGCCGTTGATCGACGGCGCCGCGTCGTCGCCGTTGCTCTTTCAGCGGCTAACCACTGAGAATTTCACGTTCGCAAGTACCCATCGGGTAGCAAATCGACGCCAGCCGCAGCCGAAACAGGCGTGTGTTCATCAAACTGATTTGGCACACGATCGTTGTCGACTAAAATCTCTGACAGATATCTGGAGTTAGTGCGTTAATCATATTGAAGGCGCAGAAAATGACAAAACCTCCTGAAACCAACCAAGAACTCCTGTTGCGAATACGTGACTCGGCTGATCGTGAGGCCTGGTTCGAATTCGAACAATTCTATCGGCCAGTTGTCTACCGTGTTGCCCGATCCATGAACTTGCAAGATGCCGATGCACTGAATGTCGTTCAGGATGTGATGACCAAAATCGAAAAGTCCATTGATGATTGGGGCCTGAATCAACCTTCGGGAAGCTTTCGACGTTGGCTGCGAACGGTTGCTCGGAATACAGCGCTGGACGCAATACGCAAAAAACGTCCTGACATTTCGCCGGGTGGTTCAACGGCAAAGCTAAGGTTGCAAGGAGTGGCCGAGCAGGACCAGCTGCGTTCTCAAATGCGAATTGAGCTTGAACGGGAGGCGTTTCGCTGGGCAGCAAGCCGCATTCAAAGTGAGTTCAGCGAATCTACCTGGAAAGCTTTTTGGCAGACGATGGTCGAAGGAGTTCCGTGTGACACATTTGCAAAGAGCGAAAAGAGATCAGTGGGTTCGGTCTATACAGCACGCAGTCGCGTCGTACATCGACTGAAGTCGGAGGTACTTTTTTTCGATTGGGACCGGCCAGATGATCTGGAGTTCACAAATGAGTAGACAAGACCAGAAATGCGATCAGGAACGAATCGACGCTTTCCTGTCGGGACAATTGCCAAAGAACAATCAGGTGGCATTGGAAGAACATCTTGAAGAGTGCGATCAATGCCTGGAAAAATTGCAGCAGTCGTCGGCAGAAAAGGATATTTGGCAGAAAGCGTCTGCCTACTTGCGTCCCGATCCTCATGATTCCGTCAGTTGGACAACTGAAGTCGGTCTGCACCGAAACGTCAATCATCCGGTTCAACAAATACTCGACTGGCTAGGCCCGACCGATGACCCGCGAATGTTGGGGCGCGTCAACAGCTACGAAGTATTGGCAGTCATCGGAAATGGTGGAATGGGCGTCGTGTTAAAAGCTCTGGACCCTGGGCTGAATCGAATCGTTGCCATTAAAGTGTTGGCACCTCACTTGGCTGCATCCGCCACGGCAAGAATACGATTTTCTCGTGAGGCTCAGGCCGCAGCGGCGATCACCCATGACAACGTTATTGATATCTATAGTGTCTCGCAATTCAATGGACTGCCGTTTCTGGTTATGCCGTACGCGCGGGGTCCGTCACTCCAGCTAAGACTGGACCAACACGGTCCTTTGCCGATCGTCGAAATTTTGAGGATAGGCTACCAAATTGCATCGGGTCTGGCGGCCGCTCATGAACAAGGGCTGGTTCATCGCGACGTCAAACCATCCAATATTCTGTTTGTTGACGACGTGGACAGGTTGTTAATAACGGACTTCGGGCTTGCCAGGACTGTCGATGATGCGTCGGTCACACAACCCGGCGTGATTGCAGGAACACCTCAATACATGTCACCGGAACAAGCGCGTGGAGATGCTGTTGATGGACGCAGTGACTTGTTCGCACTCGGAAGCGTCATCTATGCGTTGGCGACTGCCTGGGTCCCTTTTTCAGCGGAAACCAATTTTGGATTGTTGCGAAAAATCACCGACGACGATCCTCGCCCAATCACAGAATTGAATCCGGAGATTCCTGATTGGCTTGGCAAAATCGTCAACAACTTGCACGCGAAGGACTGCCATCGTCGATTTCAGACGGCTGACGAAGTGGCTGAAGTTTTGAAAAGTTGTCTGGCATACGTTCAAAATCCCGCGACCGAAAGTGCCCCCTCGATCAAACTTTCCAGGAACAACCATCGGTCCTTCGCAATACGAAATGTACTTGCAGGGTTCGCGGGTTTATTGGTGATTGGAATCCTTGCTTTCGCAATGTTCACGTTTGCAAAGCGATCCGATTCAATTGCTGAAGATGGGGTTTTGGAATTCAATTCGAATTCGATTTTGGACTCAACGACTCCGTCAATCGAAGCACACGCTACCGATCTGGACTTCGTTACCCGAAAGCGATTGAAGGCAATTGTCTTCGCGATTCACAGCTATGCTGATGCACATGACAATCAGTTGCCTCCACCTTTTATCGCTAATCCAGAAATCAAACCGTCGGACCGACTGAGCGGCTTGGTCCTTTTGCTGCCCTATTTTGGAATTAAGCCGAGTTACCTTGATCAAGCAATTTGGGAAAAAGTGCGGATTGATCCCGATGAAGCAAAGTCACTTGATGAGCTGTTTGCCACGATCGATTTGACAGTTGGATGGAACGACAAAGCAAACGCTCAAGCCGCGTCGACAACCGTTGAGCTGTTTCAAATGCCAGGGATTTTACCGCGAATGACCAGTGGCGGCCTTCCCGTTAGTCATGTCGCGTTTGTGCAAGGCTACGGTGCTCAGCTTAATGGAGTCTTCCCGGGTGACGAAACAATCGAGTTATACAATCCCCTGAAAACAATACCGCAAATCTCTGATGGCACACACAACACGTTGGCAATTGGACAGGTTTCACAAGAACTGGGCCCATGGATTGCGGCCGGCAATTCGACGGCACGATTTATCCGCCATCCCAATGACATCGGGAACTCTCCGAATTTTGGGGGAGTCGATTCCGATGCCGCGTTCTTCGTTTTTTGCGATGGCAGCGTGAAGTTTATCGACCTGTTCGGATCCAGGCCAACCGGATTGAAGGCTTTGGCGACTCGATCCGGAAACGATGTGTCCACGATTCAAAATCAAATCAAGTTCTATGATTCGGCCGCCCAGTTTCGACTGCACACTCGATCGGATCGTTGAACCTTTCGCTTATGAGTCAAAAAAAGTTCACCAACCATAATTTTGATGAGATTCGAATGACCAAACAAAATAGAACCAGAACCGATCACTCGCGATGGTTGCCATTCGTCCTGGGATTTCTGATCTGTTTGGCAACTTGTCATCTTCAGGCTGGTGAACAAGTGACGAGTTCGATCGACGACAAACCTCTGAAGGCCGGAGAAACACTGGATAAAATTCAAAGCCGAATGCAGAAAGTAGTTTCTGAAAAACTGAATACGGTTGTAAAGTTGGGATCGGGCAGTGGAGTTATCGTCAGCCCGAATGGTCATATCCTTTCCATGCACCACGTCATCGAAGGTTTTCCCGAACAGTTTCAGGTCATCGTCGGCGGCGATCAAAAGGTCACTGTTCAAAAGCTTGGCAGTAATCGACTGGCTGATCTGGCGATGTTGAAGATCAAATCTGATCAGACGTGGCCCTATTCGGAATTGGGATGCTCTTCGGTGTTGAAACCAGGTCAATGGACAGTTGCCTTAAGCTATCCCGCTTACCTTTCGGGTTCCAAGCCACCTCTGGCGCAGCTGGCTCGTGTCCTGGCGACGTCCCCCAGGTGGGTTGGATGGGATCCGACAGGTTCGGCAGGGGGGGTTTGCGGCGGACCCATTTTTGATCTTGAAGGCAAACTAATTGCGATCAATGGAGGCGGACCTTATTCGAATCGCGGAATGGTTGTTACTTCAATCGATTTTTTTCGTGAGGAGTGGAGCCGGCTTGCCCGAGGTGATCGATACAGTGACCCTGTGCAAATCAACCGATTTTTGATGAGGCGCATTGGCTGCACGTTGGCAAGCGGTATCGAACCACCGGAAATCGCTGTCGTATTGCCGGACTCGGTCACCGAAAAAGCTGGCCTTCAACCCTTTGATGTTGTCCTGGCAATTGATGAGAAACAGATTCAAAGTGGTTTCGAATTTACTCAGGCCATTCCGAATTTCGCAGCTGGTGGTTCAAAAAACTTTTCTGTTCGTCGCGGAACTGAATTACGCGATTTTTCAGTTCAATTAAGAACCCTAAATCGAGTTCCGGTTCTTGAAACAGCGAATGAGTACTTCAATGGCAATTCATGGTTGAATCAACATCCGGAAATTGAGCAGTATCAACGCAATACCCGAACCAATATTCAAGCGTTCAAGGATAGTGTGGCCGATGCAGCGGCTTCAACAGTTTCGGTACTGGTCGACGGCTCACCGAATCGACTGGGCACGATCGTGGATTCCGATGGGTACATTGTGACCGCGTCTGCAGAACTGACGGGAGAATTTACTTGCCGTTTTTCAGACGGAAAGATCTGTGATGCCCAGTTGGTTCATACCAGTCCAGGCGACGGAATTGCCATACTGAAAGTCGACAGTGCCAACCTGAACCCGGTGGTCTGGCATTCCAGTGACCAACCGGTCGCCGGCACCCTGGTAGCCTTGTCACAGATCAATGGCACACCCTATTCGTTTGGCATGGTTAGCACCCCGCCGCGAGCAATCCTAAAAACGCTCGATGGGCAAGTTGACATTGATGAGTCGTGTCGAGTCCGCGTGGTGCGTCCTTTTAGTGATTGCCAGCGAACAGGAATTCAGGTTCGCGACAGATTCCACTCCATGAATGGAATCGAGATTGAATCAGTTGGTCACTTTTATCAATTGCAACGCGCCCATCCTCCTGGTGATCTGATGAAACTGGTTGTCGAACGCATTGAGGATAGCGGCGAAACAAACCAGCATACGTTCGAAATTCGGTCGCCAGGAATCCGTAGCGCGTTCTTTCATGGTGCAACAACAGCGCCAACTTTGCTGGGTGGGCCAGTGGTTGGAATTGATGGCTTGGCCATCGGCATCAACGTTGGAACCATTCCCGGCATTTCCACCTACGCGATTCCTGGCGAGCTCGCATTATCAGTACTCCAACAAGCCAAGGAAAAAACGCGGTAACTGCTGACAGATTTTGTTGGATCTTGCGTTATACGTTTGAAGTGAAGAGCTATTTACATCGACAACACAATCTCAACCAGGGAAAAATCAATGAAGGTGCAACCTGCTGCAATGCTGTTCCTTTTTACAATCAGCCTGTTTGCTGGACCAGTTTTGGCTCAGGACGAAAAGGCGGATGAAGATTCCAGGACGAGGGAACATCTCAAGGCGATCACATTGGCGATACATGTGTACAGCGCCCACCACGAAAATGAATTGCCGCCTTCAATCATTCCAAATTCAGAGATCCCGGCCGAGAATTGCCTCAGCGGATTTGTTCTGTTGCTGCCCTACTTTGGTGAAAAACCAGATTATCTTGACGACGAATCATGGGAAAAATTCAGGATCCCCGTCGAGGAAGCTGAAGCAGCCAAGGAGCTGTTCGAAAAATTGGATTTGAAAAAGGGCTGGGATGATGCGGCCAACCTCGAAGCAGCCAAAACGCGGATACCCGTCTTTCAATTTTCGGATGACGAGCAAAAGCAGGACGAAGCCGGTCACTACAATTCTCATTTTGCGTTCGTGCTTGGCTACGGAGGGCGCAAAGATGGTGCCTTTCCGGGGTCGAAAGTGAAAATCTACGACCCGACGTCCGAAAGCGACTGGATTGCCGACGGCACACTAAACACTCTCGCCGTGGGTCAGGTTATCGCCAATCCAGGACCATGGACAGCAGCAGGTGAATCGACCTCCAGATTTGTTTACCATCCTTCAGTCGGTGAGACGATATCTTTTGGCAGCAAGTTTGAACAAGCATGTTATTTTTCCAAGTGCGATGGCGGCATCGTTTTTCTTGACCTCGCCAACTCCACCCCCGTCGGTTTGAACGCGCTGGTGACTCGTGCAGGCGACGACAAAACTTCGATTGCTGGCAACGTTCGCATCTACAATTCCGTGGAAGAGTGGGAAAAGGCCAAACGTTAGGCAACGACAGTGCCTCGCCAGGAACGGTGTCCCACAAATCATCAGTCGACCGCTTGACCAAAGACCGCCAAAAGG
>CAZJBW010000173.1:0-6054 GCA_964543985.1 uncultured Pirellulaceae bacterium | reverse complement strand
CGCGTGCTTCTGCAACCACAGGATAAAGCCAGGGGCCAGATCGAAACAAACGCCAACAGCATTCGGAGCGTCAGCATTCCATTGAGAACAACGATGGCTTGTCTAGACGCTTTATGTTTGCGGTATTTGGGTGGCGTTTTGCCGTGACCACGCATAAGAGAACTCCCGTTTTTGGGCAAATCGTGTACGTACACAATTTGCTTTCTTGTAAACGGGCTGCGCTGCCGACCGTCGGCAGGTTATCCGGTGAGGGAATCGTCCGGAATTTGTCGAATAGAATCGATTTCAGTAGCCGGGACAGGACTTGAACCTGCACGCCTTGCGGCACTAGATCCTAAATCTAGCGTGTCTGCCAATTTCACCACCCGGCCGGGAAGTGCTTATTCTAAGAACGAACCGAAAATCTGCCAGTGCAGAAATGAGGCAAAATTTTCAATCCTTGCCCTCTTTTTGAACGGGCTCGGTTGGCGAAGTGTCGGACTGTTTGGCTTCTGGAGCGTCCGCCAGCGCTTTTACGTTAGGATTCAAACTGATCCCAAAATGTTCGAGCAATGGCAGCAAGGACTCTTGAAAGTACTGAGGGTACTGTCGTTGCAACTCGGCAAAACTGGAGGCCTTGGCGGCAAACAAACGAGACGTTCGGGCGTCTTGCACCAATACTTCGCCTGGCTTGCAGTGAATTTGAATCACAAACATAGATGCCGTCTTTTCGTCGTACTCGCTGGTCAAAAGCAAACGAAATTCGCGATCTTTTGGATTGTCAAATAATTCGAACACTCGCTTGGACTTTTCTAGTTCGTAAACGTTCAAAAGCAGTTGTTGTTTCGAGAAATCAAAATTGCCATCGTCATGTCGATGCCAAGATGATTGATCCGGATCAAACACCATCCGCGCGGCCATATTTGCAAGTTGGAATTGGCGATTGGGAGAATGGTTTTCTTGATAGTGGTATCGTCCGTGGTGATGATGACGGTTATTGGAATTTGATTTGACTTTTTCTTCCAATTTTTCAAACAGCACGTGCGGATAATCTGTCGCGTTTGCGGCGAACCCTTGACCAGCGGGCTGATACCAACCATCGGGCAAATTGTTTTCTTTGACCAGCTTTTGAATCTCAGCACTTATTTCCTTAATTGGTTTGCCGCCGAACGGTTTGCTCCAATGTTCTCGATCCAACACGAATTGCCCGTCTTCGATCTTTAGTTGAACCAAAGCGCCAAATTCTTCGTGCAGTTCCTGGAAAGTGCCAATGTCTTTTAGTTCGTTGTTGGCAACCTGTTCCCACTCGCCCAATTGATCACAGACGAAGCCAGATACTTCTTGGCCTACGATCAAGCTGGTCAAATCGACATCTTCCAGAACTAAATCGTCTTCTGCTGCCATTTCTGTCAAGCGGGCAATCAAGTGCTGACGTTTCTCGTCATCTTCTTGATATTGAATAAGGTCCAGCAAATATTGTGTGTCGATTTTTTGGATGACTTCTTGCAGAAAGGAAACCTGAGCAAACAATTCAGGTTTAGCGGCTTGCTTTAACGAATCACGAACACGCGAACGTACCTCGGGCTTGAAGATAGGGTCAGTAGCCAGTCGTACTAGATCCGCCTGGCTGTCTTTGATTTTTGAATTCAGTGCTTTTTGAGCCGCTTCGCGTTCCTTGTAACTGTCGCTGTGAAGGCCGGCTGTTAGTTGACGCAACTGATCCAGTTTTTGACTGGACATGGGCGCCAGTAGATCGGCTACCTGTTGCCGAACGGAATCGTCGTAGGGAGTCAATATTTGACCAATCGAGAAGTGCTTGAAAATGGGCAACAATCGACTCGTAGCAAATTCTGGATAGGTTCGAACGAAACTGTCGAAGTCAGCTGCGTTGCCGGAAAACATCTGGTCTCCATACAGTTCCTGAACGGTGATTCTGCCGGACGGCAGTTGCAACACTCGCATGATATAGCCGGCCTGGCTATCGCGGATCGTGACATTCAATTTGCCTTCGATCGCTCGCACTTGAACAACACGACCCGTTTTGATCTCGTCGAGGGTCATTCTAGATTCGAAACTCGTTCCTACCTTTTGTTTGGCGATTTCGAACTTTAGTTCATTGCCGTCGACCGAGTAGGAGTAACCAGTACCGCCACGTGACGACCCGCCACCGCCACTTATGGTTTGGCGAATGGTCGTGACTATTTCCGATGCCGCTTCGTAGCTTTCGGGCAACTGAAATTTCAAGCGACCGCGTTCCCAAACGACGCTAATTTTTTCCGAGAGTGGTTCCGCTAGGTCCTGAATGGGTCCTCGCTTTGCAAACAGATCGTTGTCCACGGCACTCGCTTTTTCTTGAGCCGCCAATTGCCCAACGAATAGCAGCAAGACACAGCAAGCCAGACCCTGCCGTAGACTTCGCCGCTGCCACAAAGTGACCAGTACCTTGAAGAGAATGTCCGTCATATTTTGAAAACTCGACATCGAATGTTTGTTATCACTTCCGTCCCATTCATTATAAACGTGAACGAGATCACTTTTGGGCCAGAAAATGCGCAACTTTGCACTCCCCCTTATCGCTCGATCCCACAAAACCGAACAAACGAATCAGCCGCAGCTTTCTCCCGCGGTCGATTACTCTAAAATCAAAAGGTGCGACATTTAGTATTTGTGTGAACTTCAAGCTTTGTGGGTCCACCAAACAAATGACGTTGAACGGGGCAATGGCAAATCGAGTTAGGATCATGAAACATAAACATCAGTTACACTTCAAACCCAACTGGTTTGCATTGGCTCCCTTGATCAGATTCGCGACACCTTGGTTGGCGGCCTTGGTGTTGATATCCGTAACCTCTGCGGCCTGGGCGCAGGTCAGTGTCAATCGCGAGTTTCAATTGCGTGGTACGGTTAAGACGTTGATCGGTGACGAGCTGACGATCATCGACGGTGATGGGCGCGAACATCGATTGCGAATTCAAGTAATCCCGGGGCAATCGATTGGCCTAACCGGTGGCGACATTAATTTGGAATCGCCTGCGACGATCCAGATTAAGTCAGTAATGCAACCACAAGTTCTGCAGACGGGTATGGTCTTGCAGTTGCAAGCAATGATCGGTCAAGCGGGAAAGGTAGGCGAGATCCAATCCGCCACTCTACTGCCATTGGCCACGCCACCAAGTGGCATCGACGCTGAGCGTTTACCTGCGGATAAGACCGAGCAGGTTCCTGCCAAGATTTGCGGCGAAATCAAATCGATTAACGATCGACGAATCGTGTTGAATGTTGGCCGGCATAAACTGGCTCCTCGACAAACGATCACGATCGACCGTAGCGCCATTCAGGAACTGGCGTACACGGCTTCCACACTGTCTATCTTGCGTCCCGGCGACGTGATTCAACGTTTGGATGCCGCCGAGGTTTCCACGGGTGACCATGTCGTGCGTCGCATGTTGGCCGAAACCGTTGGGGTACGAGAAAGCTTGAACCTGTCGGTCGACGAACGCTTGACTTTGAAGTACCGCGACAAGTCGGACGAACCGGTCGACAGCCCTCGCGAAGTTCGCAGTCAACACTTTTTAGTCAGGACGGATATCTCAGACCGGTCGATCAGCATGTTGCTTGAGAAGCTGGAGACGATGTACGACTTGCTGGTCGTCTATTTTGGGTCAGCGCCACGACAACCGATCGAGTGTTATGTTGTTCAGGACATTAACAAGTGGAATAGCCGCGCTTGGGAACCGTTAGTGATTCAAAAAGTTACAACTGGTGCAGGAGTCACGATACGGGCTCGACAAGGCGGCAACCTGAAGGCGGTTGTCTTTTCGTCGGACAGGCACGACGTCGTGCAACACGAAGCCGTTCACGGTTTCTGCCACCTAACGTTCGGCGATACGGGACCACTGTGGTACGCCGAAGGGATTGCCGAAATGGGACAGTACTGGAACGCAGACAGCAATTCCGTCACCGCCACCGCGGCAGTGATTGGTTATCTGCGTTCCCGTAAAACGCAACCGATTAATACCATCGTCAACGCTAAAGAAATTGAAGGCGAGGGCTGGAAAGCCTACGCTTGGCGATGGTCGCTGTGCCATTTCCTGGCCACTAACCCAAATTACGCCAAAGATTTTGGACGGCTGGGTATCAATTTAATGCGTGAGCGTTCCGGAGCCTCTTTTCGCAGTCAGTGGCGTCGCCAAGCCAATCAACTGTCATTCGAATACAACCAGTTCATGAAGCATCTGGAATTAGGTTTGCGAGGTGATTTGATGTACTGGGACTGGAAAATAAAACCCCGGACTGCCAGTACCGCGCGGACCATTAAGTCGACGATCCAAGCGGCCCGTGGTTGGCAACCCACGGGCGCCAAATTGCAAGTCGGGCAAACCTACGAGGTAGCGGCCGAGGGGCAATGGGGGTTTTCCAGCCTAGCCAGCGCGTTGTCCGCCGACGGCGCTGCAGATGGCACGGGCAAGTTAATGGGTGTCATCCTGGATGAAAATTTTCAACTGTCCGAGGAATTCGAATTGGGTCAGCAAACAAGTTTTGATGCCTCGAAAGATGGACACCTTTTCGTTCGCGGACAAGAACGCATGTCTCAAATCGGTGACAATCAGGGCGAGCTAGAAGTTTCGATCCGGCGAAAAAAGAACTAAGGTTTTGACGCCAATGGATCTATTTACGATCCGAAACCAATTTTCGCCCACACGCGAACGCAACAATCGCAACCATAACGCCGATCAAGGTGGCGGTTAGGTACAACATTTTTCGGGTGTTACCGCGATTGTGTTTGAGAGGTTGGTTGATGCGTGGTTCTTTGTAATAAACCTTAGAGAATTCCTCATCAAGATTTAATCCTTGCTCGGCCCACCTCTTTTCGTCCGCCACGATTTTAGCAAACCATTCGTCGGCTTCTTTGATTTCACTGCGAAAGTCGTGTTCTAATTTTTCGAGAGGGGCAAAGCTCCGGTCATCCTGAACTGCGTAACTGGCTCTTGCTTTTGAGCGATAGTGTTCTCGGCTAGTAATGTCGTCGACTTCGTAAGAAGCTTTTAGGTACGCCCGGGCAGCCAGCATATTCGAATTAGTCGATTGTCGTAGTAGGTCGCCCAATGATTCCAAAAGAATTGGCGAATCAAAATTACCGAACCGCATCATCCCCAAAACGCCTTTGACCGCCTTGTGATCAACGTTTTTGGTTTCATGAAATTCTGGAGATGCGGCATTTAGAAATTTTGCGAACCCAGTACGTTCGGCCAACATTGCATCTAACGGTCTCGGGTCCAATGGAAGTTTCAGTTGGCCGTCCTTGCGGTTTTCTAAAATAAATTTGACAAGTTGCAATTGATAGATCTCGCGTCCGAAATGAGCATCCGGATTGATCTCAATTGCTTTTTCAATTTCCTTAATACCTTCTTCTAAACGACCGGCGTGAATTAGGAACGTTCCCAGATTGGCATGAGTTTCATAGAGCCCTGGAAATGCAGCCTGTTTTTCATGCATTAGTTCGATCGCTTTGTCATGGTCGCCAAGCTTTTCAAAAGCAACGGCCAAATCGTCGAAAAGCTCGGGGGTTGGCGAGGCAGCCAGTCTTGGCTTGCGGTCTTCAATTCTCCACTGATAGTAGACGTCGGAGTGGCGTAGGAATTTGCCAGTGATCAATTCCAAGGTATCGGGAAACGCTCGCCGTTCCATTTGAATGGTGTCATTGTCCCACAGGCAGGCCAGGAACATCGGAGTTAGAAGCACAAGTAGCAATGCAATATATTGATGTCTCATTGGGATCCTCGGTAGAAAGAGGGTTGTTTCGAAGGTTCGTAAAGGACGATCGCTTCACTATCCAGTCTATGAAAAAGGCAAGCGGTCGGCAAAGAAATCAGTGACCCTATTTACAATTCAAATCACCACCACGCCATCACTAGCATGCGATTGCGTAATGATTGCCATTCAGGTTTTTGGGACAGCGTTGTGTTTGCGATGGTAGCTAGCCTCCCTTTGCGATGTTAGCTAACCTCCCGTTGGGAGGGTCCGCATTCAAAGCCAACGAATGCCAATCACATCGCTTCTGATCTCCATCAGCTG
>CAZJBW010000172.1:0-6159 GCA_964543985.1 uncultured Pirellulaceae bacterium | reverse complement strand
CATCCAGCGATAGATAAGAAATTACCAAGGCTAAAAATTCACAGCCTCTCCGGGACATAGATGCGCGGGAATCATCGTTATGTGAGAAGGCACGAATTCCCCGCGCAAGTTGGCAAATTATCGTACCGAAACCACCGACGAACCTCGATAGCCCACTAACCAAATGCCGCATTCTTTTATGGATGTACGCTGAAGCCCCGGTGTCTCTAGTAAAAAAAGACGATCCTCGGTAAATTACTAATGCATCGAAGGGGTGGCGCGTGACTGAAGGGGATACCTCAGTATTTATTCATTCAGGAGGAATTATGAAGACCTTATGCACCTATTTTTTGTTAGCTCTATTTACATTTGTGATCGTTGGCTGCACCCAGCCCGAATACGAAGATCCAGGCGACGTTGAAGAAGTACAAATCGATGGTTTACCAGGATTTGACGAAGATCCAACCAGCGGCGACGGTTCCAGTGACGCAGGGTCTGGCGACGGTTCCGGCGGTAATGACTGATAGGTCAATCAATACGTAAATTTTCAACGCTGCATTAGTGCGATGGCAAGGCATGTTCAGTCATGCCTGTTGTCGACTTGCCGAAAATCACAAGATGACCCGCTTGTTAGTAATTCAAGGTAGCGATCGTGGGAAGCAGTACGAGCTTTCCCACGACGACCTTACGTCGATTGGTCGCGATCCAAAAAACGCAGTCCAGCTTAGCGATGTTGAGATTTCGCGAGTCCATGCGCTGATCAAGCTGACTGAAAAAGGGTTTGTGATCGTCGACAAGAACAGCTCCAACGGGCTGTACGTCAACAAGAAGCGAGTCAAACAACATGTGTTGGCGACACGCGACTTGATTCGCATGGGTCAAACCGTTTTGGTTTTCGACTCCACGCCCGTCGTCTCGATGGTCGACATTAAATCGTTGGTCAGCATTTCCAAGTCCAACAAAAAGATCAAGGACACCAAAGGAAAGAAATCCGACGACTCCTCGGCCTCGCAGATCATTGAAACGATTAGCGCTAAGCTTGCCCTACCCTCCTACGATGACGACAGCCAGACCACCGATTCTTTTCTGGAACATCTAGAAGAGAACATTCATGTCATCTATCACACCGCTGTGGCCACTAGTCGCATTACTAACATCGACGAGCTGCATCAGAAAGTTTTGCAACTGATTTTCGATTGGGTCAAAGCTGACCGAGGCTGTGTGCTGTTGTTGGACGACGAAACCAACCGAGTCACGCCCGTCGCCTTTCGGCAAAACGAATCGATCAAAGAGACACATCCCATCGAAATCAACCAATCGATTCTGCAGTATGCCAAAGTCAAAAACGAAGGCATCCTTACCACAGATATCGAAAACGACGCTCGTTGGAAACAGGGCGCGGCGGGCGACCGATCAGGTGGTGTCGTTGAAGCGATGTGTGCACCCATGCAAGGCCGGATGGGTACGGTCGGATTTATCTATGTCGATCACTTTATCCCGCCCTCGCCCAAACGAAAGAAAAACCAAACATTCGATACCAGCTTTTCGACGCCGCAATTGAAGCTGCTTCTAGCGGTCGCCCACCAAGCCGCCTTGGCAACCGAAAACGCCAACTACTACGCGTCGATGACACAGAATGCCCAACTGGCAGCCGTTGGCCAAACCTTTACACAAATTGCTCACCACATTCGCAACATGTTGCAAGGCTTGGACGACTCGAAAAACCGAGTCAACCAGGGAATCGAACGCCAGGACTGGGGCCGCGTGTCAGATGGCTGGAAAAACATCGACTCGCTGACCTCCCGGATCTTCGACTTGTCGCTAAACCTATTGTCCTTCAGCCGACCGCGAGAACCGCAATTGATGCAGGACAGTCTAAATGACTGTGTGGGAGATGTGATCGCCACGGTCGAACGATTGGCGGTGCTAAAGGGCGTCAAAATTGACTGGGAACCGAATTTGAGTTTTCGGCCTGTGTTTTTTGACCCCGAGGCAATCTATCGAGCCTTGTTGAATGTCGTGCAGAATGCGATCGACGCTTGCGACTTGGGTTGTGTGATCAAGATTCGTCTAACCGAAAACGAAAAGAACGTCAAAATTTCAGTCATCGACGATGGTGAAGGGATCGACCCCAAAAAGATCAACGTCATCTTCAAGGCATTCGCCACGACGAAAGGTCAACTGGGGACCGGCATCGGGCTGCCAGTAACCCGGAAAGTGATGCGTGAACACGGCGGAGATGTCGAAGTCTCCAGCTCGCTGGGACACGGCAGCCAATTCACCTTGTGGATGCCAATTCGGCGATCGCGTAGCGAACCCGGACCCAGCATTTCGGATACCACGATGCATCCGATCCGAGATTAACGACCGTTTGAGTAGCCGCCCTACAGCCCGTTTAAGCCTTCGTTTTGCCCCGAAACCCACTCGACTCTTCTATCTTGGTAAGCCGCTCGGGTCATTGAAACATTTCAGGTTAAGCAAAAGGGGGCACGCTAGAACGGTTCGACTGAAAAGTTGGCGCGAAGATTTATGCCTTGCACCACATCCTTGCAATGTTTCGATAAACCGAATGAAATTTTTCCACGCAGTGTGGCGATACCAACTTTATCCAGTGCTAAGCAGCTCACAAATTTGCTAGCAAGAGACAGCCGACATATCGCCTCACCCAACTCGCTAAATCACTCACCATTGATTGCCAGCGACAAAGTTTGCGAGTTGGAATTTACCGCACAGGTTTCGACCACTAGACTCGTGCAGTAATCGCTTCGAATGACGGATTAGGTACTGGACCGCCGAACGCACTACCGCTCTGGACACGAACGATGGGTATCGTATTCGTGAGACCGGTACCACAAAGCAGATTTCCGGGCTTTGCCAACCGCCTGGATATGGAGAACCGTATGTCACAAACCAAATTCACAAGGCTACTGCAAGCCATTGCATTTTCGTCGCTCGTATTCTTCGGCGGTCAAACTCTGGATGCTCAGGAAAAAGAGAAGGAAGTTCGCGAACCACTCTATCGAATAGGCAATTCCAAGCCAACCAATGGATTCGCAAACTCAACAACTGAAGCCAACGCAGAAACAGCAAAGCCTGAGCCTAAAGCGGAACCAAAAACCGATCCCCAACCAACCGCAAAACCCAACACCAACGAAGCTATCGAGAATTTAGCTCCGATTGATCGGGCTTTGCACGTTGCTGAAGAGGGCCTTCGTTTCATTCGCTCCGACGTCCGCGACTTTACAGCGACGATGATCAAACGCGAACGTATCAATGGAGTTGTTGGCAAGCCTGAGTTCGCTGAAGTAAAGATCCGCAACGGACGCGCCAGCGAAAACATCCCGTTCAGCATCTACATGAATTTCACTCGTCCCAACAGCATTGCCGGACGAGAAGTTATTTTCGTCAAGGGACACAACGACGGCAAACTAATCGCTCACGAAGGCAAAGGCCTGATCGGGAACATCACCGCTCACTTGGATCCGGATGGAATGTTGGCCATGAAGGGCCAACGTTACCCGATCTACGAAGCTGGTATCGAGAACCTGGTTTACCGCCTAATCGAAAAAGGCCAACGTGACAAAACTTTGGGCGATGCAGAAGTTAAATTTTTCGAAGACGTAAAAATCAACAAGCGAGCTTGCACATTGATCCAGGTGACTCACCCCAAAAAGCGTCCCGAGTACGACTTTTACATTTGCCGGGTGTTCATCGACAAGGAATTGAACGTGCCGATCCGTTACGCCGCTTACGGCTGGCCTGAGAAAAAGGGTGGCAAACCTACTCTGGAAGAAGAGTACACCTACTTGAATATGAAGCTGAATGTCGGCCTAACCGACGCGGACTTCAATCACGAGAATCCCAAGTACAATTACAAATAGTGCTTCGGAAACAACTCGAACATAGAAACCCTGCTGTTCTTCAGCGGGGTTTTTTTGTGGTCAAAAATAAGTCGTTTGCTCAAAAGCGCTTGTCGACAAGTGTTATCGACGACGGCTCTTAAATGCTAGACGTCACCCACCAGACTAGCCCAAAGATGATCGACAAAAACAACACCAACCAAAAACCGACTCGCAACGAGTGCCCAACGATCTCTTTCAAGTACTCGTGCCGAGTCGCTCCGTAGACCAAGCTAATCACCAGCACCAACGGTGCGGCGTGCCAGATTTGAGCGTTCCAAATCGAAACTGCTAAAAGTGTTGCCATCTTTGGGTCATTCAGTTGAGTGCTATGGCCGCCGGGCCGAGGGAATGGAATCTCGCGAGTGTTCAATATGCGGCCGTCAGCCCTCGTCGTCCGGCTTGCGGAATATCGCGGGACCAGCAAAGGCGTCGTAGACGACCAACAAATTCAATAAGCCCGCGACAACGGTATACAGCGTACCCATGTCGTAAAACTGACGCATCTCGGCGTGCCACATGCCAAGCACATCGTTCGTTTCCAACACCACAGGCGCTTTGGGCGGCGCCATCAGGCCATCGCGAATGGGCTTCAAGTCGTTCTGTTCCGCGAATTCAAGGAACCCGGGCATCTCTTCATCAGAAATCATCTCGAACTCTCGCAGCTTTCCGGTCGATGGATCGACATAGTTTGCCGGGTATCGTTCGCACAACACGAAAAAAGGATCACGATCGTTTTTGACCTTCATCGACTGGGCGACGGCCAAAGTGCTGGGCAAGGCGAACCCCGACTGGCAGATAAACTGCCAGCGGAAATCGTTTGGACGGAACGAGGCATAAACGGATCGTCCGCGAGCAATCAGCAAACCGTACATAAACGTGCTGATAATGCAGATCATGAACAACATGCCCTTCATATACCGCCGCTGATAAAAGTGACCGGCACCGGGCCACAACCACCCTAACAACGCGGCAATTTTGGGATCTCGCAAACTAAACTCAACGAGATCGTCACCGGACCCCGATCGATACTGTAAAGACATTTGCTAATCCTGAACGTCGGGAATCTCGAACTCAGCTGGAAATTCCCACTTGGTAGTGGAGCGATTGCGTATGGTACAAAAAACAATTGTAATGATTGCTCAAGATCTTTCCAGATCACCCACCAACGATCTGACTAGATACAAAACCAACGGCAACCGCTGACCTAGCTGAGCGCTGATTCGATCTTTTGCACCAACCTGAGATTCGATCATGCCTCGAAAGCGCAGGGGCAGCAAAAGGGATCTTGCCCGAAACCGTTATTGCGTCTTGGCCGCTGACCATGGAGCCACTGATTGCGAACGCCATCGCCTTGAACGAAAATCCAAATTGCCATCGTCATCCCATTCTTCGACCAAATTCGAGATCTCGCGCGGTATATCTGCCTTTGATTTCTCGCCATGTTCCTTTCAACGAACTGAAGCTTCTTCGCGGGTCAGCTGATGTGGTACTTGAACTTAAAAATTTGCCATAGAATGATCTTCTGAATCAGAAAAGCGAAAGGTGGTAGCGGGCGCATTTCTATTAATTAGAGCGGAAACCGCTGGAAGAGTAATACCCCGCAGGCCAGATTTGCCAAGCTAAGTTTCGATTGGAAGAACAAATAACAGCATCACTTTACGTCCGTAAAACAAAAAACGGACAGGTGCTCGCTATGAATTCAATATTTGCAAAGATTAAAGCCCACGAGAATCGCCGCTCCGTCTGCATCACATTGTTTTGTCGCTATTTTTTAGCGGTACGGATTACCTGTTGCTGCGGAAGAATACAGCAGAGATGCAGCACAAGCCCCGGAATAATGAATGCAACGTAACCAATGACTGTAACAGCGAACCAAACAGCTCCGTTTATCACCTGCCCCTTGTATAGTTGACCCAACCCGGGAATTATGAAACTCAAAAACGCAGCTAACAATCCGCTCCATTGCTTGTGTGGAATACCACCGACATTCGTCACCTGGCTAACATTTACAACAGTTGGTGCCGGCGCTGGCATTGCAGGCTGTTGAACATAAGCGACCGGCTGTTGCGTAACAGCTGTCTCACGGGGATGCCCGTCGAGAAACTCATTCCAGTGCTTTGCACTTGATCGCAGTAAGGAAGTAAAAATTAAGAAGAATTCCATCTACCGTGGCCCACAACTTAGGTGACCACCCACGCCACAAAGTGGCTGGTAAAACATCAAGCCGCCATCAAACGATCCAATGGACTCACAATCTCTTCGCACTGTACGACATGAG
>CAZJBW010000171.1:3250-6207 GCA_964543985.1 uncultured Pirellulaceae bacterium | reverse complement strand
ACTCCAAATCCCTGTATCGCTCAATCGCTTCGGCTAATCGCTCCCGTGCAGACTGGCTGACACGTCCAACACCCATGCGCCGAGCAATGAAAACGACAGCGTCGGTTTCGTCTTCCATTTCGTCGAACAATTCGCGGACGAGTCCACAAAGCTCCGCCACAGAGATTTCGGCGATCGATCGAGACTCATTGACTATTTCGCCGACTCGAAAATCGATTAAGGGTTCAATCGTTTGCTCCCACGACCATAAAAAACGCCCACTGGTTTCGCTGGTGGATGGACAGTCCTTGATTTGAGCGAGTATGTGGTTTCGGATCTTGCTTCCGGTTCTACGAAATCCATGAGCTCGCGCAATCTGGGCAGCCAGCAAGTCCTCACGCACCGGCCCCTGAGCAGCCAATATTTCCAAAGCCATGTCTCGAATGGTTTCGCGATAATCGCTTTCGAAAAAACGAGCAGAATCTGGCGAACAGTCATCCAATTTAGCCACACGATACACAGCTGATGGCTTTTGTTGAACGGAATCCGCTAGACCCGCATTCACTTCAACGTCGACCTTATCTTCTTCTGTTGAAAGATTTGCTAGTACCGATTCTCTACTTAACGCGTCATCATCGAATTCATGCTTGGGGGCCGCGCTGCTGGCTTCTGCGGAATAAGTGACTTGATCATAAACAATGTCGGGTGATTCATCTGCGGCGTCATTGGCATTCTCGTTACTCAAAACGCCATCTGGCGAATCGTCTTTATCATCAGCTTGGTTAGAGCTTCGGTCCAACTCCAACCACTCGTTCAGTTGCTCATCAACCCGTTTGAGAACAACCTCTGAAGCGTACCACCAATCAGGTGACCAAATGCGTTCAATGTTCCAGCCAAGCCCCTCCAAAACCAACTGCCGCGTTTTATCACGATCCCGTGCTGCAGCAGAGCGATGATAGGTCGCTCCATCGCACTCGACACCTGCAAGATATGCCCCCGGCTTGTCGGGATGACGAATTCCCAGATCAATACGAAATCCAGAAACGCCAATCTGAGGCACCACCTGCCAGCCCCGCAACTCCAGCGCTTCGGCAACGGCCTGCTCAAAGGGGGAATCGAATCCTCCGACGCTGTCTTGTGTTTCTCCACCAAGCGGACGGCTACCTTTGTGTTCAGCAAACTCCAAAAACTGTTTCAAATGGCTCAGACCAACTGATTTTGACTTCGACACATCCAGTTGATCGGAAGTAAAGCTCGCGTAGACCATCATCTGCTGTCGAGCTCGCGTAACAGCCACATTTAAACGTCGTTCACCGCCATCCCGATTGAGAGCACCGAAATTTCGTCCGACACGGGGGTCAGTTTCGGTTGGCCCAAATGTAATCGAGAAATACATCACATCGCGTTCGTCGCCCTGCACGTTCTCAAGGTTTTTCACAACTGTCGGTTCAATTCGATCTTCGCTGAAAAACCATTCAATCTCAGGGGATTTTCTGCGTTCAGCTTCAAACAGGTCTTCAATCAAGGTTTGCTGTTGGATATTGAAAGTGATCACTCCAAAAGTCAACCGATCGCCTTTTCGGCACGAAAGGTTGTTTTTCATGCGTTGCACCGCATCAGCCACGATCGCTTCGGCCTCTTTGCGATTGGTTCGACTTTTTCCTTTGTCGTAGGCAGCGTCTGTAACCTGGACCAGCGACAGCCCACGATTCTCGCTCTCGGCTGAAGGAAACGTAATTAACTCGTTTCGATAGTACTTGTAATTTGAAAATGCGATCAACGATTCGTGCCGACTGCGATAGTGCCAGTTCAACGTCATCTCGGGTAAGCCAGACGCCAGCGTCTCATCGAGTATGCTTTCCAGATCGCGTTCATGATCCTCAAGGTTTTCATCTTCTTCGTCGTCTGTTTTTCCAAAGAAATTAGTTGGCGGCAATTGTTTAGGATCGCCCACAATGATCGTTTGCTTGCCTCGCGCGATCGCACCAATCGCGTCCCAAGTTGGAATCTGGGATGCTTCATCGAAGATCACTACGTCAAACGGTTCTTGTACCGCCGGCAGGTATTGGGCAATCGAAAGAGGCGACATCAGCAAACAAGGAGCCAGTTTCCGAAAAGAATCCGGCATGTCAGTGACAACTTCACGAATCGACTTGCGTGGACGTTTCAAGTTCATCTGGTGAGAAAGAATCCCCAATTCGGAAGCTTTAGCAACACTGTCAGGCGAAGGCAAATCGTGAGCCATCGCGCGTCGTGCTTGCCCCGCCGCCAGCTTTCGGGCTTGAGCATCCAGTTCTTTGAATTCGTTAATCGCATGTTCGTGAGCGGTCGTGTCAAATTTTCGCAACACCGGCGAGCTATCCACCAATCGCGGCACGAACCAGTCGGCATATCCAAAACGAAAACGTGTGATGGCCTCTTCTGGCGGATAAGATCTTGTTTCCAATTGGGCTACCAGCGATTTCAGCCCCAATGAATGTGCCTTCTGCTTCGCACCGCTCCACATCGTCCAGCGTTTCAAGAACGTCCGGTTTTGCAGAACAGAATCGGTGGCTTGCTTGGCCGATGCAATAACGTCAGTCGTCTGTTTTCCAATCGGCATTTTCCCGGAAAGCTTGGCAAACTGTTTGAGCGTCGAGTAAAAAGCAGACAGCTTTTGATCGTACAGTGATGCCGGCCCCATCGCCGGGCTATCCTGCCGCCCTCCGATTGAAGGATGGATTGCTTTCGAAATTTCATTGGTCCGATCGTGCGAGCGGCCAACCTGTTTGATCGCCTGCCGCAGTTTCTTCGCCAGTTCCAGTTGCCGCTGGACGCGAGACAGATCGGTGCTTTCATCATTCCAATGAGACGTCTGTCCTTTAAGCAAGTTTTGCGCGATGGATGCAACCGCGTCACGTTTTTGTTCAATCGCTTGGAGGTCAGTCGTCGGATTGGCTGGGCCGCTGCCTTGCGAAGCATAGGTCTGCAGTAAACGC
>CAZJBW010000171.1:0-3150 GCA_964543985.1 uncultured Pirellulaceae bacterium | reverse complement strand
GTCGCTGCGATCACCGGAAGCGTTTCGCTTTCACCAAGCGATTCAAAACTGACAGCCAATGCTTCGACAGCAGTTTCTAGCTTTTCATACGCGTCTCGATCGTGCCGAACCGTCTGCCGCCAATCAAACTTTGGTTTGGCGGTGTTGGCACCTTTTACTGCTTCACCAAATGCTTCAAACGCAGTCCAGCCATTGGGTTGGCGAGCATGAATGGTCGCGACGTACTGATTCAATTCGTCACGGCGAATTCTTAATCGCTCGCTGATGCTCAACCAGTCATTGTTCTTGACTTTGCGATTGTTCCGCCAGTTCTGTTGAAGTTGTTGTAGAAACTCTTTGCGTTGAGCCTTATTGCTGTGCAATTCTACGCAGCAATCACCCAAGCCATGTTGAACCAGTCGTCGGTGAACGACATCGAGTGCCGCTGTTTTCTCGGCAACAAACAAAACCGTTTTTCCAATCGCCAAACACTGAGCAATCATATTGGTGATGGTCTGACTTTTACCAGTTCCCGGCGGGCCAATCAAAACCAGATCCTTGCCCGCTGCAACTGCCATCACAGCCGCCAATTGCGATGAATCAGCATCAAGAGGGTGGAAGATTTCGGCTGGATGAAACACAGTATCCATGTCGGCCGGTCGCGGAACCGGTCCATCACCGCTTGCGAATGGTTTGTGAGGGTTGTCGAGTAAATGCTTAACCACACGATTGTTTTTCAACTGGTCGGTTCGATCCACAAGGTCACGCCAGAGGAGATATTTGGAAAATGAGAACCGCCCCAAGGCGCATTCATCTACCACTTCAAATCCTGACACGTCGCGCACATGCTGGCGAACTTGTTGGAGAATCAGCGGAACATCCACACCACTGTCATCAACTGGCAAACCAGATTCAAAGCTGGAGAGATCCTTGCCAAAGTCTTGCTTTAGAAGTTGAATCAATGTCGCGTTAAATCGTGTTTCATCTTCATGCATTCGCAAATGAAATGGAGACTGGCTGCTTTTTCGAGTTAATTTAACCGGCATCAGTAGCAGCGGAGCACGATAAGTTTTTCGGTCACCCGTGCGTTGCCGCCACCGCAGAAAACCGACGGCCATATACAACGTGTTGGACCCTCCCTCAGCCATGTCATTACGAACCGCTCGGTAGATATTCGTTAGTCGCTTGTCGAGCTGATCCTGAGCCAACTCGCAACTGACCTCATTGCGATTTAAGGCGGCGGTGGCAAATTGGGTGTCAAGTTCCCGGTTAGTTTGCTTTTGGTGGAGTTGTTTGTCACGCTTGCCGATTGGGTTTTGATCTGGCAACGAAATCAGCTTCATGCGTTTGTCGTCGGCTAACAAGTCTTCTAGTTTTGCGATGTCGTTACACAGAATCGGAATGGACTGCTGTGTTGTACGGAAATTCAACAGCCGGTTTCGCAATGTCAAATCCAGCAACTTGCGTTGCCAGCGATCAATCCGGCCACTGGGCGTCGTTGGCTTTTCCTCAGTCGTCGTTGCGGGCGTCGGGAAGTCTGCAGGCAACGAAAGTGGAAGAAACTCAGCTTCAACTGATTTGCTTTCGTTTTTATCATCCGCATCGGGCTTGTTTGGTGAGTGCGAAGCAAGCGGATTGATTTGTGCCATTCTCGCCCTCGCGATATCGACCGCAGCGACGAACTGGTCCTCTTTTGATTCGTTAGTCGTAGATTTTGCCACGCGGATAGCGTCCTCAAAACGTCCCGGTGGTGTTTGAGTCACATGCGTTGTTTCGAACGTAATCAGTTCGTGACCGGCGAGTGCTTTGCGGATTTCGCTAGAGTCTTCTTCGACAATTTGGTTGAGTGTTTTTTCAACCAACCATGCGCCTGCGAAACAGTGGCCGTCAGTCATCAAGACGATTGGGTTGAGTCCAACGGCTTCGATCGCAGCAGCGAAAAGCAACGATGTGTCCAGACAGGTAGCAAGCCCTTGTTCAATGACGATTTCTGGCGTGCGAGTTTTCTGACCGACGTGCTCAAAGCTTTTGGGCGGGTTGGCATAGGTCAACTTCAAAGCTGCGGTCGCGTTCCAGATCGCCATCATCAACAAGTAGGCTCGTTGCGGATCGCCAGATTGATATCCGTCAAGCGCCGGCGAATGCCCATGGCGTTCAAGCACTCGCGCGGCCGATTTGAGAATTTTGGCAATGGCCGGATCATTTGGCATTACAAATGCCGCGACCAATTCGCCTCCCTGACTCATCCCGCCCCATTCGTTTCTCGCCAACACACGCACTTCGATTTCGAGCGTTGCCAGCGTATCGCCTTCGCGTTCAAGTCGAAAATGAATGAGATTTTTTTCGGCTTCATTTAGCCCGGTAAGGAACTCGGGATCCAACTCCACCGAACGATCACTCAACGCAAGTTCGTCCCCAGCAAGCAATCTGTCGATCTGCCATGTTTTTGGTTTGAGGAACCCTGACGGCGTCGACAGATTCAGCTGTACATTGCCGACTGGATTCGCTGAGTTGTTAGAGATGCCAAGCGAACGAAGGAGAGGAATGGAATTCTGCCAAGCAGCGAAGCTATAGGAGGGCTCAACCTCGGCTGTTATTGTAAAGTTGTCAGACACTCAGGAAGCTCGAAGTTTAATGGCAATGATTTTTGATGTGCCTCAAGTATAGCAACGTTTGGTAGGCAATTTGACAATCTGAGTTGTTGTATTTTGCCTCAAAAGTCGAGCACATTCTTAATGTCTAACGAATAGTAAGGAATTCCCGCTCGGTTACGCCAAAACTGCGACCTCACGATCCTTATTTCTTAAAAAAATCTTGTTTGAATCGCCTCGGAACGAACAGTTGGAGACAACCAGAACAACCATAAAGTTGCTACTCGATTTATGCTTCACCGGCAAAAAAACTGAATTTCGGAAGAGCCTGCGGCGATCCTACAGCTCGTTTGAACATGCGACCAAATTGCTCGATCAAATCAGATCAGCCCGAAGAGACGATGCCCACTCGTTTTAGAATTGGGTCCAGATGAGCCGGTATTGTGCCGCGTTTGCCGGACGCTAAGCTTCGGCCCGTTCAATCAAGCAAATCTAAATAGAAGTTAAACGATAAATTCAAAAAGCCTTTTGAACTTGCTCGACGCGCGTCCTCCGCCACCAACTTGTCAGGGCCAAGCAG
>CAZJBW010000170.1:4957-6220 GCA_964543985.1 uncultured Pirellulaceae bacterium | reverse complement strand
CCGGCACCACCACCACCTCGGCCGGCACCGCCTCGGCCGCGGGCACCACCACCAGTTCGCTGCTGGAGCTGTCGAAGAACGTTTTGAATTTGTTGGCCACCAGCTGCAGCAGCTCCGCCAGTGGGCCGGTTGTTTCCAGCCGCAGGCGTTGTTCCTGGAGCCTGTGTCCCTGCAGGTGCTTCATTTCCGATTTGGACTTGGATTTTATCGTTACCCAATGACATCAACAGGCTTTCCAACGCGCTTGGCTCGATCGATCCCATCGGAACAAAACTTTGCGTTTGAGGTGGTCTGCGATCTGGTTGGTCGAACTCTTCGACGAATCGAAAAATTCGCTCGTACAAGAAGTAAGGGCCCGTGACCAACAAGTCACCGGCTGCGTCGTCGGCACTTAAGGCGACCGTCGGCGGTTCCTGTTCGGCTGCTCCACCCTGCCCGGTCAACAAGCGAGCGAATTGGCGTTGAACCTCTGCTTGTGGATTCGTATTCCCACCGCCGCCCTCGTCGGCCTTAACCAGCGCTCCCAAGTGAGTTCTGACAGCAGCCTCCACGCTTTCCAGGCTTTTGTACATAATGTGAATACGGTACGTTTCGCCAGTCGGATTTGGGTTTTGAATCAGATCACTATCGATTAGTTCAACTAGGTCGCGGATGAAGTCCATGTCTTCTTCAAAGGCGCTAACCAGCAATGTGTATTTCTTGGTGTCAGCAACGACCTTGACAGGTCCAGCCAGTTCACGAAGTCCGCCTGCCGAGCCACCACCGCCACCCAGGAATGCATCAGCCAGTCCGCCGGCAGCACCACCCAGAGCATTTCCAACAAACCCGTTGATAAGTCCACCAGCCGCGCCACCACCGCCACCTCCATCCAGCCCAAGGTATTCCTCAAGCAGTGCTTTGGCTTCCATCGGTTCGCGATTTTCCAGTGGGAATAGAGCGAGTTCTTCTTCGCCTACATCCGAGCTTAAGACGCTCATGATGGCATCTTCGATGATATCCAAGGCATTCAAATCTTCGGATTCAAGCGAGATACCGGCGGGAGTAATCTTGATAATCACGTCGGCGCCATCCACTGAAGTGATGATTGTTTCTTCTTGGCTGGTCTGAGCGGTTCCGTTGGCCGATTCTTGTTCTTCTTGTTGCCAGGCGATCATGCTAGTGTTCGAACTAGCCATCGTTTGCCAAGCAAGTATCTGAAAGTTCGGCAGCATTAGGCGAGACTGCTTCGTGTCGCTACCATCTCGCTTCGTGTCGCTACCATCT
>CAZJBW010000170.1:1442-4857 GCA_964543985.1 uncultured Pirellulaceae bacterium | reverse complement strand
CGCTACCATCTTCCTTCATACCGCTACCATCGTCGGAGCTTTTCGAATCGCTTCCTTCTTCTGGCTGGGGCATTGTGCGATTCAACGGTGCACGTTTTCGAGCCGGTTCGCCGTTAAATACTCGGATATTGGATGATCCGACCCCGCCCAGTTCCAATCGGCGTTCGTCAGGGAGTACCAATTCAATTCGGTTTTTGACCAGACTAGGGATTTCATATTCCAAAACGTCTTGAACTCTTTGTTGTTCATTGTTGTTTAGACGGATGTACCGCGAGCCTGTTCGAGCACCGGATTCTCTTTGGAATGGGACGTCAATTTGCTTGATCATTCGCGAGACACGAGCAACCACATCCGGTTTGCCCATAACGATCACGCGATTCTGAGATGTTTCAGTCAGTTGCGGGGCGTCTTCTGGGCTCTCCGTGCCTTCCAGTGTGAACATTTCGTCAATCGTTTCGATCACGTCTTCGGCATCCAAAACGTTGATGCGAATGATCTCGAAATTGTCACCGGCACCAGTCGATTCTTGAATGACCTCTTCAGCGATTTTGTGTTCGGCTGAGCGGGCTCGCAAGTGAATCAAGTTGTTAGAGTCGTCCACGGAAAGGTTGACTTGTCGACCTTCAAGCACAGTTTGCAGGACTTCGTATACCAAAACGGCATCGCCAGAGATTTTGTAAGATCGGTAGTCGGGTGTTTCGCGTTGCGGAGCGTTAGGGTCCGTCAGGTCGACGTCCATGGTTTTGGACAACGCCTCGAACTTCTTAATTTGATCCGGCTCGCCCGCAACCAGAATTTGATCTGGTGCCGCAGTCAAAGTTAGTCGCAAAGAATCTTCCGAGTTGGTCCAGGAATTACCATCCTTTTCCATATTTAAGAGGGCTTCGCTGGCTGCCAGAACTTCCGAAGGTAACGCGTGATCTAGTTTCAGGAACCGTACGGCGTAGTTTTCGTTCTTTTCGCGGGCTCGACCAATGTAGTAGGCAATTTGCTGAAGATTCTTTCCCATCTCCTGCACTACCAAAAGATTGGCGCTGGGCAGCAAGCGAATGAATTCCTGGTGCGGTTCGCCAACCAACGTTTCGATTTCGTTGCGAATGTTACGAGAATCCAAGCCACCCATCTCGAACTCGACACGCAACAGTTCGTATCGGCCACGTTGCAGCAGCGAAGCTTCGGGAATGGTTTCAATCAGTTGCGACGGGAAGCCCAAACTTGTGTCAAACAGCACCAGCTTGTCTCGGTTGCGGATAAGTAACCGTTCCCGCTGCAGAAGGCTCTCGTTCAGCGTATCAAATGTTTGCATGAACGTACTTGAGTCGTTTCCACGAAAGGTGAACGTTCCTGTTGGAGGTGGTTCCTGCAGAATGAGTTCCAGGCCAGCTTGTTCGGCAAAGTCCTCGATGATCGGCTCCCAAGTCTGGTTGTCGAACGACTTTATTTCGTAAGTTGCGTCCGTTGGGAAAGGCTTCGGGGCGTCGTCATCCTGAGCAAAAGAAAATGGCGAGAATAATAAGCTGGCCAACAGACAGCCAGCAATTCGCCAAATTTGTTCCTGTTTGAATTGCATTAAGTCACCTGTGGGGGTCTCTTGTATCTGTTCCACTCATGGGAACAACCTGTGCTATAAAGTAGCCTTAGTCCCCATTGTGATTGGGGATAAAATGCTACAAGCAAAAATGTATGGGGATTATCGTTGGCCGAATGCCCAGTATATCTCGATTATCCGTTTAATCGTTACCATACGATGCCAATTCTGTCGGCACCCGCTATAATACAACCGAACGAATGCCTCTTCGTTTCGGGAAAAAGTAAAAAACGCATATCCTGCGTTCTTGACTCCCAAAGTTCGGAACCCTATCCACCCACCATCTTCCACCAACAGGGCGCGGGTCAGAGTTTATCTAGAGGTTCAGGAATGTCTTTTGTCACCGGTTGTCGGATGGATACCCACCAATCTACTAAGTTGTTTCACCTATTCGCTTGTCTTTGCTGGGGTTTGATTTGCGCAAATCAACCGCTGTCAGCCCAAACAGCCGATCAAGAACCAGTCATTTCAGGCAGCCGATTGTTGACCCCAGGGTCCTACGGTCTGGAGATCCCGACCGCGAAAATCGAGCCAACGGATCTCGAATTGGTCGAAACTCAAGACAATGCTGACCAACAGGTGGTCGCCAAGGTCCATGTGAAAGTAGGCGACAATTACGTCGTCATGTTGCCGGATGGTCGGTTAGTCGGTCGTATGGCTGACCAAGTGAAACCAACGGATCAGCCGTTCAAGGCAGCCAGTCACCGCGATATCGGCAATGAACTTAAACAGCAGTTGTCGAACCAGTTTTCGGGTTTTCGGTTCGAAAAGAGCAAGCATTACGTCTACGTCTACAACGCAAGTGGCGAATTCAAAAACGCGACCAAGCGAATTCTGGAAACGATGTACAACGGCGTGAAAGCGTATGCCAACAATATGGGTGTGGAGACTCACCATGCCGATGTGCCGTTGGTGGTCATTATGTTCCGCACGCGACGCGAATTCGATGCCTATCGGTCCATGCATCCCAGCATCGTGGCCTATTACGAAATTGCCAGTAACCAAATTGTGCTGTGCCAAGAATCTCCGCTGGCCGATAGTCGCCCCGATTTAGCGATCGGTCAATTGTTGTCCACGATTGCTCATGAAGGTGCTCATCAGATTTTGCACAACATTGGCGTCCAGCAAAGATTGTCGGTGTGGCCGATTTGGCTATCCGAGGGCTTGGCAGAATTTTTTGCTCCGACCAGTTTTGGGAATCGCAATCGCTGGAAAGGTGCTGGGGATGTTAACGATTTGCGGATGTTTGAACTGGAAACGTTCTTGCAAACTCAGTTCATTAAAGGGTTCGACGGTAGCACGATCCAAAATTTTGTGGTCGCGCCGACACTCGACTCCACTGGGTACGCGGGAGCTTGGGGAATGGTGCACTACCTTGCAGACCAGAAAAGGAAAGCGTTTCATTCCTACGTTCAGCAAATGAGCAAACTTGGGCCACTAAAAGGGATGGTGGCTCGACCCGACCAACCGGTAATCGCCAATTTGGAGCACTTTCAAGCGATGTTTGGTGGCGAGGAGTCGATGCTGGAATTGGAAAATGATATGGTTAAATACTTGTCGAAATTGGACTACGATTCGCCAGTCGGAGGTTTCGTCCACTTCGTGGGAATGGCCCGAGTCCCCACGGAAAACGGCGAGAAGAAGTATGCTTGTTTCTTCGCCAACGAGAAAAAGGTCGAAGACTGGAAGAATGTCCTGATGGAGACGTTGTCTCCCCAACAACTGCAAGCCGCCAAGTGGGAAGTTTCTAAAACCAGGAACCGCGCGGCTGCCAACAGTCTGATCTCCAGGTTTCTGAAGTGAGCCACCACCATTAGCTGGCATGGT
>CAZJBW010000170.1:0-1342 GCA_964543985.1 uncultured Pirellulaceae bacterium | reverse complement strand
TGGCAACCCCATCCGTCCCATGCCAGCAACGATTCGTCTGTGCGGTTAAACTTTTTAAGTTTGGGCGTTAAGATGTGCGGCCTGATTTCACGCCCTTGTCTTATTGCACAAAATGCCAAAACCTATTCCTACTCAGGTCGTCTCAAGTGTTAGTCGACTGCCTTTAGACAGTCGTCAAGTTGTTCGCGAGTTCGATCGGATATTGGCCGACAAGCACACCAAGTTGGTGATTGCCGGTCAAGCCAAGCGTGATCCGTCGATGTTATGGAAACACGGGCTGAAGCCAAAGCACCGTATCGATCTATTCGATACAACGTTTTACTTGACCGACGTGAAGCAGATCCCGGAACTCAGGTTCTTCGCGGCTTACGTTGTGCAGAACGTGAAAGGTAAACGGCACGTCTATTCGCGATTGTTCTACAAAGACTTGTCATTGGTTTGGCGTTCCGCTTCACACTTTGCCGACTTGGACGGCAACATCTGGGTTGGAAAAGGGGATGTGCGTATCGACGAACAGGATGGCTTCGAGACAATCGAGAGCAACGAGGCCACGACGGATTTGCCGCTGGAAATGCAAACAGCTTTAGAGAGTCTGCTACCCCTGGCCAAACGAGTCACGGGTAACGAAGAATGGTTGAACCTGATTTTGCGAAAGGCACCTGCCGATCGAGTCGAACCCTACGACGATTTCACTCGCCCAAGAAAGCTGGCTCAGTCAAACCCGCAAAACTTGATCAATCGCGGTCGCTCAGTCGCGCGTTTTCGAAAGCCAAACGATCCAACCTCGTTGTGGATCGCAAAAGGGTATCAGCCCGATTTCAAGGAAGGCATTTTGGAACGCGGTCGATCGAAGAGCCGCTTGTACGGCGGGCGTTTGCAGCGAGTTAGAATCGTTTCGCTAAACCGCAAAGTTCAATATTACTTCATCGCCGGCAAGAAACATTGTTGGCTGTTGCCTCCGCAAGCGATGACTAGCGAGTTGTCGTCGTTCGGATTGCGTACCGTCGACGTACACGCCGATGACGATCTGTTCATTCCAGGCTTCGAATACCATCACTGGGAAGAAACCGAAAACGGTCGCCAACTGTATAGCCAGATCCCGGACGGGTTTGCAGGCGAAAGTTGCGAATTTGACGACGCCAAAGCTGATGCGTCACCCTGGTTGGACCAGATTCCATTGCTTCAGCAATTTCGCAAACAGGTGCTCGGTCAATAATGGCCGTGGATTGGGCGTACCATCTGTGATTCGAGGCACGGAATTGCAAAAAAATTTTTCTCCCCATCTTCCGCTCGGGGAAAAGTGTGCGCTAATCTGGACTCGTTGCCAAAAGATGTCGTGATT
>CAZJBW010000169.1:0-6305 GCA_964543985.1 uncultured Pirellulaceae bacterium | reverse complement strand
ACGCCGAAGGGTGGATTGGAGAGCATGTAGTCGAACCGGTCGGCGTACAGTTGGTCGTCGCTGAGCGTGTTGCCCAGTTTGATGCGGCTGACGTCCTGGCCTTTGATGAGCATGTCGCCTTTGCAGATCGCATAGCTCTCGGGGTTCAGTTCCTGACCAAAGGCTCGCATGACGGCTTCGGGGTTCAGTTCGTGGACGTATTCCATGCCGCTGGAAAGAAACCCGCCGGTTCCCGCCGTGGGGTCGTAGATGGTGCGGATGATGCCCGGTTCGGTCAGGGCGTCGTCGTCTTCCATGAAGACCAGCGAGGTGGTGAGCCGGACGATGTCTCGCGGCGTGAAGTGTTCTCCAGCGGTCTCGTTGCTGGATTCGGCAAACCGCCGAATGAGTTCCTCAAAGACGAGGCCCATGTCGTGGTTGCTGATGGCTTCGGGGCTGAGGTCGGTCGTTTTAACTCGCTGGACTACCTTCCATAGGAGGTTGGCGTCCTGAAGGTCTCCAACGAATTCGGCAAATTTGAAGTGCTCGAAGATTTCCCGCGCGTCGGGCGAAAAACTGTCAACGTATTTGAGTAGATCGGCTTTGATGTCGCCTTGTGACAAGGTCGACAGGTCCATTTCTGATTCGTTGTAGAACGATTGCTTGGCAGCTTTTACGAGGAATTTCTCGCGGGCTTCGGTTTCGAGCTTTTTGTTGGCTTTGAGTGATTCGGCTTTCTTAAGCACCTTCGCCTTGGTCGGCTCCAGCACGCACTCGAGCCGGCGCAGAATCGTAAACGGCAAGATGACGCGACCGTATTGCGATTGCTTGAAGTCACCGCGTAAAAGGTCAGCAAGCGACCAGATGTAGGCGGCAGTTTGAGAGAAATTGGTGGGCATGAAGCGTCTTGTTCCAGAAAGTTGTCATTCTCATTTGAAAGTCACGCCCGCATTTGGCAGGAACGAGAACCAAAGAGTATAACGGGTACTCAAAGAGAATTGAAACAAAGACAACAACCCAAGTATGAACGACGAAAATGGGCAGTGTATAAGGTGTGGAATGAGCATGCCTTTGAGCGAACATCCGGTTTGCTCAAGCTGCGAGGAAAAGGAATTTGAGGATCATAAGGAAGAATCTAACCGAACCTTCCCAACCGACAATCTCCGCCAGTTGTCCAGTGACTCAACTCCGATCGCGTGGTCGCAAGACGAAGTCGACAAAGCGATGGATTTGCATTTGCACCTCGGGCGAAATCCAACTATCGATGAGCATGTTGCTGACATCTGGGACGCAGCGTTTTATCTGATTCTTACATTTCAAATCTGGGAAGGATGGTTGGTAGATTGGAAAAATTGGCTCGAACTGTTTGAATCAACTTCTATTCCAGATCCGAGCGTGTCGACTCATCTGTACGAACAATGTATCGAACCTTTAGAGATACTAATTTTCGCTGGCGTAGTTCGGACTGACTATGTCGACGATTCACTTGAAGAGATTTTGCATCGTTTGCCTCCCAAATATCGTGGTGAGCAGTGGCCAGCAGACTGGCAGAACGATGCCACGTTTTTTGAATTGAACTGCTCGAAAGTCTTTGAATTTTCACGGCTCCAAAATGAGCTTGTTCGACTCCAAAAACATTTGGAGACATCTCACGCATCTCCTCTGCAATTTCACGTCATCCAGTTGGGACAACGGACGACAGGGAAGTTCCCCGGCACTTTCTTGGATGTACTTGTCGGATACCAGCCTGAGGGCGACGACGGCGATGCCTTTTATCAGACGCTTGCCGAAACAGAGCCTGAAACGACCAGCAAATCAGCTGAGCCAACTGCGAACACAAATACGGAGAAAACTAAAGGAAAATATAGTCAGCGACTTATCGAGCTGCGATCGCTGAAAGAGCAATACGCAACTTAAAATGAACAACCAGACAAAAAGATTGAAAACAAAGCGAAAAACTGGTTCATCCGTGATTGGGACAAGAAACTCTACAACGGCAACAAGCCAGCTTGGAATCAATGCGATGCGAGCTTTAACGAAAAAGAGAGGCAGGAACTCGTGAATCTAAGGACATATTTTCGCCGAACTTGGGAAAACTGACTCACACAAAACGCGCCACAAGTCGATTCCAATGGAAATATTTTGTGGCGCTGAAATATTCGGACCGGTGCTCGGCGGTTCAAACGGTGAATTGTTGCGCCACAAAACTTTGTGATGCCAATTTCGGTTTTGTGTGGCTAAACATGCACTATTTTTTGACTCCGTCGCCCAAAGCTACTCCGGCAGGGCACATTCAATGGAGTCAAAATGATGTTATCCAAATCAAGCGACCTTTCACCATCCTCAAACGCACCTGGCGCCCTAGATCGTAAGGGAGCTGCAAACTACCTGAGTATCTCCACACGATTGCTCGATGATCTGTTGTCCGCGGGAACCATTCGCAGAATCAAAATCGGCCGCAAAACGCTCGTCCGTGTTTGTGATCTGGACGCCTACTTGGCCGAGTTGGCTGAGGAGGCGGATGCATGAGCATGAACTGGATACGAGTTTCACGAAAGTCACCATGTGTTATCTGCGGGAAACCAGACTGGTGTTCGCGAAGCAAAGACGGTACCACGGCATTTTGTCCGCGTGTGAAATCAGACAGGCCGGCTGGTAACGGCTTCCTGCACAAATTGGCTGATGATTGGATTCCGCCACGCTACTTGCCGATTTCAGCTCCACGATCAAAACCCAATCGTGACTGGCGAGCATTGGCTGAAAAATACCGTCGCGCCATGACTGACAAAGGCGTCAGCATTCTGTCACAACAGCTTGGACTTAGCGTTGATGTTTTACGCCAAATACAAGTCGGCTGGGACGGTTCTCGATCGCAGTATACGTTTCCGATGCGAAACGCTGCGGGAGATGTCGTTGGGCTTCGAACACGAAGCAAGGACGGCAAAAAATCAATCAGTGGGTCGGATGGGAACGGACTGTTTTTCATTCCCTCTGAGTTGGCGAAGGATTATCTGAATGTTTGCGAGGGCCCAACCGACATGTGTGCTCTAGTTGATGCCGGATTTGGGTCATCGATCGGCAAACCATCGTGCAAACTAGGCGATAACTATGTTGTGGAGCTAATTCAGCGACTGAATCCGCAAGCAGTTTTACTGATTCCAGATCGCGATGTGGCGGGCCGTGAGGGCTTCAGTAATCTCGCAAATTCGCTTCTCCGACGAGGCACTTTGCCCTTCGTTCAGATCGATGTATTAACGCCACCAAAACCGTTCAACGACGTTCGAGAATGGCTACAAAAAAACCGCGAGCACCTGGCAGGGCAAGTCGCGGCAAAGATTGAAGCAATCAAACAATGCGCGGAGGCTTCGAATGACCAAAGATAGTTATACCATCAATTTAGATGGGCTCCAGGAAGTAACGCTGAAGCCGGTGGTAACCTGTATGGCGGATGTCGAACCGACATCAATTAATTGGCTTTGGCCTAATCGAATCCCGGCAGGCCGAATCACGTTGTTCGCGGGTCGCCCGGGTTTAGGGAAGTCATTTGTAACATGCGACCTGGTTGCTAGAGTCACAACAGGAAGGGTATTTCCAGATGGCAGGCCCGGCAGTGAGCCTGGATCTGTCATCATGATTGCTTGCGAGGATGATCCTGCTGACACGATTCGACCAAGGCTTGATGCCCATGGGGCTGACGTTTCAAAAGTGCATCTGCTTGAGGGGATTGAAACAACAAGGGGCGAAGAGCGCAGTGAAACGTTGTTTAATCTCAAGTATGTTGGCATTCTAGAGGCGGCACTGGCAAACATTGAGGATTGCAAGCTAATCGTCATTGATCCGATTGGCAGCTATCTCGGCGCTGGTACGAAAGCGAACTCTGACAACGAAGTTCGTGCTGTCCTAGCACCAATCGACAAGATTGCAAAAGACTCGGGTGCCGCAGTTTTAATAGTGGCACACACTCGAAAAGCCACCGCCAATTTCGCTGATGATATGGTCATGGGCTCTCGTGCGTTTACCGGAATTGCTCGAGCCGTATGGCATGTAATGGAAGACCCAGACAACGATGAAAGACGACTGTTCTTGCCAGGGAAATGCAACATTACCCACCGGCAATCGGGGCTTTCGTTCACTATTGATGGAACTCCAGCGACCATTACTTGGGGCGAAAATGAGGAGCGCTCTGCCAACGAAGTGTTGTTGGCAGCCAGCAACCAAGGCGAACAAGGATCTGCGATATCCGAGGCAATTGATTGGCTAAATCACAATTTGGCAGACGGTCAACGCCCAGGAAATGAAGTCCAGAAGCAAGCTAAGGCTGATGGCATTGCCGAAAAGACGCTTCAACGCGATTCAAGAAAGATCGGCGTTGTGAAGAAGCCAGGACATTTTGGAGGCAGCTGGGTCTGGGAGCTGCCAGACTTGGCCAAGAGTTTGCCAGATACACCAGAGTTGCCCAGCAACAATAGCTTGGCCAACACTGGGCAGACTGTGGCCAACACTGATGAAATAGATCCATTGGTGGAGGTCGAGTTTTGATTAGCAAATTACTGAATAGTGGTCTTTCCTTCGAGGTTGGCTCAAACGGTAGGCTTATAGTCAAAGGCCCAAAGTCCGTTGTCGATGAATTGAAACCAACTATTCAACGGCTAAAGCTGGAACTGCTAAAGATCGTGGCTGGCGAAGTCGTTTCCAACGTTGGCTCCTGCGATGACTGCACAACCGATTTGATTGGGTTTCCGGTTTTCGATGGCTACACGAACCGCGTTTGCCCGAATTGTGGCAAATGGCACTCCGGCTTACCGCCCAAAAAATTGCGAGCAGCAGTACGCGAACACGCCGATATCGACTGTGACGCTTTCACGCATCAACTTGAAGAACAAAAGGCAATTTCCCAGACTACTGAACGAATGTATAAAGATGGCCGCCGGTCCTGGCAGACCGACGACCGAGTTACCCAACTAAAAGGAGTTGAATAACCAATGGCAAGTCTATCGCGCACGATAAATAACAAGAAAGTCTATTTCAAATTACACTTTTCTTCCGCAGGTAAACGTCGAACGTTACATCTCGGGTGTATTCGTGAATCAGCGGCCAACAAGATCAAGAATCGCATCGAAGACATGGTTCTGGATTCCAATCTGCAACACCGACTGTCTGAAGAATCTCAGCGTTGGGTACTGGACGTTGATTTCGGTTTGGCCAGTAGGCTTGAAAAATGGGGGTTGCTGGTAACCATTCCTGAATTGTGGGACCAGAAGCGTCGGCAAGACCGACCTGGGGAATTTGAAGCGGTCGAACGGCCAACTATTAAGGGTTTCTGTGACTGGTACGTGAAACAGCGTAAATCCGATTGCGAGCCTTCCACAGTTCGCAAGATTAACTCCAGTTTGAATCAGTTGGTGGAATACTGCCGAAGCAGCGAGTCCTGCCCAAACATCGATGCCATCGATGAGGCAGTAGCGTTTCGATTCCAACTACATCGGCAGCAATCCAAAAAAGAAGCGACGGTGGCCAAGGACATCAAAATTGCCAAGACGGCGTTCAACTACGGTGTTAAAGCCGGGAAAGTGTCATCGAACCCTTTCAAAGGTCTGAAAGCAGGTTAACCTGGATGGTCAGCACATCATTCCAATCAGTGACTACGAAAAGTTGATTGAAGGCACCAACGATTCTGACTGGCGCACGATCATCGCACTGGCACGACTCGGTGGGCTTCGTTGTCCATCAGAACTAACGAATCTGAAATGGTCGGATGTTAACTGGCACGCAAAGACAATCCGTGTAACTTCACCAAAAACGAAGCGTTACGGTAAGGCCGAGAGGATCATTCCACTGTTTTCTGGACTGGACGAAGCGTTATCGGATCACTTGGAATTGACTGGCAGTACATCCGAGTACGTCATCACGAAAGAACATTTGCGTCGACGCGGTACAAGTTTATCGGAGCGATTCCACCGCATCTGCAAAACAGCCGGAGTTCCACATTTCGCAAATCCATTCCGTAACATGCGGCTGTCAGCGGCAAATGACGTTTCGCGGCTGCCCGGAATTACTCCAAAGACCGTCGTCGATTGGTTCGGTCACGACATGAAAACCGCATTGAAGCACTACCACCGCACGACACGGCAAGACATCGAAAATGCAGTTTCGGTTGATCCGTTCCGCGATTCAGAGATCGTCAGATTGTCTCAACCAAAATCCGACGCAGAATCCGACGCACGCACGCCCGAACTTGGTGGAGCAACGTCGAGTGCAAACAAAAAAACTCCGGGAAACAAGCGTCTCCCGGAGCGTGCTAAAGCAAAATATGACCCCTACGGGGT
>CAZJBW010000168.1:0-6371 GCA_964543985.1 uncultured Pirellulaceae bacterium | reverse complement strand
CCGCCAACATCGTTGAACCCAATTAAGTTCAAACCCGACGTTTCTGATGTGACTTTTTAAGCGCGAACACCTGATCGAAAGTTGGTACCGAAGTAGTGCAACAACATGGGCAGGAAAGCAAAGATCGACGAGCCGGCAAGAATCGCTAACAACGACCATTCGCGACGAGTCCATGGCTTGTCGGTATCTTCCTCCTGAGCCTCGACAAACTTCTCGACCATTCCCGATGTCAAATGTTTTTCGTTACCGTTGTGATAGGTGCCTCGTAATCGGTTGGCAACTTGTCGCAACGTGCTGACGTCCTGTCGTGAAAGGTGATCGGCGATAAATGTCCCTGTATTGGAATCGCCAATTCCTACGACGATAAAGTCCTTAACCGACGCCGGCATTTTTGGCATACCTTTGGACGGAACAGTATCGCCATCGGTCAGCATCAACACATAGGCACTGTCCGGTCGCCAAGGCTTGGCCAAGCGAGCGGCTTGCCGAATCCCCTGCATCAATCTGGTTTTTCCCGGTGAGAATGCGTGCCACAGCGGCATCTTTTCGACGATGTGACGCACCACTTCGTGATCCTTCGAATCGACCACCATCATTTTGGCATCGCTGTAGACCGCAATCACACTAATCTTAAATTGCCGCATGGGAATTCGGTTAAACAACGATTCCAGCACGTCCGAGGCACGTTGTCGGCGCGAGCGGTCGCCGTTGGGTCCCGCATCCACGATGTTGTGCATGCTGGGCGAGATGTCGACTACCAACACCAAATGTTTGTACTCGTTTTCGGCAATCGTCTCTTTATTGTGAACTCGTTCCTCGACGACCAACCATAGCGAGGCGAATCCCCAGCAGGCCGCCGCCAAACCGATCGTTCGCAGTGCAGGCGTCAGCCAAGTCCAAAAGGCCGGCCTACCGCTTGGTCCGAATGCCAAACGTTTTACTTTGGCAACTCGTCGTAAGTGAAACAGTTCGCCAGTGACCGCCAACAAGGCCACGCTAACTGCGATGATTTCTGGAAGGATCTCTACCACGGCGTGTACCTCAACCACAACAAAGACAACAGGCTTAGCCCGGCAAACGAAAGGCCAGCGATGGCAAATGGTGTGAACCAATCCAACACCTCGGCGTACGTCGTTTTCATTTCTGCGACTTCCATGGCGTCAATTCTAGAAAACACTTTCTCTAACGCCTGAACATCGGTGGGGCTGAAGGATCGGCCACCCGTTATGTTTGTAATGGCCGCGACCTCGGGTGGCGTCATGCCATCCCCGATATGAATCGAGTAGACGATGATGCGATTGTCACGTAGTTCTCGGGCGATCTCTTCTTCCTCGCCGCTGCCCAAGTCTGCACTGGCTCCGTCCGATACCAGCACAATCATGCGGTCGCCGGTTTCTCGAGTCACCAAAACCTCCTGGCACTTTTTCAGCCCCAATCCAATCATCGTTCCACCACCGTAACCTGGCGGTAAGCTGAGTGGATTCAAAAACGGCACCGAGCATCGAAAGGCCGAGGCGTCCGTGGTCAGCGGGATCCAGTGTTGGGCCTTACTGCCAAACACCGTCAGTCCGAACGCGTCGCCCTGTCGCTTGTCGACGAAGTTATTGATCGATTCCATAGCCGCGTCGTAACGCGAGCCCGTTCCAAACGAACTCGTCATACTGCCGCTTAGGTCCAGGCAGAACTCGATATTAGTCAGTTCTCGTTTCGCTTTAGGAACGGCCAAGTGTCTGGGCTCGGCCAACAAAATGATCGCCACCGCCATCATCAGCGGCGCCGCACTAAGACAACACTTGATAAAAAAGTCCGTGACCTTCCCGCCCCGCGCCGTTCCATGATCTTGAGGCAACGAAATCCGCCCGTCCCGTCCAAAGGGTAGCGGGCTGGACGCATCCAGTTTTGGAAAGCGATCGCGTAACCAGACCCAAGCGAGAATTAACGCTGGGATAAACAGTCCGAGCAATGCGTACCAATTTCCAAAACTCATGATTCCAACACCGCTAAATCAGCTGGTAAATTTCGAAACGGCTCTAACAATTCGGACAATGAAACGTTTTTGTCTGCGGCAGGATTATGCATCCATTGTTCCAGTTGGCGCATTAACGGACCGGCTTCTTCATGTTGATGAATTTTCCCGAGCGCCGTGGCAGGAGGATCCTCTTCCAATTCCAGTTTTCTTCGCCAAAAACCAAACAACATTCGTTCCAGTTCGGCGTACACTGTGGGATTCGCGTCGCCGTCTTGCACAGACTGTAGACGATCCTGCAACAAATCTGCCAACGACTTTTGCTTTTGTTTTTGCTGAGTTGGCTCAGGTTTCTTATAGCCCAAAAAAATCAAACCCAGCAGAACCAGTGTCCAGGCGGTGATCGCCGCGATCATCAAAGTTCGATAGCCACCCAGGCTAGGCAGCCATCCCGTTTCCAATTCATTCGGTTCGATCTGTCCGGGCGGCAAAAGGGACAGTATGTGCACAGGGACTTCGGGTAAGTCCGCAGCTGTCGAACCGTCTTTGCGTTCCAGCCAATCGGCCAAGTCGTAATCTCCCGGTTCCAATCCATGAAACAAGATATCGTAATGAAAGCCATTTGCGTGCGGAAATGATCGAACGATCCGCACGACCATTGGCGAATCGGGTTGCAACGGCTTGGCGATCAATTCCGACCCCGGCAAAAGCAACTGACTAATTTGCCCGGCCTTGCCCACGCTTGGCGAGCGCAAATCCTTGGAATCCTGAGCGAATGTTTGATCGTCCCACACCAACAAGCCAATCGTCAGTGCCAAACAAACCTTAAATGTTATATGCAAACCCAACATCGCTTGTTGTCGAATCATCTTGCACCTCGGCCTAACAAGCCTCGCGACTTAAAGAAGTGCTTCAAGCGATAAGCAAACGGTTGATCCGTTCGCACCAACAAATGGTCGACTCGCGCCCGCTTCAGTTCTTGTTTCAGAGCCTGTTGATCGATGCCCACGTCGTTACCGCGAGTTGTAATGGCTCGACCCGTTTCGGCCTCGCGTGCACGGATGAAACCAGCACCACGCATCGAGACCTCGGCCGGGTCTTGCAGCTGCAAAGCCACAACATCGTGTTGCTGAGCCAGTCGTTTTAGCGGACCAATCGCTTCGGGTTGATGCAAATCGGAAAGCACGATGATCAACGAGCGGTTGGACAACAGCGGGCCAAGTTCTCGAATCCTTTCGTGCAACAGAGTGTTTTCGTTGACGTGATAGGTTCGCAGCTTGTGCAACCACTGCATAATCTTGTCTCTCGACAGACTCGGCATGTAGCGGATCTCGGTTTCGCCAACGGTCATCAGAGCGACGGGGCTGATTCGATCCAAGCACGCGAACGCCAAACCGCCCGCGATATATACCGCCGTGGCGTATTTGCTTTTGTTGTGAGACGTCACGGTCATCGAGGCTGATGAGTCGATCAACAGGTAGCAGGGCATGCGTTTGGGAGTCTCAAATTCCTTGACGTGAAATTTGTTGGTCCGCGCGGTGACTCGCCAATCGATAGAACGCACCGGATCGCCCGGTTGATACAATCTAGATTGCACGTAGTCCGTGCCGCTACCCAAAAACGGCGACGCATCGGTACCATAACTAAGACTATCCGCCAACCGCTTCACCGCCATGACAAACTGTCGCGAACTAAGCGTGTCGATACTTTCCAGCTGATACGACTTCATCTGGTATGCCTTAATCAGGAGATCGTTGAAGGCGTGGCGCCCATCTCAACCATGATACTGTTTAGGACCGATGCCCCGGTCAGTCCATCCGCCAGGGCTTCGTAGTTCAAACGAATACGGTGCAAGATTACATCCTCGGCCAAGGCGTATAAATCCTCGGCATTGACGTAGTCGCGTCCGTTGATCAGAGCCCGCGCGCGAGACGATTTCAGCAAGGCGATTCCCGCGCGAGGCGAACAACCGACCTCCAACGCCGGATGGATCCGCGTGCGATTGACCAACTCAACCACGTGGTCCGTAATCACATCGCTGGTGTGAATTTTTTGCACGGCTTCCATGCAACCTATTAAATCCTCGGTGTTGCCGACCGGGCTTTTATCAAGCACGTCAAATTCGGTTCTGGCGACCGCCCCTTTATCCTGACGCCGAATACCCAGCGCCGTGTTGCGTCGCAGAATCTCGCGTTCCTCTTCAGGAGTCGGATAGGTCAAGCGATGGCACAACATGAAACGGTCCAGTTGAGCTTCGGGTAGCTCGAAAGTACCGCTCTGTTCAATCGGGTTTTGAGTTGCAATGACCAAAAACGGAGCTGGCAAAACGAAATTCTCGTTCCCGATCGTGATCTTGCGTTCCTGCATCGCCTCAAGCAAAGCACCTTGTACCTTGGGTGCCGCTCGGTTGATCTCGTCAGCCAACAACAGGTTGGTGAAGATGGGCCCTTTAAGAATCTTAAATTCACTGGTTCGCTGATCCAGGATCTCCGAGCCCAAAATGTCCGAGGGCAACAGGTCGATCGTGAATTGAATTCTGGCGAAGTCCAGTTCAACGGTTTTCGATATAACGGAAACCAGCAACGTCTTGGCCAACCCCGGCACACCTTGCAGCAGCAGGTGCCCACCGGTGAACAATGAAATCAACGTACGCTCGACGACCTCGTCCTGCCCGACGACCACCGTCGCCACCCGCTCGCGTACCTTCCGAATAAACTCGACTGCCTTCGCCGTTTCAGGTGAGGTCTTATCAACCGTTGCCATTTTATGTGTTCCTTCGTCTGTCTTCCCGCCACAGTGCGATCAGCGGTGTTCCGCGACAAGCTGGGATTTGAGAGTCCCGATTTCAATGCCGCGATTTACCGCTCAATCGTACCCAATTGGTCTCGTCGGCGTCATAACCTGCGACCACTTTGCCAATTTCCAGTATAACCAGCCGAATCGATGCCGTTTAATTGGTCACGGATTGTGAACCGGAATTGGTTAAACCCCTCCATTCTCTTATAAATAGACTCAAAACCGACCTAACCAAGCATTCGCTCGTTCGACGCTAGGGTTTTGTTTCCCCAATTCTTTGGCCGGCAAAGTCCTTTAGCCTTTTATTTAAGTAACCCATTAGCTGATTCAAAATGACGACTACTGCCCAGGATATCCCAAACCGTTTCGACTTCATGGCCGCACAGCCACGCATTTATCAAATGTGGGAATCAGGCGGTTGGTTCCACGCCGAGCCCGATGAATCGAAAGAGCCGTTTACGATCGTCATCCCGCCACCCAATGTTACGGGAGCGTTGCACTTGGGGCACGCACTCAACAACACGTTGCAAGACATTTTGATCCGCATGAAACGGATGCAGGGTTACCAAACGCTTTGGATGCCAGGCACCGACCATGCCGGAATCGCGACTCAAGCCAAAGTTGAGACTCGCTTAAAAAATGAAGAGAACAAAACGCGTCACGACCTGGGTCGCGAAGCTTTGGTCAAACGCATCTGGGAGTGGAAGGATCAATACGAGCAACGGATCCTTTCGCAACTAAAACAAATGGGATGCAGTTGCGATTGGCAACGCACGCGATTCACTCTGGACGATACCTGCGCCACCGCCGTCCGACACACCTTTTTCGATTTGTTTAACGAGGACAAAATCTACCGAGGCAAACGCCTGGTCAACTGGGACACTCACCTGCAAACCGCTGTCAGCGACGACGAGGTCGAAAACAAGAAGTTCAAAGGGCACTTCTGGCACTTCAATTATCCGGTTATCGATCCCAAACCGGGCGAGCCCAAATTTGTTACCGTCGCAACGACTCGCCCCGAAACCATGTTGGGTGATACCGCCGTTGCTGTTCACCCCGACCCAGCCAGTGCGTTGGACAAACACGAATCGGAATTGAAACAAAAGTTAGCCTCGGCCAAAGAGTCCGACAAAGCTGGCATTGAGGAACAGATCGAAGCCGTTGCTCAGCGACGCCAGCAGTACTTACCGAAACTGGAACAGCTGGCACAAATGGCCGCCAATGGACGCACCTTGCGTTTACCGTTGATGGATCGGGTTATCCCGCTGGTTCGAGACGCTTGGGCTAAACCTGAATTAGGTACTGGCTGCGTCAAGATCACGCCCGCCCACGACCCCAATGACCACGAGGTTGGAAAGCGTTGCCAGTTAGACTTGATCAACGTCATGCACTTCGACGGAACGATGAATGCCGAATCTGGAAAGTACGAAGGACTGACGATCAAGAAAGCTCGCAAACAAGTCGTCGCCGATCTTGAGGCATTGGACTTGATGGTCGAGGTTCAAGAACGCGATATCGAACTTCCCATTTCGGATCGCAGCAAGACACCGATCGAACCGTTGCTGGCCGACCAGTGGTTCGTTCGCATGGCCGAACTGGCACAGTCCGC
>CAZJBW010000167.1:0-6382 GCA_964543985.1 uncultured Pirellulaceae bacterium | reverse complement strand
AAGAAGAAGACCCATTCGGTGACGAGGGTTCAACCAGCAAGGACGAAGGATCGGAATCTAATGAAGAAGATCCATTCGGTTAGTCTGCTTAACGGCTAGACCATCCGACAACAGATCAACACAAAGGCGACTAAACAGTCGCCTTTTTTTGTGTACCCAATGCTATCGAAAACCAACCTCAGTACAGCACAGAGGCTTGGTCAAACGCCCAACCCACCTAAGCACCCCACAATTCGTCGATCTACGGTCGCTAGCAGCCTAGCCCCATTCGATTCGTCGTCATCTTGGCTTGCTGCCCTATTTCGCCGCTCCTATACTCCCGCCGCTCTAGATTTGGTTGAATCTGCGCGCGATGACTGGAAGAGGCTTTAGCCAAATTCGGCTCATTCGAAAATTGAACCAGGATTTTGTAGCGCCGCGGCCTTTAGCGAAAACTCTTCGTTGAAGCCATAAATTGATGAATTTAGAACAGCGATCACGTCGCTAGACGCACCCATCATCCTTTGCAAGGAAGCAAGTTTGGTACATCGCAGGTGGACACGGAACACAAAATCACGCATTCGGCGTGACCGTCCATCGTTGCGCTTAAAGCACTACCTGATCCTGGTAACCGCTTTTACGTTTCTATCAATGCATGGTGCCGCGAGCGCCCAACTGGACATCACGTTTCCTCAACCCAGTCCACAGCTAAGCATCGATGTGGATTGCCAAAACGTCAGTCATTGGCAACAAGGATCGTGGCAGGTTTATCATCTACAAGGCCAGGTCCAATTGTCGCAAGGCAACGTCCGCTTGTCATCCGAGCAGGCGATTCTATGGGTCGATGTTCCCGATGCTAACGACATAACTAACACGGAACAAGTGACGCAAGTACTGCTTTACATGGAACAGTCCGTAGCCGTCGAAATCGGACAACTAAATGAATCGAACACACCGCCAAATCGATTCACCGACACCACGTGGTTGGGTCGCTTGAGGACAAAGTCCAGTCTTGATTTTTCGCAACCGATCATAGAAATCTCTCCTGAAAATGTGCCCATCATTTTTGAGCGTGGCATGCAGCGTCGGCAACAAGAAATCAATCAAATCGCAACCGTCCAATATTCCGGACAAGTCAACACAGTGATCTCGCCGTTGACGGGTCAAGTGCAACAACTGTGGGATCCAACAGCCGTGGCACCCACACCGGCACCGATTACTCCCATCGTGCAACAGCCGACCTTGGCACCCAGTCCTGGCCTACCCATCAATCCTCAACGCGGGTTGGGACAGAGCGATGTCACGACCAACGTACAAATCTTGTCACGTGGCGAAACGGGTGGCAACCTGCGTCGAATACGAGGCAACCAACCGGGCGAGTGGATCTATATCAATACCGGCGGTACGCGAGTCAACATTGACAGCACACGCCTTAGCGAAATCAATCAATCGGGCCAACCATCCAGTAGTCAACTGGTCATCCAAGCCAACAATGTGGTCGGTTGGGAAAACCCAGTCATCAATCCGGATGGATCAACTGGGACGCGGTCCGAACTGTATCTGGAAGGTGATGTCATCTTTGCGCAAGGTGATCGTGTCATCTACGCCGACCGAATGTACTACGATGTCAATTCGCGTTCCGGCACCATCCTTAACGCCGATGTCTTAACACCAGTCGCAAGCTACGATGGGCTACTAAGACTGAAGGCTGATGTCGTGCAACAGCTGGACGAGAACAATTTGCAGGCGTTCAGCGCTGCAATCACCTCTAGCCGATTAGGTGTTCCACGCTATTGGTTGCAATCCGATCAATTGAATTTAACACGCACTCAAAATTCGCCTCGCGACATCGTCAGTGGCCTACCACTGATCGACCCTCAGACCGGGCAACCCATTTCCAATGAAGACTTCTTTGTAACCAGTCAGGACAATCGAGTTTACTTGGGTGGCGTGCCAGTATTGTATTGGCCAACCATCAACACCGACCTGAACAACCCCAACTATTACATCGAGCGATTGAGGATCGGTAACGACACCGTCTTCGGTTTCCAGTTAGGCGTCGGGTTGGACTTGTTCCAACTGTTTGGTATTCGCAACCGTCCGGAACAGGGGCGTTGGACAGGCAATCTGGATTACCTTTCCGAACGAGGGCTAGGCTTTGGAACCGACCTGGACTATTCCAACTCGTCGTTCCTTGGTTACCCGGGTCAAACCGAAGGGTTCCTAAGATCGTGGTTCATTTTCGATCAAGACGTGGATAATCTGGGATTGGATCGTCGGGCTGTCCCGATAGATGATGAATTCCGCGGTCGCGTGCTATGGCGGCACCGACAACAGTTCGCGCCGGGATATTCGCTGCGTGCGGAAGTCGGTTACCTTTCCGACCAAAACTTTATTCAACAGTTCTTCGAGCGGGAATGGGACAACGACAAAGACCAGACGACGGGACTCTGGCTGGAACGCAACGTCTTAAACCAATCCTTCAACTTGACCGCCAACGCACGTCTGAACGACTTCTTCACTCAAACCGAATGGCTTCCGCGTCTGGACCATTTCATTATCGGTCAGCCTCTGTTTGCCGACCGCGCCGTTTGGCATGGCAAGTCTTCCGTGGGTTACGGACGCTTCCGCTCAGCCGAACCTCCCACCAATGCCATCGACTTGGCAACGTTCGATTCGCTGGCTTGGGAAGGTCCGGATGTCCAAGGCTTCGTTGGAAATACTCGACACGAAATTGACTTCCCGTTCCAACTGGGTGCCGTCAAAGTCGTTCCCTATGTTTTGGGTGACCTGAGCTATTGGCAGGAGGATTTGCAAGCCGAAGATCTGTTTCGCGCGACTGGACAAGCCGGCGTCCGCACCAGCTTACCGTTCTGGCGAATTGACCCGACGGTCCAAAACACATTATTAAACCTGAATGGACTGGCCCACAAAGTCACCTGGGATGCCGAATTGCTATTCGCCGATTCCAGCCAAAACCTGGATCAGCTGCCATTGTACAACCAACTGGACGACGACGCTCAAGAGTTCTTTCGACGTCGCTTTGCGTTTGATCCGTTCGGCATTATCCCAGGCCAAGACGTTCCTTTGGCTTTCGACGAACGTTTTTATGCTCTTCGGTCTGGTCTGCAAAGCAACGTGACCTCGCCCGTGCCAGAAATCGCTGACGACCTAACGATTTTTCGGACTGGACTACGAAACCGTTGGCAAACCAAACGAGGTTTACCCGGACAGGCCAGGACCATCGACTGGATTACGTTCGACATCGAAGCCTCATTCTTTCCTCGAGCCAATCGTGATAACTTTGGCGCCGATGTTGGGTTAGTCAACTACGACTTTCGTTGGCACATCGGAGACCGGTTCAGCATAGTTTCCGACGGCCATTTTGACTTCTTTGGCCAAGGTCTACGCACGGCCAGTTTTGGCGTACACATGTCTCGCCCGGCCAGAGGCAACTTGTTCGTCGGCTTCCGAACGATCGAAGGACCAATCAGTAGTAACGTATTGACGGCGGCGGGAAGCTATCGAATGAGCGACAAGTGGATTGTCCGTGGCGTCAGCACTTATGACTTTGCCAGCACAGGTAACATCGGTCAATCATTGAACTTCACCCGAATTGGCGAATCGTTCCTGTTGAACTTCGGAGTCAACGCTGACATCAGCCGTGACAACGTAGGATTCGTATTCGGATTCGAACCCAGGTTCTTGCAAACGGGTAACTTGGGTGTCGTTGGCGGCCGACGCATCCCGTCTGCCAGTTCCGACTACTTAGAATAAAACCTCTTCAGCGATGGGTTATGTCACAAAACGTCCTGAACAAATGGATTCGCAAATTCGACAACGCCTTTCGCGGCCTTTGGCAAGGCATGCGCGGCCAATCCAGTTTCCTGGTCCACATCCCAATAGCGATCGCAGTTATTTCCTTAGCAGCCGTACTTAGCCTTCCTTTAGTACAATGGTGCTTATTGCTGTTGTGCATCGCCATCGTCATTTCCGCTGAGTACTTCAACAGTGCATTGGAGATGTTGGCCAAAAGCATTACGACGGAACATGACACAAATATCGAACATGCCCTGAACATTGCCAGCGCCGCCGTTCTGATATTGGCCGCCTTCGCATCGCTTGTGGGAGCAATCATATTCACTGACGCTCTACTAAACTGATGGGTTCAAGTGACGTGCTTCAATTCCACCCGCTTCACGATCCCCCAAAGCTGGCTGAACACGAGGTGCATTTGTGGCTGATCCACTTGGCTGTCGATCCTGTCGACGATTATCACTCACTGTTGTCACAACCTGAGCAAGATCAGGCAGGCCGATTCGTCAACATGCAATTGACGAATCGATACGTTGCCCGGCGTGCCGCGCGGCGTATCATTCTGGCCAAATATTGCGACCGTGATCCGCTGAGCTTGGTGTTCGAAGCTAATAATGGCAAACCGCATTTGCCATATCTGCAAGACAATGAATTCCACTTCAACGCTACTCATTCGGGCGACTGGGCTATCCTGGCGATTGGTCACTCGGAATTGGGGGTGGACCTAGAACAGGTCAAGCCAATCGTTAAGAATCGCGATTCAATGTTGCGTCGAGTTCTATGTGACGACGAATACCGCATTGTCTCGGGCTTCGATGAAGCCACTCAATCCAACATCTTCTTCGACTATTGGGTATGCAAGGAAGCGATTGTTAAAGCGACCAGCGAAGGGCTGTCTGGTGCTCTGGATACTATCAACCTTCACGACTTAACCATCACCCCAACCGATCAATGGATCGACGCCACACGGCACGACCAGGCATGGTCGGTTCGCCGATTGGCGATATCTAATCTGCTTGACTATCGCGCCGCAATCTGTGTGCGCGATTCACACGTGCACTTGCGAGGCTTTCAGTTTCAGCATGGAAAATGAACCGAGCAAAAAAATGACTGCACCAGATTTCTGATGCAGTCAATCGAGGTTCCATGTCCACCAGCTGGTTAAGCTGCCGACCTCGGAACTCTACTGGATCTCTTGGTCGTTACCGGGACCTCCGTCCAGTAAGTCGAATGCCAACCCACCGACTAACAGATCGTCACCGATGCCGCCGAACAGTTCGTCTTCGTCATCTCCACCGAACAATCCGTCATTGCCAGCCTGGCCAAACAATGTGTCCAAGCCGGCATTGCCGAACAGGTCATCATTGCCGTCGCCGCCAACGATTTGATCATTGCCCAAGCCACCGCTTAGGAAGTCATCGCCGTCGGCGCCAAATACTAGATCGTCACCAGCCCGGCCATTGATGGTGTCGTTACCAGCACCACCGACTAAAACGTCATTCCCTGAACCACCGATTAGCACATCGTTACCACCCAACCCAAACAGGCTGGCAGGAACGGCACCCGTGGCCAAGAAGACATCATCGTTTGCGGAACCAACCAACTGCTCGATTCCCGTAAATACCTCGTTGACGGTCCCGTACTGGGCAGTACCCGAACCGTCATCATTAATCACAGCAGTGACACCACTGCCAATTCCTTGGAACGAGTTCGTGTCAAAACCTTCTCCGCCCGAGATAAAGTCAGTGCCACCAACACCTACAAAGAAGTCATCGCCGTCACCGCCGACTAACACATCGTCTCCAGCGGACCCGTTGTGCGAATCATTGCCAGCCTGGCCAAACAGAGCATCGTTACCTGCACCGCCTCGCAAAATGTCATCACCGGTTCCACCGATCAACAAGTCATCGCCGGTTCCACCTTGAACAATATCGTCACCAGCAAAACCATTGAGTACAAAGTTGGCTGACCCGGTGCCCGTTAGAACGTCGTCATTGCTTGAACCAACCAAGCTTTCGATACCGACAAAGGTTTCGTTGACGCTGCCATAACTGGCCTCACCAGACCCGTCCGAATTAACCGTCGCCGTGACACTGAAACCGATGCCTTGGAACGAGTTCGTGTCGAACCCTGCTCCACCATCGATAACATCTGTGCCGCCGATACCTACAAAGAAGTCATCGCCTTCGTTACCTGATAGCGTATCGTTTCCGCCACCACCGTTAAGAGCGTCGTTGCCTAGCCCACCAAGGATGGTGTCGTTACCCGAAGCACCACGCAATGTGTCGTCGCCGTCTCCACCTTGCAGTTCGTCATCACCAGCTCCACCATTGATGATGTCAACGCCGCCTCCACCGATCAACAAGTCAGCACCGGCTAGGCCAACAATCGAATCATTGCCTAAGCCACCGTCGATCGTGTTGGCTAAGCTGTTTCCACTAAGTACGTCGTCGTTGTCGGAACCAGTCAGGTTTTCGATACCCGCAAACGTTTCATTGACGTTACCATAATCCGCGGTACCAGTTCCGTCGTCGTTGATCGTTGCCGTGACACCGAAACCAATGTTTTGGAATGAGTTCGTATCGAT
>CAZJBW010000166.1:0-6411 GCA_964543985.1 uncultured Pirellulaceae bacterium | reverse complement strand
CAATTGGCCAACGATTTCCTGGAGAACTACAACTACAGCTCGAATCCCGATATGCCAGAGATGAGTGAACTGTTGGACCTGGCGACGTTGTTTATTGAGTATGGTGCTGACGTCGACGAACGAGATCCCAAGTCGAATCACACCGCGCTTTCAGAAGCGGTTAACCATGGTCACACTGAATACGTCGCTTTTCTGTTGCAGCAAGGTGCCACAACCAACGAAGATGACCCTGATGAAACCAGGCCACTGAAACTCGCCGAGAAATATGGGTTCGTAGAGATCGTTGAGCTGTTGCGAACTGGTTGAGGCAACATCGTCAAAGGCAAATATTGGTCGGCAAAATTTTGATTAAAGAGTATTTGCCAACGGTAAATTGTTTCCGCCATTCCATCTAAAAACGATTGGCGACGTGTCAAACCTCGCAGAAATCAAAGTAACCATGCGACAGGAAATCCTGTATCAACTTCACTTTTGCAATGGTGAGTCATCAAGCTGCTCGATTTTTCTACGCCATTTCGTAAAATCTTCGTCCTGAAGTACCAACCGGGAAACAAGCTCCGCTCTGCCCAAAGCTGCTTTCAATCTTCTGTTGTAGAATTCAAATTTTTGTTTCGCATCAACCGTCGCCTCGATTCCAGCTTGCTCAGTACGATTCCAATTGTTCCGGTCTTCTTGAGTTACAGTCGGCAAACTTTGATCCACTGCGTCCTGTATCGCCCTTTGCACAAAGCTCGGGTCATTCTTGAAATCTGAAGGAACGAAGACCGGAGCAGGCATAAACTGGGCCGCGCCAGCACCAACACCCAGCGCTCGCAACTGCTGAGCCGACTCAATTTGCTCTCCGCCAAGGAAGTGCAATGATCGAGCCGTTACAACGCCCAACAGTGCATCACCGTTTCTCAATTCGAAATCTTCCACCATTCGGTCGATTGCAGAAGCAGCCAACTTCTCACTCAACTGATCAGGCTTGCACTTAAGCCAATTGCACAACGCAGTTTGGTGTTCCTCATTCGGACGCTCGCCTGAATTCCAGAGCAGTTGAGTGCACACAATACTCTTACAAGCAATTGCCCAGTCAATTGGCTTGAGCCCTTTCGAGCTAGCCAGATCGAAAGGCACCTGCTTTTCCATCAAGAAGGCCAAAGAATTGAATGAGTCGTGAGCGGCACAAAAATGCGACAAAGTCACTCCATCAACTTCCCCGAATCGGTAGTCAATTTTTTCATATTTGTCATCCAGAAATCGCAACGTATCAATATTATCAATGGCACACAGCAATTGGCAGGCGTTCAACCCTGTTTCTTCGTCCAGCAGGAAACCCAGATCTCGTCGGCCGTCACCATCCACATTTCGAAATGGCAAGTGACTGGTCGTACGCGGAATATCCAGTCGCGCAATTCGGTCGATGCCCTGACTAACCAATGGCCAGTTGTAAGCCAACGAGAATTCAGCAACGGCAGGATCAGAGGCAATGACGAGTTTTTCGGAAGCCAGGTTCCATGCAATCAGCGAAAACGAACTTATCGCATCGGCGTACCGAGGAAAATTCTCGGCGGCTGTTCTTGCGAGACCGATCGCTGCCTCGCTTCTGCCAGTAATTTCGAACGAATGTGAAATCGAAATTAACAAGTTTGGCGAAAATGGATCCTTGGATAGCGCCTCCATCGCCACCTTGATCACCGTCATTTGTTGCTCATCAGAAAACTCGATCCCACACTGTTGTGCGATCATCATTAGTTTTAATTTCAACCACGCAACCTCAACATCTGATGAAAGAACTTTTTCCAATTCGACGATTTTGGCTGCTAACTGCTCGGCAAAATGCATCCTGTCATCCGTAGTCCTGGATGAGTCGGAAGCCTTAATTAACATCAACCGAGCCAGCACCTTCAGGGCATGAACGTTGTTGGGATCTTCGTCAAGTATCCGAGCAACTTGTTCGTCGACATTTTCTGAGGCGACTGCCATCTGGACTTGTTTGAGACTCCAAGCGCCGGACGACTCACCGATTGGTTCAAGGACCTCAGCGACCTGGTCAGTCATGTTGTATTGCAGCATCAGATCCACCAAACGAACCCTGGGCCAGTCATACTCGACTTCGCTGTCGACTAGTTCACGGTAGAGTTTGAGTGCCTCATCTGCATCATGCAGATTGGCGAACTCCGCGAGCGCCAACTTCTTCTCTCTCCCCGAAAAGCTTGACTCAATCAGCTTTTTTGCGTCAAGGTTCCGCAACAGGATTACCGCATTGGCAGGAACGGCACCGAACCCATCGAAGCCACGAATCACTAAACCGCCTTTTTTCTCTGCAACGATTTTCGCAACTTGAGCGGGGAAGGTTGTCAACGTTGTTAAACCTTCGATCGGTTTGACTTTGTCTGAATCAACGATCAGTACTCGGCAACCAGGTAAATACCTTTGGTCCACCGGAGTTCCCGACTTAGCTTGCGCCGACAACGACTGAGTTATCAACAGACAGAACAGTGAAACAATGACAACCAGACCCGTTTGTGGTGTTGGCTGAATTTTATGTGGCATTGTGTTGAGGATTCTCATGATGTCTTTCGATTTGGTTTTCTTGCTATTGAGTGTTCTGAATCAACAAACGAATTTTCGTCAGGTCAACGCGAATCGTTTTTCTGGCTGGCTGAAGAGTCGTCTGCCGCCTTGGAAAAGCGTTGCAAACGTTCTGCGACCTCGCTTTGCTGCTTTCTGAATTTGCCTATCTGCTCTTCAAAGAAAGTCCTCAGCTCAGGTTCCGTTTCGGCAAGCGATCTCGAGAGAGAACAAGCGAGTTCATAGTCCGCAAGGGCGAATTCCAAGGATTCCACAGGCGCATCTTCGCGGGAACGAATTTTCGCTCGAATTTTCAATGCGTACACTTGCGTCGAAGCACAATGGTCGTGACCATCCTCGACCAATTTCGCAAAACCTTTAACCGCGTAGCACGCATCCGCCTCTGCGCCCTTGTAATCCCCAAGTTCGATCCGGCACATCGCTCTATAGTGCCATGCTTCAAATTTCCGAAGTTTGTACAGCCAATTGTCCTCATCGCGAGGTGTTTGAAAGTACCGCATTGCAGTTGTAAAATCCTGTTCAGCCAGCTCATATTTTTTGGCGAACGCCCAATAGACTTTGCCGCGGTTCAGAAACTCCAGAGCCAAACTGGAATCGTCATGCCAGCCTTTGGCAATCATCTTTCTGTCGATTTCAATGTTCGACGTATACTCGTCCAGCATTTTCTGAACTTCGGCATTCACTGCTGGCTCTTGTGCTTCAACGTTCTTGGCAAATAGTGGACATGCCAAATAAAACAATGTCACATGCAATACCAACTTCACTACTTGCTGCTGTTTGAGTTCTTTGTTCATTTCATTGACTTTCAGTCAGGTGAATACGTGTCATTTCGCGTCACTAATTTGAATTGTTGAATCACTACTTGCGGTTTGGCGTAAGCAACAAACCCTTGTACTTCGTGCCTTTCCTGGCGACTGCAGAAATTTGTCCCTTGTTGTTAACGTCGTTCGCTTCTTCGATGACCCATCCGTCCTCAAGTTCGACCAACAGATTGAGATCTTGCATGTCTCCATCAATCCAAACAAACCCGTGATCTTGCTCGTTCTGATTGGCTGCGTAACCAACCACGACCCCTAAATCCGAAACGGCCAAAGCTCCTGATTTGCGACCTCCAAAGGTCCCCAGCAATTCCACTTCTTTTTGGTTCCAGAAGAAGGCGACGGTTTGACTCTTGTCATTTGTCATTTCTCCAACGACGTCGTGATTCGAATTAATGTCGATCAAGAATCCATCACGCTGTGCGACTTCAGGAATGGTCTTGTACTTTCCTTCAAACCAGATCACTTGATGCTCAACATTGTCACCAGTCTGCATCGCACCAATGATCGCTCCCTTTTCACTAATTACGGCTGGCAAGGCTGGGAATTTAATGAAGTAACCGTCTATGGTTCCACCCATAGCATCAACGGTGCCGTTTGGATTACAGCGCAATCCGATCGGGCCTCGATCACGACCCTGAACTGCGATTTGCCCCTTGTTATTGATATGCATTGCTCGTCCAAGCGAACTGGGCGCTCTCGACATGAAATCGCGATCACAGCCGTTCTCCAGGGTCCAACGAAAGGGCTGATGAAAACCGCGAACTGCATCCTTAAATCCAACAACAACCTGATCATCGTTGATGCTGGTTGCCTTGGTCCCGTCGATCGAGTGGTACTTTCCATCGACATGGGCAAAGGCATACATTATGGAACCGGAAAAGTAGCCGCCAACAACATCACCATTGTTGTTGATTCCGCTGGCCATCGAACTTTCGCTGCCCGGGAAAGTGATTTCAGTTGCGGAATAGGATTTTGGGACCTGCGACTTGCTGATCGCATCTGTGTCTTGAGCAAGACAACTGGAATGCAGATCTGCAAGTGAAATGGCCGTAATGGCAAGACTGATTGCCAAAGTTGTGAACCTGGGCATCGGATTCTCCTGAACGTGGTTGACTTAAGGACTGAGTCGCGGGTGTTCGCGGTGGACTATTTCCAGGCAGAAAACCTCGCTTCAAAAGAGAAACGAGACGACGTTAGGTCGATGGTTCAAGAGTGGAGAAATCCGAACCAAAAACATGGCATCCTGGATTTATTGCTAACGCCATTGCGTTTCCTTTTTGCCGCCACAATTCTCGCCATTAGCGAGGTTTCACTTTGAATTGCTGTGGCGATTGAACCCAAACCTTCAAAAAGGAATACAAAATGAGTTTTTCAAGAAGTATTTTTTTGTCAGCACTAGCGGCCGCCATCGGGATTTTCTGTTCATCACTGAATGCCGAAGAATACGAATTTCCAAATCAAATCAAGATTCAACGAATCGCGAACGAACTGGTGATTACAGGTACGTGGGAGGACGACACGATCTGGTATTGCCTGGACGGTCCTCGAAATAACATCGTGATTTACCATGGAATCAGCGATGGAAAAATCGGAGGCAAGACTCAGTCGATACGACAACATCCCACGGTGTATCCAGTGTTGGGAGCGGATGCGAGTGGTGGAATCATGAAGATTCGCTTCTATGGTGATACTGGCAATGACACCTTTGAAGCTCATCCCAACCCGCCAGGAAATTTTACCAAAGTGCAACCACGTAACCGTTTCGAATCGGAAATTCCTCCCTGCGAACTTTATGGTGCCAAAGGCAGCGATCACCTGGAAGGCAGCAATTACGACGACATTCTGGCTGGAGGTGATGGAATTGACACGCTTTGGGCTTACAGTGGATCGGACATCGTGATGGGTGGATTAAGTGGCGACTTCATACACACAGATAGCCTGGACGTTCGCGAAGTTGAATCTGGCGACCGGCTATTCGGAAGTCAGGCTTATGCCTTCCCTCCAATATTCGACAAAGATGGCAAATACCGTTTGCCCGACGAGTTGTATGGCGACTGGGACGGAGATAGAACAATCGATCGCGGGTATTTCATTCGCAGTCTGCACTTGTTCGTTCTACCCAACGCTGACCGAGGCGGCAATCAGGGAAGGCAAACCCTGATCGATTTTGGCCTTCCTGTTGATTGGGCAATCGTTGGTGACTGGAACGGTGACGGAATCGATCAACCCGGAGTCTTTCGTGCAGGCTTGTTCTTCCTTGACGTAGGGAACCCGGGTTGGCAGGGACAAGATTCACGCGAATTGGGCATTCCTTTCGGTCTGTTTGGAGACTTTCCCGTCGTTGGCGACTTCCACAATGAAGGCTACGATCGAATCGGCATTGCTCGAGCGGGTCAATTCCATCTGGACATCGGTGAATTAGGCTATCAGGGCGATCACTTTATCGAGCGAGATGGGATCCAGTTTGGCGGTTTACCTGGCGACGTTCCTGTTGTTGGCGACTGGAACGGAGATGGTTTCGCGGATGTTGGCGCCTATCGAACTGGTGGCCGTGCGACCGGACAGGCGTGGTGGTTCCTGGATGACATAAATCGCGGATTCTCTTCAACCAACTCCGAGTTTCGTGAGTTCTTTGGAGTGCCGTTTGGTTTGCCACTGGAACGACCTGTCGTTTGGGACTTTGATCAAAACGGACCGGAAGATTTGGCAACCGCCTCAATCGACGGACGTTGGCGAGTCCACTTGCTAGGAAACTAAAATCGAAAGTCAATTAACAAACTACCGACGGCCACGGCAAGCACAGACTTGTCGTGGCCTCTGTTTTCGCGCTAATCGAACGTCCCCTGTGTAAACCAGGGTGCTTGAGACCGGTCACAAAGCAACTAGACTGTGTAGCTGGAAACCAGCCCAAAAGTCGTTGCCATTATGTCTGACCATTCTGAAAGCCAATCAAGCAACGATCACTATGTCGATTGGCGTGACGACGCCACACCGACCAGTTTGTGGGATCGAG
>CAZJBW010000165.1:0-6414 GCA_964543985.1 uncultured Pirellulaceae bacterium | reverse complement strand
TCCGAGGCGAATTTCTGAGTGAATACGGCTCGGAGAGCCGAGCTACTATAACGCAGTTCGATTGAGAGAGTGTCACCTTAGGAAAAGCCTGCGGGTGACCGGGTTTACGAGCTCTAAAACGGTACTTTTTGCGGGTAAAATGAGCTTCCCAGGAAGTTAATGGAGTCTTAACAGTTTCTTCATAATCGGCAGGTATCCTTCCGGCAAAAGCGGGGGTGGCTCCGTCAATGTAATGGACTCTACCTAAGAATTTAGGACTGAAAATGAAAGCTTTTGGCGTTTCTCTACTTAGTATTTGCATCCTGTTCACCTTAGCTTGCAGCAACGAAAGCGTAGATGTGGGTGGAAGTTCGACGGCGGACAGCGGGACGGTCGACACAAACGCGGGCGGCAGCGGAAATCAAGGAGCCGCCACGAATTTGGAGCTGCTTTCCGAAGCCAAAGCTCAATGGGACAGTGTGAAGCCAAACTCCGAGTTGGCGGGAAAGATCGACATCGATGGTTCAAGTACCGTTTATCCGATCACCGAAGCGGCTGCGGCGGCTTTCAAGAAAATCTATCCCAATGTCAACGTAACGGTTGGCAAATCGGGGACTGGCGGTGGCTTCAAACGATTCACTGTCGGAGAAACGGACATCTCAAATGCTTCGCGTCCGATCAAAGTCAAGGAAATGAAAGGATGCCAAGACAACTCGGTCGCCTTTGTCGAAATTCCGGTCGCCTACGATGGATTGACCGTGGTTGTGCGGAAGGACAATGATTTTGTCGACGAGCTGACGATTGACCAGTTGAAGACGATTTTCCTGTCGGACAAAGCCGCCAAAACGTGGAAGGAAATCAACCCAGAATGGCCGGATCAGGAAATCAAGATTCACGCGCCCGGTACAGACTCGGGAACTTTCGACTATTTCAAAGAAGTCATCGCCGGCAAAACTGGAGCGATCCGGTCGGATATGTCGACCAGCGAAAATGATGATGTGCTGGTAAACGGCGTCTCTGGCGATCAATATTCGATCGGATTCTTTGGAGCGGCTTACTACTTTCAAAATACCGACAAACTGAAAGCGGTAAAGATTGTCAATCCCGCGACAAATGAGGCCATCGCGCCTTCGGACAAGACCATCGAAAATGGCTCGTACGCTCCGTTCAGTCGGCCGCTGTTTATTTACATCAACTCAAAGTCGCTTAACAAAGCTCAAGTCGAAAAATTCGTTGATTTTTACCTTGCCAACGCCGACAAATTCTCTCGAGCCGTCAAATATGTCGCTCTTCCTGAAGAAGTTTACGCCCAAGCTTACGGTAACTATCTCGACGGGAACGTCGGCACGCACTACCTTGATGCGGAAATGGAAAAGAGATCGGGACCTGTAACCGAAATCTATACACCCGAGAACCTAACAAAGTAGTTTTGTGCCACCATCGATGAACCCCAAAGTTCAGGATAAAGTGCGTGTCGATCGTGGCGAAGAAGTTAGCCACGAGGCTCAGGATACGCCGGAGCGAAAGACGGACTTCCGCTTTCGCTCATTACGCTCCACTTATATCAAGGAACGGGGTGTCAAAACCCTATTGTTGGTGTGTGCGACGCTTTCGATCTTCACGACCTTTGCGATTGTCGCCGTACTTTTCACCGAAGCGACTCGATTCTTTCAAAATGACAACGTTTACTGCGATGCCAAAATTGCAGACGATGGGGATCGAGTTTGCAACGCATTCGTAGGCACGTCCACAAAAGACACGGCCGGCACGGAACAAGCTTGTCCTGAATGCGGGCAACTGCACACGATGCCTGCCGAAATCACGTTGGCCAATTTCGTCTCCGGGACCAAGTGGAATCCGCTACTGGGGCGCGAGAGTGAAAAAGAGTTTGGCGTCTGGGCTCTGATTTCCGCGACACTGATGGTCAGCGGCATTGCGATGTGCCTGGCGCTGCCGCTGGGGTTGATCACTGCGATCTATTTGAGCGAATACGCCAGCGCCCGAGTACGCGCTGTGATTAAACCGACGCTGGAAGTACTCGCTGGTATTCCGACGGTGGTCTACGGTTTTTTTGCACTGACGGTGATCACTCCAGCGTTGCAGATTTGCCATGGTGGATTTGGAACTTTTAATGCGATGGCGGGTGGGATCGCAGTCGGAATCCTGTGCCTGCCGATTGTCAGTTCGCTGGTTGAAGATGCTTTGCAAGCCGTCCCACGTGCTCTGCGTGAAGGGGCCTATGGTTTGGGGGCGACGAAGTTCGAAGTTTCAACCAAAGTCGTCGTCCCGGCCGCTCTTTCGGGAATCATTTCGGCTTTCCTGCTGGCCGTTTCCAGGGCTGTTGGCGAAACGATGATCGTCGCTTTGGCGGTTGGCAGCCGACCGCAACTTTCTCTCGATCCGCGAGACGATATGCAGACGATGACTGGCTGGATGGTGCAAATGGCGCTCGGGGATGTATCCAACTACGACGTTGAGTACCTTTCGATGTATGCCGTCGCTGCCACGCTTTTTCTGATCACGTTAGCACTTACGTTTACCGGTAACGTTGTGCGAAATCGTTTTCGGGAGGAGTACCAATGAATGAGAAAGCTCATCCGCTCGAACGCTTGGACGGGTTGGAACCAAGAGACCGCAAGTTCTGGGACGGCGCCTTCCGTTGGCTTTGCCTGTTCGTGGCTTCCACGTCCATTTTGTTCTTGCTCATTCTTTTAGGATCCGTTCTATGGATCGGTATTAAAACGCTGAACTGGAACTTTTTGACTCATTATCCCGAGCCGCTGCCAGAGAACGCGGGCATTAGACCTGCGATTTGGGGTACGGTCTGGGTTTGCGTTGTATGTGGATTCCTGGCGCTGCCGATTGGCGTGGCCACGGCGATTTTCCTGGAAGAATTCAAACCACGAACTCGATGGCTTGGCAAATTCCACTCGTTTGTACAATTAAATATTACGAACCTTGCTGGCGTACCGAGTGTGGTCTACGGCATCCTTGGGCTGACATTATTTGTATCGATGGCCGGTTTGTTCGGGTCACCCAAAGATCCCGCAATATCGGTTGGCGTTGACTACTACGATCAGTTTTTTACGGCTGGTGAAAAGGCATTACTTGTGCCAATTAAAGACTCTAGCGATCCGCCGACGGTAGTAACTGATGGGATGAGGGCATTAAATACCGATGGTCAGTGGGTCGATGTAAATGTTGTCAAGTCACGCCGAAACATGCCAAGGGATGCCGAAGGCAGAAAATACGCTTTGGTTGCCGGGCGATCGTCAGGGCGAATCGAAAAGGCCAGTTGGTTTTACTTCCGACTGCCGTTTGGTCGCAGCGTTCTTGCCGGAGCATTTACTTTGATGCTGGTGATTTTGCCAGTGGTCATCATTTCTAGCCAAGAGGCGATTCGCGCGGTGCCCCGTTCACTTCGCGAAGCTGGACTAGGGTTGGGAGCGACGCCTTGGCAAGTCGTCCGTAATGTGACTTTACCGGCGGCCATTCCGGGCATCATGACTGGAGCGATTCTGGCCATGAGTCGGGCGATTGGTGAGGCTGCACCGATTTTGATTTTGGCTGGTGCCGTATTTTTGACAGTCAGTCCCACAAACTTGATGGATAACTTTACCGTGATGCCGTTGCAGATTTTTGATTGGGCAGGCCGGCCGATCAAAGAGTTTCACAACCTTGCTGGGTCCGGCATTATTTTACTGCTTGGGATTTTGTTCCTTTTTAATTCGATCGCCGTTACCATTCGACAATTCACTCAAAAGCCAAACTCTTGATTAGGCCGAAAAGTCAACCAAATATGCAAGAAACACAAACGCTTTCCGTCGCTAAGCCGGCGAAGTTCATGATATCGGCGAAGCCAGATCTGGCCGTCGAAAACGTGATGATCGAGATGAAGAATTTCAATGCGTGGTATGCCGATTTTCAGGCATTGCATGAATTGAATTTGTCCATCCCTGAAAAACGGGTGACGGCATTCATCGGTCCCAGCGGTTGCGGTAAAAGCACCCTGCTGAAATGGATCAACCGCATGAACGATGTTATTCCGATCGCTCGTGCCGAAGGAACACTTCAGCTGGGTGACACTGATATTCTGTCAAAATCGACCGATGTTGTGGCGCTTCGCCGACGCATCGGTATGGTGTTTCAGAAGCCGAACCCGTTTCCAAAATCCATCTATGAGAACATCGCTTTCGGGCCTCGCCTTCACTACAAAGGGCTAAGCCGAGCGGACCTTGATGATTTAGTGGAGTGGTCTCTGAAAAAGTCGGCGCTGTGGGGGGAAGTCAAAGACCGTTTGAATCAATCCGCGTTAGGGCTTTCCGGTGGTCAGCAACAAAGACTGTGCATTGCCCGGGCGATCGCGATTGGTCCAGAGATCCTGCTGATGGACGAGCCGTGTTCGGCTTTGGATCCGGCCTCCACGTCAAAGATCGAAGATTTGATTTTCGAACTTCGCAAGCAGTACACGATCGTGATCGTGACGCACAACATGCAACAAGCCGCCAGGTGTAGCGACCGCACGGTATTTTTCTTTGAAGGGAAAATCATCGAGGCCGGTCCGACGCGAGATCTGTTTACGAACCCGAAAGACAAGCAAACAGAAGACTACGTGACCGGCAAGTTTGGATAAGGGCCGTCGGTTTCGGGCGCAATGAGCCTGGGGAGATTTGCCCGATAGCACTTTTGCAGCAATGATTTGACAATCAAACACTCAGTATGGAATAACAAGACACTAAACTTCACTCATCACTATTTAAGTATCATTGCGGACTTTGAGAATTGGCATTGTTGTGGATTAAGGGTCTTTCAACTAGTTTGACAATGTCATTAGTCTATTGCCTTGCGGCTTATAGAATTTTCAGACATCCTTCCGTTTGCACAATCAAAGATTGAGTTTCGCCATGTCAAAACATCTCGAGAGAGACATTCACCTGCTTCATCAGAAACTGATGGGGCTTTTTGGGATCGTCGAAAAGATGATCGACAAAGCGGTGCAGGCGCTTTGCGAGAAGCGAATCGAACTGGCCAAGGAGGTCATCGAAACGGACACTTTGGTTAACACGACCGAAGTTGAGATTGAAGAAGACTGTCTCAAGATCCTTGCTTTGCACCAACCCTTTGCTGGCGACCTACGCCGAATCGCAACGGTAATGAAGATCAATGTCGTGCTCGAACGAATGGCAGACCTGTCGTGCAATATTGCCGAGCGAGCCGAGTGTATGCACCAGCATCCGTTTTTTCCGATGCCCAATGATCTGCCTCAGATGGTTAATGAAGCCAAAAAGATGATTCGAATGGCACTCGATTCGTTTGTAGAATCGGATGCAGATTTGGCGCGTCAAGTTATTTCGCTGGACGCGGAAGTGGACCGATACAACCTGGAGATCATCAGCGAACTGAAATCGTTGATGCGGGACCCCAGCCTTGTCGAGCCTGCGTTGCACTGTTTTTCTGCCTCACGCCACATTGAACGCGTCGCTGACCTCGCCGAAAATATTGCCGAAGACGTTATCTATCTGGTTGATGGCGATATCGTTCGGCATCAACACAGTGACTTTGAACGAATGGAAGAACCAGAAAATGCCTAAGGCCAAAGTGCTGATTGTCGAAGACGATCGAGCTCTTGCAGAAGTGCTGCAGTACAACTTGAACAACGCAGGTTATGAAGCGATCACTTCAACGGACGGCCAGGATGCGTTGAATCAGGCTCGACTAAAACTTCCCGACTTGGTCGTGCTGGACCTGATGATTCCCGTCGTTGACGGTCTGGAAGTTTGTAAGGGATTGCGAGCGACTTCTGTGACTCGCGACATCCCCATTTTGATGCTGACCGCAAAAGGGGAAGAGACCGATCAGGTGGTTGGATTTTCGGTAGGAGCCGACGACTACGTCATTAAGCCATTTAGTGTCAAAGTCTTACTGGAACGGATCAAATCGCTTTTGCGTCGCCGGGGTGGAAGCAATACAGCGGGCGATGTCACGACAATCTGTGGAATCACGATCGACCGAATTAGACACCGCGTGACGGTGCACGGAAAGGACGTCGACCTGACTCCCAGCGAGTTTCGTTTATTGAATACACTGGTTTTGCAACCCGGTCGCGCGTTCGATCGGAGCGAACTGATCGATGCGGCGCTGGGCGGAGATGCTCTCGTTTTGGAGCGGACGATCGATGTTCACATCCGTTCGCTCCGCAAGAAAATCGGTGATGACAATGACTTCATCCAAACCGTACGCGGAATCGGCTATCGGTTTCGCGAACAGGTTTGAGCAGACCCATCTGTAGAATCATTTTTCGCGTCGTGGTCTTTCTTGCGTGGCACTTCTCATTGGCCAATGAGATGAATGTTCGAAGGAAAACCATAAATCATTCCAGATTTACCGAGCTAAAATTCGATGTCAGAATTTTCGAATTTAGAAAGTCGGGCTGAC
>CAZJBW010000164.1:5307-6417 GCA_964543985.1 uncultured Pirellulaceae bacterium | reverse complement strand
CGCTTTCTGGGTTTTTGCCCTGGGCGATACGCTTGCTGGTTTGTTCGATGGCTTTGGCAAGTTGGTTGTTGGTGATGTTGCCAGCAGCACAGTCGGCCGCGATGCCAGCTATCAGATCTCGATCTTGTTTCGTTAGCCGACGTCGCCAGCGTGTGGCGACGTCGGCCAGGACCAGACGATAGCGAGCTGCAGCAGCTTGGGCGGTGGCAAGGCGTTTGTTTTCAGCCCCCAAACCACTAGCGAAAGCAAAATCCTTACCACCCGCTGCAGGCGGCCGTGGTGGTTCCTTTGGTTGTTCCTTTGGTGGTTCTGTGGTTATTAGCCGGCAAGCATTTGCCGGTCGGTCTGGCATTATTTGCCGGTCGGTGTGGCATAGTTTGCCGGTCGCTGTGGCATTATTTGCCGGTCGGTCTGGCGCCAAAGGCTGGCCGGGTGCCGGTTCGATGACCGACAGGCAGCTGGCTTTTGGTTCCGTGGGTGGATCCAGGGCAGATGTTTCCATCCGGGCTGGTCCTAGCTTTTCGTCGTTTTTGCATTTGCAATCCGACAGGTGCAATGCACCCTGATCGCCATGTTCTTGGCCGACGTAGTCGACCAAGTTTGAAAACATGAACGAGTAAGTGTTGCTGGTGTTTCGGTTTCGACCCAGGTATCGTTTTTCGACGCTGATCAAACCACGACACTGCAGCCATGTGATCGCGTAGCGTACGGCTCGTTCTTTGATCCGCCCGATTTCCGCAATCTCTCTTTGCGATGGCCAGACGCAGTTTCGTTTCGCGTAGTGATCTTCCATCGCTAGTAGCACCTGGACGACGGTGCGTTCGCTAACTTTGCCGTTGCGAGGCACGCGAACCGATCGCAGCAACTTGCGTCGCCAGTTCTTGCCGCGATCGTAGTAGATTTCTTGTTGTTGTCTCGACATCCGTGTTCGGTTAGCTAAGCAATTTGGTGATGGGCGCAACCGCAGCTTCCATGGCCATGTCGATTTGCGCTTGCATCGTTTCTTTGTCGCCGTCCAGATCAAGTTCGACGTCGACGCCTTGGATCCTGACAATGGCTTGGCTGCCGGGCTTGGTGTCGGCTGGCGTTTCGATTGCCAGTTCCACCTGC
>CAZJBW010000164.1:2176-5207 GCA_964543985.1 uncultured Pirellulaceae bacterium | reverse complement strand
TCGCTCGTTCCTTTCAATTGGACCCCAGCCTGCTTTGCAGCATCGGCAATGATTGCCTGGGTTAGCATGCATGCAGGGATCGGACAAAAAATAAAACCATGACCAGTGCGACGGTCGCAACGTCTGCATTGACCGCAACGACGGTCACACGGTTTTGGAAAATCGTTTTTGGCAGAGCTGCAGATGGTGACTGTAAATTTGATCGATCGGCCGCGCAGAGCTCGCTTGTGATCGATCAGCCACTTGATCAGCTTGCGCCATTGTTCGGCTGTCAAATGTGGCTCGTCTTCCATGCCTGGCGTTCGATACGCTGGTATGCTTGGCGATCCAGAGTCGATTCGCGGTGGCGGTTGGTATCTTCGCTGTTCTGGTGTCATGGCACGCGCCTTTCGTCAGCATCCCATTGATCCCAGTCGCGCAATTGATCCTCAAAGATCTGGCCTATAGCGTTGATCATCAGCGCGGCCATCAACCAGGCTTGCCAACCTGCCCAATACAGGATGACATACGAAAAACTACAGGCCAGAGAAACGATCAGCGTTGCGCGGCCGGCATGGGATCGGAGCCTTGATAGGCAGCGTCGCAACCAAGCAAGGCGAACAGGCGAAGCCGTCACATTAACCACGACTTCCAACGGCAAGCGGTCCCATTCGTCAGCATCCCATTGATCCCAGTCGCGCAATTGATCGTCAAAGATCTGGCCTATAGCGTTGATCATCATCGCGGCCATCAACCAGGCTTGCCAACCTGCCCAATACAGGCTGACATACGAAAAACTACAGGCCAGAGTAACGATCAGCGTTGCGCGGCCGGCATAGGATCGGAGCCTTGATAGGCAGCGTCGCAGCCAAGCAAGGCGAACAGGTTTGTTTGCGTTCATCGTCGGCGACTCCGTTTAGCTGCCTTGGGCATTTTTGCCAACACTTTTGGAATCGATGCCTTGGTTGCGACGTCAGTTGCCAGCGAGTTTCGCATGTCGCCGGTTTTGGCGCTGGCATTCCAGTCGCTAACCTTCCAGGCTTTGGCCAGCTGCGTTAGCTGGTCCTTTGTGTGCAGTTCGAAAAAGTCGATGGTCAACGGGCCGGCTCGGTCGGCTTTCCATGCCTTGGCCAGATCGATGTCGAATTGCGTAGCGATACTGGCGACAATGTGGTTTGGGATGAAAGGCGTGGCGTAGCTTTCTGATGGGTCGCCGTCGTCGCTTGGCATCCAAAACAGCCGTGCAGCGTATTCAATTGCAACGCTGGCCAGCTGTCCGTCGTTGCAATCGGTCAGGACGTCCCAAGTAACTGCGCTGTTATCCTCACAGTCATTTTCGCGGAACGAAACGTCAAGTGCGTCCTCGCGTTGCGCCAGCAGCCCAAACTGGCCCGAGTGAGACATACCAAACGAGCCGCCCAAGTCTGTGGACGTCCACAAAAGCAATCTTTGGACCGTGTCGTCACGGGTTACTCGATCGGTCACATTGGCAGGCGACCAGATTCGGTCGGCAACCAGATAACGCAGCCAGTCGAAACGCCAGGTGTTGATTCGGCGATCGAATTGTTCCTGGCGTTTCTTTTCTTTGGCTTGCAGATCGGCCTTGCCGGGCGCCGCGCCTTTCTTGCTGGCAGGCATGGTCTTTTTACCCTTGCCCTTGGATTGCTCTTTCCAATTTCGACCTGCTTCTTTTTGCAGCTGATTCCACAGCTTGACGTTCAGTGTGCGATTGTTGCCGCTGTGGCGTGTCATGCCTTTTGGCATGTCGAACGCGGCTAGGTCTTCGGCCTGCTGCTTCGTCGGCTTGAATTGTCGGCTGGTCCAGCGATCGCACTTACCTGCGTTGTAATATTGCGGCTTGCCAAAAACCATGGACCGCGACTTGTCGCGAACTTGGTTGCCAACACGCTCGAGAAATCTTTCTCGCGAGTACTCGTCGGCCACGTTCCCATTTTTCGGGATGACACTAAGCACTAAGTTGGTCATTTGTGCTGGGTCGATTTCGATCAGCGGCAAGACGGCGCGGGCGTAGGTTTCCGGTAGCCGGCCATTGGCAACCAGGTCAAGGATTGAGCTGGGCGCCTTGAGAAGTCGCACGGCGTTAGCCACCGCCGAGCGTGATTTGAATCCGACCAGTTCGGCGGCTTGGGCCTGGGTCAGCCCAGCGCCTCCCTGGTCGGCAGGATCTATCATTCGAACGCATAGCTGCGCTCGTTGTACGGGGTCTAGGTCGCGGCGTGCTGCGTTGCCGGCAGCCACCATCAACAGTGCGGCCGCGTCGCTGCAGTCGTAAGCGATTCGCGCGGCTACTTTGCTTTTCAGTTTCTTTTGTGCCAGCCAGCGAGTTTCGCCAGACAGGATTTCGAATTCGTCCTTGCCTAGCTGCCTAACAATGATGGGCTCCAGTTGGTTTTTGGTCTTGATCGAGCGGGCCAGATCGTCGACGGCCTCTTTTGTTGGTTGCCGGTTGTCAGGGTGACGTTTGCAATTGGCGGTTGCCAACTGGACAATTTGCGGACCAATGGCTGGCAGCGTTTCCTGGGAAACAATCGCTGGCTTGGCCTTCTTTTGGCTCGGCTTTTCGCCAGCTTGTTTGGCCTGGTATTCAACGACGATGGATTCCAAGTATTTGCTGGCCGCGATGCAGCGACGTTTGAAGCTTCCGGTGCCTTGCCACTTGGCAAGCTTTCCAATCGCGTATTGAGTCGCATCAATTATTGCCTGCGTTTCGGATGACGCCGTAGGCGATTGGGGCGTGGTCGGCGACGAACTGAACTGGTTGCCAATCGTGAGCCTGGTTGACCAGTAGAACGTCCCGGCGTACTGAGCGACGCTAACCGTAAGGCTCGAGCGATCGCGTTTGTTAATCTGGATCGCAGTGTCTTTGGTGACTTTGAAGACTCCAGCGGCGTTGAGTTTGGTTTTCGGTACATTGGACTTGCCTTTCTTTTTGGTTTTGGTCGCGGTCATCGCAGGTTCCTGGGTAAATAAAAAAACGGTTTGAATTGGTTAAACGATTTCGAAAATGTGGTCGCTGAATTTGTGCCAAATT
>CAZJBW010000164.1:0-2076 GCA_964543985.1 uncultured Pirellulaceae bacterium | reverse complement strand
GCAATTTGGACATGTACACGCTTTAGAATCAGGCTGACGTTGCTTTCGCTCATGCCCAGCTGACGCGCTATGTGGTGCTGCTGTTGGTCCTCGGCATATCGCATGATCACAATCAGACGCTCAGTTTTCGATAGCCCTTGAAGCAGCTCGTAGAACCGCTCGTTGCTGGCCTGGCTTGGTGCCGGCAGAATGTCACGCAGCATTGGCTTTTTGTCGCCGCCTCGGCCAGCGTAACTGTGCATCTTTGTCTCGGCGCTAATCGATTGGATTTGCGCACCCGTGCGGCTGGTGAAGTTGCACGCGCGATGCGACGATTGCCGACGGCAAATGTCAATAAACAAATAGTAGGTGCGAGCGACAACGTAAGTGCTGATTGTTTGGCGTTGCGGATCAAATGCCTTGTGCCATTGCGGCGCATGCAGCATCGCTTCGTTGATAAAGTCATCAGCTTCGAATATGACGCTGGGCATACGGCACCAGCGGCGAGCCTGGCGTTTTCCTATTCGCTGGATGATTTCCTGTATTTCAAGCAAGCTAGTCATTGTGAGATCCTTTCACTGTTGAGTTTCGGCTAATCCTTTTGAAGCAGCTCGGGCGTTAGTCGAGGGATGAAGTCGGCAGCGTCATGCGTTTCGCAGTTCACGATGCTGCCTTTCGTTGGTCTTCATTTCGACGAATTGGGACAGAACGCGGTGCTTGGATTTGGACGCGGCAGTAACTGCCTTTGACGCTAACCAGCACGATGGTCACGCCTCCCGACGCAAAGCCACCGTCGATAACAAGCTTCTGGTTCACGCTGCGCCACAAACGAAAATCGCCGGCGCGGCTGCGCCGCGGCACTGACTCGGTTGTCTCGCCAAACGTAACGCGATCAGTGGTTTCGATGGAAAATCGAACTGCTCGTGCGCGAGATCCGACCACGGTGATCCGCAAGTTGTCGCCAACGTAAATGGATTGGCCAACGTGGCGAGTTAGTGTGAGGCTACCGGTCCGTTTCTCTGGGGTTGGTTTGATCATGATGTGGCCTGCGCTTTCTGTCGGTGGTCGTCAACCAACTTTTGCAAGGTGGTTCGGGCGGTTGGCGACATGTGTACAAAACCAAAATGATCGAACGACAGATCAAAGACCGTGCCGCCGCTTACAAAGTACCCGCCCATCAACTTGATCAGTTCGTTCGATACGCCGTACGTCAATAGCTCGCCGTTGGTTAACGGTGGTCGCACCGTGCGTCGCACTGGGTTAGCGATTTGCCGCAGCAACGTTTCCACGTCGTAGGTTGGGCCTTGCATAATGAAGTCGAGCGAATGGCCTTGGCCGTCGTCGTCCAGAGTTTCGCCAACGATGCCGGCTACTTGCTGGGCAAGTTCCTCCTGGCGGTTGGATAGGTTTTCAGCCTCAGATTTAATTCCGGCCAGTTCTTGCAGATTTGCAGGTTCAACAATGCTCATTTGATTTTCCTAATAGTTGAAGCGTCATCCAATTTCTGATCGATTTTGAATGCGCCGTTGTGATCGCTGATTTCGAGCAGCGGTAAGATTTCCTGTGCGACGGTGCGGGCAGAAAGGCTGCCATGATTGACCCAAGTCGTGGCGACCAGCTCCAGGTCGCGCTGGCCACCTTCGAACGGCAACGTTCGAATCGACTTGGGGACTAGATTCAGAATGTGGCGATTGCTTCGTCCAGCAATCTCGGTGTGATGTTGCCAGCCGAGCCATTGAAGCCGGCCTGCAACAAAACCTGCACTCGATACTGGTTCATGTAGTCCAACTGCAAACCGATCAGCGACTTGATGATCGGCAGGGCTTGCTTGCCGCGTTCGCTGCTGCATAGGACGGCGATCGATTCTTGTATGTCGTTTTCGCGGATGTCGGTTGGCGTTATGGAACGCATTGCCATGATGGGGTCCTCCCAATTGATAGTTAACAAAAAAAACCGCTGACCACAGCCGAACCAACGAACTGTGGCCAACGGCCAATCGCTCTCGCAGCAACAAGCTGCGGCAGATGCTCTCGAATGATTTGATTAAAACAATCGCTGTTGCCGGGAAAACAGATCCGGCATGTATAGCCTGGCGGC
>CAZJBW010000163.1:0-6436 GCA_964543985.1 uncultured Pirellulaceae bacterium | reverse complement strand
GTTCGCAATTGCTCCAGAACGACGCAGGTAAGTTCAGCGATGTTACTGGAGACACGGCGGGTCTAGAAGATATTGGCCTAGTCACCGGTGCCGTATGGTCCGACGTGGACAACGACGGTTGGGTCGATTTGTTGGTCGCTCAGGAATGGGGCCCGATCAAGTACTATCGAAACGACCAAGGCAAGTTAACCGACCAGACGTCTGAGGCGGGACTCTCTAGTGTGATGGGCTGGTGGAATGGTATCACTGCGATTGATGTGGATAACGACGGCGATATGGACTACGCCGCAACAAACTTTGGTTTGAACACCAAGTACCATGCTTCAGTCAAGCATCCTACGCTGTTGTATTACGGGGATTTCAGATCCGATGGTAACTTGAACATTATCGAAGCCGAGTTTGAAGGCGAAACGTTGTTTCCCGTTCGTGGTCTAAGTTGCTCGTCCAACGCGATACCTCAACTGCGAGACAAATTCGATACTTACACCAAATTCGCACTGGCGGATCTGACTGATATCTATCAGCCGCAGTGTTTGAATGAAGCGAAGCGTTGTGAAGCAAACACTTTGGAATCTGGAGTGTTCATTAACGATGGTGGTAAGTTTACCTTCAAGCCGTTTCCTCGTCTGGCACAGGTTGCTCCTGGATTTGGATTGGTTGCGGGTGACTTTGACGGCGACAGTATCTCGGACCTGTATACGGTTCAAAATTTTTATGGACCACAAGCCGAGACAGGACGAATGGCGGGTGGTGTGAGTGCTTTGTTGAAAGGCAAGGGCGACGGAACGTTCGCAGTGGTTCCACCACACGAAAGCGGGCTGTATGTTGGCGGCGATGCTAAAAGCCTTACGACGGTGGATTTGAATGGAGATGGGAGGCTGGATTTTGTCGTGGGCGTCAACGACGATGCTTTGGTGGCTTTTGAACGATCGAGCAACACCCAGAAGTACTTGAGCATTCGATTGGTAGGCAAAGTCGGAAACCCGCTTGCCGCAGGTGCGAAAGTTACAGTCAATCTCGACGACGGTTCTCACAGAAGTCAAGAAGTTACCTCGGGAAGTGGCTACTTATCGCAATCGGCGACGCTGATGAACATCGGGTTCCCCGACAGCGCAAAAGTCGCCGATGTCCAAGTGCAGTGGCCTGATGGAACGACCAAGAAATACGACACGGTCGATGTTGGCAAAACAGTCGTGATTCGGCAGTAATGCTGTTGGATGGTTGTTGCAGCACGATAAAAAGTGATGCAAAAATTTCCGTGAGTGCGAACCGTTGCGGTTTAGGATTGTCAAAGGAGCTAGTTTGAATTCCTGAGATTTTCCTTCGCGACCACGATGCAACCCAGTCCAGCCAAACGGATGAAGCTCCAGACCGGGGTCGCCCGTGCGCGGATGATATTCAAACAACATCTGGAATGGTTGCCAGGGTTTGTTTTTGAAGATCAAAGCGATGTTGTAGAACGGTCTGGCAAAGATAAATTCAAGTGGCTTTTTATCGGTAACGATAGCCAAGTCAAACAGAAGCAGTTCTCCAGAGACGATATTCGCATCGCTGAAATGAACGTCAAAAAGCTCGTCATCAGGTTTCCGCGAGCCCTGCCGAAAATCGTAGGCGATGTTGACCACTGGTATGGGAAAATTAGCCGTCTGCTAGGTGTTTTAAAAGCGTGGGTTCACGAAGGGAAGCCTCCAAAGCTCGAATCGATGCTCGATCATCGCCATGCCTCAGATCGTTGGCGAAACCAACTACTCAAATCTCAAAGATCATTTCCAAAGCTAAAATCTCTGTTAGTCGCCGTTGCATTTGCCGAGTTGACTGGAACTGCCGAACCAAATGTAGATAGTATTAACTGGGTTGTTCAAAATGCCTCGCCGTTGGAGTTGATTGCCCAAGCCAAACATTTCAAACCTCAGGCACGTGTGGAACTGCAGTTCAAGTTCTGGCAAATGCGGAACGAGATGCCAGTCGAGCTGCTGGAAATACTCTGCCGTTTTCTATCTAACGAGCCAGCGTTTCACTGCCCTACCAGAAATCAGTTTTACGTTGTCGATCGATACCTCGAACAGATTCGTGCTGTCTGTAAAAAGTCTGGTCAGCAAACTACTTTCCCGCTTGCTAAGAAACTAACGGCGCCACCGACGGAACCAATCGGTTTGATAGTTTTGTCAGTGGTTAATGCGGCATTTCGAGCTAAGCCAAAATCTCGCAAGTCACTGTTGCAAATTTTAGAACCTTTACTGACACTCGACGCGATCGTTCAAGCATCTGAGATTCACCAGCGAATTGGGGCCGACCAAAAACGTCTTCTCCGAACGCTTCGCCAACTTCAAGCAGGGTCGCGGTTGCTGGTAACGGAAATCGACAAGGTAGAATTGAGCGAGGAAATTGAAACGTGCCAACAAGCGATCAAGCCGCTTTGCGATTCAATGGACGCATTCAAATCGGCTTTGGAACTGATTCAATCCGATAAGTTGAAACGTGAAAACTGGCTGGTCCTGCTCCACCGACTCCCCGCGGATATTCGCTGTTGTGTCTTTAAAAACTGGCAACGTGTAAATGGTAGCAATCGGCAAGCCGCAGCCGATTTGGATTTCTTTGCAAGTCAACTTGGTAAAATATTCGCCAAAAGAGAAGTGCCGAAAACTCTCGAAGCACACTGGCGAAACTTTATCAGTCAACGACACGCCGAAGAGCTGGTAACAAACGCATGTGAGAATTTCGCCGGAAATCGCAGAAATCACAAGACGACCATCGCGCTGCTCAAGCGATTGGTAGAATCTGAAGCAGCACCAATTTCTCAACAGTCGTACGCGTCGTTATCGGGCTTCGCAGCTGCCTCGAAAGATGTCGATTATCTCGTTGACCTAGTTCAAGCAATTGGCGAAACTGAACTGACGTTCGACGAAGAGGATGTTTCGATTGCTGTTGGCTTTGGTAATTCGGTTGAGCAAACCGCCGAGATGCTAAAAACGCTGGGGGATTCAAGTGAACAATGGGAATACATTGAAGTGCTTCAGCGACTGACCCCGTTGAGACAATCGCCACGACTCAAGTTGGCGATCACCAATCTTGCTCTCAAACAACAACTCGCTCAACTCAATAAATTGTCCTCCCTGTCTTTGATTTTGAGTCGATTTGATTCGCTTCAGGAGTGTATTGACCAGGCCAAGTTGGAGGCGAACTCGACAGCAGCTCTTGTGGTTCCAGAGTGGATCCAACAGTACCCCACTCCTTTGCATGCGAGCCTTAAAAACCTTGGCGACGTTACTGGAGAGGGCGGGAAAGTTGCCGAGACGATTCTTGGAGCCGATTTCCCTACCCAGTCCAAACTGAAGCGGCAAATCGCGCCGATCGAAGCCAAAATTGCAGACAGCCAAACGGACTCCGATTTGAGACAGCGATTGACTGTTCGATTAGAGAATCTGCGAAGGTATTCAAAAAAACGCGCTTCAGTTTCTGATGCTCGCCTTGAAAACCTCCGCGAAAAGATCGAAGCCAGAGTAGACCGTGAAGTGATTGAGCGCTATATCAAATACGCATCCAAGCTAATCGCGAAAGGTGTCAAAAAGCAATTCGACGTCGGTGATTTGATTGACAAGCTTTTGTCGCCGCCCTACGAAATGGCCTTTCCCGAAATCCTCCGTCTTCCCAAGTCCGAGCAAAATCTCGGACTGCGACTACTTTTCGAAACCAAAGGTGAATCGACAAAGTGTTTTGAACTTGAACCGGCAAATCTGGAGTTCATTCAAAAGCTAAAAGACAAGTCCATTAATCCGAGGCCTTGGTTGGTGAGCGAGACGTGGCAGGAAAAGACAGCTGACGGCAAACCGTACAATCTGTTCTTGACCGACCAAGTGATCGATTATTTGCTAATGGGTTTTCACTTTCAAACGTGTCTGACGCCGGGGAGCGTTAACTTTTTTTCAACATTGTCAAATGCGGTCGATATCAACAAAAAGGTCCTTTACGGAAAGACGGCAGATGGACAGATCATTGGGCGATGCTTGTTCGCTTTAAATGACCATGGCGAAGTGGTAACTTTTCACCGTTATCAACATGAAGAGGCGAGCGGGTTTGGCGATGCTGTGGACCGTTATGCTGAACACCTCGCACAGCAGATGGGCAGTGATTTAAGCGACGACTCAAATATTTCATCGCTGGTGGCAAATCGATGGTACAACGACTCAGCGGTTCCGGTACAGAATTTGACGGATCCCGAAAGTCCGTTGTCAAAAGCGGTCGCCGCTGCTGGGCCGGATGACCGGATGAAAGTTTTGCTGGCCAATGTGGAGCGGGAAAAGATAATTCGACGCTTGCCGGTGTTTATTGGCTTTGTGGAACGATACAACTGCGATCAGTTCCCACTGGCATTTAGCAAAGAATTCTGCGATGACGTTGATTTGAATTTTCGTGATCGCTTCCAAATAGCGGTGCACCTGTACCATTCGTGTGTTTCGGCGTCAGCGAAAAATCAAATCATTTTTCGTCTGATTGGTATGGAAAGTGCCCGAGCAACGATCAAGTTGCTCAAGCGTCATTATTGTTGTGACTACTGTGATGGATTTGGAATGCTAGGTCGGTGTGAGCACGTCTACGGCATGTTGAATGGATTTAATCCAACGCTCGCGCTCCGGTCGTTACGAACATTTCGGAGCTCCAGAATAAAAAATGATCTAGATGAACCCAGTAAGCGAATTCGAAAAGTCCTCGCCAAAATCCACCGAAAGCTGGGGCGTCTGGAACTTGCTGCAAAGCTCGAGTTAAAGCCGGCTAAGAATTGATCTGATCACAGTCGACTCAACGCATCAATCGTGACGGAGATGATTTCGTTGGATCTTCCAGTAGCAGGTAGAGCGCGTTGTCGGTGAACTCGGCGTCGCGGGTGAGTCCAAAATGATGATCGACGGTCCCAGGTTTCAATGTCGAAGGCGATGCCTGCCTCTTAAAAACCGGCTTGCAGATCAACTAGACTGCGGTTGCGATTGATCTCGCAACTCCTGCGGGACATCGGCCAGGGCAGCGTCGCTCAGCACGTAACTTTGGCCAACGATTTTCGCATCGTGGTTGATCAGGTCGGGGAACCTGATCCCAGGTAAGACATCGACCGCGAAGATTTCTTGGACGCCTTCTTCAAAGCGACAGAAGCCGAGCGTTTCACCTGTCTCAATATTAAGCACCCAGACGCCGCAAGTGCGTTCGGCTGCTTTTTCAAGTCGTTCAACCAGTGGAATCCCACTGAAGACCGCCGACTCACGGACTTGCGAGAGGCCGATAAACGCGAGTGGCCCGAGGAAGCTCAGGCCGCGCGTGAAGCCGGGGAACTGGGCGATCGATTCGTACTTGCCGGTTTTAAGGTCGACCGTGCCAATCGTGCCTTCGCCACTTTCTAACAACCATAGTTGGCCGTTATACCACCGTGGCGAGTGCGGCATCGAAAGACCTTGGGTGATGGTTTCGTGCGATTGGACATCCAGCAGCAAACCGCCGTCACGTTTGTTTTCACGCCAGCCACCTGGTTTGTTGGACGTTCCCAAAGCAGTGACATACTTGGCTTGGCCATTACGTGTCGCCAGTCCGTTCAAGTGGCAGTTGTCGCCTGGAGCGATCTGCTTGATCCATTTTGGACGCCAGACGGGTTCAAAACTGTTTTCATCACTTCGCTTGGACAAACAGCTGAATTGCGTGTTCACGAAGATCAATTCGTTCGGCGCGTTTTCGGTCTCCGAATTTACAAACGCCATTTCGTGCACGTCGACGTTTCCCGTACAGTGACTGCGACGAGGCAGATAGCAAGCATCGTGTTTGGATGAAGTACTGGGGTAGTCGTCGGAGGCGTCCAGTTTGCCGCAGACGACGGGGACGTTGTGGAATTCCCAGATATCGATTCCACAACCAACGGCTAAGCGACCGCCATCACGAGCGAGCCCCATTGGTTTTACGAGGTTGCGGAAATGAGTGTTCAGCAAGCCGCCGTCTTCGCGCAAGATGACCAGCTTTCCGGCTTGGTAGGTCGTCACCAACAACGAAGCATTTAGCTTCGATAGTAGTTCAGGAAAGTTGTCAGTGTGAACGCTTCGAAGCGGATTTGCGGTAGGTTCTTGCGATTCAGCCATGGAGGCCCCCAGCTTAGACATAAGTCTTCGTCTGCATGACGACCGTGGTATGCGATCGGCAGATACATAAAAAATTGATCGTTAGATCTTAGATGATAACATACTAGTTTTCCGAGAAGAAAACACAACCAGTCTGGGTGTGGCCTGAGAACTCAGAGTTGAGCGATAATGTCACTCGGTCTCCGAACTGAAATCGTCTTCCGCTCAGTTTCATCACGTGAGGTCTCAGGTATCCCTACCATTTCACGACCGAGTGATTCGGCCAGAGACAGTGTTCTGTAAAAGTGCTGTGCCGCATTCGTTATCACGGCGTGTGCTCATAG
>CAZJBW010000162.1:0-6447 GCA_964543985.1 uncultured Pirellulaceae bacterium | reverse complement strand
TAATGGACTTTTCAGATTTGTCACAGTCCGATTTGAAGGCTATGGTCGATGCTCTTGGCGTCCGGCTTCGCCCACCATATTCAACAATCGCGATCAAACGGCTTGTCACTGAGTCACAAGCAGATTCAATTGCAATACGGCTTTCTTCTCTTGAGTCGTCCGGATTTGAGCCTCATCAAATCAAGTTGCTTCTTGAAACTATATTGGCTGAACGATCGGGCCAAAACGATTTTGAAGATTTGGTTGACTTGGTTACGACCGGCCCCGAAGCACCAGGGATGACCAATCGCGATACTGCCGTAGTGGTTCGCAATCTGTTCGCACAAGCTAAGGAAAGGGTTCTCGTAGTTGGCTACGCAGTCTATCAAGGGCAGAAGGTCTTTGGTGAACTTGCGCAACGCATGCGAGAGAATCCCGATCTGCAAGTCCGAATGCATCTGGACATTCGTCGAGACAAAGATACTTCCTTGGAGTCTGTGATCGTTAAGCGATTTCTCAATCGCTTCAAAACCAGCCAGTGGCCTGAAGGGAGTCGGCTTCCCAAAATTTATTACGATCCAAGATCGGTCGATGAAAACCCGTCCAAAAGAGCATCACTTCATGCAAAGTGCATCGTTGTTGATGGCCGGGAGCTTTTCATTTCGTCTGCCAACTTTACCGAGCGTGCCCAACACAGGAATATTGAAGTCGGGGTTCGCATCACGTCCGAGCAGCTTGCTGACCAACTCGAGTCTCACTTTGCAAAAATGGTTGACCAGAATCTTTTGCGATTCGCAGGGCAGTAACACTGACCCTAACTGAATCAAATATGGCAACTGCGTTAGACGGTTTGAGTCACGAAAGAGTTCAAAGTAGGGGATCTTGAAGCCCAAAATGAGTCGAGATTTGGGTTAACATAACACAGAAAATGTTTCGTCGCCCACTAGTTGAATGGACTTTCTGTATCTTCCGAAACTTCGTTTGTTTCGGACTCTTCATCGCTCGCGGAAGTTAGTCGGATCTTTTCAACCAGTAATTCTTTTCGCAAAGCATCGAACCGGCTTTCAGCTTCGCCTGATGATATGAAATAGTCAGACTCAAAGTTGCGTTCTTTAAACTCTTCGACCTTTTTCGCAATGGTTTCGGATTCATGGATTTCATTTAGCCGTTGTCAGCGCCAACTTGCTCGATGTACTCTTCTACAATTGCGGCAAGTTTTTTCTGTTTCGATTCGCTCATCGGTTATTAGCGCAACAGAACAAGTTGATCATCGGTAGTAAAACGTTGAGCCGCGCCGGAAAGAGTATTTTCGAGTCAGTCGCGACTTGAAGCGAAAATGAATCGGAGTCGACGAACAAAGAATTGGGTTCGTTGTTGTAAGGCTCGAGATGGGCGGCTTTTTTTGGCAAGACTTGAGCTTGTGGTACACGCCAACCAGAAGGCCCCAATACCTCGCGACTTTCCGCTTGAATCTGCATAATCAAATTCTGCAACCAATCCTTGTCAGCCATTTTACGTTCCTTGCACGAGCTCAATGCTTGATTGTAATCAGTTGGCTAAATGTTGGCATTGCCAGTTAACAACTGAAACGAAGCAAAACGCCAGCGAAAAGGCGAGAATTTGAGCCAGTCAGATACAAAATGCAATTGCCTAGACGTTTCTTCGCCAAGCAGGGGAACGGAATGCATTCGGCGATGAAGCCGAAGCATATCTTGGGAAGTCAATGACCAGCACGAGACCATCCATACAGTCTAGCAAATATCAGTTTCTACTGGTCGTGATTGTGACTTGAAGAGTGCTCGGAAGCGGCAGCAGGTTGTGAGGCCGACGATTCTTGTCGGCTGTCTAAAATTTGAGCGTCCAGTTTGGCTACGTAGGTGGCTGGATCCGCTTCGATTTTGGCGATGCAGGGCGGGCAGCACACAAATATCTTGCGACCGTTTACGATGGTTGATTTCTTGGTTGCGTTGATAGGTTGCTGCATGACGGGGCAAATCTTTTGTGCGGCGGCAAGATTCGTTTGAATTGTCATCCAGTGTTCGGCCTTGATCTTTTGGTCGACGCATTCTTTGCTGCAAAGGAAGGCAACTTCTTCGCCGACCTTGACTTTGACGGGTTCGCCCATCGACCCGAGTTCGTTTCCGGTGACCGGACAAATCGCTTGCGCAGATGCGTGAATTTTGTCGCTTGTAATCTGACGTTCTTTGGCAATGAATGCGGCGTTGTATGAATTGACTTTCGCCAACGAACCGTCGATGTCGGCTTGGATTTTTGGAATACAGGGCGGACAACACACAAACACTTGCCGACCATTTACGACCGTAGACTTCTTCGTCGCATTTACTGGTTGCTCCATGATTGGACAAATGCCTTGGGCAGCAGCAATGCGTTGTTGAATCGTGGCCCAGTGGTTGGCATCCAAATTTTTGCCCTGACACCCTGCGCAGCAAAGGTAGGCAATCTGCTCGCCAACCCTAACTTTGACTGGTTCACCCATTGAGCCAAGTTCGCTGCCAGAGACTGGACAGATCTTTTGAACCACGATCTGCAAGCGGTCCTCGTCGGTCAGGTTTGACTCGGCTGTTTGTTGATCCGATGTTTGCTCCTGTTGCCCGATTGCTTGTGTGTTACCTAGTGACACGAGTAACAAGGCTGCGAGGAACGCAGTCAGCAGATTGGTCGTTAAAGTATTCATATCAATCCTTTATCAAAAATAGTTGAATGTATTGCTAAGCCGCAACGGTCTCGTCGTTTGGTCCGACGATGGAAAAGCGGTTGTCGTGAAGGCCGCCTTTCATTTTCATTTCCAAAAATCCGCAGTAGACGACGGGGACGACAAACAGCGTGACCAATTCGACGAGCATACCGCCAAAAACGGGGATCGCCATCGCCCGCGCAACATCGGCGCCACGCCCTGTCGCCAACAGCACTGGAACGAGTGCAATCACGGTTGTGAACGTCGTCATCAGGCAGGGGCGAATTCGTTTTAGGCCGGCTTCGACGACGGCGTCGCGAATGTCGGACGGACTACGCAATTGTCGATTCTTGAGCGTTTGGTCCAAGTAGGTTGCGATGACGACGCCGTCATCAATGGCGATTCCAAACAGGGCAATAAAGCCGACCCAAACCGCGGTGTTTAATTGAATGTCGGCAATCCCGCAAGCGATCATTCCGCCACCAAAGGCGACCGGAATCCCGGCGAACACGATCAGCGTTAGGGGCAAGCGACGGAACTGCATGTAGATAATGAAAATGTTCAGCAGCAAAACCAATGGAATGATGATCATCAACCGTCGGTTGGCTTCGATTTGATTTTCGAAGGAACCAACGGCTTCCAGTTCAAAATTTCCAGCTGGAAATTCCAGTTCGTTCACTTGCCGAGCATTGGTCAGTGATTGCATGACACCTTCAACGGTTTCCAGCGGTCCAAAATTGGCCTTGGGAGCAAACGAAACATGAGCCACCAACCGCGCGTCTTCGCTGTTGACCATCGCAGGCCCCCAAGTTGTTTTGACGGTTGCCAATCGACTCAGCGGAACGACTTCGCCCGTGTTGGTCACGACCGGTATCTTGCCAAGTTCATTGATGTCGTCGCGATAGTCGCGTTGGTAACGGACTTGAACGCCGTAACGCTCGCGACCTTCCACCGTTGTGGTGGCGTTCTTGCCTCCCAAAGCCGACTCGATGATCTCGTTGACGCCACGCACGGTCATTCCATAGCGAGCCGACTCGGTTCGATCGACTTCGAATTCAATGTAGGGTTTGCCCAATACAATGTCGGGGCTGACGGTATCTCCATTGACCTTCGGATGCGTTTTGACTCTTTCCGCGACGGCTTTGGCGGCTTCGGAAAGTCCCTGCAGCGTGTCACCGTAAACGCGGATCGCCATCGAAGCCCGAATGCCACTTTGCAGCATCACAACACGACCTTCGATTGGTTGCAGTTTGTCGGCGATCGTGATTCCAGGTAGCGTCGCCAATTCGTTGATCTGGTCCCAGATTTTTGTTTCTGTCATGCCCGAACGCCATTGGTCGCGCGGCTTTAGCATAATGTAAGTTTCGATCATCCCAGTTGGTGCTGGATCAAGTGCCGATTCGACTCGCCCAATTTTCCCAAGCACCTCGGCGACTTCCGGGATCCGCCGGATCATTGCATCCTGAGTTTGCAGCGTTTCCATGGCCTGTGAAAGACTGGCCGCCGGATACAGCGACGGCATGTAGAACCAACTGCCTTCGTCGAGTGCGATCCAATCGTCCGATGAAAGGCCCGTGAAAGTATGTTTGAAGTCGACGTATCCCTGCGAACCATTGAAGTCCGCCCCGAGATGTTTCTTGGCCAGTTGATCGATCGGACTAAGAATCTGTGGCAGCCCGAACCAAGCCCCCATGCCAAAGAAGAAGATCAACAGCGGAACTGCAAGAAAAGTACGCTTGTATCGTAGAAACAGTCGCAGCGTTGGTTCGTAGAAAAAGTTAACCGTTCTAGCGACAAAGTTCTTTTCAACCGGGCGAAGCTTTTCACGCAGCAAGCAGTAAACGGCGGCTCCGGCGATCAAGCTGAGTGCCGCGGTGACGAAGATCGGCTGGAGTGTTGGAAGTTGGTTGCCACTTAGGAATGAATCGGCAAGTTGTGCAAGCCGAACGTTGATCCAGTTGGTCAGCGAAGACAAATGATTTTGCCAAACGAAAGTGCAAAGTGCCGCGGTGATGCCTCCGAAGACAGTCGCTGCGTAAGTCACCAACCAGCCTTTGCCTTTCGGGTTCTTCAGCAGCAATCGAGCCAATGGTGGGACAAGCAGCACGGCAACGATCAAGCTGGCCACCAGCGAATAGGTTTTCGTCCACGCCAGCGGCGCGAACAAACGATAGTCGCGACCAGTGAGAAAAAAGACTGGTAGAAAACTGATGACCGTCGTGCTAACCGCCGTGATGACGGCAGGAGCAACTTCGCTGGTCATCTCTGCGATTTTCGCAAGCCGACCTTCCTCGCCACCAGGCTGACCATCTTTTTCCCAATCGGCGATCCCACGGAAAACGTTTTCCGAAATGATGATTCCCATGTCGACCATCGTGCCAATTGCGATTGCAATCCCTGCCAGCGACATGATGTTGGCGTCGACTCCGAACGTGTTCATGGCAATGAAAGCCATCAATACGGCGACGGGCAAAGTTGTGGCGACCACGATGCTGGCGCGGATGTGTAGCAGGAAAAGCACGATGACCACGATCGTGATGGCGATCTCTTGAGCGAGTGCTGCGGTTAACGTCGAGACGGTTTCATCGACCAATTGCGTACGGTCGTAGATGCCTTTGATTTTGATGCCGCCAAGTTCTGACTCCAGCGAGCCAATTCGCTCCTTCACCCTTTCGATGACTTGTCGCGGATTCTCGCCGTAACGCATCACGACGACTCCACCGACCGCTTCGCTGCCGTTCCAATCCAATGCACCTCGCCGGAATGCGGGGCCAAGTTGTACCGCGGCCAGATCGCGAATTGTGATTGGCAAATTGTCCTTGGTCGCCACGACGGTTTGTTCGATTTGCTCGATCGTTTCGGCCTGGGTCTTTCCCGCCCCAATGAATCCGATACCGCGAATTAGATATTCCATGCCGCTGGATTCGAGCGTTTTCGCGCCGACATCGATGTTTGAGTCGCGAACGGATTTGAGAACCTGATTCAAGGTCAACTCATGAAGACGAAGTTTGTCCGGATCGATTTCAATTTGATACTGCTTGACGTAGCCGCCGATCGACGCGACTTCGGCGACGCCATCAACGCTTTGCAAAGCGTATTTGACGATGTAGTCCTGCTTGCTGCGGACTTCGGCCAAATCCATGCCGTGTGGCGGGTCAAGCACGTAGTAGTAGATCTGCCCAAGTGCGGTCGCGTCGGGGGCCAGTACCGGACTGGTTCCTTCGGGCAGTTGGTTGCCGACGGTCGAAAGCTGTTCCGAGACGCGCGAGCGTGCCCAGTAGAAGTCTATGTTGTCCGCAAAGGTGACTTGGACAAAGCTGAAACCGAACATGCTTTTGCCACGCACGCTTTCCGCACCCGCGACCGATTGAAGCGCCACAGAAAGCGGGTACGTGATCTGATCTTCAATGTCTTTGGGGCTGCGGCCCGGCCAGTCGGTGAGCACGATGACTTGGTTTTCGCTGACGTTGGGGATCGCGTCGATGGGAACTTCTTGAAAGGAGTACCATCCATACGCGATGACCGCTGCCGTGATGATGAAGACGAGTAGTCGTTCGCGAACGCAGAAATTGACGATTGCCTTGATCACTTAGGAGCCTCCATTTGAGGCAACTCCATTTGAGGCAACTCCATTTGAGGCAACTCCATTTGTGGCAACTCCATTTGAGGAAGCTCCATTTGAGGAAGCTCCATTTGAGGAAGCTCCATTTGAGGAAGCTCCATTTGCGGAAGATCCATTTGCGGAAGATCCATCTGAGGCAAGCTCATTTCCG
>CAZJBW010000161.1:0-6450 GCA_964543985.1 uncultured Pirellulaceae bacterium | reverse complement strand
GCTGGGGCATGCGAGGCTCGATACAACATTGATTTATACGAGGACTGCAAAACCTCAGCAATTGGCAATCCACAGTCCACTGGATGCCTTGCGAAATGTATGAGCATGACCGGTGATTAAAGAAACACCTGAATTTGTCCGATTCCAGCTCGGAATTCCCGCTTTTTCTCAAAGGTCCCAGCGAAAGGTGCGAATTTCGACGTAGGCAAGTCTGTCTGAGCACCGATAATGCTTATCACTGATTCATTGTCCGCCAAGTAGCGACCTCATGGGAAAACTAAAACCACTTAATGGATTCTTTCTACTGCTGTTAGCTGCTGCGCTAGGCTTGGCGTTGATCTATTTGCCAGGCATGGTGATCAGCCAATATGAAACAGCTCGCTCGTTGGGCTCGGTCTGGGGTGTGCTGTATCTGGTATTGGTGGGTACCGGTGCCCTGCTCTTTTTAGGAAGTTTGGGTTGGACGGTGTGGCGTTTATGGGGACGCAGTCTGGCCAAGAAAAGAAAACGCCAACTGCAAAACAAAAACCCCAGTCAATTGTCTTACGACCAAATGCAAGCCGAGGTTTCAGAGAACCTGAAGTCGGTCGAGGATATTGGGCAGTCGACTGAGTCGGCTCAATTGCAACAAGAGATCTCACCGCTTGTCGAAAGTGTGGAGATTAAACGCGAACAGCAGACTTTGGAGTTGGTTGCCTTTGGCACGATCTCCAGCGGCAAGTCCTCCGTTTTGAATCTACTGGCAGGGCGTGACGTCTTCGCCACTAACATCCGCGGCGGGACGACGGTAACCAGAAACGAGATCCCTTGGCCGGGTATGGACCGAGTCGTGTTGGTTGACACACCTGGGTTGGGCGAGATCGATGGTGCTGAACATGTCAGTATTTCGGCCGAAAGTGCTAAAGACGCTGACTTGGTTTTACTGGTCGTGGACGGGCCGTTGCGGGCCAGCGAATTTAACTTGCTGGAACGGCTTGGCCAAATGGAAAAACGGATCGTCATTTGTTTGAACAAAACAGATTGGTTTTCAGACAACGACCGTGACAAATTGTTGGGCCAAATTGCCGCTCAGACTCAGCAGCAGGTTCGCAACAAGGACATCGTTGCTATCCAGGCACAAGCCGGCTTTCGGACTCGCCGCCAAATTCTTTCGGATGGTTCCACGGTCGACGAAGAAGTTGAGGTCGCCGCCGATATCGAACCGCTCGCCGACCGGCTTACCGACGTCATCGATGACGACGGCAAAAGATTGATCATGTCGAACCTACTTTTGCAATCACGTGGTCTAGTCGAGAAGGCAAAAGATCGAGTCAAAGATTCGTTGGACGCTCAGGCCTGGAAGGTCGTCGACAAACACATGTGGGGCGCCGGCGGTGCCGCAGCACTGGTTCCTTTCCCACTAGTCGATTTAGCAGTCGGCGTCGGTATCAGTACCAAGATGATTGTTGATCTGGCCGAGGTCTATCAGCAAAAAGTCGATATGGATATGGCTTCGCAATGGTTGGGCGAGATGGGGAAAAACTTGATCGGCGTATTGGGGGCCAACGCAGCCGCACCCGCGTTGGCAGCGGTTGTGGGGTCCCTGCTGAAGACGGTCCCGGTGGCCGGGCATTTGGCTGGAGGTGTTTTGCAGGGCGCGGTGCAGGCGCTGATCACCAAATGGATTGGCTCGGTCTTTATCGAGTACTTTCGCAATGAGATGCAAACGCCAGCCGGTGGGTTGTCTGGACTGGCTCGCCGACAATGGGAGCAATTGACCACCGTCAATGAACTTCGAAAAATAATTACTAGCGCCAGAAGCAAACTGTCCGAGGCAAACGAAAACAGTGACTGACACCAACACCGTGGAAGACAAACAGTACCGCGACGCAGTCTCGGCCGTAGAAAATACGCTGGCCCGGCTACGCGGTTGTCCGCCCGCTGAACTTGCCGAACTGCAGACCGACATAAAACAACTAAACGACATGTACCAAAAGGTCACATCGGGTCGCTTGGAGATCGTGATTTTTGGCGAAATAAGTACTGGCAAGTCAGCCATGATTAACGCCTTGGTAGGTCGTGCTGTTGCTGAAGTCGATGTGCAGGGTGGTTGGACGAAGCAAGTTTGGGGGACTGCCTGGGACGGTTGTGGCTACCGAGTGCCCGGTTTGGATCGCAGCGAAGTGGTACTAGTCGATACGCCAGGGATCAACGAAATCGGCGGAAAGGACCGCACAGAACTTGCGGAAACCACCGCTCGCCGTGCCGACCTGATCCTGTTCGTTACTGATTCTGACCTGAACGAAACTGAATTTTCAGCGTTAGTTGAATTGGCGGCGATCCAAAAACCGATGCTGTTGGTCGTCAATAAGATGGATCTGTACACGCAGCAGCAACGTGACGAATTAATGCAAGTGCTGACCAAGCATGTTGCCGACATCATTCCGGCAGAAAATATCGTGCAGACGACGGCCGACCCGCGAGCCATCGAATATGTGATGCATCAACCAGACGGTTCGACCGTCACCGAATGGAAGAAACCGGAACCGCAGGTCGAACCGCTCAAACAATTGATCCTGGAGACTTTCGAACGAGAGGGCCAGGACTTGATCGCTTTGAATGCGGCCATGTACGCGGCAGACAAAAGTGACAAGATTTCGACGTTGCGAGTCAAAATGCGAAATCGCAGTGCCGATCAAGTGATCTGGACTCTGGCCACGACCAAGGCCATTGCTGTCGCGGCCAACCCGATCCCGGCGGTCGACATCCTTAGTGGTGTCGCTGTCGATGCACTGATGATCTCGACTCTATCGAAAGTCTACGGCTTGAACTTCTCAATGGCTCAGGCCCGCGGTTTGGCCAAAGGGATTTCCAAGTCAGCAGGGCTCATTGCATTGGGCGAGCTGACCAGTTGGGGCGCCAGTTTTTTCAAATTGATGACCGCGACTCTGGGAACCGTTTTGACATTGGTGCCGCAGGGCGCGGCTGCTGGATACAGTTCCTACATTATTGGTCAGGCCGCTAAGTACTACTTTGAACATGGCGGGTCATGGGGCGCCGACTCGGCCAAAACGGTCGTCAGTCGCATTCTGAACGAGACCGATAAGGATTCGATACTGAATCACTTGAAAGATGAAATTCGCGGTCGCTTGGTCTCTAACCGCCACGCGGAAACTGCGTAAAACGAACGTATTCGTTACGAACCGCAAAATCGGATCCTCTAACGGTATGGGAGTCACCCTTTTAATCGCAGTCGTGTATTTTTCTGTCCCCACTGAAGATCCTTGGCATAGGCTTGTGGTAAGACGATTGAACTATGCGGATAGAGTCATACGAAAAAAAGAGCTGATGAATTTCCTTTGCGCAAAAATTATTGGATTCCTAAAGGACGAAAACGGACCTACCACCGTTGAATATGCCGTCCTATTAGCGGTCATCATTATCGCAGCCATCGGCGCAGTCTTGGAAACCGGAGACGTGCAGCGAGCTCTGTTTTTTGATACCGCGGACTTCATCAACGAAGCGACACAAAAGTAAAAATCACCTAGACGTCTTTTTTTTTGCTGAGCTACTTCTTTTTCTATTTGGCACGGTTCGACGAGCTCTTCTAGCTTTCCACTTGCATTACTTTCCTCGATGCATTGGTTTTCTTCAATGCATTGGTTTTCCTCAATGCACTAGCATTAGAATTTTAGACCAATTGGAATTTAGATTTTGTAAACATTAAACTCTCACTCTTAAAATCGAAGTGAATGGAAGTGTTTTTTAGGTGAGTGATTGTGAAGCAAAATCGTTCTGTCTTGTTCGTGTGTATGGGAAACATTTGTCGATCGCCGGCTGCTGAAGGATTGCTGCGAGCGTTTTCGCAGGGATTGGAACTGCCAGAATCATGTATCGATTCCGCGGGGACTCATGGCTACCACGTCGGTAACCGGGCAGATTCGCGAATGCGTAGTGCTGCCGAACGTCGCGGTTACGATTTGGAAAGTCGAGCGCGGCAATTTGTGGCTAAAGACTTGATGGAATTCGATCTCGTGTTGGCCATGGATCGCGAGAACTTGACCATTATTAAATCGCATGTTGATGAGCAGTCGACGGCGGAGGTCAAATTGTTTAGCGAATTTTTGGGTGGGCAGTGGCCAACCGATGTGCCCGACCCCTACTACGGCGGCGAGGACGGTTTCGAGTACGTGCTGGACATGATCACCGATGGGTGCCAGCCAATTTTGGATTGGCTTACCAGCGACCATTCGGATGAATGATGAACCAAAGTGGCTGTCGTCAGCGTTGCATGTGATCCAACAAGCGACAGGCCAGTCAGTCCACCCGATGACATTCGCATCGGTTTCGGGCGGGTGTATCCATGTCGCCAATCGTTTGGAAACCAACTGCGGCTCGTTCTTTGTGAAAACGGGCTGCGGTGCTGATGCCGATTCGATGTTGCGTTGCGAGGCACTCGGTCTGCGAAGGCTACAAGAAGCGGGCGTGGCTACTCCGCAAGTCATTGGATGCCAACTCGATTCGACGGAAGCGGTTTTGGTACTGCAGTGGATCGAACCGGCCCAAAGTGGAGCTCCGTTCTTTCAGCGATTAGGGCACGCCTTGGCCGACCTGCATCTCTACTCGACGGAGCAGTCGAGGTTCGGTTTTGAGCAAGACAATTGGATTGGCGCAACGCCTCAAATCAATACTTGGTGTGACTCGTGGATCGAATTCTTTGCGACTCAACGACTTGGCTATCAACTGAAACTTGCTCGTGACAATCAGTTGCTGAACGATACGACCAGCACGCTGGGCGACAAACTTTGTCAGCGACTAGATCGTTGGTTGATCGAGCCGCAACGTGTCAGTCTGTTGCACGGAGATTTGTGGGTAGGAAACTTTTTGTGCGCAGAAAACGATCGACCGTTTTTGATCGACCCGGCCGCCTACTACGGTGATGGCGAGGCCGAATTTGGTATCATTTCATTGTTCGGCGGGTTTGCAGCCAGCTTTTTCGAGACCTATCACGACAAGATCCCCCAATTGGACGGGTTTGCAGATCGTCTGCAGATCTACAAACTGTATCACTTGCTAAACCACTTGAACCTGTTCGGTAACAGTTATCAAGCAGCATGCCGTCAGATCATTCGACGCTATGCGTGATCGATGCTGTACCGCTTCGCAATAAATTTTTGAATTGATAACGAGCGAAAACGATAATGAGCAAAACTGCCATTCTGTTGGTTGCCGCTTTGATGGGATTCACGGTGTCTAGTTGCACCGATAAACCTACCGACAATCCGACAACCCATTCGCCAAGCTTCCAAGAACCACAGCAGCCGGCCTCACAAGCGACCACCGTTGTTAGGTTCGCTACTTTTAACGCCTCGCTAAACCGTCGCCGAGACGGGCAGTTGTTGGAAGAATTGCAGTCGGGCCAGTCCAAACAAATCCAACAAGTGGCCGAGGTTATCCAGCGGACTCGCCCACACGTTTTGTTAATCAACGAATTCGATTACGAGTCCAGCGGCCAGGCATTGAAACTGTTCCGCGAAATGTTTTTGCAACAATCGCAAAACGGGCAACCGCCAATCACCTACGCGCATGCATTTGCCATGCCTGTAAACACGGGTGAACTTAGTCAGGTAGATGTTAACCAAGACGGAAAGGTGGAACTGCCTAACGACGGTTTTGGATTCGGTGCGTTTGCCGGTCAGTACGGGATGGTCGTGCTGTCGCAGTATCCCATCGATGCCGAAAACGTGCGGACCTTTCAGAAGTTCCTGTGGAAAGATATGCCTGACGCTTTGCGACCAAAAGATCCTGATTCCGAGTCGTATTACTATACCGATCAAGAATTTGACCAACTGCGACTCTCGTCAAAAAGCCATTGGGACCTGCCCATTCAGATCGATGACAACACCGTCCATTTCATTTGTGCTCACCCTACCCCGCCCGTTTTCGACGGACCTGAAGATCGAAACGGCTGTCGCAATCATGACGAGATCCGGATGATCGCCGACTATCTTAATGACCAAGCCGACTACTTATATGACGATCAGGGTGTCAAAGGTGGTTTGTCAACGGATCAGTCTTTTGTTGTCGTCGGAGACATGAATGCGGACCCGGTCGATGGTGATAGTACTAACCAGGCTGTGCGATTGTTGACCGAACACGCTCGAGTATCCAAGCATCCGGCTCCGCAGAGTCGCGGTGCCGTTGAAGCGGCCGAAAAATCGGGACGTAAGAACAAGCAACATCAAGGCAAACACGCTAACGACACGGGCGACTTCAATGACTTTTCCGTGGGCAACGTCCGTATCGATTACTGTTTGCCTTCGAGTGACCTAAAGATCGAAAAGTCTGGCGTGTATTGGCCCGCCGAAGACGAAGAAGGTTTCCAGTTAAACAAAGCCTCCGACCATCACCTAGTCTGGGTCGACCTGAATCTGGGTGACTAAACAACCGTCAATGAAACGTTTTTCATTG
>CAZJBW010000160.1:0-6458 GCA_964543985.1 uncultured Pirellulaceae bacterium | reverse complement strand
CCGGAGGGAGGGTGTCTGTGCCGGGACAAAGGGAGGATGCCTGTCTCGGGACAAAAGGGGTGTCTGTACCGGGTGTCAGTCTAGTAGGGAGGATGCCTTGCTGGGAGGATGTCTGTGGCGGAAGCGGAAATCTATTAATTCCCGTAGAACCGACTGGAAGACAGTCTGTGCGTTTGCCATAATCTTCGCGAATCAATCATTGATTGATTGGCATGTGCAAACCATTTTTTCGAGTATCAACATGAACTCATCTGCGACACAGGCATTGGCACCGTTTCACTTGGCGTTTCCAGTTACCGACCTACAGGCAACTCGTCAGTTCTACATAGATGTGTTGGGTTGCGGTTTGGGACGTAGCAGTGATCACTGGATCGATTTCGATTTGTTTGGTCACCAAATTGTGGCTCATCAAGTTCCTGCCAGTGACCAACAGCAAGTTGACGATGCCGGTTCCAATGCCGTCGATGGACACGATGTCCCGGTACCCCACTTTGGAGTCGTTTTGGATTGGGATACTTGGCACACGTTGGCCGATCGATTGCGAGCTAAAAATGTTCAATTCGCAATCGAACCTCATGTGCGTTTCCCGGGCGAGGTTGGCGAGCAGGCGACGATGTTCTTCCGTGATCCTTCTGGTAACGCCTTGGAATTCAAAGCCTTCAAAGATCCCGGCCAGTTGTTTGCCAGTTAATGGTTGACTGGCATGCAGAAAAGAGCTGCGCTCAGTTAGCCAAACTAGAATCTGCTAATTCAGGATCGGCGGAAATCAATTCCTGCTCGATGACGTGCATGCTCTTCCAGCGACCATCAAGAAAACGCCAGCCGAATATTATGGATAGCGAGACGATCCAAAGTGTCAGCGCGGTCCACCACCAATAAAGTTGCGCCAATTCGGAATCGCAGAAACGATAGCCCAGCCAACCGAAGCCGACAAACAGGCTGGAACAAACCAGGCTGATCACGACCACGAACCGAATGTCGCCGGCACCTTTGATGGCTGCCACAAAGACGATTTGGATAGTATCAAAAAGACAGTAGGCGGCGACGAACACCAACAGCCAACGCGAGATCTCGGCGATGGCCTCAAAATTTTCGGCGCCGGCATCGTGCCCCCACAGAAACAGATTGGGTAGCAACAAGTACAACGCGGCAAAAAATCCTGTGTAGATTAAGCCGATCTGCAGCGAGGTCCAGGTCGCTCGCTCGGCCATACTGGGACGGCCATTGCCAATCTGTTGACCGACGATCGTCGAAACGGCGGTACTCAAACCCCAGATCGGTACGAACACCATCATGTTGACGCTGATTGCCACCGTCGTAGCGGCGGCCGGCAGTTCCCCTAGTCGGGCAATCATCAAAGTGAAAATGGCGAAACCCAAACACTCGATTAAGAATTGCAGGCCATTGGCAGACCCAAATTTCAACATCCTTTTGATAAGGCCCCAATTGATACTGAAATTTTTACTGAAACCAAATTCGACACGGTTTTTTCTCGAACCATAGATCAATAGGAAGTAGACGAGGGCTTTGCACCACAAGGCGATCGTGGTGGCGATGGCGGCTCCTTGGATACCCAGCGGTTCGATCAGCACGCTGCCCGACCAGGTGAAACCAAAAATCAAAAGCCAGTCCAACACAACATTCAAGCCAGCCGAACAGACGTCGACTTTCATAACCATTGGAGTGCGCCCCAAACCGATGAAAAAGGACGACAACACGGCACTTAGAATGTGAGCGACCGAGCCGATCGATACGTATCGAAAATAAATCGCCTCTTGTTGGGCGACGGCACCCGAGTGCCCGGCCAGGTCAAAAATCCAGGACGGCCAAATGATCGACGTAATAAAGATTGGGCTGAAACAGAGTCCCAGCATCAAACCGTTGACGATTACGGAACTGATGCGTTTTGGTTTTTGGGCTCCGAAATATTGGGCCACAAAAACGTTGGTGTACAAAGCCACGCCAAACGGGAAACTCATCAACGTCCAAGCCATGACTCCGGCCGGCATGACGGCTGCCAGAGCTGTCGGCGAATCCCACGCCAGGAACATGCGATCGCAAAACTGCATCAACGAATAGGACAGGGTCGAAATCATCAATGGCAATGCCAGTGCGATGATCTGCCGCCCACCACATTCGCGATTCCACCAGTGTTGCCATGGCGACCCGTCATCTTGTCGGTCTGGCGACGCAGGTGGCTTGGTGTCTGTCGGAGGTTCAGTCATTCAGTTTTCCGACAAGAGAGCTAGAGGGTCACGACGACGTGCGACCCAAACGACGGACTTGTGGCCCGGGTCAAGTCTGCAAGCCCAAGATGTTTACATTCTGACTACCAACTGGCAATCGGGTTCGCCGGAAAAAACCGGGTGTCGACATTTCGTCACAGAATCTCCAAATCCTGTTTTGGGCGGCTGACAATGGGTGTGGAGTGCCAAAATGTCGTTGATTAGGTGTTTGAAAAGGGACAATTCTGGTTGGAATTGGATAACTGAAGTCACTGGAATGAATGCCTGTTTGTTGCCATATGAGAATCGAGGTAGAATCGATGTTGAGAACAGAGACAGAGAGTCCCCCTTCCTTAAGGAAAAAAGGAACAAGTATGCGTCGCCCCCTGATTGGTAGCCTTTCCATCCACTCGACCGTCGCTGACCTTCGCTTCGCCGCGATAACTGCGTGGGTCGCCATCTTTGCCCTAAACTTTCTGGCCGTGGGAATTTGCCTTGGCCAAGATGAGCAACCTGCTCAAGAAGAACCTGAGACCGAACAGGCGGCCCCACCGGAAGACCTTTGGACGACTAACGCCGAAGAGGCCACGAAGCAAGCGAAAGAATCGGACCGCGACATGTTGCTGTTGTTTACCGGTTCCGATTGGTGCCCTCCCTGCATCAAGCTGGAAAACGAAATACTCAGCAAAGCGGGCTTTTATGATTCGGCCGTTGAAAAGTTTGTGCTTGTGAAATTCGACTTCCCACAAAACACTCAGCTGGCCGCGAATATCCAACGACAAAACGACGAGTGGTCGAATCGGTACGGCATTGAATCGTTTCCAACGGTCGTGCTGGTCGACAAAGATTTGAATCCATACGCGATCACTGGGTACCGAGAAGAGGCCTCGGAAGCCTATATGGCTCACTTGGATACATTTCATACGGCACGAGTTACTCGGGATGAATTTTTGAAGAAGGCCGACAACGCGACTGGCAAAGAACGAGCGACTTTTCTGGATCAAGCCTTGTCGGGATTGGATTCCAGTATTGTGGAAGTCTATTACGAAGACTTGCTAGAAGAGATTGGCGAGTTGGACGAGGACGACGAGTTGGGATTGCGAACCAAATATTTCGCCCAACGAGATCGCGAGATTCACAAAGCGGTCATGAGTAGCATTGCGATGGTCGCGCGTCTGCGTAAACCCGATGCCGCCGTCGCCTTTATCGACGAATCGTTGGCCGAGCATAATTTGCCGTTGAACATGATGATCACTGCGCAGAATACCAAGCTGCGTTTGCTGAGAAAAATGAACAAAGTCGACGAGGCGAACTCGCTAATCGACAGCATGATTGCTATCGAGGAATTGGAACCAACGACTCGGCAACGACTGATTATCAATAAAAGCTTTTACTGGATCAGCCTGAAGAAAGTCGACGAGGCTATTCAGGAATTAAAGACTCAGATTCAAAACAATACAGACAACCTTTTGTTGACCATCGCTTTAGGCGAATTGCACGATAGTCAGGGCGATTTCGAAGTGGCGATCAAGTACTACGATCAAGCAATTGCTGCGTCAGCCGGACAACCTGAAATTTTGGTTGATGTTTTGGGCGCCAAAGCGGACGCTCAATATGAACTGGGGCAAAATCAGGAAGCGTTAACAACGCTAGACGGAATCGTTGCCAACGATGCGATTCCCGGCCGCTTGCGTGCCGAGTCTCTTTTGCATAAAGCTCTGGTGTTGCGAGAAGAAGGACGTCGTCGCGCGGCCATCTTGGCTGAAAACAAGGCCGTTGAGATCGTCGACAATGCCAATGAAAAAGCCGAAGTGCAAAAACTGGTTGACCAGTTTCGTAAACGTTTTGGCCAAAATAACGACGGATAGTTGTTTGCCATTTTGAATTCGGCGATGGGCGTGTGCTTTATTCGCCAATATTTCTGGCTCTACCAGACTGGCGGCGTTTGAAACATGTCGTCGGTCTAGGTATCTTTTAACCAGAATTGTGATCGACCAACCATCAGGAGCGCTGAAATGGCCCAAAAACCGAATCGTCGTACATTTGTCAAAGCATCCGCCGCAGCCGGCGCGGGGTTTTGGGCTGCCGGAGGAGTCGCTCCGAAACGCACCTATGCGTCTTCACTTGATAAAGTCCAGTTCGCCTGCATTGGGATCGGTGGCAAAGGGTCCAGTGATTCCAAAGCAGCCAGTGACAACGGTCAAGTTGTTGCGGTTTGCGATATCGACGGAAAGGTCCTGGAAAAGGGCAAAGAAGCGTTTCCCGATGCTACCCAATATCACGACTACCGTGAAATGTTGGATGCCATGGGTGACAAGATCGATGGCGTCACCATTAGTACGCCAGACCATACGCACGCGGTCGCTGGAATTCACGCCATGCAGATGGGCAAACACTGCTGGTGCCAAAAGCCTTTGACGCACTCGATCGAAGAAGCGCGAGTGATGGGAGAGTTGGCTCGTGAAAAAAACTTGGTAACTCAGATGGGTAACCAAGGAACCTCATTTACGATCTTGCGTCGTAGTGCGGCACTGATTCAACAGGGATGCATTGGCGAAGTCAAGCATGTTCACGTTTGGACCAACCGCCCAGTGTGGCCACAAGGAATCGACATTCAACTTGCCGAGCCAGACGAAGTGCCAGGCCACATTCACTGGGACGACTGGATTGGCCCGGCCAAGTCGCGTCCCTACAGCCCCGAATTGCACCCGTTCAAATGGCGAGGCCTATGGGCTTTTGGCACGGGAGCGTTAGGTGACATGGCTTGCCACACATTGAATATGTCGTTCATGGCTTTGAATTTAAGAAACCCGACATCCGTTTCGGCGGTTACATCAGGTCACGACAAAGTCATGTATCCAAAACGGTCTAAAATTGAATTCGAGTTCCCGGAATTGGATGGGCGACCTGCCTTGGGAATGACTTGGTATGACGGAAAGCAACTACCGCCGGCGGCTTTGCTTAAAGATCTGCCCAAGCAACGTGATGGCGACGACAGGGAAGTTGTCTACAACAGTGGCGCGCTGATCGTGGGAACCGAAGGGATGTTCTTTTCGCCTGGCGACTACGGTAGCGACGAACAAGGCAATACTGGAATCTTGCGAGATGACGGTTCGTTCGAAAAAGAACGACGTATCGATTTGCCGTCCGACGCCTACAAGACGTCACCAGGTCACTTCGAAGAGTTCGCTCAAGGGATCGCCGCAAACGATCCAACCATCCCTGTTTCCAGTTTCCCGGATTACGCCGGACCTTTGACTGAGACCATTTTGCTAGGCAACTTGGCTGTATGGGCCGCTGCCGAGCAGCCCATTCAGTGGGACGCGCAGAACATGAAGGCGACAAACATTCCCGCTGGTGCAGAAGATGCTGTAGAGGAAATGGTACGCCACACGTATCACAACGATTACTCCATCAAGCCGATGGGTAACTGATACAGGGTTTCCTGTACTAAAAAGTCGGCGGCCCACGATGTGCGGTTTGATCGATGAAAACAAAAAAAGGCCATCCACTTGGATGGCCTTTTGCAATGATTGGCTTTGGTCGTCGACTACATAATCAACATGACTGCGGTGCAGGTCATGGCAATGACTGCCGAGAAATAAGGACTGGGAAGTTGTGTCTCAGTCGTGTTTTGATCTTGCGTTTCGGTGACTGATTCTTGAACAGTCTCATTAGAATGACTCATACTGTGCCTTTCGATAAAGTAGCAGAAGCTACAGAATGAACTGTCTTCTGTGGATTGGTAGCATCACGGACTTGCAAAGTTACGTCGACTGGGGCGGTGCGAGTTCGTTTTGTCGGAAATTTTACTTAATTGTGGGAAAACGTTCCAAAATAGGCTTTATGGCGTGTTTCTGGGACGCACCAATGTTTCCGTTCCGCCTCTTTGCCCCAAACTCTGTAATTGCAAGGGCTAAACCGCGTCCATCAATGTGGTCGATCGTGACTTCCAAACGGAAATCCCTAAGATGTAGTTTGACCGCTCAACACTTTTTCACGTTCAGGTTAGAAATCAAATGAACTGCTGTGGTCTTACAAAATGGCTCGTACTGGCCGGTTTCTTGGCTGTCGGGCTTGTAATGTTTACTAAATTGAGCACCCATTCAAACGAAACGGATGGTGCTGCGATCAAAACACTATTCGACAACCATCCTGACTTGAAAGGAGAGCAGTTAGTGTCGGACGTTCAAGAAGAAGCGGAAGCAGAAGCACAACTCGCCACGTTTGGTG
>CAZJBW010000159.1:0-6525 GCA_964543985.1 uncultured Pirellulaceae bacterium | reverse complement strand
ATCAACGTCATGAACCGTACACCCTTTTTGCTCGAGCGCCTGTCGCGTCTCCGCCTCGATCTGCGGCGCCGCCGCATGCACATCGAAACCTTGTTTGCACAATTCGCTAATCAACTCTCCGCGAAAATTGATCAACGACGGCCCGTAACTGCCAAGCAGTAGAATAGAACGATTTGTAGTCCCCTCGTCCATAACCAAAACAATTACGCTTCCGGACCGTTCATGACCGAACGGTAATTTTCGGTCAGTCGTTTGAAGTGACTGCTCATGGAAAATTCGGTTTCAAAAAAGTGTCGAGCTTGTTCAGCGGTACGTTGCTGAGTCTCCGGCTCCTGCAGCAATCTCAATAACGCGTCCACCATTCCGTTTTGATCTGTGACGTCGTAAAGAAATCCGGACTTGTTGTGTTCAACAGCTTCTACGATACCGGGAATCCTCGAGGCAACGATTGGCAGCCTGCAAGCAGCAGCCTCAACCAGTGCCAATGGAAGCCCCTCATACAGCGACGGCAGCAAAAACACATCAGCCAATTGCATGAGATTTGTAACGTCATTTCGCCTGCCCAGAAAAAGCACGTTTGATTCGATCCCAATCTTGTTAACTTGCGTTTCAATTTGCACCCGTAGCGGTCCATCACCAGCCAGCAACAACTTGCAGTTAGGCTCGCGCCCAATCAAACGGCTAAAAATCTCGATTAGTCCAGAGTGGTTTTTTTGATCGGTAAACGAACCAACGTGCAAAACGATTTTTTGAGCGTCAAGTCCGTCCAGTGACCCACGCAAATTTTCGATCGCTTCGGCATCGATAATTTTTGGTTCTTTAACGCCAAGGTAAATCACTCGTACGTTTTCACGATTTGCAAAACCAGTTCCAAATCTGGATTCCGCCACTCCATCCGACACGGGTGCATAGAGCGCAGTCGTTCTATCCGCGACAAAAAAGGAGATCCGTCGATAGATCGAACTCACCAATCGAATTGGCAAGGGATGTCGATCAACATCCGTTTTTCGAACAGGTCGAGAGCTGTGCAACGAGGTGATAACTTTGATACCCGCCATTTTTCCGGCCAGACCCGCTACGCCACAGTGCATGTTCAGGTGTGAATGCAACAAGTCATAGTTACCCTCACGCAGAATTTTCGCCAATCGCTTCGCAAAACCGAACGGGTTGTACCCCAACTTGCAATGGTGAATAGTCACCGGCAATGCTTCGTACTCTTCAGCTAGAGTCCCAACAGGATTACCTTTGAAACAGACATCCATCTCGACTTCGCCCGAATGCGCGTACCTCAACAACTCCAACAGCCAAACCTCAATACCGCCCATCTCTGGACTGGAGATTAGGTGAAGTACTTTCACTGACTCATCGCTCCTTCAACTCTCCCAAATCATTGATTTAACTGCCCGTTGTTAGCTTCAGCCAACACAATTGCCAACTTACTTACCGATTGGCGTGAGCTTTGGATAGAACAGCGTTATTCGTAACCAAACCGATATACTTTCCTTCAAATTCAAAGACTGACCACGTAGCGTACTCACCAGATTTAACCAAATCATGAAAGTGCGAGTTGTCCTGAATATCATCGAATACAATTACTGACGCTTCGTGCAGGCGTGGTTTCAACTTTGACATTGCAAACGTTCTTCCAGAATATGTTTTGTCCGAGTCGTAATGAAACAAATCAATTGAAGTCGTCTGCTCGTAAATTCGAGGTAGATTTTTTCGATCGCCATCGATCATCAAAGTCCATGCTTCTTTCAGACTCTCATCTACTGCGACACCAATGAACCGCTCGGGATTGGGGATCCGAAAATAAGGAAAATCGCTGCTAAAGAGATGGCCGGCTTTGTTTTCAGCCAATCCTTGTAAAATGGCAGCCGAGGAAAAACCGGCAGCTACTCCGGTTTCAACCACGCATTGCGGTTTTAGAAAACGAGTGAGAAACAGCAACAAAGGGTACGCGCCACCTCCCCCCAATTCGTGTTCCAGCTTTGCAATTTTCTGACTGGCGTCGGCGCAAATTTGATCTGCCATTTCTTTGGAGGATTCCCAAAGCTCCCGATCTAAATTACGGGCGAATTCTTCGACATCAATCAAATTGGACTCAATCCATTCTTGATTGGCCACGTTTGAAATTTCCCCCTGCGCATCGGAAAACCGCGAGAATATTTTCCTCGCAATAACTGCCAACCTGGTTGGCTTCAAACACTGCCTGAGTGTGTTGACGATTGGTGAATGGTTGGTGTTCAATGATTTCCTTTCGCTTGTTCTCGATTAATAGTCCGTTGATAACCAAAATAACTTGCAGTACGAGTGTCGTACATAAAATCATCAACTCCGCTTTCGTCAACTTGGACTTTGAATTCACTGTAGATTTTCTGGTACCATTTTAGCTCGCCGCGATTTGCATCGCGACGCAAAAGTTCTGCCCCGCAAAAAACCTCAAGGTTTTGCCAGTTGTTGTCGAGGTCCTCCAAACGCCCTAACAAAACCTGAAACTTGCCCTTCTCAAAAATGGAAAATTCTCCGGGCACGAAAGGTTTTTCAAAAACATCTATCCCACAAAACTTGCGGATCTCTTTGTCAAACCACAAGTCAAAATACATATGGTCGAAGACATGCTGGTAGGCATCGCTTAAAAACTGACTACCTTCCGTTTTGACATTTGGTCTAAATTTTGTCACATAGTAAGACAACCAGTGATAAAGATCTTGAAAGAACATTGAACGGTTTCTCGCAACTGGATCGCGCACCAAACAAACAATCTTGATTTTTTTTCTTCGACGAATGGCAGCACGTTTCCATCGAAACGGAAGCTGGTGCCTCGCCCAACCACGTATTGTTCCAGTTCGCGCAGAATGAAAAGGGTGGCAGGGCGTGTTTCCGTATAACGTGTGAATGTTGATCGAGTTCGGCAGGACGGACTCAATACTTGTCGAACCCACCTTGCCCATTTGGTAGATCAAAAATCGCGAATCATCAGCGTAAGAACGTTTGATACGCTTGAATTCTGAAAAGACCGTGGCGATTCCCATGTTCCAATTAAAATCCCGGACGGATATTTAGCTTTTTCCGGACTACAATCCATGACAAAAGATTGCCCGTGGACATCCAAATGAAGGTCATGATTCCCGCGCCCATCAATCCGTATTTAGGAACCAGAACCAATCCCGCGACCAAGGATAGGACTGCGGCCATCAATGTGCAATTTCTCTGCTCTTTCTCATGACCCGACATCATCAAAAGGTACCCAACGGATCCTGTTGCCACATTCACCGCTTGCCCAAGCGCCAACAAAACTAACAAGGGAGCCGCGGACGGGAATTCAGGGCCGAACCAACTCAAAATCCACCCGGGTGCCACCACGAAAACCAAAACGATTGGCAGTGAAAGTACCAGCATCATTCGGTTCGCCAAACGGACTATGTTGGTCAGCTTTTCCAACTCCTGATTTTTCCACAATGTCGCGAAGCGAGATGCCGAAACGTGATTGATCGCAATCAGGACGAAACCAATCAAAGACACCAGACGTATCGCTACGGTATATCGAGAAATATCTGCAGGCTCTGTCCATTTTGCCAGATAAAATTGGCTGGCGTATGTATTCAACTGGTAAACGACCTGGACAACAAATAACGGAAAACAACTTTCGCGAAGCGTTGTTGCTGGAAACTTGAAAGTCCACTGGAATTCGGAGCTTCGCCACCAGACAAAGGCACCCAACACCACCGCGACAAAAACACACGGCACGAAAAGCAAGACAGCGTCATTTGCAGCCAGAACACCAAAGAAAATCACTAGCAACAATAAAAAAAAATTCTGGAGAGGCCCTCGCAACAGCATCGAAACTCCGTTTTGACCTGCCCCCTGAATCGCATGAGAAAACAACTCATACAAGACAATTGCTGCTACCGAAAAACTAGCGATCCTGATACACCCGGCGACGTCCGGGTTATCAAAAAGGACCGTGGAAATCCAATCGGCGCCGAAAAACAATACGACGGTCGCAATGGTAGAAGAAAACAACGACCACGCTAACGACTTATTTACTGCCCCATTTATTCTGGACCAATTTGCTTGAGAAAACGCTTCCGAAACAATTCTCAGCAATGTAACGCGAAGCCCCAATGAAGCTATCGATGCTGTAAAAGTCGCCACCGAAACAGCAAGAAAAAAGACGCCGGCTTCATCCGCGCCCAACTGTGATGTCAAAACAAATGTTAAAACAATTGCCGTCAGCGCGCCAAAGACCTTCACTGAAACAGCAAGCGCCGCCTGAAATTTCAATCCATCATTCACTCGCGGAATCCATCATGCGTTTGAAAGATTCGACACGATTGCAGAATACGCGTTGCAAAAAATGCTCTCAAGATTTTTGCAGCACTACCATCTTTGGAGAATCCGGGTTGAAAGTATTTCGCAACAGTCCCTTTTTCGCACGACCAGTTACAAAACGAATCGCTTCCAGCATCAAGTCCGCACTTCGTTGTACCGGACGGGGCGAATGAAAAAATACGTTTTCAATCCCTGCCAAAAAATCGGTGTTTGAAAACTTATTCGGTTCCAGAACACTTCCATCCGCATTGAACGCCTTAAAAAAATCACGTGTCGAATACGTGTCATGCGTTGCATGCCGACCCTTGCCACTTCCGTTGAAACCCGAGTCATTCAGATCCTCAATGAAATAAAGCCCGCCAGATTTCAATCTTGGAAAAAGCACCTCAAGGGACAACTGTTGATGATCGGCCCGATGACTGCCATCGTCGATTACGATATCAAACTCGGTTTCACCCATGGATGTTAAAAATTCTTTCCAGTTGTCAAGATCACCTTGATCCACAACGTGGGTTTCGATCTGCGCCGTTTCCAAGTGTTTCGCAGGATTAATATCAACGCCAATGATCCTGCTGTTCGGCAAATAGTCTTGCCACATCTTGATTGAGGCTCCACCGTCGGAATTTCCACCTTGCACAATTTTGGCATCCCAGTTTTCGCCAGATACGCCCAAACCAATTTCCAACAATGTGAGTGATTCGAGTCGCCGGGAATACAAGTAGGCCTGATATATGTCAGCGTAATTGTTAGCCCCAAACTTTGGGCTTGGGCCAATTTGACCCTTGTCGCAATGGTAACTGTCAGCAATTTCTGACAATTGAGGAGTTGACTGTCTTTCCATCTTAATAATCTTCTTCCTCTGGGTAATAGTTATCTAAATCGATAGGCGTTTTGGAAGCATATCGCAAGTAGCAAAACAGAAACATCATTGTTGGCAAGAACATTGTCTTTTGACGCATTGCCAGTCCAAGATTGGACGTCGAAGATCCAAGCGTTAACCACATCCCCACGGAAAACACCAATGCAAATATCACCGGGAAATGAAAATTCTTAATCAACGCCAAACCAATGTTGATGTTAAGCAAAAGCAAACAACCTATCAGCAAAATAGAGTTCTCAATGGATGCCGCCAGCCAAATTAGGCTTTTCGCCTCCAGGAACAGTGGCCGAAACATGTAGGTGAACAACCGCATAGGTGGACTATATTGACCTAGTTCAACAGCACTGTTACCTGTTTGTGTTTTCTCTTCCATTCTGGTAAGTCGACCTTCCACATTTTCACTAGTGAAAAAATTTATGCCGAGAAAATCTTGTAGAAAAGGCAATAAGATTGCAAATGCAATGCCAGTAAACACCAGGGCTGCCACCTTGAAGCCAATAGAATAGGATGTCGATGAAAACACGGCAGCGATACCTGCAGCGATTACCAACCCCGTTGCCACGTGCGGCCGAATCATAAATACAACGACCACGGAAAGGATGAGAAAAATCACGCTGTATCTACCATAAACAAGGCTATACAACACGAAACACAATGGCAGGAAAATTAATGAATCCTTGCCAACCGCACATGTCCAAACGTGTAGACCAGGAAGAAACACAATCAAACCCGACAACGTCTGATTGTCCATATTCAAGAATGGCAATAGCGTTGAGGCAAGGAAAACCAGCCCCAGGAAACCGCTCAGCTGAAACAATGAAAAAAGAACCCAAGTTGAAAAGTCAGCCTGGAGAAACAGAAAATGCACAATGGCTCGAATAAAATTCGTTCCAGGTGTCAGATATTCAAATTCGAATCCGTTTTTGTCGGCTAATTCTCGACCCTGTTCAATATACGCGACCCAGTCTCCGTGAAGACCAATCATGTACACCATCGACACCAACCAATGCACGACAAACAATGCCCAGATGAGGTTTGGCGATAAGCCATTTTGATCGGCGATTCGATGCGCAAGCGCTAGAACCCCTATCACAACGACTGCTAGAATTAGTAGGTCCATATTTTAGCGGCTGCCGACCTGTACATCGCGTGCTCCGGTAGAACACAGAAAATCTGGCACGATCAGCTTGAGCTCTGCGGAGAAGTCGTTGTTGGCTGAGGTAAGCGTCATTAGATGGTTGCTAACAGCGTATTAACAAATCGATTTCTGAAAAACCAAAACAGCGTTAACAACGATTTGTTGAACTTTC
>CAZJBW010000158.1:0-6650 GCA_964543985.1 uncultured Pirellulaceae bacterium | reverse complement strand
AATTACAATCAATGGAAACGCATTAGATATTGATCCCAACGCTTACAACTATTTGTCCGTTGGAGAAAGCCAAAATGAGAAGTTTGGCCAATGGCATGCTGTAGGTCACTAAGTAACGTCCGGTAAGAGGCAACGAAAAACACAGGTCCGTCAACAAAACCCTCGATCATTTTGAGCGACCAATCGATCAAAACATCAAGGGCGACGGTTCCAACGCGTCCAGCTTACCAAATGAACCCATACTTGGGTCAGTACTATTGCCCGTCTACCTTCCAGGAGTCGGCAGGCGGCAACAGATTCGAGACAACGTCTTCGGAAACCACGTAAATCCAATCGGCATGAATTTGGTTAAGCGCCTGAAATCCTTGCTCGGCTCCCTTCAGCAACTCTTTGCGACGATTGACTTCCTGTTGATACTTACGAGCTGCTTCTTCCTGATTTTCTTCCGTCCCGTCGCCACTAGGCTCTTCAGGAACGGGAATCAAGTCAGGGTTCTTTTCAGCAGTGACCAAAAGAAAGCGATTGAATTGGTTTCCATTTGCGATATCAAGTCCTGCAAAATCACCGATAAACATTTTCGTTTGCATTCCGAATCGGTAAGCCACAGTGATCTCGCCAGTGGCGCTGTCAAATTGATGCTGGCCAAAATCGAATCCGTTATGGAAGAACCCTTGACCGGCCATCGAGCGAAAGTGAGATGCCGCTTGAGACTCTTTAGGCGAAGACAAATCTTGAGCTGCAGCAGGTTGCTTCTTAACAACATCGCGAATGGCAAACCCTTTTAGCTGACTAACGAACCGGGTCAAAGTCTCGCTGACATTTACTGGTAAAGCCTTTTCAGTTGGCTCACTAGGCAAGCTCTGATTTTCATTGGCTGCCCAAAAATCGTAGACCCAATTTCCGTCCTTGACATAAATCCGAGCCCGATACGCATGTTTCTTTGCGGCTCCGGATTCGCCTTGCTCGACAAAGTAAGAATCCACTTCAAAATATTCCACTTGATCGTTAAGACTGATCCGAGGATCCATCCGCAACAAATCGCCATCGGTCCAATCCGACAGCGCGGTTGTCAGCACCGTATCATCGAAATCGATAATATAGATGTGAGGCTGGCCAGCCAAACGCACGTAGCGTTGCCCTTTTTCGTCTTTGGGGGTCTGCCCAACGATTAGCTTGCCTAGTTCTTCGCGTTTGCGGCCCTCGAAGGTCAGCACAGTACCGACGCCGACGCCGCCAGCGCCAGCCTCTTCCAATTCCAAAACGCCATACTTTTCGTGGTCATTTTTTTCGTCGGAGACCAATTCTAAAACTTCTTTGTCCAACAGAGCGGTCACCAACGTGGGCACTCGGTCAGAATTGCCCGCAGGAAATCCACTCTTCGATGGAATCACCCAACTCCCTTGTTCAAACTGCAATTCAAATTCCGTCTTACTATTCCGCGTTCGATCGTATTGCTCGACCTTGATTCGACGCACATCGCGAGTTTCAAAAGATTCTTCCTCTCGCAGCAACTGTTTGCGTTCGGTTACCTGCGAAACTTCAATCTTCGGATAGTAATACCATGCCCCAGCACAGCACAAGAACGCCAGCAATGCCATGAACGCAGTTGTAATGATTGGTTTCACTTGTTTTTCCGAGCTAGGAATGATCTGAATATTGTTTGCGATCCGAATCGCTCGACGAAAGCCGAGCGGAAACGGTTACCTTAATCTTCGAGCTTTTGAGATGCCTTCGCGTTCCCTCAATCGACGCCGAGTGAACACGATTAAACCCAACACTAATGGTGGGATAGGCGGAATCAAGACAGCAGCCAACTTGTATCGTCGTTCAATTTCCTGGATGGTCAGTTCCGATTGTAGACGAATGGTACGTACGCGATCGTTACGTTCATTTTGCATTTCGTCACGCAATCGTCTTAGACGATCTCGTTCACTTCGCACGATCTGTTCCAAGTATTGCCGCTTCTGGATGTATTCGTTTTCGTTAAACCCACTGGCATCTTCCTCTTTTCTTTTCACCATTCGCTCAAGGTCGTCTTGCAGATCGTCGATCTGTTCCATGGCTTTACCTTCAGCACCTCGCATACGTTGCTCGAAATCGATTTCATAGTTATTGATTTCGGAATCAACTTTATTGGTAGCCTCGCGAATCGTTTCCTCCACGACTTGCAACGTCACATACCGCTCGCGTCGGTTGCGAATAGGAATGTAGTCCTCATTACCGGTTAGTGAATCGACTAAATTCAAAACGAATTCCACATTTTGGTATCGATATTCGATGCCACGTTGAATTGGCGAGTTTCGTATTTGCAACGCCTCGTCACTCAACAGATCCACGTCCGTGACGTAAATGCAGTTGACGTCGCCAGGAGCGACATCGTTAAAGTCTTCCTTAGTCGAAATTCTTGCTGCCAAAAAGAAATCCTCTTCCAAGATGCCGCCACGTTGTCGATCCAACGCCTGACCGCCCACCTGCTTGGTTTGAATCCAGTCCAACATCGAGATTTTCCCAGAACCACGAGCAGCCACCAACGGCTCGACATACAAACCCAATCGCGATTCCGCGTCGGGACGAATGCTGAAAGCCCCACAATAATCGAAAACTAGTTCTTCAATTCCTGCAGTGGCTGGGTTAGCCGTGCTAATCTGTTGATCACTGATCGCCCGATTCAAGTTATCAATGACCAACCTTTCAGGTTCATTCAAAGATCCGTCGCGACGATAAGGATTGTACTTCTGCCAAACGATATCCGGCACAAACCGTTCGCCTCGCTGGCGTCCCGACATTACGATTCCCAGCGACGACCACAACGTTTGAATGTTGCACGTCTCAGTGCTTCCTTGGCGAGGCAGTTCGCGAGGTTCCAAGGTACTGCGAACCCGCTGCTGAATGGATGGTTGCGCTGCAGTCGCATCCTCGAAGATCAAAACTGGCTGACCATCTTTGATCGCAGCAATCAAGTTTTCCAGCTCCTGAGGCGACATCTTGGATGGCTGAATAACAATCAACAAATCGTAATTCAGTTCCTTTCCAAATACGCTGGCAGCCGTCGCCGAGCCAATTTCAAAATCTTCGTCGTCCAGCTCGCTCCAAACCTGTAAAGGTTCGCCGATGTTCAACGAGTCGACATCGTATTGCTTCTTAAGTTCTGCCACGATTCCCATCGCTGGTGCCGGCAGGGGTTGCTGACCGGGAATCTGCAAAACACCCCCCGCCGCATAGACATCCGTTTCTACAAAACCGATACGTTCCCGCTCGACCTGCGAAACGGCATCAATCGAACGAACCAATTCATATTCGACCTGCGTGCCATAGGGGAAAAAATCGATCACAGCACGGTCCAAGCCGCACGTGAACGCTGCCCCCAAAACCACTTGCTCGCGACGCATCGCTCCGCGAGATTCGGAAACGTACGGCTTCGGTTGGATACCAAACCGTTTTTCGGCCAGGATGGCATCAGGGCTAAACGGTTCGACATTGGTGTGCAAATTGACTCGAACGCGATTTCCACCCATCACATCAAATTCGCGTAGCAGGTTCACTAGATCGTACTTGGTTTGCACAAAGTCCGATGGGATATTTGAACCCACATAGGCGTCAATAGTGATCGGTGGTCCGTCTCGATTTTCCGGCCGATTCAGGTTCTCCAGGATCGCTCTGGTGCTTTCGCTTAGCGTACTGATTTTGTTTCGCGACACATCCAATCGCAATCGATTTGCGGGACTATATTGAGCAACCATGACCAGTGCCACCACAGTAACTGCCAAGAACAACGTCCGCATTATAAAGTGACTCAACAGCGACGCTCCATGCTTGCCGCCCTGCCAGTGCCGTCGTCCGATCAACACCAGGCTCAGGTAAATTCCGATGACGGCGATTCCAACGAAGTAACAAATCGATGGCAGACTGATCAGCCCGCGACCGAATGGATCGAATCGTTGCAACAGAGACCATTCGAATAACTGACTAACCGTTTGATTGTCCGAGATGATCAAATCCGCGTTGGAAAAGAATGCCAACGGAGCATTGAACACGACACCGAAAATAAAACCGATCGTCAAATTGTTCGTCAAGAACGACGCCACCATGCCAACCGCCAACATGGCCGTTCCAACAAACCAGTAACCCAAGTAGGTCGAGAACAACAAACCACTGTCCAAGTTGCCACCCGTCATCGAGATCAATACGGCGTAGTTGGATAGCTGTGAAAACAACAACGAAACGGTAAACACCAGAACGGCAGCAAAGTATTTACCAATGACGATATCAAAATCGTAAGCAGGCAACGTCAACAACAATTCGTCTGTGCCCTGACGACGCTCTTCAGACCAGATGCTCATTGTGATCGCTGGAATAAAGATCAACATGATGTACGGCAGAAAACGATTCAGCTGATCGAAGTTGGCCAGGTTAGTGGTAAAGAATTCGTGCGGCCAAAAGGCGGCGAACGAAGTCAACAAAACAAACAAGCATAGAAAGACGTAACCTGTTGGATTGCTGAAATAGCCAACAAAATTGCGTTTCATGACCGCAAACGCCGCTTGCCGCCAGATCCCAAAAGGCAGCATGATCATTAGCAGCGCACCCAAGAACAGGATGTCCACGCCGACCATAAAGCAAAATTCGTAAATCGGTAATTGTTCCATGACTAATCAGTATTAGAAATGAGTGCTGGTGGTTGTTAGTTATTTATTTGAACCGATCACTCGGTCGTCGTTGCCATGAACGAAAAGTCTTTCAGCCTAATTTTCGTCTGACGAATCATCAGATTCCGGTTGAGTCAGCGTCTTTTCACGCGAGACGGAATCTTGAAGCGTTTCGTCAGTCTTGTTCGTTTCTGACAAGTCTTCATCGGATTCCGATTGGTCTCCGTGACCGGTTAGATCGGCAAACACCTTGTCCAGTCCTTTGTTGGTCGGATCCAGTTCGTCCAACGGTCCGTCATAAACCAATCGTCCTTCATTGATCATAATGACACGCGAGGCCATCGCTTGGACCTCTTGCAAAATATGAGTGGACAACAAAATCGTTTTCGTTTCACCCAACTTGGTCATCGTTTCACGAACGCCCTGAATCTGGTTGGGGTCCAAACCGCTGGTCGGTTCGTCCATGATCAAAACTTCGGGCTCGTGAATCAAAGACTGAGCCATACCGACCCGCTGCCGAAACCCTTTGGACAACTTACTAATCGGTTTGTAGATGACACTGCTAAGGCTGCAGATTTCAACGGCTTTGGCGATGCGATCTTTTTTCAACTTCTTGCCCATCCCACGGGCTTCCGCAAAAAAGTCCAACAGACTATAGGGAGTCATATCCGGATACAGCGGTCCTTTTTCAGGCAGGTAGCCCAAATTCTTAGACCCGGTGACTCGGTCTTCCATCATGTTGTAGCCCGCGATTCGCGCGAAGCCTTCGGACGGAGCCAGGTAGCCGGTCAACATTTTCATTGTCGTACTTTTGCCGGCTCCGTTGGGTCCCAGAAAGGCCACGACCTCGCCACGATAAACCTTGAACGAAACATCTCGCGTAGCGGCAAAGATCCCATAGAACTTAGACAGGTTCACGGCTTCGATCATCGGGACGCGATCACTGGCATCGTTCGTTTGATTGGCTTGGTCTTTACTCATGATTCCCGCGTAAGGGCAAATGTGCTGACGACTGTTGGATAGCTACTAAAGGGAGGAGCGGCGGACCAGGCAACAAAATCCTGCAGAAGACCGCTGTAAACTCTCAAATGATAATGAACGCCGCGCGGTCAACTCAAGGTACCCACGACACTGATCAGGGTAATTGAGCGAAGGGCCAATTCATAGAGTCACCCAGGCAAGCCACCGCAATGACCGACGAAGTACGGCTGAAACTGCGTGATCCCTCAAAACCACGCAAGTCGCCTTGATTATTACGTATGTGAAGTCGCAATCAGTTCACTTAAAAATCATTGCGAGATCAAATACGTTGAAACGACTTAATTGTTGTCTGAGGATCGCCGTCTTGAGAAATCACGGAATCGATCGGCAAATCCGGGCGGAGCATTGTCCACTCGACCGTCTTCCCGATAACCGCTTTGGTTGTCCGAATCGGTTTGGAATTCGCGAGTCGACGAATCACCGTCGCCCAATCCCAGGCTCTCCAGCGTCCGCAAGTACTCCTTCTGCTTCGCTTCGTCACCTGACAAACCGTCCCGTTTCAGCTTTTTCCAACGTTCAACAAAGTCCTTTAAGTCCTGCTCAGACCAATTCAACTTGTCCAACAGTTTGCGGTCTGGATTGTTGACCTGATTCTCCAAGTGCTCTAGCGCCAAGTCGGTCGCCTTTTTCGAGTACTCCAAGTTCGCCTTATCAGCTTCACTGCCAGGACCATCCGGAGGTGGAGTCCCCCGACCACTGGAAGAATTGGGCTTGGTCGCAGACGAGCCCGAACCCGGCTGACTGCCACCGGTAGGTTGATCAGTCGGCTGGCCATCTTGTGAACTCTGGCTGCCGCCGGATTCGCCGTTGGATTGACCTTGGTCAGACGATTGCTTCTGGTTGCCAGACTGCTGACCGTCTTGCTGCTGGTTGCCCGACTGCTGACCGTCTTGTTGCTGGTTGCCTGATTGCTGACCGTCTTGTTGTTGACCGTCTTGTTGTTGACCGTCTTGTTGTTGACCG
>CAZJBW010000157.1:5549-6729 GCA_964543985.1 uncultured Pirellulaceae bacterium | reverse complement strand
ACAAATCGATTTCTGAAAAACCAAAACAGCGTTAACAACGATTTGTTGAACTTTCAATGTAATAGTTCAATGCGATTTCCAAACCTTGGGAAAGCGTATGAGTGGGCTGGTAGCCCAGTAGCGTTTCGGCTTGGGAGATGTCGGCCAGTGAGTGGCGGACGTCGCCAGGGCGGAAGTCGCGGTAGGTGGCAGGGCCAATTTCCAGAGTATCGATCTTGGCCAGCAAGGCTTGCTTGATCGCATCGAACAGCTCGTTCAAGGTCGTCCGTTGCCCGACGGCCACGTTGTAAACTTTGTTCTTGGCGTCTGTGTTTTGAGTCGTGGCGGCCAAAATATTTGCTTGAACACAGTTGTTGATGTAGCAAAAGTCGCGGCTGGTTTCGCCATCACCATTAATAAATACTTCTTCCCCAGCCAGCATCTCTGCCACCCATTTAGGGATCACGGCCGCGTAAGCGCCGTCAGGATCTTGATAGGCGCCGAAGACGTTAAAGTACCGCAGGCCAATCGTTGGAAAGTCGTAACAACGCGCGAACACATCCGCATAGATTTCGGAATACTTCTTGGTGGCCGCGTAGGGCGACAACACGTCGCCAATCTTGCTCTCCAGCTTCGGCAGCTCAGGATGGTCGCCGTAAACCGAACTGCTACTGGCGTAGACGAATCCGCTGACGCCGGCGTCGCGTGCAGCGACCATCATGTTCAACGTGCCATTGATGTTGTTGTCATGGGTAGCGATCGGATCTTCCAGTGACCGAGGAACGGAGCCGAGTGCCGCTTGGTGCGAAACGTAGTCTTTACCTTGGCAGGCAGATTGACAGGCCTGCAAATCTCGTATGTCGGCATTGATGAATTCGAACCGCGCCCATTGCTCGGCTGTGACAACGGCTTTGACTGAATCCAAATTCTTCTGGTAGCCAGTCGACAGGTTGTCCAGCCCAACGACATTCTGACCCAGCTGTAGCAAGGTTTGTGCCAGGTTGGCGCCGATAAAGCCCGCGGCTCCGGTGATTAGCCAGGATTTGGGCTGCTGTTGCAGTTCAGCTTGAATGGTCTCGTATTGATTCATTAATGGATTTTTGGGTGGCTGCGAAAGAGTTAGCGGACGAGTGCTTGGTATTTCTCAGCTTTTTGGTCAGTTGTTTGAATTCGAAAATGACTTCGATTGTTTTCCATTGCT
>CAZJBW010000157.1:0-5449 GCA_964543985.1 uncultured Pirellulaceae bacterium | reverse complement strand
CCGAAAAACACCGGCAGCTAGTGCCTTGCCGCTCACTGGGTTGTTGCATTCTGAACCGGCGGCTAGTGCCTTGCCGCTCACTGGACTGTGAGCTGATAGAATCCCCCAACTCTTTATGACTAACCAAACGTTAAACTCACCAAACGCAAAGCAATTAAGAAGAAACCAATGCGGCGTCGCTTTCGTCGGTGATGGGGTCGAATTGGAAATCAGGAATGATCGCTTTCAATTGAATGCGGACTTCATTTGGCGATGAACCAATATGGCTGACGAGTGTATCGATGGACTCCAAAACGTCAGGCAACGAAAAACCGCGATGATAGGCAGCGAAGATTTTATGGTGATCGGTGTCCAGCATTTCTTCCTCATCGAAGTACAGTTCTTCGTAAAGTTTTTCGCCGGGTCGCGCACCAATAAATTTGATCTCGATCGAATCTTGAGGTAGACCTGCCAGTTGGATCATCTTCCGCGCTAAGTCGACCACTTTCACCTGCTCGCCCATATCCAGCACAAAAATCTCGCCACCGACGCCCATGGCACCGGCCTGCAGCACCAACTGGGATGCTTCAGGAATGGTCATGAAAAAACGGGTCATCCGTTCATCAGTAACCGTGACGGGACCGCCACGAGCAATTTGTTCTTTAAACAGAGGGACCACACTACCGTTGGACCCCAAGACGTTGCCGAATCGGACCACGACAAACTTGGTTTCCGATTGTTGTCCCAGTGCCAAGACGTAACGTTCGGCGATTTGTTTCGTGCACCCCATGACGCTGGTTGGGTTAACCGCCTTATCGGTCGAGACCAACACGAATTTTTGCACGGCGAATTCATTTGCCAAATCGGCAACTTGCTTGGTGCCAAGAATGTTGTTCTGGATCGCTTGTCCGGCGTTGATTTCCATCAAGCCGACATGTTTGTGTGCGGCTGCGTGATAGACGAATTCGGGGCGGTATCTTTGGAATAACTCGCGCATCCGAGCCTCATCCAAAATGTCCCCAACACAGGGTTGCAGCTTGGTCGTGACTCCCTTGCGAATGAATTCATTGTTGACCAAGAAAACGCTGTTTTCCCGATGATCGACCAACAATAACTCGGAGGGTTGAAAGGCCAAGAGTTGACGGCAAAGTTCCGAACCGATACTGCCGCCTGCGCCCGTGACCATCACGCAGCGACCCTTGATTTGTTGAGAGATTTTCTGGCTATCAAGACAAATTGGATCGCGAGGCAGCAAGTCTTCGATGTCTATTTCACGTAGCGGAATCAAGCCGTCACTGGAATCAAGGTCCAAGGATTCGGGGATGATTCGCAGCAGGATTTGGTTTTCATCACAACTGGCTTTCAGGTCCGAGATTTCTTTGCCAGTTACATCCCCAGCCACGACCCAGATTTCAGAAACGTCAAAACGAGAGGCCAAACTGGCAGCGTTGTTGGTCGAACCGAGGACTCGCATGCCAGCGCGGTTGGAACCCACGATCCTGGCATTGTCTGACAAGATTCCGACAAGGCGAACATCTGAGTTCGCGCGGTTGTTGATTTGATGAGCGATCACAAACGAATCGTGTCGATTGCAAACGATGAATGCTGGGCGGCAATTTCCAGGGACGCGATTAAAAATCCCCTCGCGGGAAACTCGCCAGATGGATCGAAACCCACCCAACATAGTACAGGCCAATAAAGCGTTTAAAACGTGGACTGACCTTGGGACCTTCACGCTGGTGAAAAACAGGTCAGCAAATCCAAAAATCAAAAAACTAACGGCCAAGGGGTGAGCGATCCCCAGCAGGTCGCGAAAGGTAAAGTACCTCCACCAACCATTGAAGGCACGGAAACAAGCGAACACCCCCATTTCAATTGCCACAATGATTGGCAATGAAAACAAAAACGGTTGCAACCAAACATCAGGTATTCGGAAGTCGAACCGCAAGGCGTAGGCTAACCAAAAGGTAAAGGCAAAGATCGCCAAGTGCGTGATCACCAACAATGGTAATCGCAAGGCAACTAGTCGCGAGTTCAAATCGTCGCTGGGTGTTCCGGTTGCTGTACGCAACGGGAAGGCCGTGAATGGCGAAGGCGTATCTTGCTGTGACATGCTAGATGTTGTGGGGTGGGTCAAAGATGTAAGTCAAAAGGTAGGAGGCCTGGCTATCGCAGGCTTATCGTCTCAATTTTTTAGCGCTTCGGATAGGTGATAAAACAAATGATTCACTTCGCGCACACTCCGTCCCTTTGGGTGACCTATTGACTGGTCATCACTACAGGGCTGGACCGTGCTTCCCCCTCCTTCACCTGAAGGATCGTCGCAGGCTTACGTGAAAGAAAGCCACTTAAAATCACGGAATCGACTGTTATTCGTCCCATCGTAGCAAGCCAGTTCGCCAACGAAAACGCACTAAAAGATTATTTTTTTTGTTGCGTACAAGCCTATCGCAATACAGTTACGAGATGTATTTGACTGGCTGTCATACAGCAATTTCGCTGGGCTCAAGTTTTTCTTGAACACTAGGCTTTTGACCACGGTCTGACGTGGGCGGCGATCATAAAGCCAATCTTAGCGAACCTTAAACGGGATCTTCGGAGTTTTATTTGACATTAACTAGGCGGCATGCTGTCAGCATTGAAGCGAGCTGAAAATCGTATTAATAAACAAAAACATTAGAGTCGTCGGGCTGATTTGCGAACTGGGATTGCCTCCGCACAAGCTGTCCAACTGTCATTTTGTTTATCAAAAAATTCACCCTAGTTTACAAAACCTTCATTTTTAGTTGTTGCCCTATGTGTGCTTTGTATACTTTTACTACCGAGCCCACCTGCGGAACAACAAGATTTACCTCACCTTGAATATTCTGATATGAACTTAGTGCCACAAAATCCGCGTCCTGTGGGTGCGAGCAATGGTCTTAGAGCAAACGCGCCGAATGGCTTTCCAAATCGCGGCGGTGCCAAACCGGCAGCGTCGGTCGATTTGCTGGGCCCACTTCTGCGACGAAAATACATCGTCATCCTTCTAGCCTTGATTGGCGCAGGTGTGGGTTGGTTTGTCTTCGAGCGGACCCCCGCAACTTTCCAATCTTCGGCACGCCTGATGATTTGGTCGCAGGCACCGCCACGTTTGTCGAATGAAGACCAACGTCGACTGGTCCCTCAGATTTCAATTGAAAAATATATGAACTTGCTGGGCAGCCAGTTAGTACTGGATCAGGCGATTAGTAAAGGCGAGTTGTCAATGACGAGCGCCTTGGCCACTAGCGATTCCCCGTTGCAGTCACTCAGGGAGATTCTTACGATCAAAGACGAAAGTGCCGAGTCGTTGCTGGTCTCGGTTGAAGGGCCCGATCGTGAAGAGCTACCCAAAATTTTGAACGAGGTGTATACCGCGTTTACTTCAATTATTGAAGCGGATCAAAAACAAGACGGACAGGAATCGATCGAGTTGATCGACGCTCTGCAACGACGCTTGCAAGACGAGAAAGATGTTGCGGAAAGACGTTACTTGGAGTTGTTAAACCAACTGGGCGTGGCCAAACGCGATTCAAACGGAAGCATCGTTAACCCCCATGCGGCTCAGATGAACCGCTTGGAAGAACAGATTCAATCGGAACAAGCGGAATTGGACGATGTGGTCAGTCGCATTAATGCACTGAACACCGCAATCCAATCTGAAAATGCAACCGCGCTTCGTGTCACTGCCCTGCAAGGGCAACAATACATGGGGCTGGACAGTCGCCCCCTGCCAAGCGTCACCAGCCAACAATCACGCCTGAATCACGCTGGATTCGAATTTAGCCGCATGACGACTCAACGCATCAACAGTCTAGAAGGTCAATTGGATACGATCCGGCTTCGCCTGCTGGATTTAGATATTCAAAAAACGGAACTTGAGCTTCGCTACGGTCCGCGATATCAAGCGATGATCCAACTGGAACGCCAAACCGACCAATGGCAGGCAGAAGCCGATCGAATTCGTGAAAAGATTAAAGAAGTCCAGGATGAATGGACTGCTGAATATCAGGCAAATTCCGATGAAGAAAATTCGGGATTGGACTGGGATGAATTTCGTGAAAACCAAGAAAAAGAATGGCTGGCGTTGTATGGAGAGAGACTGAATCACGAATCCGCGCGTATCAGGTCGACGTTGGCAAAGTTGCAGCCGAAGTTTGCGGACTATAAACAAAAAGCCAGCGATATAGCAGCAGCAGTTGAAGAAGCGAATATCCTGGGAAAACGCATTGAAGAAAAACGCAATGAAATTCAATCGAATCTGGACCGTTTGGCCAGCATTGGTGTCCGCGAGAACTACAACGAGATCAAAGTCCGCATGGTGGACGAACCTAACCTGGGCGAAAAAATTGCACCGTCGTTGTTAAAGTGCTTAGGCATTGGCATATTCCTTTTAGGGTTGCTGGGTTGTGGGATGGCGGTCTTAATCGATATGGCCGATCACAGCTTCCGAAGCCCCGACGAGATCGCTGACCTGTTTCACGCTCCCGTTGTCGGTCGTGTTCCACGGATTCGCGGCATGGCCAAGGCGGCGAAGCTTACCGAAACGCCTAGCCTGATCGCACTGCATCGACCGAACTCGCCAGCGGGCGAGGCGATTCGTGCCATTCGTACAGGAATGTTATTTACCGCCGCATCAGAAGGTGCCAACACGTTTCTGTTCACCAGCCCATCGCCGGGCGACGGCAAGTCGACAACGGCCGCCAACCTGGCTATCTCGATTGCTCAAGCGGGTAAACGGGTCTGCTTGATCGATTGCGATTTGCGTCGGCCGCGGATCCACAAGTATTTTGCCGCTCAGAATTCGGTGGGCATCAAAGAAGTGGTGGACGAAGAATGCGAATTGAGTGACGCTTTGCAAAATTCGTGTCACCCAAACTTGAAGTTGCTGACCGCCGGTCGCAAACCGGCCAACCCTGGCGAGTTTATTACGTCGCCACGAGTCATCAAACTAATCGAGTATCTAAAGACCAAGTTCGATTTCGTGTTGGTCGATTCGCCACCAGTCCTGCCGGTCGCTGACCCAATGGTCTTGGCCGCACAGATGGATTGCACCTATGTGGTTTTGCGGATTCGCAAAGGGGTGACTGTGACGGCCCAGCGGACCGTGGAGAATTTGTCTCGGGTGGATGCGAAAGTCGCTGGCGTGATCGTAAACGGTGTGGACCAAAACCCGTACTACAATGAATACGGATACTACTATGGCTTCGATCGAAGCTATGGCTACGGTTACGGATACGGGGAAAACGAGAATGGCAATGCCAACGGAAATGGCAAGCCAATGAACGGCAAAAGCAATGGACAACCTCCTCGCTTGCCGGATAATAGGAAACGCAAAGTTCGCAGCTAGTGTGGATAGAAAAAAAAGCCCTGCTGAGCCCCTCTCCGGAGCTGAGCTCCGACTCTCCCCAGGGAGAGTGACAGAATAGAGCTGGAGACTTCGAGTTTG
>CAZJBW010000156.1:1431-6867 GCA_964543985.1 uncultured Pirellulaceae bacterium | reverse complement strand
GGCTGGGGAGGTGGTGTGCCAGAAGTTGTTGCTGCGCTGGAAAATAAGTCGTTGGTTGGTTGCAGGATGAAGTCCGACATTGAAGTGTACCGAGTACCAGGATTGTACGATTCACTTTTTTCGAACTGCGATCGACTGGTCTCGAATAAACGTTGGGTTGCTCATTCCATCTTCTTTCAATTGAACCCAACCCTCGTTGTTTATTGCTTCAAGAACACCCTCGAATGTACTGGCGGCAGTCCTTACGACAACACGTTCCCCGACAAGCAAACGGACATCAGATTCGGCTATCTTGGGGATCGCCACTGTCGACTCAACGTCAGATTGCGATTGAACAACACCATGACCTTCATCTTCGTGGTCGTGATCCAGCAATTCCAACTCCATCGCACGAATTCGCTGTGCACGTGTCAATATTCTCGTCCTGTTCGATAGGTTTGCAGGCGCCAGAGGGGCCGCCCCTTCCAATTCGGCATTCATATTGGCTCGCGAAATCGAGATTTCGCCAACTGCTGCCAAGCGCGCCGGGGCGGGAAGCGCAGCGGCTACTTCAGCCATGAGATCCATTTCGCCTGAAAATCTTCCTGGCCTGCCATACTTGATCTTGTATTTATCTCCGTCAGTGGTCACGACAATGTGTCCGTTTGAAGCAGTATTGAAAATTGCTTCTTCGTAGCCTGAAATGGTTTGCAAGTCTGTACGGTCTTGCTGCCTGACGCCCCATCGCATGAAATGTTCAGGAGCCCCCTCGACAGTCGAATTTGCCACACGATCAATCACAACTTTCCTTGGATGGTCAAACCGATTGTTGAAGCCAGCGCTGACAACAGCTGCTTTCGGTCGCAAAAATTCGATCCAGCCCGCGGAAGTCGAGGTTGTCGAACTTCCGTGGTGGCCAATCTTGAGCAGCTCAACGTCAAGGAAAGTCGAGTCATATCCAACGACAACCTGCTCTTCGGTGTCAAATGTTGCGTCGCCGGTCAGAATCGCTTCGAAATCACCAAGGTCAACTCGAAAAACGATGCTTCGTGCGTTTTTTGACGAAACGGAGCTGGCTACATCAGCCGCAATAATGTGGAATTCAACTTCGCCAGAATCGAAAATGTCGCTTTGCATGTTCGCCGGGTCAAGCTCATGAGACTCAATGATGTCGGTCACAGCCGAAAGGCTTTCTATCCAGTCGTCTGTGTTGCTGACCGAGTGTTCATCGGAAACGCCAACATGTAGTAGCTTGCCAATTTGAAAACCATTTAGAACGTCAGGTAGCAACTTGTAATGGTCAGAATCAGGATGAGTTATGACAACAATGTCGATCTCCATACCAGGCAACTGATTCAACAAATAATCCCTGGCTCGATTAGATATTGATGAACCGCCGAAACTACCGCAATCGATTAATACCGTGAGCCCGTTGGGACACCGAATCAACGTGCAATCCCCCTGTTCTACATCCAGAAAATGTAGTTCAAGCTGCCCGGCTGTTGGCGTGTTTGCATTGGACGGAGCCACGTGATTGTTGGCGCGATCGGCTGCAGCTTCCTCAGACTCTTTGGCGAGGTCGTTTCGGGCGATTTCCGTGGTGTTGATTGGTCTATTGGTGCGATCAATCATCAGGAAGATCGGCGATGGCTCAGTGGGTCCGGCAGAAAAGATTCGATTTGCCAAAGTTGGATCAAAGACAAATGGGTTGTTATTCCCCTGTCGTTGTTCTATCGCCTGGCTGCGTTGTTTTTCAATTTCATCAGACGGATCGAGCGCGTGCCATGCCAGCAACGTTGGAACCTGTGGCAGAAACCATTCAACGTTGATTCCTCGTTTTTCATACATCGTAAAAAAGTAAAACATTGATCGGGCCACATTGCCTTTGTGGTCTTCCCGTGGCTCGAAAACACCTTCAACAGACTCACTGTACTCATCGATATCGCTAGACGGAATGACCAACTCAGCGGTCCTGTCGTTCCACCAGGCATCGGTTTCAGTGTCCGGAATTTCGCCGAATGGAAAACTTCCACGTTCACCATTTACCTTGTTCCAGGTTGGAAACAGATGATGCAAGTCTGTCTTCATCTGTCGTGAATTTTGCGCGTGTTTGAATTTGGAACGCGGCCACGTGTGCTCGGTGTTAACCACATTGTGATTTGGAATGCCGCTGGTCCCAAACAAGCTGCCTGTGTAAACAAGGCGGACTTCGCCCTGCGAATTGTCAATGTGGCCAAACATTGCCCTGCGTGCATTCCTGTAGCTCAGAACATTCGTTGAGGTAAATTCTTCTCGTAAACTCTCACGCAATTCTTCTCCAAATTTTCCTGGCTGGACCGTTTGCGCGCCAACCATGGAATGAAAACAAAAAAACAATAGCATAAAAGGAAATTTCAACTTCGTCACTTCGGTCCCTTGATCACAATGGAGAATCCAAAACAAATCGGGCAGCTTCAAACTTACTGCAGGTCCAGCGAAGAAGCGTTGCCAACAACGAGAGCAAAGTCCTGCAAAAACTGGGCAGGTCGTTCCGGGATTCCCCGGGTAACATCAACGCCTTCCACTTCGATGCGAAGGGTTGAGCCACCAACCGAATTCAGAATGACTTTTTGAACATTGTTGAGTATATCGTGTAGTGGGTCGGAGGTAGCAGCAGGATTGTTTCCATCAAACACCCTCAAATGAAGCCGGTTTTGAAGATTGGGTCCTGCTGGATCACGCCAAACAAGAGTCACGGTGACTGGCTCTCCGGGATCTGCGACGACGGCTTCGTATTCCCGAATCGCGAACGAGCCTACAGCATTATTTATGTCGTCATCGAAAAAAACTGGGCTGCCTCCCTGTGTGATCGTTTGAACCAGATCGACTCGTCCCCAGCCCTGATCGTTCGCTGGAACCTGAACGCCAATGTTGCCCCCTCCGTTAACGATCATTGCCTTGATCAGAGCCGCACTTGGTGCGTGACCGGATTGCATGACCTGCTGCCTCACTAGAGCACAGCATCCAGCGGTAATCGGAGCTGCCATGCTGGTTCCGCTTTGGTACATATAGAGTTCCTCAGAACCCGCACCAGAACCTGGAGGCATCGGAGGTGTATTGACATTTCCAGCGAATCTGATCGGTTGTCCGGGAAGCCCCAAACCTACCGCTTCATCATGCGTTGCAACTCCGTCTTCGTCGCCAGTTCCGCCATTGGGAAACACAGGAGTTGTAGGTAGCCCACTAAGTCCATCTGGCCCCGTATCCGCCACCATCACGGTAGATCTGGCAGAAAGAATCCAGCTTCCAGGGGCCACAACATCAGGCTTCCGCCTGTTTCCTTGAACCGGACCATTGCTACTAAACCTTGCAATATCGTTGATGTTGTCTGCTTGCGCTGAAACCCCTGATAGCGATGCCCCCATCGGGAATCGCGGGCTCGATGGAAAGCTGACGGTTGCCGGAAGCCGTTGCAGACTTTCGCTTGCTCCGACGGTTAGACAATTCTTCGCTGTCCCTGGGGCAGTAACTCTCAAAGGAAAGTCATTTCCCGCGGAGACTACAATCAGGAAATCCCTGTGTTCAAAGGCAAAACTGTCGGTAATGCTTGACGAGTTCCGATAGTCGCCATTGGACCGCAGTGCACCCCAAGAATTATTGTGAATGCGTGCGCCTTCGTCGAACGCCCGCTGGAATACGTTTTCAAGATTGGCCAATCCGCCAAGCCCTCCGCCAGCATCCATGACGGATTGAAACACCAATTCAGCTGCGGGGGCGATTCCGCGAACGTTGCCATTACTGTTTGTTCCGTTCCCAAGCACTGATCCGGCAACATGAGTTCCGTGACCATTCGGATCGTTCGCAAGGCCCGGTCGCCCAAATGCGTGAATCGCCCTCGTGCGCCCGTTGAAGTCGGCGCTGACTGTCGTCGCGTCACCAGTGTCCAGGCCGGTATCACAAACAGCAACAATTTGTCCTTCGCCATCCAGTCCGCTGGTCTGAAGTTCATCGGCACGAGTGATTCCCGTTGCAACCCGGTTGTGTAACACGTTTGGCGAATTCGGCTCGATGCTTCTGACCTCCGTGATTGACGCGATTTCAGAAAGCTTATTGGCTCTGGCGGCTACGATCAGAGAGTCGCCTTGATTCTCAACAACGCTTAAATTCATTGCCTGCAAACGAGCGATTGCTGCTGCAGCGTCATCTTTGTCAAACAGGACAACTCTAATGTTTCCAGGAGTATCCGATCGATGTTGCCGCATCGTTTGTGGAGACAGCAAATCACTCTCTGGCTGCATACTTTGCGCCTCGGCCATGTCGCCTTCGAGCGTCAAAGCGGCGTTGGCCGTAAAAGAACCGTGAACCTCCGAAGTCATCAATTTTTCTGAAACCTTCAACTGTGGCGAGTAGTCGCTGACGGACATAACAAAGTTCATGGCCTCGAGCTCCGCAACTCCGTTGGCTGTGATCCGAACCAAATGGGCATGGTTGCCCAACGAGGTGAATATTGTTGCGCCCATGGCCTCTAGTTCCACTGCCCAATCAGGATGTATGGGACCGGCCATTCTGACAACAACGCTGGTAACGGAATCGGGAAAGGCTGCTGCTTCCGCGTTCGCTGGTGCCGGTTCGGCTGACCTCCGAGCTCTTGCCACATTCATTGAGGTATTTAGGCGATAGTTGTTAACTTTAACTCCGGGGTCATCAGCAAGTTCCCGAACTCGAAATCCCTGCTCCTGGATTTCTTCAATTTGCTCTTCGGAAGCATTTACAAGCAACGACTCCCCATAGTTTGCGACGATCGACTCGACGTCATCCGGAGTGATGTCCAATTTTGGCGCGGATTTTGAAAGCTGAATGATGTAACGTGGCATAATATTACGGGAGTTTGGTTGAAGGAATCTAAAAACAACGGTAGCGCCAACTGCGAAATGGTTGACTCCATAAAGAGAGTTTCCTCCTCGATTCCGTCAATAGAAAAGCAGGCGTTGGAATTTGATGGGCGAAACCATTCTTCGATATATAAGACTCCAAGGAACACGCTATTGAGCAACAGAATTCAAAATATTTATTTATCTTCTGCTAAAAGTACCGCTTGATTACCAGACGAACAAAATCGACGCTATCCGACGAAGGAAAACTTGCCCCAATCTGGGAAGACTGGCTCTAATTCCCCATGCACTGCTGTTTGACGTCGAGCCATAGCTTGATGACAAAACGTTTTGCATTTGGGAGTGGCAACACCTATAACAAGCGTGATCTAACTAAAATCAAACACTTCGCTCAAAACCAGCATTGAACAACCCATTCGGCTCGCTTCTCTCTTACGTTTTTCTCACTGGCCTTGGCGTAACTGCGTCTTGCTGTGGAGCCGCTCCGATTGTTGTCGCTTTGGCAGGTGTAGTTGGTGGAATCGGAGCTTCGGGAATATATGACAAGCTCAAGAAAGTAGGGCAAGACCGCGAATCGCAGGCCGCC
>CAZJBW010000156.1:0-1331 GCA_964543985.1 uncultured Pirellulaceae bacterium | reverse complement strand
TGCTTACGCGGGGCTGCAGCTGATGTTTTTTGCCAAACTCACCCACGGAATAGATGAACTCTCAGCAGAACTTGCAGCTGGTAACGATGAAATTCAAAAGAAGATAGCTGAATTCAAAAAGCTCAACAGCGAACAACACGGTAGTCTGGTTCGCAAGCTCAAGCGTTGGTTGGAAAAAGTCGACCATGCTGATACTCGGCGCCACAAGAAATCGTGGCGAATTCTAAGGGACTCGTTTGATTCCGTTGGAATCCAGTTAGGCGAGATCGAAAGCAAAATCAACACCGTTCAATCGGGTGTTGATGACTTGATTGATACGTCGAACGAACAATCGGAAAGTCTCTCACGGCTTGAGCACTTTGCGTCCAAAGCAACGGATACCCAAGAATCGCAAACAGAGAAATTGGACGAATTGCTTACTCTTACACGGCAAAAGAAATCAGATGACGCCGGTGGCGGATTTATGCGGCCGTTTGCTCCATCACCTGTCAGTGTTTTCACTGGCCGGGGCAGTCAGATCAAAGAGGTTGTTTCAGAGCTACTTTCTGGCGACGTCCACTTGGTTGGAGCTCGTGGAATGGGCGGATGCGGCAAGACTGAGCTTGCCAGAAAAGTTGCTGCTCAACCGGAGGTCGCTTCCAAATTCTCAAGTGGGATCTGTGAGGTCAACTTCCACGGATTCAGTGTTGAATCACCGATTTCGGCTGAGGAAGCTTTGGAGCGAGTGGTTTTACAGTTTTTGGATGTCAAGACAGCGCAACCATTTGAACCGCATCAGCTGAATTCGATCTATCGCAATCACCTTGCAGAAAAACCAGTCCTGCTAATTTGCGATAATGTTGGTGAGAAACAGCAACTTGACCACCTTCTGCCGGCGCCACCCGGTTGGCGGATTCTCGTGACAGGACGAAAATCCATCCAACTGCCGGATCTGCTGACGGAAGTTGAGTTGGACAAACTGCCACGAGACGAGTCCACTTCGTTGCTACAAAAAATCATCGCCAAGGAAAGTTGGGATCAGAGTTTGGATTCGCTGGCGGATGCGTGTGGTGATTATATTCTGGCACTCAACAGCGCCGGAGCTGCCGCGCGGAGTTGGTTTGGTCCATCGGAAGACTTTGTGCAAAGATTGCGCGATGAAAGGGGCGCCATTCGAGAGAGTGGTCAATCAAGCGAAGTCATGGAGGAGGTCGTCGCCTCGCTGCGAGTTTCATTGAATGTGCTCGGCGATCAAGAAGCGTTGCCTGAACTTTCCCTTGTCGATGCTTGGCAAAAACTCGCCGTTTTTTCTGGGCATTTCGATGCATTGGCGGCATACAGTATTTTCACAG
>CAZJBW010000155.1:0-6935 GCA_964543985.1 uncultured Pirellulaceae bacterium | reverse complement strand
TCCGTTCTGAAGTCCGTTCTGAAGCCCCTCCTGCAATCCATTCTGCAGTCCCTCCTGCAATCGATTTTGCAGCTGATTCTGAACCTCGTTTTGCAATCGCTCGGTTCCTTTGTTGATCAATCCCTGCACCTCATTATTGATCACGCCTTGTGCTGCTTGCTGTAGTAGTTGTTGCGACAATTGCTGCAGGCCTCGATTGTCAACTCTTGGACTCGACACGGTTCCGCCAATTGGAATTTGCAACTGCTGTCCCTTCAAGCCCTGAGTCCAGCGGCTGGTGCCAACCCAGTCATCCTGTACTGGGATCGTGGCCACCATCTGCAACGATTGGTCCAAGCCGACGCTACCCGTCGTTTGGACGGTGACATCGTCGACGGTCAATTGCAAGCCTTGATGGAAGACTCGTCCTTGTTGCACGGCGAAATTAATTTGTTGTTCGGGAATCGTCATCCAAGACGAACTAGAAGGTTGGACGGCATTCAATGGTTGCCCACTGGATATCGCCTTGACCTGTTCGATCACCGTCATCAGTTGTTGACCGAGTGGCCCGGGCCCCAATTCGGCTCCGTGCACCATTACGTTTCCGCTGACGTTGGCACTGGTTAACTGACTTAACGGGACGGAGACCTGTTGAGTGTCTAAGCTGAATTTACCGCGAACGGCCGTCGCATCCGCAACTAGGGGAGCAACGTATTTCAGCCAGCCACGGCAAATCTCAGGAGTTAGCTCGACTTGATCAATGATCTTTCCTTGCGGCATGTGCAGCACCATCTGTTCACCTCGCAAATCAAGCCGAGGCGATAGATTCACAAAGCCGCCTCGCAAAGCGATCGGCTGGCTGTCCAAATACGCAATGCCTTGATCCAGTTTCAAGGCCAACGAGCTGGCCCCGAGTGTCATATCCAGGACTCGCCCCGTCTGCCAACTGGCCGTTGTCGAGACTCGTAATGCTGGATTGATCATCGATTGGCTGGTCTGACCGTTACTGGAATTGAATACGGGACCACGAGCTTCAAACGGACCACCCTGCACGCCGTCCAACTGCACCAAGCCACTTGCCATCGATTCGACAAGTGGTTTTAACTTTTGCCAATCCGGTAACCATTGCCCCGTCACGTTGACGTCAAAGGTGCTGGACAAATTGGCGATCGAACCTGTGGCATCCAGCTGAACCGATGATGCGTTCAAATTCAGATTCTGAAAACTGACGGCATCAAATGAACGGTCTATGGACAAACCGGTCGTCAAAGTCGCCTGCTTCTCTTGCAGCAAGTAGTCCCAGTTTGGTTGTCCGGCCGATGCGTTCTGCACGCCGGCTTGAGCTGGTTGCAAACGCGCGGCCACAAGATCGTTAGCCGTAAGATTGACTTGACCACTGATGGAATCCTGGTTGGTGGAAAGCTTTAAATTCCCTTGGGCCAGTCCACCCCAATGAATACTGTCTTGTGTCGGTGCTCCAAACAATGACATGGCTCGGTTAACGTTGGCTTGAAACGCGACATTGCCCGCCAAAGAACCACTGGTGGCATCGACCACGAATTCCTGACAGTGGGCGGACAGGATGGACGACTGGACGGTAGCGTTTGGAATCTGCAACTGGCCTGTAGGCACGTCGTACATCAACTGGGCTTGGCCGTTGATTTGTTCCTCGGAAAAATCAACACCGTAACCGACAAATTGAATGTCTTCGAAGACATAGTCTGCAAGCCGTACGACGACTCGTTCTGGATGCACTGCCGCCTGACCTGTGACTTTCATTTGTCCACGAGCATCAGCGTCGATCGGCACAAAGGTACTGATCTGTGCCAGCCATGTATCGATTTCGCCACCGACCAGATATTCTACGTCCCAAACTGAATCCCAAGATGGATTGTTGACAGGTTGTAACAGATCGACCTGCAATTGTTGTCGTTCGTTGATCAGTTCCAATTTCCCAAAGTCCAGGTTCAGGTTTTTTTGTTCCGGATTGACCTGATCAGGAATGCGTTGCCCACGCACTTGGACAACCACATTAAGTTCGTCCTGTGACCATGTCGTTTGATCGGGCAAGTTCACAAGTGGATTGGCAATGTGAAAGTTACCCTGAGCACGCAAGGGTCGGCTGACTAATTGATCTGTGGGCGAACCATCGAACCGCCAATCAAATTTTCCATTGACGATGCCCTCGATTTGCGTCTGACCTAAATCGAAGAACTGATTTACCTCGGCCAGTGCTTCTTTCAAGTTACCGGTAATGTTGAACTCGCCAGCCTCTTTCGTGCCCGTTCCGGTCACCTTCAGAAAGTTTGTTTCAGCCAATAACGACTCAAAAAACATACCGTGACCAGGCGATTGACGGATAGCAGCAGAAACTCGGGCTGGCTTGTTCCAGTTAATGCGTTGTTGGTTACGAATGGCAGTCAGTCCGGACGTGTCAACATTGACGATCAACCGTCGATCCTGGCCCTCCGGTTGGCAATTCGCTGAGAATTCTAGCTTGCCGGATTCGATCGTTGTCCCTTCTTGCAGGGGCAGTGTATTGGGCAACATGCTGATCAATGCGGCTAAATTAACATCCCCTTCCGCCTGAAAATCATGATCAAAGGTTTGATTTCCGCCTGTCAGTGCTTGCCAGTTCATCAAGCCATTGGCCTTCACCGTACCAATATTTGTTTGGCAAGAAAGCGAACTTGCTTGTAGTTGTTCTGGGGTCAGCATTAATTCGCCTTGCAGCCAAGCGCTGGTTAGATGAATCTGGTCGCTTCCCAATCGTTGTGGAGCCGTCAGTCGCAGATCCTTGACAATCGCGGGTGACACTTTGGCTTGTACGGTCGAACCACCATCAGCCCACTGGGCGATGACCTGCCCTTTGTCCATTGTTCCTTGCAGCGTCATTGGTTCGACAAACCGCGACACAATGGGCGTAACGAATCCGACTGGTAATTCACTGGCTGTCAGCTCTGCCAGACCTTTTTGAAAATCGATTTGGCCGTCGACCCCATAGGTCGTTAGCTTAGCATCAAAGGTGCCGGGTGCGCGAGTCACAGGGTCCAATGCTTGACCTTTAACCATCAGCAAAAACGGACTCTCAACGGTTTGGTACATTTCCACATCGCCGCTCAGGTCGCTCAATTGGTAAGTCTGACCGGTCGTGCCGTCTACAATACCGGCGTTCCCATCTTCGATGACAATTCGCATTTTGATGGGATCCGCGTCAGACGATTCGGCAGACAGATATTCTGCGATGGCGTCCTCTAAATTCGAGCCGTCTGGTCGAATCACTAAATTCAATTCCGGTTCGTTAACCGAGATGGTGCCATAGTCGGTGGCCGTCATCAGCGAGGTTAGTGACTGGCGCAGTTTGACCGAGCGTACCTTGAACAGCACATTGCCGCTTTCGTCCTTGGCTACAATGTTTTGCAGCGAGGTCGATGTTAGCCACCCGCAATCGATACTGCCAACTTCGATCTTTCCCTTGAACTCGGACAAGGCGCGATTGATCGCGATTTGTTTCAACGGTGTGCGCACAACAATGGCCGGTAAAAAGTAGACCAAGACCAAAAGACCGCCTAGGATGAACAACCACTTCTTTGAAAAGCCTCGTTTTTCGCGTCGTCGTGACGTACGTTCATCTCGGCTTGAATGGAATAGTTCTTCTGAATTGGCATTTTTTCTGCGACGTGCCATACCTTTGCGTCCTTGCAGTGGCTGGGTGAAGAGGAGTGATCGTCGGTCAGGCGTGCTTGATTAGATAGATGCGCACCAATAACCCACATTGTCTTATATTCGACTTTGCAGGTCCGCGCACAGACAAGAAAAGACGTGAAAATCGGCAACGCCTGGCAATTTTCCACTAGCTGAGAACGCCAGCATTTTGCTAGCTGGACGCATCCTCGGCTAGCTGGATGCATCCTCGGCAGTATCCGTTCGATTAATCGTGGCAACGACGGGCGGAACCGGGCAATCCAAGGATTCAGACATCGCCCGAAACAACTCAGCTTCTTCTACCGTTACCTTCTTGTCGAAAGTGATAGCAATCGCCATTGCTGTCAGCACTCGCTTTTTAATCTTGGGCGAAGCTTCGTTGACCCGCTCAATCGCCTGACTGATAGCGGCAAAGTCGAAATCTGCAGTCAGTTGATCGAATGCGGATTCCCATGGCTTTTCCAACGACTGCATGGCAGCCGCGAATGCACTCTTGGCCTCATTGACGTCTGAGTGCCCTACTCGAGTCAGCACACTTACCAAACGACAGACGTCATCGCCCAATGGGTTCAGCGCGCGGTACTTTACTTTAGGCGGTGAGACCAGACCGAAGCGACGGTCCAAATGCACAATCAAATGATGTCGCATAAAGAACTCGAACAGATCGATCTTCTGATCGGCTTCCACCAATCGATCGACACTTTCGCGAAAGCTCGCGTATTGTTCGGGCGACATGCCGGTCAGCGTTCCTTGCAGAATTTCAAAGACCGGCAATCGGAATCGCTCTTCCAAATTATCGACTATCGACATCAAACGAATGGTCTCGTCGATCGTCGCTTGCCCTTCCCCGTTGGCCACGGCGTGCAATTGGGCGCGGCGTACCTCGGTCTCGGGGTTCAACAGCGATGCGAATACCACGCACCGGGCGCTGAAGACATCACGAGCGGCAACGGCCAAGACCTCGGGAATTCGATCAACCAGCAACTCGGAGTACTCGACATCATCGTCATCGGGTAAACCGATACCGGCGATCAGAATCATTGGATCGACCGGGAACTGGTCCCCCATCATGCCTGGCATACCCATGCGGCCTGCCATTTTGGGAAAGCCACCAGCCTTTTCTTGCTGCTTTTGTTCTCGATCACGTTTGGCTTTTGCACGTCGTTGTTGGCGTTCGATACGTTGCTTGGCAAACTCCTGGAAATCGCCATTGAAACGAGGGTCTAGTTCTCTGACCCGTTTTTCCAATGGTGGGTGAGTGGCAAACATCTGGAAACCACTTCGAAACATCGAGCCAAAAAACATGTGGCTGGTTTCCTCCGCGTTGGCACTCTGCACGACCGATCCTTGCGCGTTGGCTCCGATCATTTTCAAAGCACCGGCGATACCGTCGGGGTTGCGAGTGAATTGCACGGCGGAAGCGTCTGCCAAATATTCGCGTTGTCGTGAGACAGAGGCTTTGATCAAACGAGCGAAAAATAGTCCGATCCAGCCAATGACAATCAACCCCAAAGCCAAAGCCAGGATCGCGCCAGCCCCTTTGTTGTCGCCTGATGATCTGCGACGACCGCCGTGTGCCGACCCTCGTAGCACGTAGTAGCCGATCAAAGCGATCAACTGGATCCCGTGTAACACGCCAATCATGCGGATGCTCATTCGCATATCGCCATTCAAGATATGGCTGAACTCGTGCGCCACAACGCCCTGCAGTTCGTCGCGAGTCAACTGATCGATCGTTCCTCGGTTGATCCCGATCACAGCATCATCGATCGTGTAACCTGCCGCAAACGCATTGATGCCAGGCTCGTTGTCCAAGATGTAAACTGGCGGCACGGGAGTCCCCGCGGCTAAAGCCATCTCCTCAACAACATTCAAAATCCGTCGCTCGCCTGGGTCATTTGAATTCGGTGGAATGTGCCGCCCGCCCAGCATCGCAGCCACCGATTCGCCGCCACCACGTAGGGCCGAAACCTTGTACATGCTGCCTGCCCCGACGACCGAACTGACGGCCAGCGAAACCGCACCGAAGATGCCAGGATTGAAAAACGTCGGTCCACCTACAGCCAACTCGGCCCCAGACTTCGAATCCACGGAGGCTTTCTTGAGGCTGGGACCCGCCTTGTAGCTTGAGGTTGCTCCGATCGCAAACATCGCCAAAAAATAGATAGCCACGATCATGCTGATCACAGCCAAGACAAAGTAGATAACCAGTCTTCGACTGTTTTTGCGAGCAAGTTCTTGGCTGGCGAAAAAATCCACTGCGAAACCTTATCGAATGAGGAGCATTGATTCAGAAACAAAAACCCCCGATCGTCGACGAAGCAACGCTTGCCTGCGTCTATCGTTCTTGCCAGTCGGGAGTTTGATTTTGATTGAGCGTCGTTGCAATGAGCCGCTAGAACGAAATCTTCGGTGCGACTCGCTCTTCTGGGTTTTCAACTTCCAACAATTCCGCCTCTTTGAATCCCATCATGCCGGCAAAGGCCACGGCTGGGAATACTTCGCGAGCGGTATTGAATGCTGTGACGGCATCGTTGTAACCCTGACGCGAGTAGGCGACTTTGTTTTCGGTGGAGGTCAATTCTTCCTGCAACGACAACATGTTCTCGTTGGCTTTCAAATCTGGATACGATTCAGCGATCATCAACAGACGACCGAGTGCTCCGTTCAATCCCGATTCCGCCTTCATCATGTTCTGCATCGAAACCGGATCGCCAGGATTAGAAGCTGCAGATTTCTGAGCCGATACGGCTTGATTCCGAGCCTCAATGACCTGAGTCAACGTTTCTTGTTCGTGCTTCATGTACCCCTTGGCGGTCTCCACCAAGTTGGGAATCAAATCGTGACGCCGTTTCAATTGCACGTCAATTTGAGCGTAAGCGTTTTCGTATCGGTTACGAAGTTTGATCAAACCGTTGTAAATACCGACGATAAAAATCACCAGCAACAAACCGATGACAGCCAGTACGATCAGCGCAATCACCACTGGACCCATGTATATTCTCCCGAATTCGAGGTGTACGAGTTATTAACTAGAAGCCATCGTGAATACATTTCCGCCGCCCGGTTTTGTAGATTCGCCTGTTTTATTCACGATCGGCGCATTATGGAGTTATTCGCTGAGAATTAGAAGGTATTGCCAAAAAAAACCACAGAGCAGGGTTCCAAACGGTAGCCTTTCAATGGCGTTAAGGGCAAATCGGTGATGTACGCTCAGTGCGTGCCGAATGTGGAATGTGGAATGTGGAATG
>CAZJBW010000154.1:0-6941 GCA_964543985.1 uncultured Pirellulaceae bacterium | reverse complement strand
ATCTCTAGCCCACGAGTAATTCGCCCAACGGAAGGTTTTTACGACACCGCTTCTCTCCGAAGCCAAAAGTGATCGCAACTGCAAACAGTTTACCAAAAAGAAAACACGTTGCCAAAGAGGCGGTGTCCGCGGCGTGGCAAACCAGCACGCGACAACGGAGCGAATGAGTCTGCAAACCAAACGATGCTCCAAGGACGAAGCCGCGGCTTTGCGTAAAAACCATGTTAGGTGACGCTAGAACCAGGAGAAGGGTTTTTTAAACTCGGTTTCAATACGCTCCAACCCTGCCAGAATCGAAGGAACAAATGTTTGGTCGAGTTTCATTTCACAGGTAAAGAGTTCGCCGTCCTCGCCGATTGAACAGGTCGCGCGAATATGCCCAGAACCATCACCAACGAGCTGAAGATGCAGTAGGTCATCAGTGGATGAGCCGAAAGATGCAGTGCCGTCTAAGCAATCATATAAGCTGGCCAATTCAAGTCGGAATTGGCGAAAGTTTTCGGCGCGCAACGGGTATTCCGGCGTTCCAGCCCAAGGTCCGAAGTGAACCTCCATTCGAGCGCGCAGCCAAAGAGGGTCGATTACATCCACGCCCCAGTGTGGCGCAATCGGGCGTTGCTCAGCGCAAACGACAACGCGAATTGAGTTGCCGCTACCGTCGGTAAGTTGAAAGTCTGCGTCGGAGATCGCTGCGTCGCCTAACGGTAGGTTTTTACGACACCGCCCTAAACGAAGCGAACGATGTCCGAACTACAGAAGATTCTACCACCAGAGGGAGGCTTGAACAAACGACAGCGGTGTGCTGGAGTCCTAGCGTAAAAACCATGTTGGCGGACACTATGCGTTAGAGGACGCGTTAACCTTCGGAGCACGGACAAGACGGTATACCGCAAAGATCACCAGTCCAATGAGCAAAATTGGCCCACCGAAGATCACCGCCGTTATAGCGAGAAACATCAGTTGGCCAGCATAGGCACGTTCGGGATGCGGATTTTTGGGGACGATCCAATTCGGATTTCCCAGAGCGGCACCATTTGGGTCCGCCGAAAACTCAGCGGTGGTTAAGGGACCAACCAAACTGTTATCGGAGCGATCAACGACGAAGAAGTATTCGACGGACGAGTCTGCGTAGACGTATGTGTCACCTGCGAACTTGTTGCGAGGTTTCTGTCCGGTCGTACGTAGGAAAATGTGGGTTGGCGAAACGACGTAGCCGATAATCGGTCCAGATTTGCCACCGGGTTCAGGTAGGTATATGAATGAACTGTTGGCGTCTACGAGACCAATGTCAAAGGTGTTGCAGCGAGCAATCTCGTAACCCGGAGCAATGGTCAGGCTGTAGTCGTTCCAACCGCTCGCGAGTGCCGTTTGGGAAACTAGCAGCATTGGAAACAGGAGCAAAAAGCGTTGCAGTTGTTTCATCTGTGTCCGCCAACGGAAGGTTTTTACGACACCGCCCTAAACGAAGGGCGGTGCACTAACAGTGAGGTGAAATTCGTTTTACCCCTAGTTTTAGTGTATCGCTCCAACAAAGGAGCGGTGAAGTGGACAATTTAGAAAAAGAACTTCTGGACAGTTTGGAATCCGAATTTATTAAGGAGTTTGAGACTGTTGAGTCAATGAAACGGTTTATTGTCTCGATCAACAATCCGCTAGATTCGATTGATCAAGATAATGGGGTCAATTGGGTTCAGCGTGTACCTCCCAGCGTTCGTGAACATTGGGAGCATTTGCCAGCGTCGAGTAGATTTTTGGTTTCAATGTTGGCGTCAGAGATTCAATCGTTGAATGTGCTGTTGGATGATTGCGAAAATGTCCGTCAACGTTTGTCAGGTCGGAAAAATCCGGGGTCGCCCTCGCGATAGTTGTTGTCGACCCTAAAACCACGCTTATTCAATTGCCGTATAATTCGAGAGACCGCTCCTTCCGTAATTCCTAGTTTGTTTGCAAGACGAACTCGCTTTATTTTCGATCCATCTTCAAGCAATGTCCACAAGTCTATTTCGGTATCAGACCAATCTAACGTGTCGTTTTCGTGAAATTCACTTGGTGCATTATCAAGCAATATATCGATAGAGGCCAACGAGTTTCTTACCCAATCAAAATTGCAAAATCGAAATTGTGGCGGGGAAGGTATTGGTGGTGCTGGCTCAAATCCATCATGAGATTCGATGATTTGCATGTGCTCACCACAATCGGCAAACCAAAACCCTCTCCTTAGAGGCCAATGACGCTCCTTAATCTCGCAAAGCATCAGCACAACAAAAAACCAAACTGCCTGATCATCTCTCGACGATACTATTTTGTTGACATTCAGCTTTTCTTTCCATGCATCAGGTAGCCCAAACGAAACCGATCCGGCATCACGAATTGCATCAGTAGGTGCCGAAGTGTCCGTAAAAAATGAATACCACCCCAATTCTGTTTGTACAGTAGACAGAGCACGCAAATTTGGGCTATCAGAAAAGCACATGGGAATTACATCAGCACAATTCGAATGTGCTTCCAGCAATGTCCATGGTTTACCATCATAGTAACGCACTTCTTCTAAGTGCTTCTCGCTTTCGATAACCAGACACGCACGACTAAATCCACTCTCTAGCGCGGATAGCTCGTTCTTTGCTCGTCCTAGCGTCTGATCCCAAACGGCCATTAAATCTCCGGTTTTTTGAGGTAGCGGTAGCGCTACGGTAGCGCGATCTACTAATTGTTTTCATGCTCAACAAAATGAAGGAAACTCAATTGAAAGGAGGTTTGAGATGCCTAGCAACACATCCACCAGAATACCAGATACGGCATAAAGAAGCCCGATCTGCGCCCGTTATTAGCCACCTCAGTGTATTGCAGGCACTAAATGAATCGCAGCTTGATCGTAGGAGCGAGCAGGCAAGGCGAAAGCGGGTCGCAGTCGGTGAATTGGGCCAGCCAGGTTGGGTGCGTCGTCTTATCAACCACCGCACACGGTTTCGATTCCCGTCTGGTCCATTATTTTTATTCGAGCGTGACCTAACTAGTCAAACGCTTATTGGATAATTGTGTCATGCGAAAAAGGGTGAGGTTGCGCTAACAACCTCACCTGCTCAGACACTAGGTGCGCTAACACCCAGAATCATCAACGCAGGATCATTCTTACCGTTACGCGCCGCAATTCAAGCGGAAATAAGAATGATTGCTTCAGTTTGCCCGTGCACCAACTACTCCAAGAATGGCAAGGACCGAACAGGAACAAAACAGCGGTTTGTTTGCAAAGACTGCAAGCGACGGTGGACAGAGGACAGAGTCAAGCCAATTGGTGATATGCGAATCTCACTGGACAAGGCCGCACTAGCAATCCAATTGCTGGTCGAGGGTTCGTCGATCCGTTCAACGTCCAGAATCACAGGTCTCCACCAAAGCACAATCAGCGACTTGATTCTGAAAGTCGGTGCAAACTGCGAACGGTTCTTGGCTCAAACGGTCAAAGACGTAAACGTGGACTTCGTGGAGTGCGATGAAGTGTGGTCATACGTCGGCTGCAAAGAACGAACTCGAAAGCTTCGCGGCTACGGTGAAGAACTAGGGGACTCATGGACATTCGTAGCAATCGAAAGAAAGACAAAGCTTGTTTTGGCTCACCACATCGGCCAACGCAACACAGAAGCAGCAGAGGCGTTTATGGGCAAGCTCAAGAACGCAACGACCGGACGCTTCCAACTGACGACCGATGGCTGGCACGGATACCAGTACACGGTTCCAATGACGTTCTTGCATGATGTTGACTACGCTCAGCTAATCAAGAACTACGAGAAGGAACAAGAAACAGTCCGATACTCGCCACCGAAAATACGATCTATCGAAAAGGTGGTTCGCTTTGGCAATCCAGATATGGAAATGGTAAGTACGTCATTTGTAGAAAATTGGAACCTACAGCTACGCATGGGGCTTCGCAGATTCACGCGATTGACGAACGCTTTTTCTAAGTCGCTTGCCCATCATGCCGCAATGCAGCATATCTACGTTGCGAACTACAACTTTTGCCGAAAGCATGGCACTCTGAAAACGTCGCCAGCCGTGGCAAGCGGATTGACCGATTCGGTTTGGTCGATTGATAAATTGGTAGTTAAAGCAACTTAGATCCGGGGCGTTTGCGATTCAGGCGTGCGATAATTAAGCTAGATGCCAACACCACATAGAATCTAGGCTGCAAGATGGCTAAACGAAAAGCAACCAAAAAAGCGATCAAAAAAAGCAAGTCCAAAAAGGCGACTAAATCTCGGAAAATTGGTGATTACAAAATCAACTATTTGACTTCTGTGATCGCTCGAATCGACTTTAGCGGTGACCTAGACATTCGATCGGACGGACCGCCCAACGGTCTCCCAAAGGGCATTAAGAAACGCTTTCCAACACCGGAGTTGCAAGTAGTCGACTCGCCGGAACTAGAAATTGCTCGCAATAAAAATACCCAAGAGGCAAAGTTCACCGTGAACAGGGAGTTCAATTGGCAATTTCATTCGGATAAGAAAGACTGCTACTTTCAAGTTGGAAAGTCTCACGTGCTAATCAACTATCAGCGATACAAGTCGTTCAAGTCCCTAATGAAGGACTTTCTTCCTGTCGTTTCCCATTTTTTAGAGTTGGTCGACGAGGTTGAGGTGCGCCGTATCGGGCTTCGGTACGTAGACACTTTGGATTTCCAATCTGAAAAAGCTCCAACAGACTGGCGCAAATACTTAGTCCCAAAGTTGCTTTGCGGTTTCAGTATTGCTGACAACACGAAAACTATTTCGAGGGTTTTTAATATTATCGAGTTCAACTACGGCGATTCTCACTTGCGATTTCAGTACGGTATGCCGAACGTTGACTATCCAGCAGCAATTAAGAAGAAAACGTTCGTTTTGGATTGGGATATGTCCGTTAACGATGCGGACCTGAAGATTCAAGACGTCTCACCGCGACTGTGCAAGTTTCACGAAAAAATCAAGTCTTCATTTGAAGAAGTCATAACTGACGCGCTTCGAGAAAAGATGAGGGGCAAGTGATGGACGATATGTTTTCGCCTGAATATGTTTCGAAAGCCAAAACCGACACGCCCAAGCCTGACGCAACTTTTCCAATCGAGTTTAGGGACTTGGATGAAAAAATGGACGGAATAGCCGAAGAGTACGGCTCAGGAAAACCAATTCGAATTGTTACAAGAGCAGTTATTCAAAATGAGTAGGTTTACGAAAATTCGCCGAACTCGCACAGCTGGAGTTGCGCAAGGAGACTTGTATCGTGATATCGAAATGATTGAATCGGTTGAGGTTAAGGGCAACCAACTACTAGTCACCAGAATTCGTTTCCCCGTAGTTATTGTTCTCACGCAAGATTGCGACTTGGAGCAGGATTATGGCGTGCGTTGGAGTACCAAGTCGCGACCTAACCAAGACAAGATGCTGTTTTCAGTTCTGGTTTCACCGCTTTACAACAAAGAACACTTTATCTTAGGGGAGCACTTGGAGAACTTGGGTAGGGATATGGAACGGATTTCCACGAAAAAAAAGTTGCCACACATAGTTTCGAATCAGATTCCAAGATTTCATCACCTCTCGTTTTCTGATTCCGTTCCGATCGTCGATTCTGTAATTGACTTCAAGCACTATTTTTCGGTCAATGTCGCAGATCTAAAAGGCAAGAAAAAGACCCACTTTATTGGAAAGGTTGCTGAGCTGTATCGCGAAGATATTTCGTCCCGGTTCGCTAGTTACCTGTCAAGGATTGGTCTGCCTTAACGCAGCTCCATAGCATATTCGTTTGTGAAAAATGCTCTTTCCTTGCCATTGCAGCCCTAAGCGACTTCTTAAACACCGCATTGCTTGACACTGGCTTGTATCCACGGGCCAGCATCTCTACGACCAGCACAACAAACTCTACCGGCCGTCCTAGCTCACGTAGAACCACCTGAGCAGCTTCGATCTGCGATAAGTCGTTGAGGCCACTAGAAACCGCCGTGTAGCTTGAAACGGCAAAGACGGCAGGTATGTTGCGCCGTCCCCTCTGGATACGTTTGATGTCACCACGTTTGATCATCCGGTCAAAGGTCGTACGGACACGAGTGAATTCAGGTTCATCGAATTCCAAGCTTCGAAGGATATCGTTGACCGTGAACGTGGAGTCCTTTGGTGCAACGTCCATGATTTCGACACGAAGCGGAACGTCAGGTTTAGGTCGTCCCAGAAGCGAGGGTTTAGGCTCTATCAGTGTTCGTTGGAGTCCGTTGATTTCGGCAAGGGTTTCTTGATAATGATCCCTAGCGGCTTTGATGGCTTTGTCTCGCTTTTCCCGTGCGAGTCTGCGTAGTTCGTTGAAAGTTTCCATTCCGCCATTTTTGGAACGGAAACGGCAGGGGCAAATCGAGCCAGATTTATCACCTCATTCGTGTAGCACCGCCAAACGAAGCGGACGATGTTTGACTACCAAGAATTGTACCAAGGCCAGCCCGCGTTGCCAAAGGAGGAAGGTGTGCCGAAGGCCTCAGCGTAAAGACCATGTTGTCCGGCATATGAAGCGGGTTGAAAGTCACCATTCGAGAAAGTCGTCCCCTGCATCCGAAGTGATTAGGGCATCGAAATGTCGTGCAATTTCGGCAACCTTGAGACGTACCGGATTGGTCGGAATCTCCATGTCTGAGTGATACGGCATTGAAAGTTCACCGCCGGAAAGTGCGAGAAACGGAATAGACGTGCCGTCATCCAGCATCAATTCTGATTGGCCATCTGGGACAGACATTGAAATCACGGTGCCGTCCGGCGCGGTGGCAGTGAATGGTTCGGTACGAAGATTAAGCGCTGGGTCGGCTTCAATTAGTTCGAGCCAGTCATAGTCGTCGATTTCGTCATCCGTTTCGTTGAACTCACGGTCAATCGAGATGGTAACGATCAGCGAAACACTCATTGGTCTATGCCGGACAACGGAAGGTT
>CAZJBW010000153.1:0-7129 GCA_964543985.1 uncultured Pirellulaceae bacterium | reverse complement strand
TCAAGACGCAAATCGATTGCCTTGCCCAGACCTCATTCGGACGAACTAACGACTTCGGGTAACGATAGCCGTTCAATATCAATGTTCTGCGAGTTGACATTGATGATAACGTTGACTTTGGTTTCATCACTGAATTGAACAACAGCGAAATCAAAACCGTGAAGAATATGTGTACTTTCTGCCTTCTTGAATGTCACATGAACTTTGAAGTCCGGACAACGTGAAAGTTTGCTGATCAGCATGTTCAGCGGAATTGTCTGTGAACGATAAACCAGGTTGGTTGTTCTGACTTGCGCGTGTCCTTTGATAAATTGCAAGTCCGGAGATCTGAGGATGTCCTGAACTTCTTGTTTCGCGGCCTCCGGATAAGTCAACGGAAGATTCAAATACGGTTGATCAATCGTCCACCAGTCATTGGCTCGAACAAACGTCCAAGCGATGTGTGGGCTTTGGCGCATTCCCTCCAATTCAAATTCAACCTTTGAAGGCCGCGAGGCTTCAGGATCTTCACGGTTCGCAATGACCAATTCATTGCTGCTAATAAATTGATAAACGGACTTCACCGAAATGCCTTCTCCCTCCCAGTCCATCTCGGAAGGAACCGCCGCGTTATTCAATGTAACGGTTGAAGGCCCGACTTTTTTGGAAACATAGCTTTCACCCTTCTTGATGAACTCGATCAATACGGTGTCGTCCTTGAATTCAAGAAGGTATCGATCAAAGACATTCTTGCGCGGTTTTCCATCAACCACCTGACTTATCAGTCTCCATTTGCCATTCAACAATCCTTGGATCGTGGCATCGTCCAGATCGTTGAAACTGTTGCTGGGTTCTGACTTGTCCGTGTTTTCATTGTGTGGCTTGTCCTGTGGAGTATCTGACGGCGCATTCCTGTCGTTTGACGAGTCCAGAATATTGACAATTCCTTTGCCATTTTCATCGACTCCGCCCAGTACCTGCACGTCACCGTTTTTGGACATCGCAAACACGTTTCGCCTGGAACCTTTTTCCGAGTCTGCGTAAACGACTCTGGTCAAGATCCCACCTGCATCATCGACGTAGGTCAACTTGGCATTGTCAATCAGCGCCACCCATCCGCCATGGTACTCGAATGTGTTGCCGATACTGGCGTAGTCCCTTTCCCATAGAACGATCCCGTCTACTCGTTTCAGCACCGTCACCGATTTTTTCGAATTGACGGCAATCCAATTGTTGTCCGAAGAAATTGCGATGGCTCCCAAATCCTGCGAGCCCACCCCGGTTTTCATTTTCTGAATTTGCTGACCACTGCCTGAGTCCCAGACGATAGCGCCCGATTCGGAGCCTTCGGGGCTGACCCAACTGCCCGAGCTAACCAGGATCGATGCGTCAGATGCAAGCTTCGCATCCGCTACCTTGGTATGGCCGGCCAGGTCAAGCAGAATCTCACCCGATTCAGTGTTCCAGACTTTGATGCTACCACCAGTTTGATCCAGTGACTCTCCACAGGTTACCAGGCGTTTGCCATCTGTTGAGAATGAAACGGACGCGACGTTGCGATGAGCTCGATGTATTTCTTTCAAGTTATCGGCTGTTGCCGTGGCCGACCGTTTCACTGAATCATCCAGTGAACGAACAAGCGAACCGGTTGCCGTATCGTACAACTTGACTTGGCCAAGCGTGTTGCCAACCGCCACCAGCCGTGACTCGCCGGAAACGGCAATCGACCGAATGGATGAAGCGGGATTTCTACTTGAGCCAAGTGCTGTCTTCTCGTCTTCCGTAAACGTCATTACCGAATGCAGCAGTTCGCCTGCAGTATTGTAAACATCAATCGTCGGATCTTCTTCGTCTTTCTGGTTCAGGATCGCAATCAATTGGCCATCTTCGGAACATGCCAGAAGTCTCACCTCTGCAGGCGTTGCAATGGTGACGAACCGATTGGTCGATTCTTCGCTCAACGGTGCGGGCGTGGAATTGGCAGGCGGCCCCTCGTCCCCGGCTGAACCTTCCGAGTCCGCTTTTGCACTCCAGACTTCTACACCAATGTTCTTTTGTTCGACCGTGGCAATCACAAATTTGCCACCTGTTGACGCACTCGCCAGGTCGTTCCATTTCGGTCTTGGTGAGTCCTCGTTGGCCTTGAATTCGTTGATCGTGGTTCCGTCTTTTACTTCCAGGAAACGAATGGCGCTGTCTCCGCAGAGCACAGCCAGCCGCAGTCCGTCTGGCATCACCTGGATCGAATTGGCCCAACCCGGAACGGTTACCAGCCAGCGAGTTTGACCGTTCGATACATCATGCAAGCTAACGCTTCCGCTTCGTTCGTCGCCGTCACCAAAACGCATCGTGCCGGCCAGCAATTGCTGACTGTCCGATGTAAATTGAATGGAATGAACGCCTCCATCGGCACTAATGCGAATGTAGTTTCGCATCGTTCCCGATGCGGGATTCCAGATAATGACGCCCTGCCCAAATCGCTCCAGTTCTGTCGACCATCGACCGGCGCTTGCCAGGGTTTGACCGTCTGGTGAATAGACGACGTCGTTTGCAAAGTCGTTGTGCCCTTCCAGGTCGTGCTGCAATTCTCCGGTTTCGACATTCCAGAGTTTTAATCGGCCGGCAGCAGTACCTCGAAAACCCATCCGCTCCACTCGATCGAAACGTTCACTGAAATCGGCGAATGATCCACCGATGGTGGCCAATTGTTCTCCATCTGGCGAGAACGCGATTGCTTTTACATTGCCGAGCGCCCGTTTCAGCCCGTCCCAGCTGTCTGGAGTTTTTTCATCAGCCAATCGGGAAGTCTCATCATCCAATGTGTGTACGAGTTCGCCCGAATTCAATTCGAACAACTTCACTTGCCCGACATTGGTACCAACCGCGATGGTGCGTCCGTCTGGTGAATACTTGACCGCCTCCACTTGTATGTAGCGAACCGGGTTGTCGCCATTTACAACTTCACTCTCGTCGTTGGACAACAACGATATGGAACGAATCTCTTCGCCCGTTTCGCAGTCAAAGATCTGCAAGGTCGCCTGCCATCCCTTCAGATCGACCCGGTTTGAATCGAGCATCGTCATGGTTGGGTTCCCGTTGGCCAACGCAAATGTCTTGCCGTCTGGTGAAATTGCAATCTTCCCGCGGTTACCTGTTGTCAGGTTTGCAAAGTTGTGAATTCGTTCGTACATGTCAGTCTGGATGGCAACGTTGTTTATAGGGGACGAGTTGGTCGTGGATACCGCTGCGGATTCCCTTGAATCTGGACTCGTTTTCGTTCGGTTTGCTGATTGGTCAGCACCTTGATTCATCCAGACCAGGACACCGGCAAAACTGAGCCCAGCCAACAAGCAGGCGACCACAGCCATTAACCTTGAACGCAAGTGCGAACCAGAACGGGACTTCGTTTTGACTTCGTCGGGAAGATTGACGACGGTTGGTTGGTGAACGTGAGCCAGGCATTGTTCCAGGACGGTTGCCACTGCGCTGGCCGATTCAAATCTTGCGTCTGGTTGTTTCGCCATCAAGCGAGAAATAATCCCGCAAAGCCATTCTGGAATATTTGAATTGACTTCCCGAACCGAACGCGGTGTTCGATCCGTAACTTGTCTCATCACTCCGTAGCTGGTTTCCGCCCGGAATGGAGGACGGCCTGTACACATGGCGTACAACACCGAACCAAGGCTGAAAAGATCACTGCGTTGATCGACGTTTTGACCTCGGACCTGTTCCGGCGACATGTACTGGGGTGTACCGGCAATGATTCCAGAACGAGTCAAACTGGCATCGTCGGCCGCACGAGCCAGGCCAAAGTCCGTCAACTTCACTCGCTCAGTCCCGTCGGCCAACAAGATGTTTGAAGGCTTGACATCGCGATGAACCAATCCTTGCGAATGAGCGGCAGCGAGTCCGTAGGCAGCTTGCATGCCGATTCGCAAGACTTCAGCCACCTGTAGCGATCCTTGTTCGTTCAATCGACGCTGTAACGACGGACCGGAAACAAATGGCATTACCAGGTAGGGCAAGTCGTTGGCTGCAGAGACACAATGGATCTCGATCACGTTTTCATGAACAACAGCAGCGGCAGCCTGAGCCTCGCGCGAAAACCGCTTGCGTGCCGCTCCATTGGTATGCAACCAGGGAGCCAGCAATTTGATGGCAACGTTTCGATTGAGTGCCTGGTCAAACGCTTTCAAAACCACTGCCATCGAACTGGTACCAATAATACCAACGACTTCGTAGCTGCCGATTCGCCCCAACATCCGATCATTGTCCGAAGGAGCCAGCCAGCGCATGACGCTGTTTCGACTGATCTCCAACCCTGTTCGATCGTCATTCGACAGGCTACTCGACAAATGGCTGTCACTCAAAACACCACCGTCATCTGGAAAATCCGGTCCAAAGTCACTCGAACCCAGCGATTCCCGGACGCCCCGCCAGACGTCCGCACTGGCAGTTGCTGCTTCCAATTGTTGACGACAATCACGACACGTTTCCAGATGATTTTCAAACTGCTCGTGTTGCTTTTTGTTCAATTGTTGTCGCAGAAACTGGTCGATCCTTGACACGTCGCAAACGTTGGAGGTCTGTTTCATGGTTCTACTTTCACAAGGCCGTTTGTGTTCCGAATCAATTGGTATTAACTCTTTACACACCACCATCCGATTTCTTACAGGACATGCTGATCTTATGATTGAGTGTCGTATTCGGTGACGACCTGCTGAATCCTTTGCATAATGCGACTCTTGGCAGTGTAGATCGCTCCTGGCTTTTTATTGAGTTCACGGGATACGTCGGCAACGGAGCGTCCTTCGACCGTCGTCATCCAGAATGCTTGCCAGGTATTCGGCTGAAATTCGCCAACGACCTGTCTGGCCGCCCAGCGAAACACTTCGCGGCGATGCTCCAGTTGAAGCAAGCTGGAATCGTCCTCAGGCCTTGCTTGCTGTTGTCCCAAAAGATCGTGAAACTCGGTCTTGCCACTCCCCCGATCCGGCTTGATACGAGTCAGCGCATTGAGGATCGCATTATGAGCAATCCGTTTTAGCCACGTTCGAAAACGGGCTCGCTGAGGATCGTGCTCGTGAGTCTCGATGACGCCGGCGATGGAAACCAGCACTTTTTGAGCAATGTCGTCTGCATCGGCAACCTGCAGCCCTTTTCGCCTCGCCAGGCGAATAATGACAGGGCGATAGATTTCCGCAAACTCAAACCACGCGTCCTGATCGACAGGATCACGCAACCGAATCAAAAGGCTAGGGCTGGTTTCGGGAGAATTTGTCATGACAGGTTCCAAACACAATTCTATACCCAACCAGACCAAATTTCTTACATCCAGCAAGTTTCGTCCATAACCACGCGCAAGTCCTCAAATTCCTTGATCCTTCTTCCTTTTTCTCCTTAAACCACATTTTTCGCGACTTCGCGGCTCCGCGTTCCACCTTCCAGGCACCCGTAACTGCATCGCACGCGAAAAAGGTATGCGCTGCCAAGCTCCAGCTTATCCTGATGCACTCGTCACCAAGTCCGGACGAAAAATGCAATTTCAATACTCGCTTCGCATGCGACAATTTGTTATTTGCCGTTTTTGATTTTTAGCGATTCAAGTTTGTCTGGCAACCAATTCGACATGCCCCACCATGCGGTCATCCAAAATGCCGCAAAGCCGGCAAAGATTCCGCCAAACCAAAATCCATTCCATGATTCCGCCGCGTTTCCAGTACGCAACACCGATTGTGACGGGTCACTCGGATTATAGAACACATCGACTTCCCCATTTTCCGCCAATCCATCACTCAGGCCAAGCCATTCGTCATATTCCAGATTCTGGGCATCAACAAAGACCACCGTGTTTGATCGGTACACACTGCCATCAATTTCGTATTTATATGTAACAGGTGAATCACGGACGCTATCTTCATCGAACTGCAAATTGATTTCCAAAATTTCGCCCTGAGTTTTAATCCAGCTACTCGTAGATCGTTGATCCAATCCACGCATCGCAATCGACACCATCAGGCCCACGCCAACGAGTAAAAACAATGAACCAAACGCAAGCCCAAAGCATCCGAATACCCTGCGACCAGATTTTGATAACGAAGTCTCCATCATAAATTTCCCTGAGGCTAATTGCATCCGGGTTCGCCGGGCGCGGCGCGCCCATTAGGTCGTAACCTTCTTGCTTCAACATGATTAACCCGATCAAGAATTAAAAACACTAATCCTCACTAATCGACACTAATTTTGAACTCGGCCAAGGCAGCGACTGATCCCATTTCTTTATTAGTGAAGATTAGTGCTAATTAGTGCTCTCCTCCCTCCGAGTGTTCCTCTCCCTGCGGCTAATTTCGGACTTCAGCAAGACAACCTAAGTACATTGATTCGTAACAGAGATTGAATGACACGAATCACACATCTGCCAAATCGTTTGAACATATTCGTCTGGCCAGATCAGCTCGGCGGGTAGCGCGTTATCCTGCAACGCAATGACTCGGCGCACATATTTTTTACAATCGGGATTATGGCAAGTGGTTCCCGGTTTCGCCTGGCAAAAAGGAGGATCGTACTGAACGTCGATCACGTCCTCATAAGTCCAGTCGTCTGACGGAGCGTACTCTTCAACAGAATAATTTGTCCGCTCTTTACACATCTCAACTGCGCGTTTGCGTTCTTCCGCGTCAAGCTCGTCCCATCCAAATATGCCTTTCCATTCTATTACATCATCAGCATTTTTAGGGTCATACTTTTTGGGTGAAAAGGAAGTCGTTTGAAGTGGAAAAGTTTTCGGCGCCTCCCATGGCGGCCAGTAATGCTCCTGTTCACCTGGGTACCAAAGTGTGACCTCTGTATTCGAACGGACCTGATAACAACAGTCAGTTTCGTAGTTAAAGCAATACAGCAACGGAAGAAAGTCACAATTCGGCAGCGAAAACGGCACCAACGGATCGCCAAGATCAATTCGGTAGATCAGATGCAGCGGCAAAGGTGCGTTCATGAATGAAATTTTGAACTCATCAACATCGCCACCAAATGTGTGCGCGTGATCCGAAACAGATCCAATGTTGTCCTCGATACGAACTTTTGGTTCATCGCCAAATAGTGAAAGGGGCATGCAAACCTATCATGTAATTTCTGCTCTTGGATTTCCGCC
>CAZJBW010000152.1:0-7218 GCA_964543985.1 uncultured Pirellulaceae bacterium | reverse complement strand
ATTTTAGTTCCGGCAGTCGCATTGAAACCGATCATTGTTTGACAGCCAAACGGCTTGGCTATCGCGTCGTCTACGATGGCCGGATCGCTGTTCCTCACCTTGCCAAGCCACGTCCAGACATCGATGAAACGTCGCTTCGATGGAAACTCGACCACTGGCGCAACACGCTGTACCTGTTTCTGAAACACTTTGGCTGGTTCGGCCGCGATGCCATTGCGATTCGATTTGCTTTGATTGACCTTGGCTTGATTTCATTCTTACGACGCCCCAACAAGACGAATTGGATTTACCTATGGAGCGGAATTTGTGCTCGCACCAGTGCGGTCTGGCATTGGATAAAGTTTCTACTGACTTCTCGCAATTCAAAAACTGCACATTGAATAAGGCATCTCGAATATGAAAGTTGTAATTTTGGCAGGAGGCTACGGCACTCGCTTCGGCAAACTGACCGATTTTCTGCCCAAACCAATGATCCCGATCGGGCCCTTTCCGATCTTGTGGCACATCATGCGCTACTACGCGCACTTTGGATTCAATGATTTCATCTTGTGTACCGGTTACAAAAGCGAATTGATCAAGGAATTCTTTTACAACCTCGACGTTTACACCAGTGATGTAACGATCGACTTTTCTGACGTCGAAAATGGCCAACGCGGGGCTCGCTCGGTTCACCAAAATGGAAACACGTTTCGACCCCGCGTCACAATCGCCTACACCGGACAAGACACGATGACTGGCGGCCGGATCAAGCGAATCGAAAAATACCTGGGGGACGATCCTGAATTCTTGCTGACCTATGGCGACGGGTTGACCAACGTCGACATTGGAAAAGTTGTCGACTTTCATCGAGATCACGGCAAACTGGCGACGCTGACGGCAGTTCACACGCCGCCAAGATTTGGGAATTTGACTTTTGAAGAACAACGAGTCGTGAGCTTCCGGGAAAAAGAAGGCCAGCAAGGCGCGCTGGTCAACGGAGGCTTCTACGTTCTAAATCGACAAGTGTTTGATTACCTCAGTGATGATCCATCTTGCGTACTTGAAAAAGCACCGTTGTCGAAACTGGCGAATGAAGGCGAGTTGATGTCGTATCAACATTGTGACTACTGGCAGTGCATGGATACGACGCGGGATCTTGAGGGTTTGCAACACTCCTGGTCAACCGGAAACGCGCCGTGGAAAGTCTGGAACGACGGATACGAAGACTAGTGGAGAGCCTTCCAGATATATCGAATTGTTTCGGAGGCCGGTTTGCCGGTCGAACCGTTTTGGTGACGGGCCATACCGGATTCAAGGGATCCTGGTTATGTCTGTGGCTCAAATCGCTCGGCGCGCGAGTCGTTGGGTATTCGTTGCCCGCGCCAACAGACCCAAACCACTTCCAATTGCTGAATCTTGATGTTGAATCACACCTTGGCGATGTTCGTGAGCTCGAATCACTGACCGCGCTTTTCAAGAGCGTTCGACCGGAACTGGTTTTGCACCTCGCAGCTCAGCCGCTGGTTCGCTTGAGCTACGACCAACCTGTTGAAACGTTCACATCAAACGTGACGGGCACCGTGAATGTCCTTCAAGCGGCCCGGGCAGTCAATTGTGTGCGAGCAATTGTTTGCGTCACCAGTGACAAAGTCTATGAGAATTTTGAATCCGAAATCGGTTATTGCGAAACGGATCGACTTGGCGGGGCGGATCCATACAGTTGTTCGAAAGCTTGTGCTGAGCTGATCGTGAAGAGCTATCGAGAGTCCTTTTTCTCCATTAAGAAATATGGAATCGAACACGAAACGTTGATCGCAACGGCACGAGCTGGAAATGTCTTCGGTGGAGGCGATTGGGCACTGGATCGTTTGGTGCCTGATGCAATTCGCGCGGCAGCAGCACGAGAAGCAGTCTCTATTCGCAATCCGCATTCGGTTCGTCCCTGGCAACATGTCCTGGAACCACTTGCTGGCTACCTTTTGTTGTCCGAGCGATTGCTCGACGGTCAGAAGGCCTTTGCCAGAGAATGGAATTTCGGACCGGGGGCAGAAGCCAACGTCAGCGTGGGAAGCATCGTCAATGAAATGCAAAACGCCTGGCCAAGCGTAACCTTCCATTCGCCCGAGATTGCGAATCAGCAGGGGCCACACGAAACGAGCATGCTTAAACTGGATTCGACTCTGGCACGCGAGTCGTTGAATTGGCTACCAGTTTGGGACTGGCAACAAAGTGTTCGACGGACGACTCAGTGGTACCAACGGTTTTATGATTCGGATGTCGCGAATTCTCACGACGACTTGAACCAGTACGTCCGCGATGCCGCATCGCTTGGGATGGAATGGGCGGTTCAATGAAGCTGATCGAAACACCACTTGCTGGTGCGTTTGTAATTCAGCCGCAGCCGCATGAAGACGAACGCGGCTGGTTCTCTCGCGTCTTCTGTGCTCGCTGGTTTCGAGAGCATGGACTTGTTGACACGTTTTTGCAAACGAATCACTCAAAATCAGTCTCGGCTGGAACCGTTCGCGGATTGCACTACCAAGTACCACCAGCGGCTGAAGTCAAACTTTTGCGTTGTGTGCGCGGCAGAGTACTTGATGTCATCGTTGACGTACGAACGAACTCGCCAACCTTCCTGAATTGGTTCGCAGTTGAGCTCAGTGCCAGAAATCAAAAAATGATTTACGTCCCGTGTGGTTTTGCCCACGGATTTCAAGCCTTGACCGATGACTGCGAAGTGACTTACCAGAGCTCCGCAGAATATTCGCCCGAGTACGAAAGACAAATTCGTTTTAATGATCCACGACTTGGAATTGAGTGGGAATTGGCGAATGCGATTGTGTCTCCCAAAGATACCTCGTCCCCTTTGCTAGGTGACGACTTCGCGGGAGTTGAACTATGAAACGCGCCGTGATAACAGGAGCAACGGGTTTCATCGGAAGCCACCTTGTTCGCTCGCTGGTACAGCAAGGCTGGAATGTCCATGCACTCAAGCGGTCATCATCTTCCATTGATTCGTTGGCCGACCTCCGAGAGGTTCAGTGGCACGACGTGGATTCCAGTTCATTGGAATCGATCTGGGAAACGATCGGTCACGCGAATGTAGTCTATCACCTGGCAACGAATTACGGGCGAGATGACCAACCGGCCAGCGAAGTCGCCAAAACAAACTTGCTTTTCCCGTTGCAGATGCTGGAACATGCCGATCGCCATGAAGTCCCATTGTTCATCGCAACCGACACTTGCTTTCCTGAGTCCTATCCATATCTCAGAAATTACACTTTGACGAAGAAGCAGTTTGCTCAATGGGGGCGGATTTGGGCTAAACAAACCGGGCGACGATTTTTCAATGTAGCCTTGCAACATCCGTTTGGACCGGGTGATCGAGATGGGAAATTCGTGCCTTGGATCATTGAACTGTGCTTGAACAACGTCAACTCTATCAAGTTAACAGAAGGCAGCCAGCAAAAGGATTTTGTTTACGTCGCTGATGTCATTGAGGCTTTGTTGGTTCTGGAAAGCCAACAATCAAACGTGCCTGAAGGTTGCAGTCAAATCCCTTGCGGAACTGGTACCGCGATTTCCCTGCGAACATTTGTTGAAACGGTGCACGAGATCACAAAGTCGTCATCAAGACTGTTGTTCGGCGCGATTCCGAATCGCGAAGGTGAGTTGAAGTCGTCATGTGCCAATACTGAATTGCTGGAAAGTCTTGGTTGGAAAGCGACGCGAAGTGTTGCCGATGGAATTCGATTAACGATTGCGGAGATCTCGAATTAGCTTGAGGCCTTACACAGCATGCTAAGTGCCCTCGTAATTTATGCGCTCTTTGCTTGGGGTTGTCTCGAAGGGTTGCGCCGTCCGTGGGTCGGGCTGGTAGTTTTTTACGCGTTTGTGATGCTGGAGCCAGATTGGAACTGGCGGTGGGCGATCAATACGACCTTTCCCTACCAGAAGTACATCACCGCTTGCTTGCTTCTTGGAATGTTACTTTCCGGACTGAGAAGCTCACCTGTAAAAGGCACGACGCGCTATGCGCTATTGTCGTTGGCTGGCTTCCTCGCGATTGCCTACTTGTCCGCGTTCCAATCGGTGAACTCGGATTATTCTTTCGCTTACATGAGTGTGATCTGGAAAATCGCACTGATGGTCGTGATGACAGTATTACTGATCGACACTCCCAGAAAGCTTTGGATCTTGATGTGGGTCGTCGTCGTCTGCCAGGGATATAACGCTTATCAAATCAACCTCCAATATTTCCAGGACGGCTTTTCTCGCTACAGCATCAATGGATGGGGGAACAAAGGTGACAACAACGTCTATTCAATCTTCACTGTTCCGGTGATGGGTATCGCTGCCGCTTTGACAGCGTACGGACGCAACAAATGGCAATTGCTGGTTGCTGGCGGAATCTTTGTGATGCAATTGCACGTCCTGATGTTGCTGGAGTCTCGCGGGACCATGATTGGCGGAATCTTGTTAGCTGCGTTGTTTGCGATCTTCGTTCCCAAGAAACCTAGAGTGTGGGGGATGCTGGCGACTGCAACGCTGTGTGGCGTGATCCTGGCTGGCCCCTCGGTCGTTAGCGAATTCTCTTCGGCGTTTGAAAGCGAAGACAGACGAGACAGTTCGGCCGCAAGCCGATTCCAATTGTGGAGTGCCGGTGCAGTCATTACACGAGACTACGCCCTGTTAGGAGCCGGGCCTAACGCCGGAAGGTTCCTTGTGCCGCAATATGTTGATTCCGAAGGTCGAGATCAAAAAGCGTTGCACAACTTGTTGTTCGAAATCAGCACTGGTTGTGGCGTGCCAGCCACTTTGCTTTACCTGGCATTTTTTGGGTTTGTCTTCGCTTCGTGCTTTCTGTTGTTAACACGCGAAGCGCATCAACTGCCTGACTGGGCTGCCGCAAGTTGTCTGGCGGTCGTGTGTGGCGTGCCTGGGTATTGGGGAGCGAGCATGTTTTCCAGCGGCGCGTTGTTGGAAAGCTCCTACCTGCTGGTTGCAATTGGTGGAGCCGCCTTACAAATCCACAGGCGCCAATCGAATTCTGCAAGGCCAAATCAATCTCCAACAAAAGACAGTGAAGTCGTCACGAAACTGAAGGACGTTGCCTAATGCATTTCTTGTTTGTCAAAGATGAGCTCAGCTATCCACGCGTGAGCGGCCACGACGTTCACACGTATTGGATGATGCGATCGTTGCACGAAGCGGGTCATGAAATCAGTTTGCTAACGGTCGAACCATCCAGCCAACCAGCAATTGAAGCGATTGATCTGAAAAACAACCTGGTATTTAGTCCAACAGCTGGCGAGGATGACAATCAACCTGGGCTTACTCGATTGCAAAAGAAGTTTTGTTCTTACTGGGGCATTTCCAACAGCCGAATCCGGGAAGTCGCCAATCATTCGCGACAGCTGAAAGCGGACACGGTTGTCGCTGTTGGCCTGGATGTACTTCCATACCTCTCGCTGGTAAAAGACGCGAGCCGAGTATGGTACGCCGCTGACGAATGGGTCATCCATCACCTCAGCCAATTCTCACCATGCCGGCCGCCAAGCTGGTCGAACCTGAAACACGCAGCCGTTAAGGGGCTCTACGAGCGAGCGTTTGCTTCTGTTGTTGATCGAACCTGGCTAGTGTCTGACCGTGATGCTCGTTGGGCGCGTCGAATCATGCCGCGGACCGCTACCGATGTCGTACCCAATGGCGTCGACACCGAACACTATTCTCCGCAAGTCGTTACCGAGGCCGATCGCAGCTGTGTGTTTTGGGGAAGACTGGACTTCGGCCCTAACCTGGATGCCATCGAATGGTTTTGCAAAAACGTTTGGGGTGAAGTTCGTTCGACGTTTGTGGATGCGAAGTTTACTGTCTTTGGGTTTAAGCCCGGAGAAGCGGTCAGGCAATTGGCCAACAAGTTCAAGTTTGAGCTCATTACCGACCTGCCAGACATTCGCCAACAAATTTGTGCTCATCAGGTCGTGGTGTTGCCCTTCGTAAGCGGAGCCGGGATTAAGAACAAACTTCTGGAAGCTGCCAGTTTGTCGCGCCCCATCATTGCTTCGAAAACGGCGCTGAACGGCGTTGATACTGGAACCCGCAATTCAATTCAACCAGCTTCTGGACGACGACAGTGGATCAAAACACTGACGCAACTTTGGGATGATCAACCACGTCGACAATCGCTTGGCCAACACGCTCGGGCATGGGTCATGGCACAACACACTTGGCCAGCTGCTGCTCAACGAGTCATCAAGAACCTGCAAACGAATTCAGAATAACGAGTATGCTAAACACAATTTTTTGTCGCCTTCGTGCGCAAACGATGCTGCAAATAGGCAGCCGGATTTCCAGTACAAAATTACTGTCTCTCTCACGAACGCCAGGGAAAGCGACATCCATTCGGAATCAACGGCTCGATTCGTTGTTGGAACACGCGCGTAAGAAAGTGCCGTTCTACCGAGACAGGATTCCCGTTTCTACCGGTGAAACCTCCAGTTTGGGCCGGCTTTCACACATCCCAGTTCTAAGCAAAGACGACGTCGAAGTGAACTTTCCGGACGCCATCACCGACGGAAGTGATGCTGCCGATTGGCGAATGATGTCCACTCGCGGCACGGCTCAACGGCTGGTGACTGTCCAGGATTTTCACAAACGCGACGCTAATCGAGCCGGTCAGTTGCGAATGTTGTTGATTCCAAATGAGTATTCTTTGGGAATGAAAAAAGTAGAAATTCCGCCGGAGATTTGTGAAATCGTCTGCGGGGACGAAGGTGAAAAAGAAGAAAGAGTCCTGAGCCACCTTTGGAATATGATTCGATCTGGCTCGTGGCGAGAACGTAAATCGTTTCGCGACTTGCGCGGCCTGATCGAGCGCCAATGGATCTTCAACACGGAAAACTACGCCGGGTTTGGTCGGTACGGCAGCAAGCCTCCTGAAGAAGTGTTGCAAAATTACGTTGAGCGATTGCGAAACGATCGCCCACAAGTCATCAAGACCTTGGCAACTTACCTGGTCGAGATTGCAAAACACATTCGTGACTCAGGCGAACAACCTTTGCAAATCCCTGTCATCAAAGCGATGGGAAGTCGCGTGACACCCAATCAGCGTGGTCTGATCGAAGCATCGTTCGGTGGCACGTTTTGGGATGACTACGGGAGCGCTGAGTTCGGGTCGATCGCCTGCGAATGTGCGCAACACAATGGACTACACGTTTTCGAAGACATGTTTGTCGT
>CAZJBW010000151.1:4551-7325 GCA_964543985.1 uncultured Pirellulaceae bacterium | reverse complement strand
ACGACCATGTCGGCCAGAACTTCGGAATAGACGGTCGTGTCCCAGAAATCGACACCAATATTTTTTGATCGTGGTTTGAAGACAGTTTTTTTACGGCCAGTCCGCGGATCCACAACAATTGTCGGCGGCTCGTTGACAAGCTGCTTCAGATACTTCTGCCCATTTTCCAGGCAGTCGGCCGTCACGTAAAAGCCACCGTCGTGCACGTCAGGATTTTTGTTTCCTGGGAAACCGGTTGCCGGCGTCGATTGCAAACGCTCGGTTAATAGTTGTTTGTAGTAATCGACCTGGACACCCCAGATTTGCAATCGTCGATTCTCGTCGTCAATCCGTTCGCCGGTGATCGGATCCCGCGCGACTTCCGTCATGCGGTACCGCTCTCGAGCCGATACGTGATGGTCACCGCGCAGAGCTCGCAATCGTTTGGCTTCCGGGTGCCACAAGCAGTACTCGTGGACGTCGGCCGTGCGGAAATTGCTATCTATACCGACTAGGCGAATCGGCAGCCGTTTGCGTCCCAGTGGATTTTCCAAATCGCCAGCGATCGGGTAGACACGATCCAGCAGTTCATCGATCTGAACCAGGTCACTAGCGGCTGTTAGTGCGATGTCGGCGTCATCGTCGTCGACCTGGACTTCGGTGCGCATGAATTCGCCCCAGTCAACAAGCCAGCTGGTGCGTCGCGGGGCCCAACCACGCACCGACCAGACGACACGATCGGTTTGAACATCACAGCCACAGGTCAGGAACCATGCGTGCACCGGCACAATGCCGCGCGTGTTTGGCCAGGCTAGCCGCTTGCCCAGTACATGCCAGGTCGGCATCTTTTTTGCCGTGCGATATCGCAAGCCCAAAACGTCTTGCACGAACTCGCGTAGATTGCCTTCGTCGACGTGGTGTATGTAGGTGGCTGCCAGGTCGCCGAACGTCTTAGACGGATTCATGATCTGCCACAGGTGGTAGCTGCGATAGCGTGGCGACTTCAGCGGCTTACCAGTGATCTTGCCACGCTTGTTGACTTTGCAACCGAGCGGAACCCAGACACCCGAGCGTATAAACGCCGCTTTGTGTGGCTGATCGATTCGACAACCTTTTTCGCACACGTAGTGCGCCTGCTTGCGAGCGGTGACCTGGTCGAGGTGGTTTCGCTTTTTGTCGAGATAGCCGACGATGCCGCCGCAGCCTTTGTGCTTGCCAGACTTGGCAACGAAAAACTTCAACGCTTGGCGATGACCGCAATGAGGGCACTTGCAGAACCAGCGGCGCTGGTCGCCAGCTTCGAAGTAGTTAGCGATCGTCGAATCATCACCGACTGGTGTTGACTCGCGGATGATTGTTGATTCCGGGAAGCGGTCAGTACGTCGCTCGGCTGCGTTGTTGGGGTCGCCAGCTGCGTCGTCGAATTCGTATACGTCGATCTCGGAAAGCCAAACGTACTTGCAAGGCTTGCCTCGCATCCGCTGCTTGGATCCAGGCCAAGCCAAATAGATGTGCATTGACTCGAGATCAACGCTGATCATGTTCCGCAAGCGTGCCGGCGGAACCTTTTTCGCCAGGATCGGTTCTGACTTAGCCGCGTTGCCGTAAATGCGATCGCGTAGCAGTCGGCCGTCGTCTCGAGTTGGCACAACGAACATTGACGGAGCTGGGTCAATCACGCTGGTAGCCATCGCCGCCACGATGTTTGCGAGCGTGCCGCCAATCTGAGTTGACTTGAGGCTGGCGATAGATTCGACGAATGGATCGTGGACGGCGTCCAGTATTTCATTCCAGAACGGATTTTCGGCCAAGTCGTAGCGACCGCTGTTGGCCTCGACAGAATCGTTGAGGCGCACGTTGGCCTCGACGAATTCCGATGTCGATGCAGGTGGCCGACTGGTCCAGATACCGGCCAAGCTATCGATGATCACCTGAGTATTGGTGAGTGCAACCATCAGGCGGTTAGCTCGTTGAAGCGGTCCGGATCCGCATCACGCAGCTGCGACAATCCGCAGTACTCGTGGTGCAACGGTTGGGACATTCGGTCAAGCGATCGATCACCGATCAACATTAGTTCGGCGCAAAGCATCCACGCGATGCTGGTCAATTCACGTTGTTTTGACGGACTTAAAGAGATCCTAGCGTTGACCTGATCATTGATCTTGGTCGGGCGAGTAGTCACGTATCAGCTGCCCCAGTATGTCGGTGGCGTTATCGATCCTCGCTGTGATTTTTCGTCTTACTTCTTGCACGGTCGCCTCGGGCACGTCGGCAGGCAGGACTTGGAGTATTTCGGCCGGCAAGTTGTACAGTTCGCGTTTCGCCAGTCCGTGGGTGTGGACAATGATTCGGCGCACTTGCTCTAGGTCAACCAACAAACCCTCGGCTTCATCGTTGGACAGTTTCAGTTTTCGCAATCGCTCCAGCTTGATTGCTTGGCTGACTTCGTCAGTCATGCCGGCGTGGTCGTGGCCTCGGGCATCCAGCCACAACTGGATTTGCGCGACGGGGTAGTAACCGTCACGCTTGCCGGCCGTGCCCGGTTTCCCAGGAAACGTTTGATCATCCTGCCACACGCTGACGGTGCGATCAGCAACGCCAAAGTGACGGCCACATTCGGCGCGTGTGTTCAGGATCGTTTCCGTGTCGTCAACGGTCGCGTGGCCGTACTCGACTAGCCATTCGGTGACTTCGGCAGGATCGAACTTGCGGGCGCGGCCTTTCTTTTGATGAGGCAGCCCTTCATTGATCCACTGCGTCAACTGGCTGCGCGAACAGCCAATCGCTTTGCGTAG
>CAZJBW010000151.1:2893-4451 GCA_964543985.1 uncultured Pirellulaceae bacterium | reverse complement strand
TGCAGGACTTGCCCAAGCACGTAGTTTTTTTCGCCGATTCTGACTGGTGTTTTTCGAAGCTTGACGCGGACTCTTGTGTCGTTGTTGGGATCGCCAAGGTACTTACAACGCTCTTCGACGGTTTCGATCATGGAACCCGAGTCAACGATCTCCAGATCCTGAGCGATGATCTGGCTGCCTGTCGCCTCGTCGCTTAGGGTGATCAGATTAATTGCTGACCAAAAATTTCGTCGCTGGACGTTGAAGTAATCGCAAAAGTGATCATTGACATACCATTTCAATTCGCCGACTGCGTGCAGCCAAGCTGGCGCATCGAAAAATTCCATGACGTGTTTTAGCACGTGTTGTGCATCCAGCGCCACGGCATTCTGGCGGTAAAATGTCAACTCGGCTTTTAGGCTGGCGACTTGACCAGTCAGCAACCGGATTTCGTGTTCGCAGGTCAGAACTTTTTCACGGTTTGTGCGGCTGTCTTCCAGCACACCGTTGATCCAGTCTCGCCGCTGCTGGTCTTCTTCTTTGCGTGTCGACGCTTCTAGCTCCAGCTTTTTCATTTGAAGTTCAAGAGTGCGCGTCTGGTTTGCCAGTTTTTGCTCGTGCGCTCTTTGTTGGTTGGCTAGTTTTTGCTCGTGCTGCTTTTCCAGGATTACACTGCGTCGCGCGAACCAACCCGCTACGGCTGTCGCGATCAGTGAGAGTATTGTTGGCATCCAGTCCGACACAATGGAACCAGAGCCTGAGCCTGGCATGGGTGCGGATACTGGAATGACTTCCTGGGCGAGTAGAAAAAACATGGGCTATCAGTTGGATCTGCGACCATCGCGTCGCTTTTGATTTTGCTCGCGGAATTCGCGCCAGCGCTCCTGGCGTTTTTTGCGATTGTCCTGCATTTGCTCGCGATGCTCTTGCCAGTTTTCCTGGAACTGCTCGCGATGCTGCTTGAATGGCCGAAACTGGCAGCCACCACATCCTTGGGCTTTAAGGATTACGACCAGCCCAAGAATGACAGCGATCGCCGATAGAAAATCCTTCATCGTGCTACCGTCGTTTTCAGCCCGAACCGGGCAAAGCACCATTCCAGGACGTACCAAAACCGAAGGCCGTCAACAATTGGATTGACCCAGTCGGTCATTGGGCAAAATTTGTAGCCCGCTTCATGTTTGGGTATCAGGCGTTTCATCGATCGGTGATGGGCGTCGTGGTGATCGTGAGAAATGAACAGGCCAAATTCCTGCAAGCCTCGGATCCAGCGTGGCAATTGCTGGCGAGGCGTGTGCGCGAACCGGTGGACCAGGTTGCCGAACGTGCTGAAAAAGATTGTCAACCAAACGATGGTCGGAGCGCCTAAAGCAAACAGCAGCAAGGCCAGCGGCCAACCGACGGCAGCCGCCGAACGCATGTTAACCCAACCGTTGTTGACCAGCATTGCCGTTGGCTTGCGGTGATGCAGGTCGTTTTCCTCGGCGATCGAATTCAAAAAGTTCAAACTGTGACTGCTCATATAGCGGTCTTCGAACCAATGCACAAAGCCGGTTAACAGATCGGCCAGCAACCAAGC
>CAZJBW010000151.1:0-2793 GCA_964543985.1 uncultured Pirellulaceae bacterium | reverse complement strand
ATCACCAGCCTGCCTCGTGGATTGAGTCGTGCAATGCGAAGCGTTGTGTCATGGACATCGATCGCACCTGGTTGGTTGGGATGCCGTGTTCGTTAATCAGATGCCAGGTAACGTTTCCAGGGCGCATGCCGCCCACGGACCAGCGACCGCTGGTCAGTCTAGCGCGGTCACGGAAACCCTGGCGGACACCAAACAGCACGCGGCCGAGCCGGCGCAACGGTCCGCGCCGGAACGTTTGCGGAAAAGGGCGCTGAAAAACGACACCCCCGGGTCGGATGTTTTGCGGTGGCGGTGAGTAAACCGGTGCAGAATAAACTGGTGCTGGTGGCGAGTACGCTGGCGGTGAAAAGACAATCGGATTGCCGTAGTGAATCGTTGGCGGTGGAATTGGTAAATTCTGGCTAATCTGTTGAGCCTCAAAGATTAGCGGTGGCTGAATCGGCAAGTCGACAATCTCAGGCGATTGAACGGGTTCCGGGATTGCTGGAGTGTTCACCGATCGCCCTTCAAGCGTCGTCACACGATTGTGTAGCGATGCTTGGTCAGCGATCAGTTTGGTTATCGATTGCTCAACAACATTCAGCCGAGGTTCGAACCCCGTTTTTTGTTCGACGGTTTCGATCGTGTCGATGGTTTCGACAATTTCCTGTTTGTCAGGTACGTTGAATAAGCCGACCACAGCCAAGCAAATTGCAGTGGCCACAGTCGGAATAGAGTTTGGATTCATTTTCGTGTATCCAGATTATTGACAGGATCATCCTGTTCAGATTGAGTTTGAAAGGTTGGCGGATTAGACCGCCAGGGTTGGTGAAATCTCGTTCGGATTTTGGACGGCGCTGCGAATTGCGTACATGACGTGGTACTGCAACGGCTGGACGAAGTGTTGCAGTTGATGGTAGCCGCGTCCTTGGTAACCCCAAGACCGATCCCAACTGCCAGCCACGTCGATGATCAAATCGTCAAAGGTACGTGGTGACGTGGTTTTGAAGGCGACATCGTCAGCGTGTACGGCATGATTGCCGGGCCCGGAATCGAAGCCGGCAACCTTGTCGCTTCGCATGTAGTTGCGGCCAACGTGAACAGCGACGACAACCGGCTCGCGCCGACACAATGCTGTGATCAAAGCACGCCAAAATAAGCTTGGACTTTTCGGCAACGCGTAACATTCAAAGGCGCGGAAATTGCGACCGATGCGGCTGGCTTCAATGCTAACGTCGCGTTTCAGATACGCTTGGTATGGGATCATGTCCCGAGTGCAGCAACCGTGTTCAGTGATCCACCGCATGCCGGCTTCCAGGTGGCTGCCTTGGTCGCGGCCGCCATTGATACCTGCGTAAATATGCTCATAGCCAAGTTCGATCGGCTCTTGGCCGGTAAACCCTCGAGCCTTTTCGAGTGCGCGACCAGCCGCGTACGCATTGCAACTGGATCGCTGGCCTTGATTGGTGATCCGCTTGCAAAAGTCGATCTCTCGAGCCCGTTTGCGTTTCGGGTTCGTTAAGATCTTCATGCACTGCGCAAACGTGTACAGATCCTCTTCGGGGTAGTTGCGAAAAACACTGACGGGACGGGTTTCGGGCTTAATGTTGCCTGTGCGAACTAGCGAACCATTGGGTAGCGCAAATTCAAATTCGTTGTTGGCCATGTTGGCCTCACTGAAACATTGCCGCTAATCCTGCAGCTTCCTTTGGGAATGGTTTTACTGAGATCATTTTTCCGTTGGCGTCGACAATCATTGCGAAAGGTGCCTGCACGCCTTCGGCAGCCGCTCGCGCAATGAACGTTCGCGCGGCGTCGCTGTCTGGATCGTGTCGACGCCATCCGAGTTCAGGCGGCACAACTGCCCACAGCGAATCCAGTACGATTTGTCGATCGACCGGACGGCCTTTCGTTTCTTCGATAAGGACCAACCAGCCGTTTTTTAACGACGGCCTTTCTTGTTGGTCCTGGCCTTGATCAATTACCTGTTGCCGCTGGTCAGCCAAAACGCGATCGAAACAGCCATTGCTGAACAACAGCCAGCCGACAATTCCGAAAAGCAAAAACATCACCAGCGGACTTTGTTGTTGAGGTGGCGGATAATGGTAAGCGTAGCTCATTCGTTCTCCGATTTTGTTTGTCGCGGAAAGAATCGTTTGCCGTGCAACTTTTCAGCCGCGCGAATCGTTGACTGCCAGTCACCTTCGGCGGCCGCCTGAATCATTGCGCCTTGCCAGCCGCGTGCCTCGGCTGGACTCATCCCAGGCGGTTGTTCCAATTCGGCGATTATGTACCTTGCCGATCCTGGTGGCGAACCAATACCTGGTGATGAACGGGGCGCGGCTCGTTTCGGCAATATTCGGCCGCCCCGAATCCAGTTCCAGGCCAGGCCGATGCCGCCCAGAACAAAGGATCCGACGGCGGCAATTATCGAGATCAGGATCTCGATCACCGCCACGGCCGCCAAGGGTGGCGCGCCCAGCTGGCCATCGGGCAAGGTGGGCGACATCGCATCGCCAACCAGGTGCGTCCCGCGCAAAAACATCAGCGCGGCGAAAAAGACGACGACCGTGCCAACGACTAGCTGCAGGGCCTTTTTGGTTTCTTGTGACATTTGGTTTCTTCTCTTTTGGGTTGGGGCGTTTCCCGGGAAACTAGGGCTGTTGCTGCTTAAGGATTACCAAGGGGCCGACCTGGTCAAGTTCGTAGCCTTGGACGGTTAGCTCGAATGTTTCGATGTCGAAGTTGCCTGGCAGGTTCGACGTTTCGACCGCAAAACCTGGCTCAAGCGTTATCGGTTCGTAAGGGATGACG